>CAZBWM010000060.1:0-43951 GCA_964495375.1 uncultured Planctomycetaceae bacterium | reverse complement strand
AGCGACCGCCGCCGCGGCGGCCGCCGTCGCTACCGCGTGGATTGCGGGCCCGGGCTTCCATGTTGTTGGCGATCATCACATCAATGGTTTCTTGCCACGAGGGAATACCACGATGCAGAGGCCGAGCGGCCAATTCGCCGTCGTCGTCATCATCCTCGTCGTCGTCGAAATTGTCGGCGTCGAGCCGCTCGCTGGCTGGCATCCCACTCGCTCGCGGCGGAGCTGCCGCCCGCGGTGCTCGGCCATACTCAACCACCTCATCGACATCGTCATCAACTTCCTCGAGGTCGTCGAGATCGCCTTGGACAGCGGGTTTGACGGTGGTCCCTTCCTCAGACTTACGACCGCGACCGCGGCGACGTCCGCGGCGGCGTCGGCGTCCGCGGCGTTCGTCCTCGTTCTCACCGGCCTTAGGTCCGCCCCGTGAGCCCGAAGCAGGCGCCACTTCATTGGACGTTTCTGCTTCGTCGTCAAATTCGGCGTCGAATTCTCCACTCAGATCGGAACCGGCATTGGCCTCGTCGAGCTCAAATTCGCCATAGGGGGACACGAATTCATCGCGCTCGGTTCGTTCGGCAGGCGCGGGGTCGCGCGGCTCGCGTGACGCCGATCGATCCGAGCCGCGCTCCCGCGTGCCCGATCGTCCACCACGACGGCGCCGACGCCGGCGACCAGTCCGTTCACCTGAGTCGGCCCCCGTCTCGGCCGCGCCTTCGCGCGCCCGGGGCGACTCCGATTCAACAGCATCGGTCGGCTCGTCGCCAAAATCCGCCTCAATCACCTGGCTGGATTCGACAACCTCGATATCCCAAGGCTCATCGTCCCAATCGACGCGCTGCGTTGATTCGCGTGCGACAGGCTCAATCGCCGGGCCTCGCCCTTCTTCGTGTCGGCGCGGAGGACGGTCGCGTCGAGCGTCATCACCGCCGCGGCCCTCGGAACGGCGGCCGTCACCACGGCCACGACCGGCGCCACTACGACCACGTCCTTCACCACCACGTCGTTCGCCGCGTCCTTCACCGCCGCGACCGCGCGATTGGCCACGCCCTTCGCCCCCGCGTCCACCTTCGCGAGACTCGGTGCGGTCAGCCGATGTAGTTACTGCATTGTCAAAGTCTGGCTCGGAAGTTTCGCTCGCGCGTTGGCCACCGCCGCCCTGGGCAAGTCGCTCGCGAACGGAGTCGCGAAATACGGGCTTCGAGCGCGCCGCCGCCGGAGACTCCGCAGTTGGTTCGGTCGTGGAACTGGCCGCCGGCAGTGGCGGCGGAGCCAGCCCGAATTCCGATGCCAGCGAACCCCAATCGGCCGCCGGCCGGGACGGGCTTTGAATTTGCTCGGGTCGCCGGCGGCGCGGCACACTGGGCGCGGCGGGCAGGGGTGGCGGAGTTGCTGCGGTCGGTGGGGCGGGCTCGGCTCCCAATTCCGCGGCAAGGTTGGACCAAGGATCGGTCGGGTTGTTCTCGGGCATGGTTTTTATCGATCTTTCGCGTAGGCGGGGCGCTACTCCGAGCGGCAGTCAACTCTGCCTCGTGTGCGCAACCTGATTCGCCCTAGAAGTATAGAGCTTTGTCGCGAGGCGTGAAAGTGCCGCGGTTTGCGGACCTCACACCGGTCCTAATGTCGCGCAAGGGCCGCGCCTGCGACCCCCCTGACTTGCCCTTCAGACGCTTTTCACAGTCGCCTCGTAGAATAGATACGGTGCCATCGCGATACCTCATGCCGCGCGCCGCCCGCTCGGGAGGATTTCATGAACGGCAAATCTCTGTCCGCCAGGTCGACGCGTCAGGCCGCGCACGACGCTGCCCTCGTCGAGGACGTCGAAATCCGTGGGCACATCATCGACAGCCTGATCTTTCCCAAGGTGCTCGATCTGATCACCAGCGGGGGTGGTTCGTTTCGCCTGAAGCAGATCGCGGTTGGTCAGGGACGCCATGACCCGAGTTACGCGCTGGTCGAAGTGCAGGCCACGAGCGCCGAGCAGCTCCGCGAAATCCTCGCCGAGATTGCTGATCACGGCGCCGTTCCAACGGCACTCCACGATTGCCGCCTCGAAGTGGTCGACATGGATGGCGCCTTTCCCGAGGGCTTTTACAGCAGCACCAATCAGTCCACAGAAGTGCGGCTCGACGGCGCCTGGATCGAAGTCGCCCGGCAAGAAATGGATTGTGGTGTGATCGTCGACCCCACTGCGCGCACCGCCCGCTGCGTCCCGATGTGCGACGTGCGCCGCGGGCAACAGGTGATCGTCGGTCATGCAGGCGTGCGGGTCTTTCCCCCTGAGCTGACCAACGAGCGGCAGGGCTTTGAGTTCATGGGCTCGGCCGTCTCAACGGAAAAGCCGAAAGGGGTGGCCATCCGCGAGATCGCCGCCGAAATGCGCCGCCAGAAGAATGCGGGCGGGCGTCTGCTGCTCGTCGGCGGGCCGGCGATTATTCACACCGGGAGCGGCGAGCACGTCTGTCGATTGATTCAGGCCGGCTTCGTCGATGTGTTGTTTGCCGGTAACGCACTGGCCACGCACGACATCGAGCAGTCGCTGTTTGGCACCAGCCTGGGCGTGCGGCTCGACCACGGCGGATCGGTCGAGGGGGGGCACGAGCACCACCTGCGGGCGATCAATCGCATCCGCCGTATTGGCAGCATTCGCCGCGCCGTCGAGACGGGGCAACTTACTGCTGGCGTGATGTTTGAATGCGTGAAGCACGACATTCCCTACGTGCTGGCCGGCAGCATTCGCGACGATGGCCCGCTCCCAGATGTAATTACCGACGTGCTGGCCGCGCAGCAGGCGATGCGCGACAACCTGGCCGGCGTTACGTTCGCGCTAATGATCGCCAGCACGCTCCACTCGGTGGCGGTTGGCAACTTGCTCCCTGCCTGGGTCAAGGTAGTGTGCGTCGACATCAATCCGTCGACCGTGATCAAGCTCAGCGACCGCGGCACTTTTCAGACCGTGGGGCTCGTGACCGACGTCGAGCCATTTATGCGATCTTTGGTGCAGGAACTGAATCTCTAGTCGCGTCAGCAACCGCGTTCGGCAGTGAGCAGGTTATGGTCGTGTCTCAGCCCTGGATCTTGATGTGCCGGCCCGACCATTACGGCATCGAGTACGAGATCAACGCCTGGATGAGCCGCGAGCGGCCGGCCAATCGAGAATTGGCGGCTACCCAATGGCAAGGCCTGCACGATCTGCTGCTGGCCACCGGAGCGCGGATCTCGCTGTTGGAACCAATCGCCGGGCTGCCTGATCTGGTCTTCACGGCCAACGCGGCGATGATCTATCGACGCACGGCCGTCATCTCGTGCTTTCGCCATGAAGTGCGGCAACGCGAAACACGGTATGATGAAAGCTGGTTGTCCGCGGCCGGGTTTGCGATCGAGCACATGCCCGAGGGGACTTACTTCGAAGGGGCGGGGGACGCGTTGTTTTGTAGCGATACGCTGTTTGCCGGCTATCGCATCCGGAGCGACGCCTTGGGGCACCAGCAGGTCGGCGCCCGGTTGGGCGTGCGAGTCATTCCGCTGGAACTGGTCGATCCGTACTTCTATCACCTCGATACTTGTTTCTGCCCGCTGGCGCCGGGCGAGGCGATCTGGTATCCCGGGGCCTTTGACGAGTACGGCCGCCGGGCAATCGGGCAGCTTGTTGATCGTTTGATCGAGGTCACAGCGGCCGAGGCCCAGCACTTCGCCTGCAATGCGGTCGTCGCGGGACGCACCGTGGTGACGAACGCTGGTTGCCCGCGATTGCACGAGGCCTTGTCAGCGGCCGGCTACACTCCACGCAAGACGGACCTCTCGGAGTTCGTCAAAGCTGGCGGCAGCGCGAAGTGCCTGACCCTGCGGCTGGACGGCGAAGACGCGGCCGCCTGGCGCAATTCGGCTCACGCATCAAATTGATACCCGTACCAATTCCCGTAAAGGTGCCAATAAACGTACATGCCCTCTCTTGCCTTCAATTCACGACCCGGCGGCGCGCAGGCTATCCCGAAATAATCTAAGACGATGCCATGCGACGTCCTGACAAGCACAACGCCGTCAATTTGTTCAAAGCCATCCACCCAAAACAATCCAACGCGTTGCGGCGTCAGATCCCGTTGGACAAAACCTCCCTCCGCTCCTTGATCCCTGGCGGCCTGGAACTGCGATTGTTGTTCGGCAATAAACTGGCGAAGCGCAGGCTCGGATAGTTTGCAGCGCAGCCGAAAGTCCCAATCGCTCAGCAGCGAACTCAGACCGATCGCTGAACCAAAAATGGCCACAACAATCAGTCCCCGTGATCGAATCAAACCGGTCACTGCAAACAAGGCTAGCCAAAATGGCACGCCAATCGGCATAAGCAAAAAGAAGGGACCTGTAGCCTCGCTGAACGCCAGAAGCATTAGCGCCAGCCAAACGATCCAAAGCGCTACGACGATTTTCGACCAGAAGCGCCGTTGGCGCCAGAAACTCGCTGCGTAGGTTACATTCCGCGCAGTCATCGTGACACATTGCTCGATTCAGTTGTTGGCGCTTTCGTTGTCGGCGATCTAATTCGCCGTACCGCTAAGGCCGAAAACTAGGGGAAGGGCTGCATTGACTTCGCTCATCAGGGACGGCGTTAACTCACCCAACGTTCGCAGAATCTTGCTTTGCTCTACCGTAAACAGATTTGAACATACGATGACGGAATCGACACGCAGCCCTGACTTGGCGCCGTCTGAAGTGGCGACCTGGATTAGTACTTGCGTCGCTTCAGCGGCGCGGCGGGTCTGACTGCTAATCATCGCCACAATGCTGTTTGTCAATCGCGCATTATCGCGGTCATTCTGTAACACGAGCGCGGGACGCACCTTCGACGGCCCACCTCCGGCGAAGGGAAAATCGACGAGCACGACCTGCCCCCGCGTGACTTTCATTTCGACTGCCGCGGGTCCAGGTCACAATAGAGATCCTCCGCCGGATCATCCCAACCAGCGGCCCGTGCGACAGCATCCATCAACGGATACGCCGCGCGAATGTCAATTCCCTCGCTCGGTTCGAGCACGCCGCGACACCGCTCGTAAACTTCGGCACGCAACAATACGTAGACCGTATTGGTTTGCGGGTCGACAAGCTCGATCACCGTCTCGGGATCGGCCGAGTGCAGCACTGCCTGTTGTTCTGGGCTGAGTTGTGGAAGCATAGATGGATTATATCCCGTCGCCCTCCGCGGTTGCCAGTTCACGAATAGATTCTCACCCCTTCCCCGCCATCTTCTTTCGCAGCTCTTCGATGACTTCCCAGGGGACGAACCGCGCCAGCTCGTCGTCGCCGGCGATCGGCGTGATCTGTTTGATCAGCGAGCTCGAGATGTGATTGAACTCCTCGTCGGCCATCAGGAACACCGTCTCGATGCCCGGGTCCAACTGCCGGTTGGCCATCGTCATCGTGAACTCGGCGGCGATGTCGGTCAGCGGCCGCACGCCGCGAATCATCACGCGGGCCTGGCACTCGTTGCGCACGAACTTGACGGCCAGCCCGTCGAACGTCCGCACCTCGACGTTGGGAAACTTGCGCGTCGTGCGACGCACCAGTTCTACTCGCTCCTCGGGCGTGAACATTGGCTCCTTGCCCGCATGCAATCCGATGCCCACGATCAGCCGATCGACCAGCCGGCTGCTCCGCTCGATGACGTTCAAATGCCCCAGTGTGATGGGGTCGAACGAACCAGTATAGACCGCGATGCGTGAATCGGATTGCGACATGGTGTCCGCCTGTCAGTCGAATTCGTTGGTCTTGCCGAGCGGCGCGATCGTTCGCACTGGTCGGTGTCGGCACCATGATGCCGGCTGCGGACGGGCTTTGCAAATCGCGCGATCCGACGTCCTGGCAGGCGAAGAAGGTTTAACCTCTCAAACGCCAGTCAAGGCGTCCAATAGTCGCCGCAGATCGTGTTCGTCGTTGTACGCGTGTGGGCTGACACGGATGCGGCCGCCACGGCAATTGACCACGACGTCGGCCGCCAGACACCGCTTGCGGACTGACACGGGGCTTTCGCCCGGCCACTCGAATGAAACGATGGCACTGGCGTGCGCGGGTCGGCGATCGCTGGCGATCACCGCCCCCGCTGAAGTAAGTTGCGCGCAAAGCTCGTCGGTGTACTGACTCAATCGCTGGGCAATGAGCGCCGGACTGCGCTCAACCAGCAGTTCCAAGCTTGCCGCCAGCGCGCCAAAGCCAACCAAGTTCAGCGAACCCCCTTCGTATCGCGCGGCGGAATCCTTCAGATCCATCGCGATGCGTGAGAAGTCTCCCGAATTGCGCACGCTGTTCCAGCCGATGCCCCAGGGGCGCAGGCGGTCGAGCCACTCGCGCCGGATGTACAGCACGCCGGCCCCCTCAGGACCGAGCATCCACTTGTGCCCATCGGCTGCCAGAAAGTCGATTGGCGTCTGGCGGACGTCGAGCGGATTGACCCCCAGGCCTTGAATGCCATCGACGACCAGCGCCGCTCCGCAGCCATGAGCTACCTCGGCCAGTGTGTCGAGATCGGCGCGCCAGCCGGTCGCATAGCCGACCCAACTAACGGTCACGGCACGCGTATGCTCGTCGCAGGCGTCGGCAACGAGGTTGGGCTCGAGCCGCTCGCGGTCGCACTCGATGCGGCGAACTTCGACTCCGCGGCTGGTCAGGTTCATCCAAGGATACTGATTCGACGGAAAGTCGCTGGCCGGAACCACCACGTTGTCGCCGGGTCGCCAATCGAGTCCTTCGGCCACGAGCGACAAGCCGGTCGTGGTATTAGGAACGAGAGCGATCTCTGTTGGAGAAGCGCCGATGAGTTGCGCCGCGAGTTGTCGGGCCTGCTCTGCCCGGTCGCGCCAGGCGTTCCAGTTGGCCGCCCCACTGGTGGCCGCATCTTGGGACCAGTCGGTCAGATAAGCTGCCGTCGGCCCGGGGAGCGGCGCCACGGCCGCGTGGTCAAAATAGGTCAACCGCTCGGCGATCGGCATTTGCGAGCGTAGCGTACGCCACGGGTCAGCTTCGGCGGTAGGAGTTTCGATGGGCGACATGAAGCGGCCACGGTTTTCGGAGGCGTCGGCGGCGGGTGACAGCCGCCAGCCGCCAACTATACTAAGAGTTGATCTTAGAACTGCTCCAGCCTACCGCGCCGCACACCCTATCGAGTAAGCGTCGATGCCCAAAGCTCTTGCCATGTCCGGTCTCGTCGTCGCCGTGCTGATCTTGCTGATCTGCGGGATCGACCTGGCGGTAGGGCTGACACTTGGGGGTGTCAGTAAGGCGATGGATATCACCTTCCTGATCGCCGCGGTCATTATGGGCTACGTCAGTTGGATGACGTACCGCGAGCAGGCGTAGTGAAGTCGCGGGCTGCCGCTTAAGCCGCGCGCTGCCGCAGTATCGACCGAGCTGGCATCCCGCGAGTGGCCGCCGCGTAGCTGGCAGCAAGTTGCGTTGCATTCTGCACACGTAGCCCGGCCGACGCGCGCCAGGCGGCGATCTCATCTAGCAGCGATTCGAGCCGCCGCCAGTCGCGCTTGGCGAGCTGATCGCAGCGATCGAGGTCGAGCACGGCGTGACATGCCTCACGCTGCGATATCGCTCGATCAATTTCGCGCCGCACCGCATCGATCGTTCGACGCGAGGACTCGTGCCCCGCGAGCACGCGCGCACTGGCCGGCATCTCCCACAATCCGTGGCACAACGGCGTGCTAGGGCGCGGCGCGCGAGCTTGAGGCTGCCGCCCGAATCTCGGCAACCAACTTCTCCAGCCCGTCACGGTCAGCGGCACGGGTCGCTCGGTTCGCGCCGCCTGGATTCCTAACCGCTTGGCGGCGGACGCAATGTCGGATGCGAGTTTGCCGGCAACCACCAGCGTCGCGACCTGCAATCCCTCGCGCGCTGCGGCCGCGACCAACTTCGGCAAAGGCTTTGCGTGGAGCTCGCGCGGTGACGACGACGCGCTTGTCGGCACGCGCACCGCCACGTCGTGATCGGTATTGCCGGCCAGCCGCTCCAGTTGGGGCCGAGCCACTTCAAAATCGGCAATGGTCCACGTCGCCGGCAGCTCGCGCGACTTGAGCAGCCCGAGCACACGTTCGGCCGTTGTCGAGGCAGTTGCCTTCCCTGGCGCTCCACCGACCGGAGCGGAATGCGAGTCGTCAATCCAAATCACTACCGCTGCGCCTGATAGCCGTGCAGCCATTCGCGTCCTCCCTGACGAGACTACTCTGCCAAGTTTGAGTTCGGTTCGCGTCACCGTGCGGCTTGGGACAAATCCCAACGGCCGGCCCACGAGGCTTAAATCGCGCCGATCGCCACGGTTGTGCCGCCCGCAGACGCCGCAGGAGTCGGCGCAAAGGCGCACGTCGCAGAGTCAACCTAGTCGGACCCGTTATCCTGCTCGGCAATTTCAAGCAACGACGCGATGATTCCGGCAATCGTGTACTCGCGGGCCTCCGCGGCGGGCTCCTCCCCCAATTCACGTAGAACGCCACTGGTCAACGGGCTGATTGTCACCAGTCGCGTCCTATGAAGGGTTTCGCCAAACATGTTGACCAGTGAACGGGCGATCGCGCTCGACGTGACGGTCGCGAAGTCGATCCTGCCCAAGGCCAACGCGTCGCGTACTTCTTTGTCAGGGCTCGCGACATCGCGGCTGGTATAGACGACGACCTGGTCGACGGTGGCGCCGGCGGCACGGAGCTCGTCGGCCAGTAACTCACGTCCACGGCTGGCGCGGACTAGCAGAAACCGCTTGCCAGCAGCGTGGGGTAGAAGTGCCGCCGCGAGTGCTTCGGCGCGATACTCCTCAGGCTGCAGATCGGCTTTCAGGCCATAGCGGGCAAGCTCCGCGGTTGAGCCGGGGCCGATCGTAGCCAGGCGAATGCCGCCGAGTCGTCGAACATCCGCTTCGCCTGCCAGCAATCGATCGAGCAAGAATCGCACGCCGTTGGCGCTCGAGAAGACGAGCCAATCATAGCTGGGCAGTCTAGCGAGCGCCTCGTCGACTGGCCTCCAGTCGGCTGGAGGCGCGATCTCGATGGCCGGTTGTCGGATAACCTCCGCGCCCAGTTCTTCGAGGCGATCGGCGAGCACCGTGGCCTGGGCTTCGGCTCGGGTTACCAACACGCGTCGCCCAAACAGCGGACGGCGCTCGAACCAGTCAATACCCGCATCGACGGCGGCGACGTTCCCCACGATGACCACGACGGGCGGGCGCAACCTGCGCTCGTGGATTTCGGTGGCCACGTTTCCGAGCTGGCATCGGATTGTCGACTGATCGGGCCAGCTCGCGCGACGCACGATGGCCGCGGGCGTCTCGGCGGGTCGACCGGCCGCAATCAGATCGCTCGTCCAGCGCTCGGCTGTCGTTAGCCCCATGTAGAAAACAAGCGTGCCCCGGAACGCGGCCAGTGCTGCGAAGTCGAGCGTCTCGGCAGTTGACGGGCCGTCCTCTTGCTTACCTGTGACCAGCGCCACGGCCGAGGCGCCGTCCCGATGTGTCAGCAGCACGCCCGCGTGACTCGCTGCGGCGAAGGCAGCGGTCACCCCCGGCACGACTTCGAAAGGCACGCCGGCTGCAATAAGGGCGCGCGTCTCTTCGGCGGCGCGGCCAAAGATCAGCGGATCGCCCGACTTGAGCCGCACGACCGTCTGCCCACGATGTGCGGCGTCGATCATGCGAGCCTGCACCTCGGCGGGGGACATGATCCGGCCGCGCCCATGTTTCCCCAGGCAAACACACTCCGCGTTCGGCTGAACGTGCTCCAAGAGCCGCGGGCTGACGAGGTAGTCATAAAGCACCAGGTCGGCGCGCTTCAGGCATTGCGCTCCGCGCAGCGTGAGCAAGCCAGGATCGCCAGGTCCGGCGCCCACGAGATAGACGGTTCCAACAGCCGAGGCGGCATCAGTCATCGTGTGCAAGTTTTACCGTAAAAGACCGAGGGCCAGCGCGGTTTTGTGATGTCCAGAGCCCAAGTTGCGATCAGCGGCTGGTGTGTTAAAGTGGAAACCACACAGACAGCTCTCAAGATTTGCCAGCCAAACGCTTTCCGTCAACGATCGAGTCAGGGTGCATGGCCACAATGGACGAGGGAACCCGCCGCCGCTTGCAGGCCCAGTTTCAGCAGGGCGCGAAGATGGCCGCTACGGGCAACTTCGATTATGCCACGGAAATGTTCACCGCGTGTGTGGTGCGCGACCCCGGCAATCTTGTTTACGTCAGCAACTTTCTCGGCAATCTGCAGAAGAAATACAACAACAACAAGAAAGGGGCCAAGCTCGCCAGCATGCGGATCGCCGGCCCCAAGGCGGCCATCAAGAAGTCGGTGATGCAGAAGCACTGGCCCGAGGTCATCAAGTCCGGCGTCGAAGTGCTCAAGCTGAACCCCTGGGACACCAGCACGCTCAAAGACCTGGCCATCGCCTGCGAGAACCTCAACTATGACGATAGCCAGTTGGCATTCTTGCGCGCGGCGCTCGATGCCGACATGGCCGATCCTGAGGTCAATCGCACGGCCGGTCGCGCCCTGGCCAAGCAGGGAAAATTCGACGACGCCATCCGCTGCTACACGCGCGTGCTCAAAGCCCTGCCCAAGGATGAAGAGGCCGGCCGCGCCATCGCCGACTTGACCGTCGAAAAGACCATCAGCAAAGGGGGCTACGAAGAGGCTGAAAGCACCCGCGATGTGCGGGCCAACAAAGAAGACGAAGCCCCCAAGGGCCTGCAGATCACCCCCGAGCGGCAGCTCGAAAAAGAGATCGCCAGGAACCCCGCCGACGCCGGCTTGTATCTCAAGTTGGCCGACTTGCACGTCACGAAGGAACGCTTCGAAGAGGCGGAGAAAACGCTAGCCAAGGCGCTCGAGGCCTCGGGCGGAGACGTGAACATCCGCGAGCGGCTCGAAGACGTACAGCTCCGCCGCCAGCGCGAGCAGGTGGTCACGGCCGAGCGGTTGGCCCGCGAGAAGAAGACTCCGGAGTCGGTGACGCTTTACAAGGAGTTGCGAGCGTCGCTGAACCGCCTGGAGATCGATATCTTTCGTAGCCGGGTCGATCGCAATCCACAGCAGTTTGGCTACAAGATCGAACTAGCCACCCGCCTCAAGGCGGCCGCTATGTATAAGGAAGCGATCCCCCTGTTCCAGGCGGCCCAGTCCGACCCCGGCCGCCGAGGAGAGGTGCTGCTGCACCTGGGCGAGTGCTTTCAGCAGATCCAGCAATACCCGTTGGCGATGCGGAACTACGAGGCGGCGGTCGAAGCGACAGCCGGCGATCTCGACGTGGAACGCCGTAAACTGGCGTTGTACCGGGCCGGCAAAATCGCCATGGCTTTTTTCAAGGATCTGGCCAAGGCGGACAACTACTTGAATGAACTGGCCGGCCTCGATTTTGCCTATAAAGACGTCGCCGACCTGCTGGACAAGATTCGCAAAATGCGGGAAGATGGCTGATTCAAATTTGACCCGCCAAACACCTTAGAACCCGCGAAACTCCTGCCGCCATGCCCAATACCAAGAGTGCCAAAAAGCGTCATCGTCAAAGCCTGGAGCGTCGTACGCGCAACCGCGCCACCAAGTCGACCCTGAAGACGCTGGTCAAGAAGGTTCGTTCGGCCGTCAAAGAGGGGGATGCCCCGGCCGCTGCCGAAGCGCTCAAGGCCGTGCAAACCCGGCTCGACAAGGCCGCTGCCAACAAGGTGATTCACAAGAACGCCGCCGCACGGGTGAAATCGCGATTGTCGGCCGCCGTGAAGGCCGCCAAGCAAAAGGGCTCATCACCCAAGGCAGCCGCGAAGTAGCGGTAGGCGGTTCATTGGGCCTTAGGCTTGCGGCCCGGCCGAATCGCAGCGCGCGATGCGGCTCCTCTCTTCTGCACGATGTCAGCAATGCTGCGCTGGCTATGCTCGCTGCGCAATCGATTGCTAACTTACCGCGCAATAAAGACCCGTTGGCGCCGGAACAGTTCCAGCGCCAACGGGTGCTTCGATGCTGTGACAGATGATCGACGGTGAGCGACGGCCACCGCGATCGATTCAGGTATCGCCTACGGCTCGAAGTGCTTCGTCTTGCGATAGACAGAGTCGTCGTGCTTCTTGGCGTTGTAGTGAGCCACGACACCGGTACGCTTCAGATCCTCGCGAATCGACACGGTTCGCGGAAAGCCGTTGTCGCTGATGCTCGACGGCGCGAACGGGTGGAACGAGAAGATGCCGTCCGATCCGCGCACGCGTCCGTACCAATCGCGGCCACCGTCGAATTCGTCGACCGAGTGGTTCACCGTGTTGTGGCAGCGTCGGCAGCTCGCTTGCTCCACTTCGATATGCCCGGCGCTATAGCCGGCTGGCACGATGTGGAATGCGGCCTTGGTGGTCGGCGCACAGGTGTGCGTGTTATCGGCAGCCACGCGCCAAGCGGTGCTGATGGCCGAACGGAACGGAGTGGTCGTCAACAACTCCGCGACGAGTTCGTTGTCTCCCACCGCCGGCAACGTATCGACCCCCATTTCCTGCTTGAAGGTGCGGCGTCCTGGCTGGCGATCGCGCACCAGATGCACGGGCAGCTTTCGCGGCTCTTCCAAGTGATTGCAGAGCGCGACCAGCTTTTCACGATTGGCCCAATCGGGACGTAGCTCGCGGATGCGCGTCGCCAAGTCGCTGGCTGTGGGGAACGGGCGGAACACGTCGACCGCCCAATCGTCGAGCTCGCGGCGGCGAATGCGCACCTCAAACACGTACTCATTGCCTGCGGGGCTCTTGAGCGAGAGCACTTCGCCGAGCACCGCGCCGGCCGGGAAGATCCAAGCGTAACCACTGCGACCATCTCCCGGCAGTGGCTTGCGGTACCACACTACGGGCAGCGTTTTGCCCTTCTCGTCACGCGGCAGCCAGAGGAAGCGGAACGACGTCACGCCCTGGGCCTTCTGCGTGCCGGCCGGGTGCCCCCAAGGAAACTCGCGGTTGGCGTTGCCGAACGGCTCACCGGCTCCGGCCGAAATGTTGTAGTACGCACTGTGCACGCCCGGGTGAACGCCATCCCAGAACTGATAGGCGCGGGGCATTTCGGCTTCGGTATAAAGCATCAGCCGCTTATCGGCCAGCAGCCTGGTGACTTCAGGATCGTCGATCTGCGGCAAACGTGCGCGCAGACGCGCTTCTTTCTTGGCCGACATGAGCCGCGCCGTCGCCGCCACGGCATCAACCTTGACCGGCGGTGCCGGTTCCATCGAAGTGGCCAGCGCCACGCAAATTGCAAACACGTTGATCATTAATCGTCTCCGTACTCAAAGTTGAAAACAGCAAGTGAGGCATCCGCGGCCCGCCCGGCAGCACAACAACCGCCACCTGCACTGGGGCGGTGTGGCGAAGCCGAAGACATCGCACGCGATCGCCTTCGAGGCGCCGATGCGCGGGGGGCGGTTATGCAGTCGCGTCGCTCAAAGGAGCTACGCGTTCAATCCTGGTGGGCGAGTTCTGGCGTGATAATTGGCGTGAGCTGGTGGTGAGTGCCCCGCAACAAACCAAAACAACCGGATGAATCGCGGGCCAAGTCGGCTCGCGGTCCCTCGGAAACTAAGGGCCCCGCCGGGCATCGTCAAGGGTGCGGGCCATTCGGAGTGTGTGTCGTCGAACAAACTACGTCACGTCCGCATGTGTGTAACATGTCCCGTCCTGGTGAACGATGCACGCGCTATGTGGAGAGTATTTTTTGACTTGTGCGTGTTACAGTTGCCCCAAAAAAATGCTGGCCCCCGCACCGCCAATGTCTGTAAGTCCTGTTGAAAAACTTTTGACGTTTTTTCTCTCAGCAAGTATTTGTGGTCGTGTTTTATGCCCTGGCCACTGCCGAGGGCTTATCGAGTGCCCGTAGTTCGGTTCGACTAAGCGGGCCTTCGCGTGCGCGTTCGATTCGTTTTTGCACAGCACGGTGGTGGTCTCGCGAGAATAAATGCGCGTACGAGCGATCGACTCGATCTCCGCGCCGCGCATCGTCGCGCGCTTCGCGGCGCAACGGCCGCGTAGTGTGCAACGACGAATGGGGTTGCGGTGTTCAGTCGTCGCGGCGTCGCGACGTGATCGATACTGACGTCTGGCCAACCGACATGGCTGTTGTGCGATCAACGGGGGTTGGTGAAATCGCAACCATCAGCAGCGTGCCGCCGGCGCAGGCTGACCAAGTGGCGTGGCACGGGACACGGAGTTTTGGCACAACATTCGTTCAAATCGGCACTCCGACGCACGCCTGGCAGCAGTGCCAGAGCAAGTCTGGTTTCCCCTTCAGGATTATGCCGTCGTTTGGCAGCGATTCTCTTGGAATCCCACAAGGGAGCCTCCAGTTCGCTCTTATTTCCCCTCGATTCTCTGGGTGGTCTCTCGCCATAAGCCGGCCCGGGAAGTGCCCGCAGACGCCTTCCGCCGCCGGGCTGTTGGGTGGTAAACTGGGCAGTTTAGTTCGTTGGGTCGATTCCTGAGGGCGTCCGGTACAAAGACTGCCTGTGACATTCTGGGGTTTTTGACGATAAGCAACAGAATGATGTCCAGCATTTGCCGACAAGACCTGATAGCTGGCAGCCCGCTGCCCGGCCAGTGCCACCGCTGCGCGCGACGCGACGCGGTAGTCTGCGCCACGTCGAGAAAGGTTCGGGATACGCGATGTCCGTGAGCACGCAGCCAGCGCGCATGCGCCGGCAGTCGACGGTGAGCGTTTCGCCCGTGCATGGCTGGCGCGAGCGCCGCGAGTTCTTTCACTTTCCGTGGAAGCTCTACCAGAATGACCCAAGCTGGGTACCACCATTGCGTGGTGAGCAATGGGGATTGATCGGCTACGGACGCCACCCGTTTTACGACGACGCCGAGGCGCAGACCTTTTTGGCCCGCCGCGGTGGAGAAGTCGTGGGCCGAGTCTCCGCCATTTTGAATCACGCTCATAATCGTGAGTTCCCGAGCGATCCGCTGGGCTTCTTTGGCTTCTTTGAGTCGATCGACGATCAGGAGGTCGCCGATGGCTTGCTCGCGGCAGTTCGCGAGTGGTTCGCCCAGCGCAACTTGCACGTGCTGCGCGGGCCAGCCAATCCATCGCTGACCTACGAGTTCGGCGTGTTGCTCGAAGGGCACGACACGCCGCCGACCTTCATGCTCAGCCACTCGCCGCTCTACTACGACCGGCTCATCGAGAATTTCGGGTTCCGCAAATCGCAAGACATGCTGGCCTACACCGGGCACATGCGTCAGATGCCCGAGCTCGAAGGACGGCTCGGCCAAATCGCCGATCAGGTGGCCGAGCGATACGACGTCAAAATCCGCAGCATGGACCGCGCGAATTTTCGCGCCGACGTCGAGACCTTTCTGCAAATGTACAACAGCTCGATGGTGCTCACCTGGGGCTTCGTGCCGATCTCGCCGAGCGAAATGAAGCACATGGCATCGTCGCTGCGGTTCTTGATCGACCCCGACATGGCGCTCATCGCCACGGTCGAAGGCAAAACGGCCGGCGTGATCCTCTGTTTGCCGGACTTCAATCCCCGCATCAAGAAGATCGACGGGCGGTTGTTTCCATTCGGCTTCCTTCGCATGCTGTACCGCAAGCGCGACATCCGGCGCGTACGGGTGATCGCGATCAACGTGCTGCCCGAATTCCAGCGTCTCGGTGTCGGTCTCGTGCTCATGAAGGCGCTTGTGCCGCAGGCCATCAAATTGGGCATCGACGAGGCGGAGTTTTCTTGGGTGCTCGAATCGAACGAAATGGCTCGCCTCGGTCTGGAAAAAGGTGGCGCCAAACACACCAAAACCTGGCGGATGTACGACTATCGCCCGGACGAGACCGAGCGGTGAATCGCCGCGAAGTCTGGTGCAGTGCCGCGGTGAGAATGAAGCCGAAGTTGCATCACATCGGTATCCCCACCGCTCTACAAATACGTATTGATCAGATTCTCAATCAGCTCTTGCCGGCCGCTGCGGTTGGGAGTGATCTCCCCCTTGTCGAGCATGTACTTCTCGAGCGACGCGAAGTTCGCCTTGCCGCTTTCGATTTCGGCCCCAATTCCTGAGTCCCAAGACGCGTAGCGCTCGCTGACAATCTTATCCAGCGCGCCGTCGGCCCGGATCGCCGCCGCGATCTTCAGCCCGCGGGCGAAGGCGTCCATGCCGCCGATGTGGGCATGGAACAGGTCGACCGGCTCGAAACTCTCGCGCCGCACCTTGGCGTCGAAATTCACGCCGCCCGGCTTGAGGCCTCCGTACTTCAAGATCGCCAGCATGCACTGCGTCGTCAGGTAGATGTCAGTCGGGAACTGATCGGTGTCCCAGCCCAAGAGCAGGTCGCCCGTGTTGGCGTCGATCGAACCCAAAAAGCCCTGCGAGCCGGCGTACTCGAGCTCGTGCTGCATCGTGTGGCCCGCCAGCGTGGCGTGATTAGTCTCCAGATTGAGCTTGAAGTGCTTCGTCAGGTCGTAGGCGCGCAGGAAGTTGATGCAGGCTGCCGCGTCGAAGTCGTACTGATGCTTGGTCGGCTCCTTCGGCTTCGGCTCGATCAGGAACTGCCCCTTGAAGCCGATCTGCCGCGCGTGATCGACGGCCAAGTGGAAGAACCGCGCCAGGTGATCGAGCTCGCGTTTGAGATTTGTATTCCAGAGGTTCTGGTAGCCTTCGCGTCCACCCCAGAAGACGTAATTCTCGCCGCCGAGCTCGTGCGTGACTTCGATCGCCTTTTTGACCTGGGCAGCGGCATAGGCAAAGGCGTCGGCATTCGGGCTTGTCGCCGCGCCGTGCATGAACCGCGGATTGCTGAACAGGTTGGCAGTGCCCCACAGCAGGCGAATGCCGGTCCGCTGCTGCTCGGCTTTGAGGACCTTGACGATCGCGTCGAAGTTCTTATTGCTTTCGGCCAGCGTGGCTCCCTCGGGCGCGACATCGCGATCGTGAAAGCAGTAGAAGCCGGCGCCGAGCTTCTCCATGAATTCGAAAGCGACCCGCACGCGGTTGGTGGCGTTTTCGACGTTGTCTACCGGGCCTTCCCAAGGGCGAAGCATGGTGCCGGGGCCAAACGGATCGCTGCCGGCGCCGCGGAAGGTGTGCCAGTAGGCGACGCCAAACCGCAGGTGGTCGCGCATCGCTTCCCCTTCGACCAGCTCCTCGGCGTTGTAATGCCTGAACGAGAGCGGATTCTTGGACTGCGGACCTTCAAACTTGATCTGGCCGATCTCGGGAAATGCGGCGGACATGGCGTCGAACCTCTAAGTCAATGCGGAACGGAACGAGCAAAAGGCAAGTTGGTCGCGGACTATGGTTGCAAACCCTGGGGTGGTCGGCAATGGGGCGGCGTGGCGAGTAGTGGTCAGTGGCTAGTGATCAGTGGCTAGGGAAGCAGGCGGGCATCGAGTCTAGCCACTAGCCACTGACGACTAGTCTCTATTAGGTGTTCCGGGATTTTGCGTCCGGGTGCGTCCGGGTGTTTTGCTATGTGACGCTAACTCGAATAGATAGCACAGCTTGGGGCGACGTGGCCGCCGCGAGTTTTGCGTCCGGGTGATCGTCCGGGTTGCGTCCGGGTGGGGCAGTTTGCGTCCGGGTACGGGACCGGCCCAACCCTGCGAGCGCTAGGAGTGATCGATCGTGCCGGCGACCATCAGAACGAGCGCTCCGAAAGCTGCCAGCACCATGCACCCGAGCACGTTGACAACGAGAACTCTCGTCAGCCAGCTTTCTTGAATGGTGGAGCCAAACTGAAACGCCAGAAACCCAAAACCAAGAATCCCGACCAGGCCGACAACTCCGATCCAGAACCCCAGGCGGCGTGCCCTGCGCCAGAACGTCGGCCGGGTCGATCGTGGCTGTGGCTCCTTGAACTGCGTCTCCCTGAACTGCGGCGCCTGATAGGGGTTCTCGTCCATACCGATCGATTCTATCCCCGCGACGACAAGCCGGGTGGGTGGCGACGAACAATTCGCGGGCCGAATGCCCAGGCGCCCTTCCAGGCGAGGAAGGCGGCCAGGGCTAGGGCGGGCCACAGGATATCGCCTACCGTTGCTGCCGGCGCGAATATCCAGAAGGGCGTCGGGATTGGCGGAATCTGCGGTCTCTTCGCCAATCTAATCCACAATTCACCGTAGCTCGGCCAGCAAGCCATCGTCCACGCAGCGATCGCGGTCAGAATCAAGACCGTCGAGAGGCGGAAACGGAACCAGTGGCGTTTTGGTTTCTCAGGCATAACGTCATTCTAGGCTCGTGCGCCTGGGGCGTGGAAACTGATAGGCCACCGTTCAGAAGGCCACGGAGTTCACCGAGGACACCGAGGAAACGCGAAGATTGAATTCATGAGTTCGAGCGTTGCATTGATCGCGCTCGGGATGATGGCGAGTTTCACGCTTCGTATGATTTCGCCGCGCAGCGGCCGAAAGAGCTTAGCCGTGGGTGAAACCCACGGAACCGTTCGCGAATAAATCGTCAAGCCGCGCAGCGGCGACAGTGATTTGTGCCAGGTCGATGTCGCCGCTGCGCGGCTTGAGCGCTAGGGGATCGGCTAACCGGGGGCTTGCGCCGCCCGGCTACATGCTGCCGCCGCTGCGCGGCTAAGACATCATGCGGCGTAGCGGCTCTGTAAGTGGCCGCTCATGCCGCCGCGAACTGGCTGGTCGCTGCGCATCCGTCGTGATTGGAGGGGGGAACGATAACGCCCCTCGCTGCGCTTCGGGCGGGTCTTCGTCCGACGGGGGTGAGGAGTAAGCGCTGGCCGCGGCACTCTGGGCGGGTAGCCGCACCCTCTCGTCGTTTGCCAGGACCGGTCTCACCCGTGATATAATTTGGCCATGACGCCAAAACTCACACCGGAAATGCGCGCCGCCCTGGCGCAACATCCAGGGCAACCCGTCGAAATCGAAGACGATGAGACGAGGCGCACCTACCTGCTATTCGATCGCCAGCAGGCTCGCGAACTGCTCGAATACTGGATCATCAACGAACTGGCGACCGCGGAAGCGGATGTCGCGGCGGGGCGAGTCGTCGAGTGGGACGCGGGGAGTCTAATGAGGACTCTCGATCCTCGGTGACCTGCAATAACCATGCGCAAACTCGCCGAACCACGCGTTACCACGACGGTGCGGCACTTGCCGAACGGCGGCGCCGAAGTTACTTACTCTCTTGCGCACTGCGTGGCATCACCGCTGTTAATGATCACTTTGGCGGCGATGATGATGATGCCCTTGGTCATTCTGTGGAATGGCTGGCGGTTCGCGGAGTACTTCGGGACTCAAACGATTACACACATTTTGACAGCGATCGTTGTCTTCGCCTTCTGTTGCTACTGGGTGCGACAAATCGTCTGGGCGTTCCCTCATCGCGAATTGATTTTCGCCGATGGCGCATTGCTCACCATTACGCGCCGGCTATGCGGTGTCCGCGTGACGCGGCGATTCGAGCTGCGGCCGGGCGCGCTGGGTGTGCAATTTGAAACCAGTTGGAGCAGCTCTCAGAAACCGCGGTATCGGTTGCACTATGAATTGGGTCGCCAGAAGTGCGATTTCGCGATGGGGTTGTCGGAGCAGAGCGCGCGTGAATTGTTGCAGCAATTGACGCAATCGAACACCTGCGACCAATCGCGCGCCGACATGGTCTCACCAGTCTGATCGCCGTTTGCCGAACGAGGAATGGGTCAAGTTATCGCGGACGTCGTCAAATGAACGTCCCCTACAGGGCCGGAGGATCGCGGGGGAACGTTACCCAGGACTACGTTGCGCCAGGTACGGCTGCACTCCGTCCTGGGCTAGTAGAAGTCGGCCTTTCAGGCCGGGATGCAATTCGAATTCCGAGTTGAATGCGCGGATGTGCGCAGTCCGACACGGCGATTGGTCGTGTTGCGGTCAATTCACGTCGCGCGAGGGGCGGATGTCGCCGCTGCGCGGCTCAGGCGTCGTGCTGCCTGCTAACCGGGGGCTTGCGCCGCCCGGCTAAGCTCTGCCGCCGCTGCGCGGCGAAGACATCGTGCACGAAATTCGGCGCTGAGCGAAGCCGCTCATGCGAGAACGGGATAGCGGCGTCGAACATCTTCCGGATCGCGCCGCCTGTCCGCCGGGAGAGAAGCGAGTAGAGTCGCTATCTATTCGTCCTTTAATGAAAGGTGCCAGTCGGCCCTCCGGTATGCCTCTTTAATTTCTGCCCTCAACATGCCGAAGTCGGCCGTCCGAGTATCGTTTTGAGTGCCTACCCGTCCCCAGGGCAAACCGAGAAGGATACGATCCACGTGGCCTTGATCATCGGTGAGCTCAATAGTGCCGACGAGCGCCAGACTTGCATAGGCTTCGTCGACGGGCGCGGCGGCGATTGGTTCGACGATGAGCTCGCGAATCATGTCGGCATTGGTGAAAACGAATTCGACACCAACCCCTTGGCCCCCGCCGTCCAGAGCGACTCTGGCATGCTTGATAACACGGCTCGACTTGGCTGTCCGATTGCAGCCATAACTGACACCGCAAATCAGCAATGCGCACGAAACGCAGAACCATGTTCTCGGTTGCATCGCATCACCCATCAAGGTTGCGCGCTCGGAAAGGAAACCAGCGGCGCGGAGGGAGGAAACGCATCTCTGGATTCTACGCCGCGCGATCAGGCGACCGCTGCGCCAACCACGCACAGGCAAAGCCAGCGGCACCCGGAGGAAACGCTGCAGGCTGTAGACCGTAGGCTTTAGGAGCGGGGGATCGTGCGGGGGAACACCTACCCAGGCCTGCGCTGTGTACCCGGGGCTGCGCCGTGCCGAGTACGGCTTCACTGGGAAATTGAACTGTGACCTGGGCTGGTAGAACTCGGCCCTTCAGGCCGGAATTCATGTCGCCGCTGCGCGGCTAAGACAAACGAACTGGCTCGTCGCTGCGCGTCCGTCGTGATTGAGTAGGACAACGTTAGCGCCCCCTCGCTGCGCTTCGGGCTAGTGTGTTGCGCCGCGTCGCGCGAGGGGCGGATGTCGCCGCTGCGCGGCTCAGGCGTCGTGCTGCCTGCTAACCGGGGGCTTACGCACCCCGGCTACATGCTTTCGCCGCTGCGCGGCTAAGACGAAAAGCCCCCGAGCACTGCTGGACAAGCCAGCAGTGGTACCCGGCGCAAGTACGCATGCAGTGGCCCGAATGAGCGTCCCCTTCAGGGCCGGATCGTTCGCCGATCTGCACCCAGCCCTGCGGGCTGGGCTGATAGAACTCGGCTTTTCAGGCCGGCAGACTTAGGGAGGCGATGCCACGCCCGCCTAGTTCTGCTGCCCGGTGTCGCGGCCGTCGTCTTTGTTCAAATGACGGCGCAGGTAGCGGGCCCGCTCGATGTTGCGGTCGGCCGTATCGAGCTCCACGCCACGCAGCTTTTGCAGATGGGCTGGCTGCGTGTGAATGAAGAGTTGGTTGATTGTGGGGATTTCGAGGTCGTTGATGAGCCCGAGGTTCACGCCCATGCGCACGCTGCTCAACAGGTGCATGGTTTCTTCGGAGCTGATGGTTTGCGCGGTGCGGAGGATGCCGTACGCGCGGCTGACGCGGTCGTGCAGATTCTCGTGGCTCTCTTTAATGAGGGCTTCGCGGGCGCGGCGCTCGTAGTCGATGATGAAGGGGACGACGTCGCCGACCTGCTCGACTAGCTGCTCTTCGCTCTTGCCGAGCGTGATCTGATTGCTGATCTGGTAGAAATCGCCCATCGCCTGCGAGCCTTCGCCGTACAGGCCGCGAACCGCCAGGTTGATTTTCTGCAGCGAGCGAAAGACCTTTTCGATTTGCCGCGTGAGCACGAGCGCCGGCAAGTGGAGCATCACGCTGACGCGCATGCCGGTGCCGACGTTCGTGGGGCAAGCGGTCAGGTAGCCGAGCTTCTCACTGAAGGCATAGGTAGCTCGCTCGCCGACCAGGTCGTCAATGCGGCTCATTTCGGCCCAGGCGTTGCGGAGGTCGAGCCCGCTGTGCATCACCTGGATGCGAAGATGATCCTCTTCGTTGATCATCAGGCTGACTTGCTCGCCCGAGTCGATGGCCACGCCGCGGGCTCCTTCGCTCTCGGCGTGCTCGCGGCTGATGAGCTGCCGCTCGACGAGAAACTGCCGGTCGATCCCTTCGAGCTGGTTGACATCGAGGTAGTCGAGCCGCAGGGCGCTGCCAGCGCCCAGCACGGCGCCGCGGAGCGTTTGTTCGATTTCGTTGCGATCGACGGCCGTGGCGCGGCTGATGAACGGAAACTCGGCCAGGTTGCGGGCCAGCCGGATGCGGCTGCTCATCACGATGTCGGACTGCGGGCCGGTGCCGCGCAGCCACTCACCGCAGCGGCGAGCCAGGCTTTCGAGATCCAGGTGGCGTTCGACCATTTACCGATCCGTTCCGCTAACCGGCAGTTCCTGAGTGACTAACACTTATTGATCTGGGCCGCCTTTGATCTTCCGCATTTGATCGCGCAACTCCGAGGCCCGCTCGTAGTGCTCTTCGTCGATGGCCTCTTTCATCTCGCGGCGCAGGCGAATGAGCTGCGTTTGATCGTCGGTATCGACCGGCGTGCGCTGCGGCCGTTTGCCGACATGCTGCGTCTCGCCGTGGATGTTCAACAGCAGCTTCTCGAGCTCCGCTTGAAAGCAGACGTAATCGTGCGGGCAACCGAGCCGCCCCTTGTTGCGGAAATCGAAAAACGTGATGCCGCAGACGGGGCACGACTGCTGATCGAGGCGGGCCAGCTCCTGGGCGGTTTGCCCGACTGCTAGGTGCTGCGCCAACTGCCCGGCCAGTCCTGGGGCGGGGGCTTCGTTCCCCTCGGGCTGGGTGAGGTACTCGCGCGCGCATTCCTCGCAGAGGTGGAGCTCCTGCGGCTTACCGCTGGTGAGCTCCGTGATGTGGAAAGTCGCAGGCTTTTCGCATTTCTGGCACTTCATGGCCGATCCCAAGTCGTTTGGCCAACAATGATTATGGCCAAGGGCCGCAGGCGGCGCCGAACCGAGCTTGCCCCAACGATGTCCTCACTACGGCGGCATTCGTCGAGACAAGCCACAGGGATTCTAACAGTCGCGCTACTACTGTCAATCTGAGGTGGCGCGGTGGCTCGTCGTCGCAAGCCGTTTGAGTCGAGAGACATACAGCCGCGCGCTGGCGCTCATGCGGTTCGCCTCAGCGCGGTCGGTTGCCGGCTGCGGAGCGGGTCGTTACGCTCTGGTGAAACATTCATCAGGCGAGCCGTTTGCAGTCGATTTCAGTTCCCCTTCGGCACCGTCGGCGTTACCCCAGCAGGCTCGACCTTCCGCGATTGGACTCTTAAGGCCATGCACCATCCCGAACTGGAGGCGTTTCGCGAGTTGGCCGGCACCGCCCCTTGGGTGCCTGTCTATCGGCGGCTGCTCTGCGACACGCTGACGCCGGTTTCGGCCTTCCGGCGGATCGACACGGGCCCCTGCGCGTGCCTGTTCGAAAGCGTGATCGGTGGCGAACGGGTGGGGCGCTATAGCTTTCTGACGGCCAACCCCTTTCTCGAGCTGGAAGCGTTCGGGCGTCGCGTCGTCGTGACCACCGATGGCCAGCGCGAGGAGTTCGAGGCCGATGATCCGTTGCTCGAAGTTGAGCGGCGCATCAGCTCGATTCGCGCGGCCGTGTTGCCTGAACTCCCCCCGTTCTGCGGCGGCGTGGTGGGCTACGCCGGCTACGACACCGTGCGCTATGTCGAGAACTTGCCCGACGCCCCGCGTGATGATCGCGGGCTGCCCGATCTGTCGGTCGCCCTGTACGACCACATGGTGGTGTTCGATCATGTGACCAAGACGGTGACGGTCGTGGCGATGGCCCGGCTCGACCGGCTCGCGGATGTCGACGCTGCGTATGCCGACGCGTGTCGCCGGGTGGACGACCTGGTCAAGCGGCTTTCGCAGCCTGCCAACGACCCCGGCCTGGACGACATCGATCTGAAGAGCTCGACGAAAATCTCCTATCGCTCGAACTTCACGCAGGACGCTTTCGAGGGGGCGGTGCGCAAGGCGGTCGAGTACATTCGGGCCGGCGACATCTTCCAGGTGGTGTTGAGCCAGCGGCTCGAGTTGGATTTGACCGCCCCGCCGTTTGAGATCTATCGCACGCTGCGGATTGTGAACCCCAGCCCGTTCATGTTCTATCTGCGGACGCCGAGCGTGACGCTGGTCGGCAGCTCGCCCGAGATCATGGTGCGCGTGGTCGGCGGTCGGGTGACGGTGCGCCCCTTAGCCGGCACGCGCCGCCGCGGCGCGACCGAAGACGAGGATCGCCGGCTCGCTGAGGAACTGCTGGCCGATCCCAAGGAACGGGCCGAGCACGTAATGCTCGTCGACCTGGGGCGCAACGACGTCGGCCGCGTCGCCCAGTATCGCACGGTAAAGATCACCGACTGCATGACGATCGAACGCTATAGCCACGTGATGCACATTTCATCCAACGTCGAAGGGCAGTTGCGCGAGGGTTGCACGGCGTTCGACGCGCTGCGGGCTTGCTTGCCGGCCGGCACCGTATCGGGTGCCCCCAAGGTGCGGGCGATGCAGATCATCGACGAACTGGAGCCGCATCGCCGCGGGCCGTACGCGGGGGCCGTCGGTTACGTCGACGCCAGCGGTAACATGGACACCTGCCTGGCGCTGCGCACGATCGTAGTGCAGGGGAACAAGGCGTACGTGCAATGCGGCGCGGGGATTGTCGCCGACAGCGATCCGGCTTCGGAGTATCAGGAGACGCTCAACAAAGCCCGCGGGCTGTTGAAGGCGATCGAACTGACCGAAGCGCGGATGGCGGAGTAGTCGCGGCGGGCGTTCGACGTTCGTGGTCGCCCCTCGGCACTTCGTGTGACTAGCCATACGGCTTGATCGTCCGACCTCCATCGACGGGCAAGCAGACGCCGGTGATGAAGTCGTTGCGCAAGAGAAACAGCACGGCGTCGGCCACATTGGCGGGGCTCCCTTCGCGCCCGACCAAAGTGCCGGCCACGGCTTCGGCCCGTTCAGCCGGCGATAGCTCCGGCGGCAGCATCACGGGACCGGGAAGCACCGCGTTCACGCGCACGCGCGGATTGCGGGCGGCCAGCTCGATGGCGAAGACACGCGTAAGGGTTTCGATCGCCCCCTTCGAGGCGAAGTAGGCCGCGTAGTTGCGATATGGCCGGGCGGTCGCCCAATCGCCGAAGTTGACGATTGCCCCGCCGGTGGGTTGCGCGGCCATGGCCAGGCCAGCGTGCTGGCAGCAGAGGAACGTGGAGAGCGTGTTGCTGTCGAACTGCTCGCGGACGTCGGCGGCGGTGGTTTCTTCGAGCGACTTGCGCGGCCAGACGGCGGCACAGTTCACCAGGGCGTCGAGCTGACCGAAGTGGGCGATCGCCTGGTCGATCAGGCGGCGCACGATGGCTTCGTCGCGCAGGTCGCCCGCCACGGCGAAGGCCTCCGCGCCGCTGGCCTGGAGGTCAGCGACGGTGGCTTCGGCAGCAGCCACCGAGCGATTGGCGTGCAGCACCACGCGATAGCCCTCGGCAGCCAGACGCCGCGCGACGACGTTGCCGACGCGCGGGGCGCCGCTGCCAGTGATAAGTGCCACGGGTTTGGTGGCGCACGATGGTTGTGGATCGCTCAAAATGGCAAATGCCCTCGCCTGAGAACGGGTGCCGAATCGCTCGGCAAGGCAAGTATAGCTGTCGCGGCGAGAGTCCGGTGGGAATGTGGTTTCAGGGTGTGGCTAGAGCGGGATCGTCGCGGGGTTCGCCCCGAGCAGGCCGACCTTGATGCCGTTTTGTTGCAGCACGTTTGTGGCCTTGGCGTTGACGCGCAACAGGGCGAGCAGGCCCAGGCAGGGGATCAGTGTCAGGATGCCCAGCAGAATTCCCAGTGCGGGCCCATAGACCTTGATCGAGAGGAGGAAGACGAAGACGGCGCCGGCGACGCCGTTCGCCAGAATCGCGAGGCCCGCAAGGACTCGAAATATCGGCGGCACCTCGATCTGACTGGCAATGATCGCTTGCATGGCAATCACGATGAAGTACAGCAGAATGCAGACCATGATACCGCGTTGATACGTGGCCACGCTGCGCAAGTCGGCGCGGGTGCCGCTGAGCACGCCGATCGCCGGCGCCGGGGCTTGCGGAATCGGTGCGGGTGCTTCGTACGGGTTGAACGACATGGATGCCCCTTTCGTTGTGGAAAGCTACTCTTCGTCGCCGTGTCGAGATTCTATTTCCTTGATTCGTGCGCTCAACTCCGCGACTTTCTCGGCCCAGTTGGCGTCGCCAGCCAGGTTCTGGTACTCGTGCGGGTCGGCGTCGTGATCGTACAGCTCCCGGCTGCCGTCGAACCACTCGGTATAGCGCCAGCGATCGGTGCGAAGTGAGCGGCCGAGCTTGGCGGGGTCGAGCGGTTGGCCGGCCCCCGCGTTGTCGTGGCTCACGATGGTGAGCGCCCCGCGATCGCGCGGCCGCTGGGGATCGGTGAGCCAGGGGGCCAGGCTCGCCCCTTCGAGACCGGCCGCCGGCTCCAAGCCGCAAAGATCGCACAAGGTGGGATAAAGGTCGATCAGCTCGACGACACGCGAGCAAACTCCGGCCTGCCGCTGAGGGGCCGCGATCAAGAGCGGTACCCGGGCACTTTCCTCGAACAGGGTCATCTTGTGCCATAAACCGCCATGTTCGCCGAGGTGGTAGCCGTGGTCGCTCAAGAAGATAACGACCGTCTTGCCCCAAAGCTGGCGACGGTCGATTTCGTCGAGTAAGTGCCCGAGCTGGGCGTCCATGAAGCTGATGCTGGCGTAGTAGGCGGCCGCGGTTTCGGGGCGATCGGCGGCCGTGAGGCGTTCGGCACCCAGTTCGTAGGTGAGTGCGATCCGCGGAATGCCTGCCAGGTGCTCGACCGGCTCGGTAAGCGGCGCGATGCTGGCCGCCGGATACCGCTCGTGATAGCGGCGCGGCGCGATGTACGGCGTGTGAGGCCGCCGGAAGCCGACCGCCAGGAAGTAGGGCTGATCGGCTTGGCTCGCTTCGTCCAGAAGCTCGATGGCCCGACGGGCGACGAGTCCGTCCCAAGTGGCGTCGTCGGGCGCGTCGAGCACGATGCCGCCGCGACCGCGATGCCCCGCGATTTGTTCGTCAGGCGGGTTCTTGGCTGTTCGATCTTCGCGGATGTCGACATCCCAGGAGGCGGCATCCTCAAACTTGTTTCCGGTATGAAAAATCTTGCCGACCTTGATCGTGCGGTATCCGTTCTGGCGGAAGTGCTCGGGCAGGAAAACGACGCCCGGCTGATGGGTGCGGGGGGGCGTGACGTTGTCGATCACGCGGGTGGTCGTGGGGCGAAGTCCGGAGAGGAACGAGGTGCGCGAGGGGTTGCAGACGGGGTACTGGCAGTAGGCGTGGTCGAAGCGGACCGCCCGCGCGGCGAGCCGATCGATTGCCGGCGACTTGACGAGCGGGTGGCCATAGCAGCCGAGATCGGTGTTCAGATCATCCGCGCAGACGAGGATCACGTTGACGCGCGGCGCCGTGGCTTCGGCAGCCACGACGGCGCGCGAACCGGCGATCACCAGCGCGCTCGAGGCGATCGCGACGATAATTCTGGCGACCATTTCACTTGGCGATTTGATCATCATCGAATGCTCACGGGAGGTCGCGCGCCGTTGCGCAAGCGATTCGCGTGCCAATTTGCGCGCCAAGTTAATGTGTGCGCGTGGTACGGATGTCTGCGCGGCGCTCAAATTAGCTTGAATCGCGGCGCGCCGGGGTTCCGATTATGCGGGCCCCCGGAGTTCACGGGATACTCCGATCGCGACGATTCTAGAAAACGCAACACACTGTAAATTAACGACTTGCGCTGTTCACTTGCTTTCTGGGCCACCCCCGTCTTAGTATGCATTGGACGGCCACGCACGGTCGAAATCGGTTTCCGGCACCTATCTCGTCACCGCCGGAAATTTTTCGCTGGAAATCGTGCGAACGGGCCATGCTCTGCGTCTCATTCGCTCGTTAGTCTGCGTCGATTCGGAAGACTGGTCAACCATGCGCCGCGAAGCCAGACCTGCATTTCGGGGACGATACGTTCAGCCTCGTGAAGTGAACACGATGGCGGTCGCCAAAGGTGGCAAGCCGCGCGGCGTGCCACTGAGCAAGCGCGTGCGCGGCCGGCAACGAAACGCGCGGCTGCCGTTCACCCCGCCTGAGGATTGGCACGAGCCGACGGACGCCGAAGCGTATCGCATCGTGGTGCAGGAGCCGGGTCCCGGGTTTCGCCATGTGCTCACGGTTGCCGAGGTCCAGGGGCGGTTGGCCGAGTTGCCCAGCGAGTTCATCGAGTCGCTCGAGGTGATCCAGTTCAGCCGCATGACCCGTAAGAAGCAGAGCTTCCCCTGCTACGGAATGCAATGGGGATCGAGCTTGTATCTGTACCCGATCGAGGAGAGCCTGATCGAGTACTACGACCGCCCCCCGAAGCCGGCCCAGATTACCGAAGCACGGATGTTCGGCGGCCGCTGGGTGCAGAACGGCGCGGCCTGGCACCTGGTATGGACCGAGCAGGCGATCAAGGATTTCTACCTCAACAACATCCTGATCCACGAGCTGGGGCACCTGATCGACGACCGCAACACCCGGTACGGCGATCGGGAGCGGTTCGCCGAGTGGTTCGCCATGCAGTATGGCTACCTGAAAACTCGCGAGCAGCGGCAGACCGGCAAGCAGCGCGTCGTGCGCCGGCACCACGCGCGGCACTAGCGCGTTTTCGGGCTCTTGAGTAGACTCTCGATCGGCACCAGCGTGTTCAGGCTGCCCGAGCGAAAGCCTTCGAGATCGAGCGTGACAAAGCGAAAGCCGAGCTCACGCAGTCGCCGCACCAATTCGTCGCGGATTCCCGGCTCGCACATCCGCGGCAGGGCATCGAGCGGCACTTCGAGCCGGGCCAGATCTCCCCGGTGATAGCGCACCCGCAACGTTCGCAACCCCAGGCTGCGCAAGTGCTGTTCGGCCTGGTCGATCATGGCGACCCGCTCGGGCGTGACCTCTTCGCCATAAGCTACGCGGCTCGACAAGCAGGGCGTGGCGGGTTTGTCCCAGACTGGCAGCCCCCAATGGGCGGCCAATTGTCGGACGTCGTCCTTGGTCAGCCCACATTCAATCAAGGGGCTGCGGACCTGGTGCTCGGCGGCGGCCTGCATGCCAGGGCGGTAGTCCCCCTGGTCGTCGAGATTGGCGCCGTTGGCGATCACCGCTTCGGTGGAAATCGCCAAGGGGGCCAACTGCGTATAAAGCTCGATCTTGCAGTGGTAGCAGCGATCGGGATTGTTGCGCACGTAGTCGGGATCGGCGAACTCGTTGGTTTCGACGACCCGGTGGTGAATGCCGATCTGCCGGGCCAGGGCGATCGCCATGTCGAGCTCGCCCTCAGCCAGGCTCGCACTGCTGGCGGTGACGGCCGAGGCCCGCTCGCCCAGCGCCAGGAAAGCCGCCTGTGCGACGACGGCGCTATCGACCCCTGCCGACAGGGCCACCACGCAGCGCTGGTAGCCGGCGAGCACCTCGAGCAACTGGTCGCGCTTAGCGGCTAGTGGCGCGGGGAGCGTGGTCGGCGGGATTGTTAACGGTGTCATGAAAGTAGCGACGTTTTCGCGAAGTGCGGGTCAGTCCGGTGACCGGGATGCCCGAACGGTGTCAGGAACCGATTCGACGGCGAGCCTAGCATTTGAGACCTGCCACTTGAATCGGTTCCTGACACCGTTCCGGATGTCGATTCTGGGGGACTGACCCTTCACTCGACGGCGGAGAACCTTGTCACCCTAAGATACTGCATACTCGATCAGCGCGCATCGAAAAGACT
Source organism: uncultured Planctomycetaceae bacterium (assembly GCA_964495375.1). Lineage (GTDB taxonomy): Bacteria > Planctomycetota > Planctomycetia > Pirellulales > JAEUIK01 > JAIESQ01. The sequence continues at coordinate 14,174 of CAZBWM010000060.1, read as the reverse complement.
GCGCACCAAAAAGGGTGTCGCCCCGCTCGAAAGCGAGACCACACCCATTGTTTGGTTCTCATCCTTGCGAATGAGAAACAACCTCCGCCGCAATGCCGTGGCGATGAGATTTTGAGAGCCCGCAGTTAAAACGGGGGTGCAAAAGCATCCGGGTTGTGTGATCCGGCCTCGATCCGGGTCAAGCCCGGTGAGTCGGCTGTACACGCGGCCGGGGCTAGTATGAGCGCACCCAGCGGACCTCTTATCGGCTCGCCAAAATGGAACATCGGCAACACGAGCATGGCAGAGGGTGTATTTTCATTTGCTTGAACCCAGCGGCCCGAGCAATGGATCAACGAACCCACTGACGCCCCCAATCGTAACCAACCCCTGCCTGCGGGACAAGTAAGGAAACGCCCGCCAGGCAGCGTAGATGCTTACGATCCAAGCGGTTGCGCAAGCAGTGGCAGCAGAGTGACAGCGCTGGACGAGGTGGCAGGCGCGCGTGCCAGACGTAGGCGTTGACGGCATCAGGGACGTTTGTCGAACCTTGATGCGGCGGTGTCGACAGGTGGGCCAGTCTCTGGCCGAAATCGGGCGGCGAACAGTTCGTCGACTTCGCGCTGCGCCGCGCGCTCCACATTGGCGCGATGCAGCGTGGCCTCGCGCTCGGCCAGTTGTTCGAGCAGCCGCAGCTCGCGCTGGGCAGCGGCCAACGATTGGCGGCGCTCGGCAATCTGGGGCTCGAGCGCGCGACGAGCACCGTCGATCGACTGTCGCCGATGGCGAAGGTCTGACTCATAGCTCTGCAGATCGCGGTGACGACGCAGATCGACCAGGCCGGGGGCGGTTGTGCCGACGTCAGTCCGAGCGCTGGCGGCAGCGCCGTCGAGCGCGGCCCGATCGTCGATGAGCAGGGCATCCTGACGCAGCAGTTCGGCCAACAGGAGCCGGGCTTCGTCGCGCTGCGACTCGCGCAGTCGCAGTAATCCCTGCAAGCGGAATTTGAAGATCGCCATGGAGTGATGCGCTCGCGGGGTGGGAATCGTGTTTCGCCGGGGTTACGCAGCGCGGCGCGGCGCGGTTGCTTTGGCAACGCGGCGATCGCCGGCCGTGCGGACGAGATTCAAAAGCCCCTCGCGCGCGGCGGCCAGGTCGCTTGATTCGTCGATCCCTTGACGCAGGAAGCGGTTGATCGCGTCGTGCGCGGCGATTGCCCGATCGAGCTCGGCGTTCACGCCGGGGCGATGGGCTCCTAAGGCGATCAGGTCTTCGTGCTCGCGGTAGACGCTCACAAGCTCGCGCAGGGCGCCGGCGGCGACGAGCTGATCGTCGGGCGAGATATCGTGCATCAACCGGCTGAGGCTCGCCAGCACGTCGATCGCCGGGTAGTGGCCGCGCGAGGCCAGCTTGCGCGACAACCAGGTGTGCCCGTCAAGCAACCCGCGGACAGCGTCGCCGATTGGTTCGTTGGGATCGTCGGCCTCGACCAGCACGGAGTAGAAAGCGGTAATGCTACCGGTGGCGCTACGGCCCGCCCGTTCGACGAGCTTGGGGAGCAGCGCGAACACCGAGGGGGGATAGCCGCGCGTGGCGGGGGGTTCGCCCGCGGCCAAACCGATTTCGCGCTGCGCCTGGGCGAAGCGGGTGAGCGAATCCATGAGCAGGAGGACGTCTTGCCCCTGGTCGCGAAAGTACTCGGCGACGGCCGTCGCGGTGTAAGCGGCGCGGACCCGGTTGACGGCCGGTTCATCGCTCGTGGCCACGACGACCACGGCCTTGGCCAGGCCGTGGGGGCCGAGATCGCGTTCGAGAAAATCGTTCACCTCGCGGCCCCGTTCGCCCACCAGCGCCACGACGACGACGGGGGCAGCGGTGTGCCGGGCGAGCATCCCCAACAGCACGCTTTTGCCCACGCCGGAGCCGGAGAAGATGCCCATCCGTTGACCGCAGCCGCAGGTTAGCAAGGCGTCGATCGCGCGAATGCCGGTCGACAGCGCTGTATCGATGCGCGGCCGTTGGGTTGCCAGCGGCGGCGTGCGGTCGATGAGCGTGCGCTGGCTGAGTGCCGGCGCGGGGTGGCCATCGATCACTTGACCGGACGAGTCAATCACGCGGCCCAGCAGTTCGGGCCCGACGGGAAGCCACGAGACGCTGCGCGCCAAGCGCACGCGCTGGCCACGCCGCACGCCGGTTAGATCGCTGAGCGGATAAATGACCGTCAGCGAATCGCGAAAGCCGATGACCTGTGCGAGCACCGGGTTGTCGGCCCCGCGCTCGATCTCGACGACCGCGCCGATGGGGGCAGGCAGGCCGGCCACGGCGGCGGTCTGCCCGAGCGTCTGCTCAACGCGGCCGGTGAGGGCCGTGGGGAGGATGCGGGCGATTTGATCTTCGATTTCGAGCATAGTCTGGCAAGGCCGCTCCTTAGCGCAACTCTTCACAGAGGCGATCGAGCTGACTTTCAATTTGCTGGTCGATGGCGCCGAAACGGGTCTCGATCCGGCTGCCACCGCGACCGATGCTGGCGTCAGCGACGATTTCGACCTCGGCCAGTCGCGACAGCTCGCTGCAGAGCGCCGTGACTGCCGGGCCGAGGGTGCGCAAATCGTCGGGGTGCATCAGCAAACGGAGTTGCGGGATGCCGGCGGCCAGTTCGAGGGCTTCGCGCACCAGGTCGAGCGCGATCCGCGGTTCGGCGGCCAGCTCGCGGCGAATGATGCGGCGCGCGAGGGCGGCGGCCACCTCCAACGAGCGGGATTGCCAATGACGGAGCCAATCCTGGCGGACAGCTTCGAGCGCGCTAGCAGCCTGTTCCATAGCGGGCAGAAGCGTCATCAATTGACGTTCGGCCTGCTGGGCGGCGCGGCGATTGATCTCCTCTTCGGCGGCGGCCAGGGCGTCGGCCTCGGCCTGGCGATGGATCGCCTCGGCCTCGCGATGGGCCGCGCTGATGATGAGCGCCGCCTCGGCCTCGGCCTGCGCGATCTGCGCGCGGCCGGCCGCGGCCATATCGTCGAGATTGAAAGCCACGGTCTGCACGGAACGGGCTTTGTCGCTGGTCTTGATTAGCGCCATGGGGTGTCTCAAGGCCGCGTGGGCCGATTCGCGTCAGGCGACCAGCCGGGTGCCGGTCGTGGCCGAGTCGCGCGTCGCCGCCAATAGTTCAAACGCCAGGCGGGCCAGCTCACGCTGCGCTTGGGTGATGTCGCTCATCCGCGTCGGGGCGAGCCGATCGAGCCGGTTGCGGAGCGCTCGCGATTGATCGGGCGCCAACGCCCGGAGCACGCGTTCGGCCAGTTCGGGAGTCGCGCCGGCGAGTGCCAACTCGAGCAGATCGTGATTGGCGGCGGCCGCCACGTAGCGCAGATCGGCTTCGCTGAGGCGATCCAATTCTTCGAACGCCCAGGGCGTCTCGTGCGCGCTCGGCGCGGGCGCCGTGGGGTGGTCGAAGTGCGTGGCTGCTGGTGAGTGTGCGGTCGCGACGGACTCGAACTGCGCAGCCAGGTGTTGATCGTGCGGAGCCAGCCGGCGCGCCATGCGGGCGGCAAACTCGGGCCCGCCGGCCGCCAGAATCTGTTGTGCGGTGTTCCAGCCGTCGGTAGCACGGTCGGAGCGCGGCGGCAGTTCTGCGAGACGAGCAGCCAGCGCTGATTCGATGTCATATAGCACTTCGGGCGCGGTCGCTTCAAGACGAATCACGCGCGCGAGCACGTCGGCTTGCAGCGGACCTGGCAGGGCATCGACCACTTCGGCCGCTTGATCGGGAGGGAGGTGCCCGACGATCACCGCGATGGTTTGGGGCTGCTCGCCGGCCAGCAGGCTGGCGATGTCGCGACCATGGGCGTCGTGCAGCACGTCGAACGGTCGCCGGCCACCGCGCGAAGCGTCGTGCTCCGGCGAGCTCGGTCGCGAATTGGAATGGCGAGTTGATTTGCCGGCTGTGCGAGGGGCTGCCGATTGGGCATCGATTTGGTCGTCGTCGATCCCGTAGCGGTAACCGTCGGCGGTTACTAGTTCGGTGGTCTCGTCGAGTGTGGCGTCAAATGTGGATTCGTGCGAGCCTGCGCCCTGGTGTGCAAAATTCGCTCGCGCCGGCGAGGTCGGCAAGCCCGGCGTCGAGCTGTTCCACTGCCTCCAGAGGAACGCCAACGCTGCCAAGGGGAGCACGATGAAGGCCACGGCAGGCCAGTACGCGTTCAACCAGTTGCGGATGCGAATAGGAACGGTCGGAGTGGCTAGCGGCACCGGGGCAATCGGCGTGAAGGCGGTGACCGAGACCAGTTCGGCGGCCGACATGCCAGGATCGTGCGGGATTTGGGCGAGCACGGTCGCCTGAATGCGGGCGCGCTCCTCGGCTTCGATCGGCGCGATCTCCAGAGGCGAGGGGGATCGGAGCGGCGTTTGTCCTGCGATCGAGTTGTGGCGGCGCCAGATGTCCTCGAAGTAGGTCGTCGGCACCACGACGGACACCGTGACGCGTTCGGGAGTAAGGCCGACGATCTCAAATTGTTCGGAGTCGACCGCGGCGCCTCGCGTCATGGCGGAGCGATTGGCCGCGGGTCGCTCGGTCGTGACGACAGAAGCGATCGGCGCGTCGGCACCGATGGCAGGTGCCAGCGCCGGCTGGCCCGCGGCGTCGAGCGTGGCCGGCACGTTCGACTGCTGGGCGTGCAGTGCGGTTGCGGCGTGCGCCGCCTGGGCGACGGCATTGGGCCAGTTGCTGCCAGCGGGGGGACTGCCGACCAGCGCGCTGCGCTGCGGCGGCGATGCCACGGCGGCGGGTTCAATGGTTTGGCGACTGCCGGTGCGGCGACGTTCGGTCGAGAGCTCGACGTTCACGCTGACCGTCACACCAGGCACGTAAGCCAGGGAGGCCAATATCTTTGCGGCGTAGCCCTCTTCGTAGGTGAGCTTGCGGGCGAGATAGGGATCGTCGAGACCACCGGATCCTACCGCGCTTTCACCCGACCAATGCTGCCCGGTGCTGTCGATGACGGTCACGCTTTCGGGGGCCATGCCCGCGACGGCGCCGGAGACGAGCCCGCGGATGGCCCGCACCTTGTCGGGAGTGAGTGGCACGGAGCCGACGGTTTTGACGTGCACGCTGGCGGTCGCGAGGGGCTCGGAGCGAAAGCCGCGGCGCGGTTGCGTATCGAGGAATAGCTCGGCGCTTTCGACCCCCGACATGCGGGCGATGCTCTTGGCAATCATCGATTGGATGACGGCCCGCTGCATTTGTTCTTGTTGCGCGCGGCTGGCGAACGGGCTTTGCTGCCCGACGATGTCGACAAGTCGATCGGCCAGCGAGCTGGGGAGCGCGTCCCCTTCCGCCAGGGCTGCCAGGTAAAGCGCTTGCTGACGGCGCGGAATGCGGATCTGACCGCCGGTGACCTCAAAGTCGCTCAGCCCTGCTTTGGCAAATGCGGCCTGCACGGCGGGCAACTCGCTCGTCGAAAACTCGTGGCCCCCCAGCAGTAGCGTATCGGGGCCGGCGGCCGGCGCCAGCAACAGGTATAGCGCGCTCGTGAGCAACACGCCGGCCAATGTGGCTGCGGCCAGCCGGGCACGCGGCGTCATCGAGCGCAGCAGCTCGCTGGCCTGTTGCATCACGCGGTTGAGTAAGTCCATGCGGCGTTCCGCCGGTGCGGCGGCTCGAGGTCCATCGGGGCGCGCGGGCTGCGCGGAATTCGTCGGCGCGTTCAGGCAGCGGCTTGTCGCGCGTAGCCAGGCAAGCGGAGCGTGAAAGCGGCGCCGCCGTCGGGGCAGTTCTGCGCGGCTACGGCACCGCCATGCGCCCGGGCAATGCGCTCGACGAGCGCGAGACCCAGGCCGGCGCTGCCGGGCTTGGTGGAAAAGCGTGGTTCAAAGGCGCGGCGACGGGCGTCATCGGCCAGGCCCGGCCCGCTATCGGCGACTTCGATTTCGTACAGTCCGTGACCTTGATACGAGGTAAAGACAAGAGTGCCGCCGGCGGGCATTGCTTCGACCGCGTTGACGACGAGGTGCGCCAGGGCGCGACTCAACAGTTCGCGATCGGCCAGCACCTGTTCGTAGTCCGGCACGTCGAGTGTGACTGAAATACATTGTGTGCTCAGCCGCGCGGCATGCGCGGCGAGCAACTCTTCGAGCAAGTTGCGCATGGCGAGTGGCGCCAGGCGTGGCCGGCGCATCGTCAGAGGGTCGCCAGCTCTTGTGCGCGACGCGTCACTGGCGCGCGGTTGATCGTCGTGCGGGCGCGCAATGCGCAGACGCGGTTCGGTCGGTTCGGGCGGCGACATGACACGGCTCCCGGTGGGCGGGTGTCCCCTGGCGAACCACGCGAAGAGCGACGGCGCCACAGAGGCTGGCCAGCAAACGCTAGCACCAATCGTCGAATCGCGCAGCGGAGGGGGCGAGTATCTACCCAAACCGCGGGGAAGGTGTCAATGCGGGTAGTGGCTAGTGGGCAGCAGATAATGGTCAGTAGGGAACCTAGGAAACCCTATGCGCCAAGCAACGCTAGCACGGGGGCCCGAAGCCAAGCGGTCCGCGCTACGCCTGCACCACCTGGCGGTGACCGACGACCAACTCCATCATCCAGCGGTCCATATCGGGGAGCATCAGCGGCGAAATTTCATCACCACCGGGATAGACCCGCAGCGCCACGTTCATACCGCCGCTGTGCAGCAATCGCAGGTCGTCGCAGACGTCGTCCTGCGGGTAATCATGGCTCGTTTGACCGCAAGCCAGAAAGATGGGGACGCTACGGGCTTCGCTCAAGCGCCGTAGCGGCGTGCCGCCAGTGGGGAACCGCCCGCCGAGCGACAGCACGCCGGCGAAGCGCTGAGGTTGGGCCATGGCCAAACGCAGAGCCAAGGTACCGCCGCTGGCGAAGCCGCCTACGAACACGCGCCGTGGGGCGATGTTCAGCCGCCGGCTCGCCAGTTCGATCGCGTCGTTCACACGCTGCTCGGCGCGCGGCAGCGCCGTGTCGTCGTCGGGCCAGGACCAGCAGGCCGCTTGCTTACCGCGGCCGGCATGTTCGATCGGTCCACGGGGCGCGACACCGACGTAGTTGCGCATGCTCACCAGCGGCATGATCCGCTTGAGCTGCTGATGGCTATCGCGCGGGCCATGCAGCCAGACCAACAGCGGATAGGCGTAATTCGGCTCGTAATGCAGCGGCACGAAAAGCGCCAAGTCGTGCCCGTCGGACAGCGTGCTGAAGACGGCCGAACTCACCTGGGCTTCGTGATCGCTGGACTGGCTGACCAGCGGCGCAATCTCTTGTTGTACTCGATTCATGGGGTGCGGCCTTATTCGAGAGTCTGGTCTTGCGGAGCCACGGCGGTTTGAAACTCACGCCAGGGGAAGTGACGCCCTGGGCAAGCCGTGGCTTTGAGATCGCCGTGCCGCACGATGGCGGCCGGCGGGATCTCGTACTGGGTAGCCAGGGCACGCGTGAGGCGAACCGCGGCATCCCACTGACGCGGCGTCGGAGGCGCGTCTTCAAAGTTGCCGATCAGGCAGATGCCAATCCCGTCGGCATTGGCCTCAGCAACGCCCGCGTGAGCGCCGGCGAGTTGTTCGCGCCAACGAAAGGTGGGGGTGATCTGCCCGTCGGGCATCCCCTGGCCGCTGCCGATTACAAAGTGATAGCCGATGCCGAGCCACGGCTCGCCCGCGGCATCAACGCGCCGGCGATGCTCGGCGTCGATCGACTCCACACTTCCCGCGGCAGTTGCCGAATGATGCACGACGATCTTTCTCCAGGGGCGGGCGGCTTGCTCGGGTAGCCAGTCAGTGGGGAATTCTTCGCGGCCGTTCAGTTCGCGGCGCGTGGAAACTTCTTGAATGCGCACCGTGCGCCGGGACGATTCGGCGGTGGACTGTTCAATTGTGGGCGTGGTGAGGTCAAGGGACTCGCTAATGGGCGGGATCGTGACTTGTGGCCTGGGGAGCAGGGCAACGTGACGCGGCTGACAGCTCGTCAGGCAGATGCCGACGAGCGACAGCAGCACCGCGTGTCGGATGGGGCGGCGTCTGGCGCCGGCCAACTTCGTGCTACGGTCGATCGCGGTTCGAGCGTGCATCGGCCAGCGCCCCCGTTGGCAGCCTGTCGTCGAACACCCGGCGCGACTTGCGCGAAGCGAGTGGCGAGCTGGTTCGCCAGACTCATCACCGCGCAAGTTGCTCCAAGTGGCGGACTGTAAATCAGGCCCCCGCAAACTGTCAACCGCGAAGCGCGAAGTGCCAGCACTGCTGGCAGTTGCGAGTGAGTCGAAGTGCAGACTCACAAGGGGATATCCGGCATCACCGTGACGGCGCAAGATCGTCGCGCTCGAGGGCACCAAGTCGCCCTGTAACATTCCCTGCGGACAGGCGCTGAAACCTAGGTAGGCTTCCTAACAGAACGAGGTTTTCGAGCGACTTGCGCGACGTCGTTCTGCCAGGGAAGGCCATTGTTACCGGTCAATTGTGTAATGAGTGTCGTGGAAACTGTTCCGTCAAGCGCTGCTTCTCTCACCGACTTGTCGGCCGGAGAGATCGCGGCGGGGATCGCGGCCGGCGATTTCTCGGCGCGCGAGGCGGTCGACGCGCACTTAGCTCGCATCGAAGAAGTCGACCCGCGTTTGAACGCGGTCATTTTTCGACGATTCAATGAGGCGCGCCAGGAAGCCGACGCCGTCGATGCCGCGCGACGCCGCGGAAAACAACTCGGCCCGCTAGCCGGCGTGCCGATCACGATCAAAGAATGCCTGGACGTGGCGGGCACCGCGGCCACGCTGGGCATTCGCCGCCTGGCCGGCAAAGTTTCGCCGGTGGATGGGCCGCTGGTGGCGCGATTGCGGCGAGCAGGCGCGGTCATTGTCGGTAAGACCAACGTGCCGCAGTTGGCCATGTACTTCGAGACCGATGGGCCGCTATTCGGCCGCACGAACAATCCTTGGAATCTCGAGCGCTCGCCAGGGGGATCGAGCGGTGGCGAAGCTGCGATTCTGGCCGCGCGCGGCTCCGCTTTGGGCCTGGCCACCGACGCGGGCGGCAGCATTCGACACCCCGCGCACTGTTGTGGAGTCCACGGCCTGAAGCCGACGTCGGGGCGATTGTCGCAAGTCGATCTGCCGATGACGAGCATCCAGGCCGGAAGCGTGCGCTTGCCAGCCACGCTCACCGGCCCGCACTCGCTGCTACAGATTGGCCCCATGGCCCGGCACGTTGCCGACCTGGCGCTGGCGATGCAGGTTTTAGCCGCGCCGGGGCAGCAAGTGTTCGACCCGATGGTGTCGCCGATGACCTGGTGCGATCCATCCCGCGTCGATGTCGGCAAGCTGCGCGTCGGTTACTATGTCGACGATGACGTCCTGACGGTTTCGCCGGCGATTCGCCGCGCTGTGCTCGCAGCCGTCGCAGGGCTGCGCGAGGCGGGGGCCGAAGTCGAACGCTTCGCTCCGCCCAACGTGGTTGAGTCGATCGCGCTGTTTCAGCAATTGATCTTTCCCGATGGTGGGGCGGCCTTTCGGCGAATGCTCGGCGACGAAACGGCCGACCCACGAATCAAACGTTTTCTGCAAGGGGCCTTACTGCCCGATGCTCTACGCCCCATGCTGGGCTGGCTGCTCCGGCGGGCCGGTCAACCACGGTTGGCGGCGGGCGCCATGAGCATTCGCCGGCGATCGGCAGACGAGTATCGCCGCGACCTGGCCGAACGGGCGGCGGTCACCGCGCGTTTTCTGGCGGCGCTCGACGCCGAGCGGTTCGACGCGATCGTTTGCCCAGTGCATCCGGTGCCGGCGCCCCAGCATCAGGCGAGCCCTTACCTGGGGCTGATCTCGAGCTATACCAGTTTGTACAACCTGCTGGGCCTGCCCGCAGGCACGGTGGCCGCCACGCGGGTCCGGCCTGGCGAAGAAACCGAACGCACACCCACGCGCGACGTTGTCGAGCGGTCGGCGCAGGCGATTGAAGCCGAGAGCACGGGGCTGCCGATCGGCGTGCAGGTGGTGGCGCGGCACTGGCGCGAGGACATCGTACTGGCCGTGATGCAGTCGCTCGAGGGGCACTTCCGCGCCGGGCACGATTACCCGGAGCGGCCGCCAATTTAGCCCGGCGATAACGCGCGATCGCAGTCGCGCAGTGACACTACTACGTAAGCGGCATCACTGCGGCAGCCGCGCCGTCTCGATCTTCGGGAAGTCGCCGGTGCAGGCCTTCATGAACTCGACGATGTCCTGCTCTTCTTGATCGGTCAAATCGAGCTTCTTGACCTTGGGGTCGAGCCACTGGTTGGGGTGGCCTCCCTTGTCGTACCAGGCCATCACTTCTTCAAGGGTCTTCTGGCTGCCGTCGTGCATGTACGGAGCCGAGAGGGCCACATTGCGAATCGTGGGGGTCTTGAAGGCACCCTTCTCCGCTTCGACGTTGGAGATCACGAAGCGACCGAGGTCGGGCGATTCGGCCGCCATGCCGACGCCAAGATTGTGGTACTTCTCGTCGGTCAAGTTCGGCCCGACGTGGCAGGCCGTGCACGAAGCCTTTTCGCCGAAGAACAAATCACGTCCACGACGAGCGCTCTCCGACATGGGATGCGCGTCGGCGGCCGCCTTCGCCTTTTCGTAGAGGGCGTACGTTTCGGGATCGTCTTCCTTCAGCGAGTCGAGGTCCTGGCCTTCAAAAGCTTTGAGCTGCTCATAGAAGTCGAACGGCGCCGGCCCGCTCACCAGGCAGCGCTCGAAGCAGGCGATCGCCTGGGCGATCCCGTCGATGGTCACTGGCCCGCCGAAGATTTTCTCGAACTGCAAGCGATAGCCTTCGTTGCCTTGCACGGTGGCGACGCACGCCTCGTGATTGCTGGCCATCTCGATGGGATTCTGGATCGGCCCCTTGGCTTGTTCTTCCAAGCTCGGAGCGCGGCCGTCCCAAAACTGCAGATCGCTCAAGATGCGGTTGTAGCTGACCGGCGAGTTGCGCCCCCCTTGTTGACCCTCCACGCCGATGCCGAACTGCGTGTGCTTGGCGAAGCCTTCGTCCGGGTGGTGGCAACTGGCGCAACTGATCGTGCCATCGCTCGACAAACGGCCGTCGAAGTAGAGTTGGCGGCCAAGTTCGATCTTGGCGCGTGTCAGTGGGTTTTTGTCGAGCCCCTTAATCGCGGCTTGACCGGCCGCCAGTCCGAGCGGCAATTCGGGTTCAAGCGTTTCGTGATTGGCCGGATTGTCGAGCCAGACGCGGATTTGTTCGACCGTCAGGGGGCCTTCGCCGGGGATACCCGTGAGCAAATCGCCGGAGCCCAACAGCACCTTGTTCGACGAAGCGGCGGCCGGTTCGGCGGTCGGACTTGCGGCGGGAGTTGTTGTGGCCGACACGCTGGGCTTGGCGCTGGCGGCCTCGGTTGCGTCGCCGGCATCGGTCACTGCCGTGGTGGGCTCGGTTGCCGCGGAAGTGTCACCCGCATCACTCGAGGCCGGGGGCTTGGTGGCTGGCGCACAACCGACGACGCTTAGCAGGGCCAGTGGGGCGAACAGCAGGCAGGTCCCTAGCGCAGCATGCCACGCGGCGGCCGCGCGGCGAATCAACAACTTCTCGCAGTTCATCGTTCACTCCGTGGGGAGGGTAGTAGCAATCGAGTAGCAGCAGCCAGGCCCCGGTAGATCAAGCCTCGTCCATGAAGAACAGGTTGTAGACGAGCCCCGCGACAACTGCCCCCGCGCACGGTCCCACGACGTACATCCAGTAGTAGGTGCCGAGATGGCCAGCCGCCAAAGCGGGACCAAAGCTGCGGGCAGGGTTCATGCTGGCGCCGGTCAGGTAACCCCCCATCAAGATGTCCATCGTCAGCGTGAAGCCGATGGCCAGGCCGGCGGCATTGCCGTTTCGCCCGGCTACGCCCGAGGAATAAACCGCGCAGACGAGGAAGAACGTGAGCACCGCTTCGAGGAGCAGCGTCTTGGGCACTGAGGTCAGGGTGAGCACGCCAACCGTTTCGCCGATGACTTCCGTACCGACTTGGTCGACCATGGCCAGGACGAGCAGACCTGCCAGGCCAGCCCCGGCAAATTGCGCGACCCAGTAACCGAGGGCTTTGCCAATCGGAAAGCGGCCACCGACGACGAGCCCCAGGGTCACAGCGGGGTTGACGTGCGCGCCGGAGATCTTGCCCCAGGTGTAAATAATCACCATCAATGCGACACCGTGGGCCAAGGCAACCCCGACCACGCCGTTGCCGCCAGTATTCGCGCCGGCCAGCGCACCGGCTCCGGCACCGATGAGTGTCAGCGTGAACGTGCCAATCAACTCGGCTAGCGCGGCTTTCATGGGGGTTACCTGAGTCCTTTCAATATGGCGAATTGGGGAACGAAGCCGTGGGGGGGTGTGTTGATTGGAGTTATATCAATAATCATTCTTACTACAAGCGAAAGTTTGGTCCCCAGAATGAGTTTTTTAATTGCCAGTCGGTAGCCGGCAATCGCTGGACGAGTATGTGAGCGGGGGCAAACCGCTCAATTGCAATCGCAACCGCAAGTCTTGCGCGACGCCCGTTGAGTGCTTTTGGCTTCCGTGGTCTGCCTATCGCCCCAGGAGACGCGGCGTGGCGAACCACTCGAGCAGGCCTGTGCCGGCGGCCGGAGCGTCGGCAAAACGAATAGCCGCGACGGCTCCCTTGGGAAAACGGAGGTTGGCGTGACCGTCGCCAATTAAGTGGGCACAAAGCTCTTCGACATCAGGAGAATGGCCCACCCAGGCGACTTCGGCGATGCCGAGATCGTGGCCCGTTAGCTTCTCGTGGGCCCAGGCCAGCGCGCGATCGAGATCGGAGCCCGGTGTCAGCGCTTCGACTTCTTCGAGTTGAACGTCGTGAGGTAATTGCTCGACCAGCAAGTCGGCCGTCTGCCGGCAGCGGACCAGGGGACTGGTAGCGACGAGCGTCGGTCGCACGCCACGGCGAACCAGGCGGCGCGCGACGCGGCGAAAACGCCTGATTCCTTTGGGCGTCAGCGGGCGCTGGCGGTCGTCAGGAAAGCGGTCTTCGTCGCGCTCGAAAGCCCAGGCGTGACGCACGAGGTAAAGCAGCATGGATGCGAACCTTTATTTAACGCGATCGCCAGAGCGTGGCGTCGTCAATTCCCAATTCCGCCTGCACGCCGGCAATGGCACGCTTAAAGCGCCGCGCATCGGCCGGATAGCCGGCCGTGGGTCGCAAGTTGGGAACGCGCGTGCACCAGAACGCGTTGAAGGCCCGCATCGAGAGCTCGCGGAGATACTTGGCGAACATCGAGGCCAACGCGATGGGGAGCGCGGCTTCACCACCGGCACAAAACGAGAACTCGATGCGGCGCTCCGCGGGCCCGAAACGGTACAAACTGCGCGCGGCCCCCTCATCGTGAACTTCGACGAGCCACTCGGGAAACTGATTCTGCAACAGCGGGCCATAGTAGTGGCGACCGCCGTGCTTGTCCCCCTGCACGCGGACTTCTTCTGTAGCGGTACAGTCGGCAAGGCAATCGGCCGCCAGGGCGACCGTGGCGTGAGACAGAGCGGCACCCTTCGAGCCCATCTCGTCGACGCGGCCATTGAATTGCGCAGGAAACAACACCGCGGCCCGGACGCCGAGGAGTTGTATGCCGGCCGCCTCGAGCCCGCGTGCCACGCGCGTGCCGAGCCGCGCGACGAGTGCCCCGTCGGCTGCGACCGGCAACTGTGGATTGAAACCGAGATTCCACAATTCGGCGTCGCGATGTTCGGCGGCGTGAGGAGCCACGCATTGCCAAAGGGCCTGCCAATCGGCGGCGCTGCGACCACAGGCCGCGAGCATCGCCAGCACGTTTTGTTCGAGCGGCGCCAACCCGACCTGTGGGCTGTAGATCGCTTTCGAATCGGCGATGCGTACGCGCCGCGGCGGCTGGCGGCGCGCGGTTGCTTTGGTTGCAGCGGAGGAACCAATGGCGGACCCCGCCAGCGCACGGCGCTTGCGGGGGGCCTGACGTCCGATCACACGAGCGACGCGGGCATCGAGCTGTCGATCATCGGGCAGCGGACCCGATACGCGCCAAACGCTGGCCGCGATCACTAGCGGCCCAAGGTTCGGTCCGTAGCCTGCTTCGTCGATGCCGATCAAGTAGGGCACAGCGGGACGCCTGCTGGCGGATGCGCCGAAATCAGTTTTTCGATCTTCGGCGAGAGCATGGTAAGGCACTCGACGGAACGGCGCCCTA
>CAZBWM010000059.1:0-44832 GCA_964495375.1 uncultured Planctomycetaceae bacterium | reverse complement strand
TGACTACGAATCCACGACGATCCTCCAATTCGCTGTCGCCGCTGCGCGGCTTGATTATTCGTCTGACGTCGCGTGTCCGTGGGTTTCACCCACGGCTAAGCGCCGCGGCCGCTACGCGGCCAATTTCGCAGGACAACTCAAGTCGTTCCAAACGCGCGCCGCGCCGCAGGGGGACACGAATCCTTTCGGTCACACGCACCTTTTCTACGGCCGGTTGGCGCGTGCCCGGCGCGCATCCTCAACGCTTGCCGAAAGCCATCGCTCGACATGTCGATCGCGCAAGCCCGGAGGAACCGGATTGCGGCGCATTCCTTGCGGAAATGAACACAATCCGGCACAAAGCTCAACGGGCCGCGACCGGGGTCGATCGGCAGCTTGCGGCAAATGGCCCAGAATTTCGCCCAGGCCATACGAGCATCCTAGGCGCTGGGTGGCTCAGTGTCCAGTGTATTTGGACCATATTTTTGTATCTTTTGTATCGAGGTCCGAGCCGCGACGGGGCCGGCGAATAGGCCAGGTCTGAAAGCGGGTAATGAAGGCTTTCGCCACTTGGCGACTGACGACCACGGCGCCAACGGTTGAGAAATCACAAGCGACAAGGAGTCATCCGGCTCGTAGAATGGCAACGAACTTGCAGCAGCCGGCAGGCGATTGGGGCAGATACCGCGGCCGATCGGGGAGGGACGCTAATGCGGCGGAAATTCTTGAGGTCAGCGCCATTGCCGGCGGTTTTCTATGCGCTTTTCTCGCCGCTGCTTCTGGGCGACATCACGCGCGCCGGCACGTTGCAAACCTTGCCGCTCACGGGATGGGCCTACGGCGTTGACGGTTTGAACGTAGTTGGTTCCTCAGGGAGCTTCGGTTTTCTCTACAACGGAAGCACGTATTCCACGATCCGTCCGCCAGGTGCGACGTCTAGTGAGGCGATTGATATCGACGGTGATCGCATTGTCGGCACATTCGGCGACGCGACAGGTAGGCATGGCTTTCTCTACGACGGATCGACCTACACCACGCTGAACCATCCGTCGGCCGTCAAAGGAACGATTGCCGCGGGAATTGATGGCAATAACATCGTTGGCTGGTATCTCGATGCGAAGAATGTTCCCCACGGGTTTCTGTACGATGGATCTGCGTACACTACGATCGACAGTCCCCTTGGCGCGCATGGAACTCAACTTTGGGGAATCTCGGGTCAGAAAATCGTTGGCACCTACTTCGGATCATTCAGCACGCAAAGTGGGTTCGTCTACGACGGGACTTCGTTTACGAACTTGATCGCTCCCTCGGGCACAACATTCGCCTATGATATTGAAGGCAACAAGGTCGTCGGGAGGCAGGGAAGCGCAGGATTCATCTACGATGGATCACAGTACACGCAGCCGCTAGGCGGGAACCTGCCAGGGATCAATGACCAGAGTTTCACGTTTACGGGCATCTCAGGCAATCGCCTAGTTGGGTTTTACACTGATTTGCCGCCCGTTTCGTTGCCGCATCCGTTCATCTACGTCATCCCCGAGCCGACGACACTGATCATGTCCGCCAGCGCTGCGGTGGGCGTGGCGCTCGTCGTTGCGTGTCGCGCGAAAGGTCGCCGTGCTGCCCAGCGGCAACAGACAGTGTAATCATCACGCTCCGCTGTGATGGTTTGGTCTTGGCGTAAACCGACCATTCGCTTGCACGCGGATGTTGACGCGAGCGCGCAAGCAGTGGCCCGGATGAACGGCCCCGACAGGGCCGGATCGCTCGCTCATCGCGACCCAGCCCTGCGGGCTGGGCTGGTTGAACTCGGCCTTTCAGGCCGAAATACCGCGGATGTCGCGCGCACGCGAACGATCGATTGGCAAGGCAGGATTCTTCGCCGCGCAGCGGCAAGAGATAGTGTAGTCATCACGCTCCCGCGTGATGAACCTTCGTGGGGCAAGCAGCGCAAGTATGTCGCCGCTGCGCGGCTTGGGGCGTTTTCGTGTTCCTATCCGGGGGCTGACGCCGGAGCGGCTACATGATTCCGCCGCTGCGCGGCTAAGACGAACACCACAGTAGTAACGTTGCACAAGCTAGCGCGCGGGATGAATCCCGCGGCTAACAGGACGAACGTGTCGTGCGGCGTTGCACAAGCAGCCGAAGGGGACAGGAGTCCTTCCAGTCGACGTCGGTGCGATTAAGACGTCAAACGCTGGAACGACTCCAGTCCCCGTTCGCTACACGCCCGTCAGCCGCTTGCGGACTTCTTCGACGCAATCGTCCACCCGCACGCGCCACTGTTTGAGCGTGTCGCGATCGCGGAACGTGACCGTCTGGTCTTGCAAGGTCTGGCTGTCGACCGTGATGCAGTACGGCGTGCCGACTTCGTCCTGCCGGGCGTAGCGGCGGCCGACCGCTCCCTTCTCGTCGTAGAAGACATTGAAGTGCGGCTTCAACGCCCGATAAATATCGACTGCGATCTCCGGCATGCCATCCTTCTTGACCAACGGGAAGACGGCCGCTTTGATCGGCGCGAGGCGCGGATGAAATTTCAGGAAGACGCGCGAGCGCGGTTCTCCCTTTTCATCGGGCACGGAATCCTCGTGATATGCTTCGCACAGGAAGGCCAAAGTGCCGCGATCGGCGCCGGCCGACGGCTCGATCACATGCGGCACAAATCGCTCGCGGGTGAAGTCGTCGAAGTACGACAGGTCGCGACCGCTGCCGGGGTGGCGCGGCTTGCCGTCGGGGCCCTGCTCGACGACGAGGTCGTTCCCCTGGCGCACCAGCTTCCCTTCCATGTGACTGCGCAGATCGAAGTCGCCACGATGGGCAATCCCCTCGAGCTCGCCGAATTCGCCGGGCGGCAAGAAGGGGAACGCGTACTCGATATCGGCCGTGCCGCACGAGTAATGGCTCAGCTCTTCGGCGTGGTGCTCGCGCATGCGGAGCCGCTCGCCGGCCAACCCCAGCTCGGTGTACCAGCGGTAACGGCGGTCGCGCCAGTACTGGTACCACTGCGGCGACGATTGCGGATGGCAGAAGAACTCGATCTCCATCTGCTCGAACTCGCGCGAGCGGAAGGTGAAATTGCGCGGCGTGATTTCGTTGCGAAAGCTCTTGCCCATCTGAGCGATGCCGAAGGGGACTTTGACGCGACTGCTGTCGACCACGTTCTTGAAGTTGACGAAGATGCCCTGGGCGGTTTCGGGGCGGAGGAAGGCGGCCCCTTCTTCGCCACTGAGCGCGCCGACGTACGTCTTGAACATCAAGTTGAATTCGCGCGGCGGGGTGAGCGTGCCGAGCGCTTTGGCGTCGGGGCCGAGCACCTGGGCAAAATCGGCCACGGTGGTCAGCGACGCCAGCGGACCGTCCCAGGCGAGCGAGGGAGCGTCTTTCGCCCGCAGGTTCAGAAACTTGAGGGCCCGCTGCTGGGCTTCTTCTTCCCCTTCGGTACCGCCGAGCTGCGTGGCGACGAAGAACCGCTGACCACGCGCTTCGACCCAGCGACCGTTGACCTGATCGTGGCGGTAGCGTTTCTTCGACTCGCGGCAATCGACCATGAAGTCGTGGAACAGGTCGTAGTGGCCTGAGCATTTCCAGATCTGCGGGTGCATGATGATCGTGGAGTCGAGGCCGGTCATTTCGTAGGGCATCGGCGCGCCGGGGACGGTCGCCAGCTCATCGTGCGAAGTGACCATGTCGCGCCACCAGCACTCTTTGACATTGCGTTTGAGCTCGACCCCCAGCGGGCCGTAATCCCAGAAGCCGTTCAGTCCGCCGTAGATCTCGCTCGATTGAAACATGAAGCCGCGGCGCTTGGTGAGCGAGACCACTTTGTCCATTTCGACTGCCACGGGGGAATGCTTCCTTTCGAGGGGATCAAACGATTGAGGCGCGTATCGCTGCGCAGGTTCGCTATTTGAAGGCCGCGGTCAAGAGCGCCTTTTGTTCGAGCTTGTGGCTGCTGTGTGAGCCGGTCGCCGGGCTGGCCGAGGCCGGGCGACTGAGCCCGGAGAGCGGGAACCGCCCTAACAGTCGATCGCCGAAATGCCCTCGCAGGAAGCTCCAGGCTCCCATGTTCTCGGGCTCTTCCTGCACCCAGACGGCGGATGTGCCATCGGCATAGTCGGCCAGCGTCTTACGCAGATCTTCCCAAGCCAGCGGATACAACTGCTCGATCCGCACGATGGCGACGTCGTCGCGCTTGCGCTCCTGCCGTTCTTGCACCAGCTCGAAGTACAGCTTGCCGGTGCAGAGCAGGATGCGCGAAGCGGTTTTGGCGCCGCGATCGTCGGGGAGCACGCGCTTGAAGGTCCCCTCGGCGCAGTCCTCGAGCGCCGAGACTGCCAGCGGGTGACGCAGCAGGCTCTTGGGCGTGAGCACGACCAGCGGCTTGCGCCAGGGGCGCAGCGCTTGACGCCGCATCAGGTGGAAGCACTGCGCCGGCGTCGTCGGGTAGACGATCTGCATGTTGTCTTCGGCCGACAGAGAGAGGTAACGCTCCATGCGGGCGCTGGAGTGCTCGGGCCCTTGCCCTTCGAAGCCGTGCGGCAGCAGCAGGCCGAGCCCGCTGAGGCGGCGCCATTTGTCTTCGGCACTGGCCAAGAACTGATCGATGATCACCTGCGCGGCGTTGGCGAAATCGCCGAACTGCGCTTCCCACAGCACGAGCCCGTCGGGGCAGTCGAGGCTATAGCCGTACTCAAAGCCGAGCACGCCCGTCTCCGACAGCGGGCTGTTGAAGATCTCCAGCGGCGCCTGCTTGTCGTTGAGGTGGGCGAGCGGGGTGTACGGCGCACCGGTCTGGTAGTCGTACAGCACGGCGTGGCGATGGCTGAACGTGCCGCGGCGCGAGTCTTGCCCGCTGATGCGGATGCGGACGCCTTCGAGCGACAGCGTCCCCCAGGCGAGCGCTTCGGCGGCGGCCCAATCGAGCGCACGCTTGCCGGCCGCCATCTCGCGACGCAGCTCGAGCAGGCGCTCGATTTTTGGATGTGGCTTGAACCCTTCGGGCAACTGCGTGAGCCGATCGAGGATGGCCGCGAGCCGATCACGCGAAACGCCGGTGTCGACGTCGGGCGTGCTGGCTTCGGCACCTCCGCTGTAACCGCTCCAGATGCCGGGCGGAAACTCGGCCGAGGGGACGTAGTCTTCGCGGCGCGCTTCGGAAAGCTCGCGCTCCAGATGCTCGCGGCGCTGGCGGGCGATTTGTTCGGCCTCGTCGACGCTCACGCCCCCCAGCAGCAGCAAGTGCTCGAGGTAGTGGTCGCGCACCGAGTCGCGCTGTTCGATCGCGTGGTACATCAGCGGCTGCGTGAACGAAGGCTCGTCCCCTTCGTTGTGTCCGCGGCGACGATAGCAGTACATGTCGATCACCACGTCGCGGCGGAAGGTCAGGCGGAAGTCCATCGCCAACCGCACCACCTGGGCGACGGCCTCGGGGTCTTCGCCGTTGACGTGGAAGATGGGGATTTGCAGCATCTTGGCCACGTCGGTGGCGTACGTGCTGCTGCGCCCTTCGTGCGGGGAGGTCGTGAAACCAACCTGGTTGTTGACGACAATGTGGATCGTGCCGCCAACGGTGTAGGCGGGCAGCTCGCTGAGATTGAGCGTCTCTTGCACGACCCCTTCGCCGGCGAAGGCCGCATCGCCATGAATCAAAATGGCCAGCGCCCGTTCGCGGGCCGTGTCGTGCAGGCGGTCTTGCTTGGCCCGCACGCGCCCGAGCGCCACGGTGTTGACGAATTCGAGGTGGCTCGGATTGAAGCAGAGCGAGAGGTGAATGCGGCGGCCGGCGCTGGTGACCCAGTCGCTGCTGTGCCCCAGGTGGTATTTGACGTCGTGCCGGCCGAGGTGCAGCTCAGGGTCGGCGTCTTCGAACTCGCGGAAGATCTTCCGCGCGCTCTTGCCGAGGATGTTTGCCAGCACGTTCAAGCGGCCGCGATGGGCCATGCCCAACACGATCTGCTCGGTCCCCTGGCTGCCGGCGTGTTCGATCGCCAGTTCCAGAAGCGGGATCAGGCTTTCGGCCCCTTCGAGCGAAAAGGTTTTGGCCCCCAGGTAGCGCTTCTGCAGGAACTCTTCGAAGATCACGGCGTCGGTCAGCCGCGTGAAGATGCGCAGTTGCTCTTCGCGGCCGAGCTTCAGCCGGTTCTCGCTCGACTCCATGCGGTCTTGCAGCCAGTTGCGGACGGCCAGGTCGTCCATGTGCATGAACTGGACGCCGATCCGCCGGCAATAAGTGTTGCGCAGCCGCTCGAGAATTTTGCGCAGCGGGAGCGCCGCGGCGCCGTGGATCGTGTCGGTCGAAAAGGGTTGATCGAGATCGGCGTCGGTCAGACCGTAGTACGCCAGGTCGAGCTCGCGCGGACGGGGACGAGGCATCCCCAGCGGGTCGATCTGCGCGATCATGTGACCGCGGACGCGGAACGCCCGAATCAACTGGTCGACGCGATCCTGCAACAGGGCCAGCAGCCGATCGCGTTCGAGCACGGCGTCGGTCAGGGCGCTGGTCGCGACGACTTCGGCGGCGGCCCGGGCCACGGCGGCATTGGCGGCCGCGGCGGGGAGATGCTGTGAGGTATCGTCCTTGATCTGACCGGCGAAGGAGGCGGCGTTCGCTGGTCGTGGTTCGGAAGGGGCCGCTTTAGGCGCGGCGCTTGCCTGTGGCGCTGCGGCGCCGGTCTTTTGCGCCGCCTTGGTTCCGTTGGCGCGATGGCCATCGACGAGCGCCGGTGGCGAGTCGCCGTTGGTCAATTCGAGAAAGTACTGCCGCCACTCGGGCGAGACCGAGGCCGGATCGGCCGTGTACTGCGCGTACAGCTCTTCGACGAACGGGAGGCTCAAACTGCCGACAGTGGACTGACTATCACTCATGACGTTTGTTGGTTTCCGTCGCGTCCCCGCGCGTAGGCTGGCAAGTGCGAACCGATTAATTGTTCCCTGTTTATCCGCACGAATCATACCACCGGCGGCACCTTCTCCTGTAGGGGTGTCGCGCGGCCCGCGGTTCTACAATGCCGAACTTGCGATTTACGGCCGCGATGAGGCCCAATTCCTGGCTCATTCACCGACTGCGGCACTCAGGCTGGTCACCCGGCGCGGCAGATGCTTTACTACAGGTCCGCACTTTCCCCTGCCTGGAGACAATTCGTGCGAATACTCGCTGTGCTGGCAGTCGGTTGGCTCCTGGTTTCTCCCCTCGCGGCTCAGGATTGGCCGCAGTTTCGCGGGCCCGACGGGCAGGGGCACACCCTGGCCAAAAATCTGCCACTTACCTGGAGCGAGTCGGAAAACATCGCCTGGAAGACCCCGATTGCTGGCCGTGGGTGGTCGAGCCCGGTGATCGGTGATGGGTCTATCTGGCTGACCACGGCGACCGACGAAGGGCGCTTGCTGCACGCCATCTGCGTCGAGCTGGCCACGGGCAAGATCGTTCGCGACGTCGAAGTCTTCAAGATCGACCACCCGCCGACGTTGAACGCCAAGAACAGCCCCGCCAGCCCTTCGCCCGTGCTCGAAGGAGATCGGCTGTACGTGCACTACGGCACCTCGGGCACGGCTTGCTTAGACACCAAGAGCGGCCAGGTGCTATGGCGCAACCAGGAGCTCAAGCTCGATCACAAGGAAGGGCCGGGCAGCTCGCCGATCTTGTGGCGCGACCTGCTGATCGTCAACTGCGACGGCACCGACGTGCAATATGTCGCCGCGCTCGACAAGCGCACGGGCCGGCTCGCATGGAAGACGAATCGCCGGCTGCCGATCAGCGACACGCCTGACTATTGCAAGGCGTACTGCACGCCTTTGGTGGTCCGCTTGCCAGACGGGCGCGAAGAGTTGATCAGCCCTGGCGCGAGCCGGGTGATCGCCTACGACCCGGCGACCGGGCGCGAGCTGTGGTACGTCAACTACGAAGGTTTTTCGAATGTGCCGAAGCCCCTCTTCGCGCACGGGCTGGTCTACATCTGCACCGGCTACATGCAGCCGCAACTGTGGGCCGTGCGCCCCGGCGGCGAGGGGGACGTGACCGCGTCGCACGTGGTGTGGAAGATGACCAAACAGGTGCC
This sequence comes from uncultured Planctomycetaceae bacterium, assembly GCA_964495375.1. Lineage (GTDB taxonomy): Bacteria > Planctomycetota > Planctomycetia > Pirellulales > JAEUIK01 > JAIESQ01. Next base: position 36,799 of record CAZBWM010000059.1, on the reverse strand, counting down.
GGCCAATCCTTCGCCGGTGCTGGTCGACACGGAGCTGTACGTGCTCTCCGATCAGGGGATTTTGACATGCGTCGATCCGCTGACGGGGGATGAGCTCTGGCGGCGTCGCTTGCCGGGGGGCTACTCGGCCTCGCTGTTGGCCGCGCCGGGGCGGATTTATGCCTTCAATGAAGATGGCGTGACGAGCGTGCTGGCGGCCGGGCGCAAGGCCGACATGCTGGCCGAGAACACGCTCGATGAGCGGATCATGGCCACGCCGGCGATCGTTGGCGATGCCATGATCTTGCGCAGCGAAGGGCACCTCTTCCGGATCGAAGCCCCGGCCAAGCAAACCGCCGCGGTGAAGTAAGGCGTGACGCTACGACTGCGAATCGCCGATCCCTTGGCGCTACGATGGCCACGCAGCACACCGACGTCGATTCCTTGCGATACACGGCGCCGATCGTGCGCGAAATCCTGACGGGCTATTTGCTCCCGCTTCATGGCATTCATGGCGTCGGTCACTGGGGACGCGTGCTGGAAAATGGCTGGCATCTGGCGGCGGAAACCGGCGCGAACGTCGACGTCGTTGTCCTATTCGCGCTGTTTCACGACTCGCGACGAATCAACGAAGACCACGACGATGGCCACGGACGGCGCGGCGCCGATCTCGCGAGGAAGATGCGTGCGTCGCTCCCCTCGCTGCCCGACAGCGAGTTCGACCTGCTGACCGAGGCATGCCGCCTGCACACCGACGGCTTGGTCGATGGCGACGTAACAATACAGACGTGCTGGGATGCCGACCGGCTCGACCTGGGCCGGGTGGGCATCACCCCAAGGTTCGATCGACTGTGCACAGCCGCCGCCCGCCGCTTGCGCAACTGGGCGCATCAAAGAGCCGTATCTCGCGCAGCGCCGACGTTCGTGAACGAGCTTTGGATGCCATCGCGACTGGACTAACAGCCATCGGACCCAGGGCACGCCGGTGGACTCGTGCGGCAATGGACAATCGATCGCGGTCGTGCCCTGGGCTTGGGGATGATTCCACGCAGCGAGGTCGTCGCGCGTTGGGTTTTCTTCGCGCGAGCTAGTTGCCCCACCAGCCGCTTCTCAAACGGCGGGGTGCTCGCGGCTCGCTTGCACTTCATTCGAGTTCGTCGCGTGAAACCGGCGCTTGCCCGGGCCCGCGAACATGGAGAATCCGAACGACATCGCCCTCGATCGAGAACAACGCCCGATACGTTCGACCTTGTCGAGTGCGGAATAGTACTTGCCGGATGTCCACGTCGACGTAGTCGCTCTCGGGAGCGAGTCCATAGACGAGTGGGTTTCGCTGTAATGACTCAACGGCCTTGAGCCACTGCCGATACCAGCGATCGGCGCCTTCTGGGGGGCGCTCGGCTATCCAGAGAAATAATTGGCGCAGATCTTCAGCGGCTACGGGCTGAACGACGATTCGATGCGTCATTCTTTCGACGCCGGCAAACCATGCTCTTCGCGAAACTGCCGATCGAATTCGGCCAGTGGAATGCCTTGGCCACGCCGCGCTTGATCCAGGGCCCGTTGCACCGCCGCAACGCTGTCGGCCAACTCGGCCGGCAAGGGATGGGCCGCGCGCCAGGCGTCCAAGCAGTCTTCCGGGCTCAAATCGTTGGGGCTCTGAGCGATTTGATCAGCGACAAACTGATGAAACTGCACAAGGTCGGAACTGAAATCGGACGTAGACATGTGCGTCGCTCTCCCAGTCGGGAATCAAGTCACTCTATACTCTACCGAAGAGAATTCAGTCGCTCCACCAGCCGATCGAGAAACGGCCGCTGATCAGGATGAATCAACCGCTGCCCATCAGCCAGCGAGACGAACTCCGCGCGGTCGACTTCCCACGAGGCACAGCGAGGCGCGCAATCCTCCGGCGCCGGCCCGGCGAAGCAGTAGATCAGCTTGCCACTCTTCTGATAGCGAATCGTCCCCAGTTCAACGAGCGGGCCGGTGACCGTGACGCCGGCCTCTTCCTGCGTTTCGCGGCGGGCAGCCATCTCCGGCGTTTCTGCACCGTCTGGCAGGCCTTTGGGAATGCTCCATGGCTTATGGCGGTTGTAGTTGCCCGAGGGGTGTACGAGCAGCACTTCGAGCGCGACGCCGACGTGGCGATAGAGCAGCGTGCCGGCCGAGACTTTTGCTGGTTTCCGCTGTTCGGGCATCGTATTGAATATCTCGCCCTAATGCTTCAGCACCAGCACCGGGCAGTGGGCCAGCCGCACGACGCGTTCGGCCACCGAGCCGACGAGCAGCCGCGTTAGACCGGTGCGCCCGTGTGAAGGGATCACGATCAAATCGGCTTTCACCTTGGCGGCGTAGTCGGCGACTTCATGCCCTGGATCACCGAAGGCGATTTCAACGTTAAGGCCAGGATACTTGCTGTCAGGCAACCGTTCTTTGATTGCCTGCTCGGCGTGATGCTTGCGGCTCACATCGTCGACCGTATTCCAGATCACGCCCGGCTCGGCCGGTTCGAGCACCGCCAACACGTAGATGACGTGCAAGTGCGAGGCGTCTGCGACCAGTTCCAAGGCGGCGTCGACCGCGGCCAACGACTGATCCGAAAAGTCGATCGGCACCACGACGGTTTGTTTGGGTAGCCAGGGCATTGGCAATTTCCTTCCGTTAATTACGTCGCGGGTGGCCCAGCCGCTTGCCGGCTGGGTCGCGACAGCGACAAGAAACCCTTCTGCGTCGACGTGGCTGGGCAAGGCGACGTGGAATGAACAGATTCTTGTGGCTTCGCCACCCGGCTGCAAGCAGCCGGGCCACCCGATGGCGCGTGGAAGCAATCCACTACGACAAGGTCGAACTCCGAATTAACGTCGCGGTTTGAATTCTCCGGCGCGGTAGCGCCGCCAATAGTCGTCGAGCGCGCGGCGCACGCGGCCGCTCAACAGCACCACCCCCACCAGGTTCGGCAGCGCCATCGAGAAAATCATCAGGTCGCTGAAGTCCAGCACGTTGCCGGCCGTGACGATTGAGCCCAACAGCACGAAGCCGAGGAACACGAGTTTATACACCAGCGACGACCGGGCACCGAACAAATAGCTCCAGCAGCGTTCGCCATAATACGACCAGGAGATCATCGTCGAATAGGCAAACAGCACCACAGCAACGGTCAACAGCTCGGGAAACCAGGGGGCCACGGTAGCGAACGAGGCCGACGTAAGTCGTGCCCCCAACTCCGCCGGATTGACCCCTGCGAACTCCGCGTCGTCGTAGACCCCGGTCACGACGATCACCACTCCGGTGAGCGTGCAGACGACGACGGTATCGATGAACGGTTCCAACAGGGCGACGAGCCCCTCGCGCACCGGCTCATCGGTGCGGGCTGCGGCGTGCGCGATCGACGCGGAGCCGATGCCTGCTTCGTTCGAGAACGCGGCCCGCTTGATACCGGTCAACAAGACGCCGAGAAAACCGCCATACACGGCCGACGGTTGCCAGGCTCCGCGGACGATCTGCACGAGCGCCTCGGGTACGCGTTGTGCGTTGACGGCGATAATCGCTAGGGCCGCGAGCATGTAAAGCCCGCACATTAGCGGGACGATTTTCTCGGCCGTGGCGGCGATGCGGCGGATGCCCCCGATGATGACGATACCGACGAGCAGGGCCATGATCGCGCCGAAGAGGAGCGGCATGCGATCGAACAGCTCGATCTGTTCGCGGACCAAGCCCAGCGACTGGCCGACCTGGAAGGCGCAGCCGCCGCCGACCGATCCGCCCATACACATGATGGCAAACGCAATCGCCAGCACGCGGCCGGTGCGCGGCCAGCCAAGATCGGCCAGCCCGGCGTGCAGGTAGCGCATGGGCCCACCGGAGACGACGCCGGCCGCATCGACGGTTCGATACATCTGACCGAGGGTACATTCGGCGAACTTGCTGGCCATGCCTAACAGGCCGGCTAGGATCAGCCAAACGATTGCGCCCGGCCCGCCGGCCGCGATAGCAATCGCCACGCCGCCGATATTCCCCAGCCCCAGCGTGCCAGACAGGGCCGACGACAGGGCCTGAAAATGAGAGACTTCGCCGGTGTCGTGCGGGTCGTCGTAGTCCCCTTTGGTCAGTCGCACGGCATGCCAGAAGCCGCGGAAGTTGATGAAGGACAACCGCAGCGTGAAGAATGCCGCGCCCGCGATCAGCCAAAAGACGACGAACGGGATTTGGCTGGGGAGTTTTTCGCCAGTCAGTGCGGACCAGGGTCGGCCGAGATCGAAGTAGAGGACCGCCGCGATCGGCTCGACCAGGTATCGGCCGAAGAGCGAGTCGATTGTCTGTTGCCAATTCATGGAGAAGCGATTCGGAGAGTGTCACGCAAGCAGTTGTTACCAGGCCGAGCAACCAGATCATAACGCAATGCCAGCCAAAGTGTTACGAGCTGATTTATTTTTCGCATATCTGCTTGTCAAAATCACAAGGATTGCTACTATTTCTTTGAGGGAACCAGCCTTACGCCCCGTTGCCAATCATGCAAGAAACCGGCGAAACTCGAACTTCCGACTCGCGACTGGTCGAGCTGCTGCGCTTAGCCGGGCCGCAAAGCGTGATACAGATCGCCGCGGCCACGGGCGTAACCGCCACGGCGGTGCGTCAACGACTGACGCGGCTGACCCGGCAGGGCCTGGTTGAGCGCAATGCTGTTCGCGATGGACGCGGCCGCCCTCGTCACGAGTACGTGTTGACGGCCCAGGCACGTCGGCAGGTGGGGGACAACTTCGCCGACCTGGCGATGGCCCTGTGGGGCGAAATTCGCGCAGTCAAAGACCCGGAGACGCGTCGCGGCCTGCTGGAGCGGATCGCCGACTCGCTGGCCAGCCAGTACGGCGAGCGCATCCGCGGCGGCAGTGCGGCCGAACGTCTACAAGATGTGCAGGCGGTTTTGAGCGAGCGCCGGGTGCCGGCCGTAGTTTCGGCGCATGAGCCCAACGAATCCGCCACGGGCGGGGCTTCGCTCAAGGTGCTCGACTGCCCTTATCCAGTGCTGGCCGAGCAGGACCGGGGGATTTGCGCGGTCGAGCGGATGCTGTTTTCGCGGCTCGCCGGGCAGGGCTTGCGGTTGTCGCAATGCCGGCTCGATGGCGATGCCTGCTGCCAATTTGAAACCAACTAGGGTGCGGATATAGTGAGGGGCTTATTGTCGTCGGAATCGGCTACCTACCAACCCGACGCCCGCTAGCCACAGCCCAGCCCGCCTCACGCAGGAACGCGAATCACCATGAGTAAGCCTTGGATTGAAGGCCGTTTTGAAGAAAACGTCATCACCACGACGATCGAGCAGGCGATCAACTGGGCTCGCCAATCGAGCATCTGGCCGATGACGTTTGGCCTGGCCTGTTGCGCGATCGAAATGATGGCGACCGGGGCCAGTCGCTTCGATATGGACCGCTTCGGCGCGGGGGCGTTTCGCGCCACCCCGCGTCAGGCCGACTTGATGATCGTGGCCGGCACGGTCACCTACAAAATGGCCAGCCGTGTGCGCCGCCTTTACAACCTGATGCCCGACCCCAAGTTCGTGATTGCCATGGGGGCCTGCACGGTCGGTGGCGGGCCGTACTTCAAATACGGTTATCACGTCGTGAAGGGGGTCGACCTGGTGGTGCCGGTCGACGTTTACGTCCCCGGCTGCCCGCCGCGACCCGAAGCGCTGCTCGAAGGGCTGATGCGGGTGCAGGACAAAATCAAAGGGCATCGCATGGCCAAGCGCCGCAGCGGCGAAGGGATGCTCCACTGGATCACGACGGCCGGCTCGCCAGGCGAACAGCTCGAAGACGAGTTGCCGGTGCCGCACCACTCGGGCTACGTCGCGGCCGCGCCGAGCGAACCGGTTTTTGACCATCAGAAAATCACGGGCTAAGCCCGCCAACGGCTTGGATAATTCAAACACTAAAGTTCTCAGACGATGATTCGAGACAACCGCATGACCGAGACGCTGAAAGTCAGCGATCTGCACGTCGCCGTCGATGGCAAGGAAATCCTCAAGGGGGTCAACCTGCTGATTCGCCGCGGCGAAACGCACGCCTTGATGGGCCCCAACGGCTCGGGCAAGAGCACGCTGGGTTACGCCATCATGGGGCACCCCGGCTACGAGGTGACCGCCGGCTCGATCGAGCTGACCGACGCCGAGGGGCACGTCCACAACGTGCTCGAGATGGAGCCCGACGAGCGGGCCCGCGCCGGCGTGTTCCTCGCCTTCCAGCGGCCGATGGCCGTGCCGGGCGTGAAGATGGCCGACTTTTTGCGTCACGCCACGACGAACGTCCGCAACCCGCAGCGCAAGGAGGGGGAAGAGCTGATCCCCATGCGCGATTTCCGCAAGGAGCTGCGGGCCAAGATGGACCAGTTGAAGATGGACCCGGAGTTCGCCAAGCGTTACGTCAACGAAGGCTTCTCCGGCGGCGAAATGAAGCGGGCCGAAATCCTGCAAATGGCCATGCTGCGGCCCAAGTTCGCCATCCTTGACGAAACCGATAGCGGTTTGGATGTCGACGCCGTGCGGCTGGCCAGCCAAAGCATTGCCGAGATCGGCGGCGCCGAGATGGGCATCCTGATCATCACGCACCACGACAAGCTGCTGGAACACAACCACCCCGAGTACACGCACGTGATGCTCGGCGGCCGAATCGTGGAGACGGGCGGGGCCGACCTGGCGATCGAATTGCACGAACACGGTTACGACCGCGTGCGGGCCAAATACCCGGACGCCGCCGCCGACGAAGACGCCATGCGCACGGCCAAGGCCGCTGCCGCGGCGCTGTAAGCAACCAACCTAGAATTGAACCGGCGAACCATTCCGGCCCCACGCGGACTGGTTCAAGAACTCAATACGAATCGAGCACGACCATGGCTACCGACACCCGCACCGAACAGTTCGACGTCGGCGTCGGCGAAATCAACAAGTACGATTTCCGCAACGAAGAGAAGTACATCTTCAAGAGCCGCAAGGGGCTCGATGCCGACATCGTCCGTCAGATTTCGGACATGAAGAACGAGCCGCAGTGGATGCGCGACTTCCGCCTGCGGAGCTTGGAAATTTTCAACTCGAAGCCGACGCCCCACTGGGGTGGCGAGCTCGACGGCATGGATTTCCAGGACATCTACTACTACATCAAGCCGTCGGAAAGTCAGGGACGTAGCTGGGACGACGTGCCGGCCGACATCAAGCGCACGTTCGACAAGCTGGGCATTCCCGAGGCCGAGAAGAAGTTCCTGGCCGGCGTCAAAGCTCAGTACGAGAGCGAAGTCGTCTACGGCTCGCTTCGCGAAGACCTCGCCAAGCAAGGCGTCATCTTCACCGACACCGATAGCGCGGTGCGCGACTATCCCGACCTCGTGCGCCAGTACTTCAGCACGATCATTCCGCCGGCCGACAACAAATTCGCCGCGCTCAACTCGGCCGTTTGGTCGGGGGGGTCGTTCATCTATGTCCCCAAGGGGGTCAAGATCGAATTCCCGCTCCAGGCTTACTTCCGCATCAACGCCGAAAGCATGGGGCAGTTCGAGCGGACGCTGATCATCGTGGACGAGGGTGCCCAGATTCATTACGTCGAGGGCTGCACCGCCCCGATGTACACCACCGAAAGCCTGCACTCGGCGGTGGTCGAGATCATCGTCAAGAAGCACGCCCGGTGCCGTTACACCACGATCCAGAACTGGGCCAACAACATTTACAACCTGGTGACCAAGCGGGCCGTGGCCTACGAAAACGCCGTGATGGAATGGGTCGATGGCAACCTCGGCAGCCGGCTCACGATGAAGTACCCGGCCGTCTACATGCTCGAGCCCGGTGCGCGCGGCGAAATCCTTTCGATTGCGTTTTCGTCGGCCGGCCAGCATCAGGACGCCGGCGCCAAGGTGGTGCACGCCGCGCCCCACACGTCGAGCCGCATCATCTCCAAGTCGATCAGCAAGAACGGTGGCCGGTCGAGCTACCGTGGGCTGGTCAAGGTCGAGAAGGGGGCCCGCCGCTCGAAGTCGAACGTGGTCTGCGACGCCCTGATTCTCGATCCGCAGAGCCGCAGCGACACGTATCCCTATATCGAAATCGACGAGCAAGATGTGTCGATCGGCCACGAGGCGAGCGTGTCGCGGATCGGCGAAGAGCAGTTGTTCTATCTCCGCAGCCGCGGCCTGACCGAAGCCGAATCGAGCACGATGATCGTCAACGGTTTCATCGAACCGCTGGTAAAAGAGCTGCCGATGGAATACGCGATCGAGATGAACCGCCTGATCGAATTGCAGATGGAAGGGTCGGTCGGGTAGGAAAGCGAGTGCGTTTAGTGCCAGCAGCGGACTGAAGTGCGATCGATGGGGCGATTTATCTACCGCGGCACAACGCGGCACGTGAACGAGTTTCGTCGCTCAGCAAACTTGGGATCACGTCGGCTTCGGAGGATGCGCTGATAGCGACACTGTTTGCGATCGAGTGTCAGCGTTTTGGCGCGTCCGTCGTGCTGATGTGCGACCGGACGAAGGTAGCTGAGCTGATTCAGCCGGCCAATGTTCTCGAGGACCTTGAACGAGAGATTGTCCTGGGAGTCAGTCCTGAAGTATTTGACGCAGCACATGTCGAAAATCGTCTTCCGCCACAACTTGCTCGCGAGATCCTGGCTGAATTGGGTTTTGAGTTGCCGCCGACGATTGCCAACAAAGCGGTCCTTCACAATTTGCTGCAGCACACACCACGCCTGAGCGAGGAGTACCTGCAGCGCTTCGATCGCGAAGCGTTGGCACGAGGTTACTGAGATGGCAGATCCAATCACCTTCATCGTCAATGGAATCGTGGCGGACGACGATACGTTTTTTCACGCTATCGGACGATGCGGGGATTCCGTGATTCGGATCGGTGATGTTTTCGACACGATGCTCGTGCCGGTTCGGCCGAGCGACAAGACGCAGTTGGGGCCTCCGCAGACCGTCAGCCTGCGCGTCGAGCGCATCCAGGCATATCAGCGCCAGTTGGACGAATTGGGCATCGGCATGACAGGGACGATCGATCTTCGTGGTAACGCGAATCGAGCGGTCGTGCCAGGGACCATCCTTGCTACCGCGGTTGGTTCCCAGGTTCTCATGGCTCCAGCGGACCTGAATTCACCCCTGAGTGAAGACTCAAAAGACGATTCGTCGCCGGCCGGGGGGTCGGCCACGGTTTCCGATAGTTGACGCCCGATACATCGAAGTAGTAAATGCCAACCACAGTTGCCCGAACGGGATTCACGACCGATTCGTTCGAAGCCTTTTTGGCCGCGCGGCAAGAGCCCGCCTGGCTGGCCGCGCTTCGTCGCCGAGCATGGCAGGCCTATGAGTCGCTCACGCTCCCCGCTCACGACACCGACGACGCCTGGCGCCGCACCGATATCCGCTTGCTGCGGCTCGATCGGCTCGCCCCCGCGGCTGGCTTGCAAGCGCCAGTGCCCGCACTGTCGGCCGCGCCGGCCGCGCTGCTCACGCAAGGGGTTGAAACGGCCGGCCGCACCGTGGCCGTCAATGGTCACACGCTGGTCGATGAAGTCGACCCGGCCCTTGCCAAGCAGGGTGTCCTGTTCGGCAATCTCGAACGACTGGCCGCCCTGCACGAAAATCGCGTCCGTCCCCATCTGCTCACTCGCGCCGTCGATCCCGTGGCCGATAAGTTCATGGCGCTGCACACGGCGCTAATGACCGGTGGCACCTTGCTCTATGTGCCGCGCGGCGTGGTCATCGATCGACCGCTCCACATGCTCTCGGGCCTGGCCGGCGGCGGAGTCGATTTCGGTCACACGCTGGTCGTGCTCGAGGAAGGCGCCGAGGTCACCCTGCTGGCCGAAACCGCCAGCGGAGACGAGCCCGGCCTGCACTGCGGCGCGACCGAGGTGTTCGTCGGCCCCGGCGCCAAGCTGCGTTACGTCAGCCTGCAGAACTGGGGCGCAGGCGTCTGGCACTTCGCTCATCAGAAGTCGCTTGTCGAGCGCGACGCCGCCCTGCAGTGGACGATCGGCGCCCTGGGGAGTCGCCTGGCCAAGGTCGATCAGCACGTGTCACTCGTCGGCGCCGGCGCCCAGGCCCAGGTCAACGGCGTGATGTTCACCGAGCACAAGCAGCATCTGGCCTACCACACGCTGCAATATCACGAAGCGCCGAATTGCCGCAGCGACTTGCTCTACAAGGGGGCGCTGCAAGACGCGTCGCGCATCGTCTGGCGCGGCATGATCAAGGTCGCGCCGGGCGCCCAGAAGACCGATGGTTACCAGCGCGACGACAACCTGATGCTCTCCGAAGAAGCCCGGGCCGACTCCATTCCCGGGCTCGAGATCGAAGCCGACGACGTCCGCTGCACCCACGGCGCGACGGCGGGCCGGGTCGACGACGAACAGATCTTTTACGCCCAAAGCCGCGGCCTGACCCGCAAAGAAGCGACCCGCATGATCGTGGCCGGTTTCTTCCAGCAGGTGTTCGACCGCATCACCATCGACAGCGTGCGCGAGGCGCTGGGTCAGGCGATCGGCCGGCGCATTCGCGAGTACAGCTAACGCAATGGGCCGCCTAGTACGAGTGGCGCCACACAAGGTCGGGTGGTTTTGCAAATTGCGCTTGCATCCGTGGCAGCGACACGAAGCGAGGGTGCTATGCCAGAGGAACAAAATCCTCGACTGCAAATGGCGCTTGATGAACTCGATGGATTAATCGGGCTCGACGAGATAAAGCGCGAAGTACGGAGTCTGCTGAACCTCTTGAGATTTAATTCTCTTCGAGCGGAGCATAAGTTGCCGGAGCAGTCTGCAACAATGCATATGGTGTTTTGCGGGAATCCAGGCACCGCAAAGACGACCGTCGCAAGAATTGTCGGCAGATTACTTCGTCATATGGGGATTCTCCGCCGCGGTCACTTGATCGAGGCTGATCGGAGCGGGCTCGTCGCCGCTTATGTGGGGCAAACCGCAATCAAGACTAACCGGATTATCAACGACGCGCTAGACGGCGTATTGTTCGTCGACGAGGCGTATAGCCTTGTCAGCGATATGCAGGACGACTATGGCGATGAAGCGATTCAAGTTCTTTTGAAGCGCATGGAAGATGATCGAAAGCGCTTGGTCGTCATTTTGGCCGGGTACCCAGAACCGATGGCTCGTTTGGTCGCCAGCAATCCTGGGCTTCCATCCCGCATCAATCGCACCATTACGTTTCCGGATTATTCATCCTGCGAGTTGCTACGGATATTCTTGGACATGTGCCAGAATAACAAATATGACTGCGAACTCGATGCGAAAGTTAAGCTCTTTCATGCGTTTGATCGTTTACTTGCAAGCCGAGATCCCACATTCGGCAATGGTCGAACTGCCCGCAACTTATTTGACGGCGCCGTGCGGCGTTTGGCTGACCGCGTTGCGGTTCTGCCGGAAATAGACGCCCGCGCTTTGCGGACAATCACTGCTAACGATATCGATCCGTCAATTGTCGATTTGCCGGAACTGCCCTGGCAGGGCATGATCCATCGACATAACTTTCTGCTTTCTTGTTCAGAGACGGTCACGCCGGAGGAAACAGCGAGAATCCTGGAAGTGATTCCCACCGAAGTTCATTTGGCGGAGCGCTCGCAAGGCGCCGCTCAAGCGAACTCCAGGGAGATCCATTTGGACGAGCGGGTGGAGCAAGCATCCGAGGTACGTGCCGGCGAGGCCGAATTGGCAACCTATTTGCGCTTGTCTTCAATTGCCGGAGACGCTGCGGAACAGCCCACGTCAAAGGTCATTATTGTAGGAAGCATTGCTGGCGCCACCGCTCATACGATATCAAGGGCGTTAGAGATTGCGAGTGACGGAGATACGATCGTCATCTTGCCAGGGGTTTACGATGAGCAGTTGACCATTGACAAATCACTCGAATTGATCGGCGCGGGACCACGCGGATCAATTGTCATTCGACAACGCGATGAAGACACTTGCGTGACATTGAGCGCACTCAATGTGGTGCTGCGCAATTGTTGGATTCAAACGGGCCATGAATTGCCTCAGAAGCCGCCGCGAAGACGTCAACGCGGCGCGATCGACGTTTGTGCCGGCAATGCAGCTCTATATGATTGTGACATCCTTGGTGCTCGCAATACTGGCATCACGATTAGAAAGGCGGCTGACGAGTGCTCGTTCATCAATTGCGCGGTTAGCGCAGCTATAGACGGAGTTTATTGCGAAGGGGGAGTCGTCACGATGGCGGGCTGTGAAGTCTCCGGTGCGCTTCGCACCGGCGTAGTAATAAAACCCCGGGTGAGCTGTACACTCGAACGCACTTTCGTGATGGGCTGTCATTCTCACGGACTGGAAGTTAATCGGGCGGCTTTCGTAGTCGCTAACGATTCTCGCTTCGTGAACAACGCTGCATCAGGCGTACACTTACATGCGATACAAAACGAATCCGAGGATGCCTTTAGTGAGTGGCTCCGCACCTTCGGGCCACGCGCTCTGGGTTCGGCCGCGCTCTATCGGTGCGAAATCTCTGGCAATGGCCAAAGTGGCCTTTGGGCAGAACTGCGAAGCCGGCCTTATCTTGAGGATTGCATACTAGTGCGAAATGGCGGTTCAGGAATTTTGAGCGACAAATCGGCGATCACGATCAAAGGGGGCGCGATTCGCGGGAACTGCAAGTACGGGATTGATATCGAATACGCTGTTGCAAGGGAAATCGAGGGTTTTTTCGAAGAAAGCGACGAATCCGATACGTTCCGCGGCGTTCGACTTGAAGAGAATAATACTGGAATCCGGCTAAACTGGGCGAATGCTGCATTCACTGACTGCACTATATATGGAAGCACCGCAAATCAAGTTGTCGTCCAAGATTCTGACGCGACATTTGCGGACTGCAAAATACTCGGTAAGAAGTTTGGAGAAGTAAATGGAGTTACTATTGCCGGAGAGCACTCGAATGCGACGTTCGAAGCATGTCGGATTGAGCATGCAAATAATGGGTTTGGACTCTTTGGGGCAACGGTAATTCTGCATGAATGCATTATAGAAAGATGTTCGAGCCCGATTCATGCGATCGAGACTTCGATATCGATCACGCGATCAACAGTTGACGGTAGTAGCATCAGCGGCATTGTGCTCGAGTCAACTCATTTGGATATTGCAAATAGCAGCGTACGAAATTGTGGCTGTGGCGTCGCGGTACATGATTCGAGTATCGAGGCGCAGGGCTTGAATATCGAGATATGCGGAACCGGAATTGGTGTTGAAAGTGGCACGGTGGCACTCCGGCAGAGCCGGATTGCTCGAACGGGCTGGGGAGTAAGGGGGGGCAAGAAGGTCCAAATCGATATGCGGGACTGTACGTTGTCTGAAAATGACATCGTATTTGAGATCGAGTCGTCCCGATCCGGTCGTGTGGAGGTCGTCGAATCTGTTGTGAATGAAAACTCGTGCATCCTGTCGTTAGTGTCTGACGATGACGACAATGCCGACTTAGACTTCGTCGACAGCCCGGAGCGTAACTCTGTTGCGCATACTCGGAAGTCAAGATTCGAAAGGCCGCTTCTAGTTTTCCGCAATTGCGAACTCCAAGACGGTATCGTCCGGGAACCCGCCTATGAAATGGGTGCGGTAGCCGTAGAAGCCTCGGGAGCGCTTCAAGTAGGATCCAGTATCGAGAATGGCGGAGCCACCGAGAATGCTTGACTTTCAACGCGTGGCCGCCACGAGTGAACTTTCCGATCCCGGCAAGCTGCTGGTCGAGGTCGACGATCAATTGATCGCCCTGTTCCAGGTCGGAGGCAAGTTCTACGCCCTGGACGACGTCTGCACCCACGATGGTGGTCCCTTGGCCGAAGGGCAATTGTGCGGCTTCGAGATCGCCTGTCCACGCCATGGCGCCAAGTTCGACATTCGCGATGGTCAGGCTCTGACGATGCCGGCCACGCAGCCGACGCGCGCGCACGAAGTGAAGGTCGAAGGCGGTCAGGTTTTCGTGCGGTTGAGTGAGTGAGTGAGCGGCGAATTCAAGCCGGTCGCGGTGTTTGCTACACTATTGGTTACTCGGCCGGAAAAACCACGTCGCGCCAGCTAGCGCGCGGTCTGAGTTTGTCGAAGACCGCGGCTAACAGATTTTGACTTTGCACAGGATAATTACCATGCCCATCGCCGAAGAGACCATCCGCGAAGCGCTCAAGCAGGTCGTCGACCCCGAGCTGTTTGTGAACATCATCGACCTCGGGCTGGTCTACGGCGTGAATGTCGAAGAGGCCGAGGGCAAATCGAACATCACCATCGAGATGACGCTCACGAGCCCCGCCTGCCCGGCCGGCCCGCAGCTTGTCGGCCAGTCGAAGGACGTGCTGGCGCGGCTCGAAGGGGCCGGCGCCGTCGACGTCAAGCTGGTGATGAGCCCGCCGTGGACGCCCGACCGCATGACCGAGGACGCCCGCGACCAGTTGGGCATTTTCTAGCGAGCGTGCAACCGGAAGGGGACGGGAGTCGTTTCTGGTCTTCGTCCATTGCCTTGCGCGACGTCACCTGCCAGAAACGACTCCCGTCCCCATCTGCTCATGCGGCTCTTCGTCTACGAGCATCTGATGGCCGGCGGCTTCGGCTCCGAAGCGCCCGCGAGCTTGCTCGTTGAAGGGCGCGCGATGTTGTCGGCGATTGTCGAGGACTTTGCCACGGCAGGGCACCAGGTTTCGACGATTCTTCATCCGGCATCGCGCTGGCCGAGCGAGTTGCCTCCGTCGATCGAACTTGTCGAGGATGAGCAAACGCGGCGCGCGGCGCTCTCGCGACTGGCCCGGGAAGCCGATTGGTCGCTGGTGATCGCGCCGGAGATCGCTGGGCAGTTGATCGCCTGCTGCCAGGGGGTGCGCGAAGCCGGCGGGCGGTTGCTCGGCCCATCGCCGGCGGCACTCGAGATCTGCTGCGACAAGCACGCCACGGCCGCAGCACTACGTGCGGCTGGTGTGCCGGCGCCCGAGGGCATCTTGCTGAATCCCAGCGAGGCGGTGCCAGCCGACTTTCCATTTCCCGCGGTACTCAAGCCGTGCGATGGGGCCGGATCGCAGGATGTGCAATTGATTCGATCACGACCGAAGGCGACGGACTTTTCAAAGTGGAAAACTCCGCAGCGACTCGAACGTTTCTGCCCCGGGGTGGCGGCGAGCGTGGCCCTGCTGGTCGGAGCAAACACGATCTACCCACTTCCCGCAGGCCGGCAACACCTGAGCGACGACGGGCATTTCACCTACCAGGGGGGCAGCCTGCCGCTCAACTCGCATCTGGCTGCGCGGGCCACAGCGCTCGCGCACCGGGCTGTCGCGGCTGTGCCCGGCTTGTTCGGCTATGTCGGAATCGACTTGGTGATGGGTGCTGACCACGCCGGTCGCGACGACTTGGTGATCGAGATCAACCCTCGGCTGACCACGTCGTATTTAGGGCTGCGGAAGCTGGCCAACGCGAACCTCGCCCAGGCGCTGCTGGATGTTGCGGCCCAACGCCAGCCGGAACTGTCGTTCGCGATCCAACTGGTCCGCTTTAACGCCAAGGGCGAGGTTTTCGAGATGGCCTAGCCGGCGACGTCGCCCCAGTATTCGGCAAGGGGTGCCCGAGCCGCTATAATCCGCCGAATCCTCGCGCCGTGAGGCCGGCATCGTCGGCCGTCGCGAGCTAGATATTCTCTATTCAAACACTGTTCGTCGGTCGATCGCGGCGGCACTGGCAGCGCCCGTGGCACCCGCAGGTTTGCAGAGCGTTGCCGACAAGCAGCAACGCCGTGAAGGAGCCTTGCATGTTTCGCGACGGAGAGATCGAAGGGGTCGTGTTCAAACAACTCAAGCGTTTCTCGGACCACCGCGGCTGGCTGGTCGAGCTCTATCGCGAAGACGAGTTGCCCGAGGCCAACCACCCGGTGATGTCGTACGTCAGCGAGACGCTGCCGGGCGTCGCCCGCGGGCCCCACTTTCATCACGATCAGTCCGACTTGTTCGCCTTTGTCGGACCGGGCACTTTCAAGCTCTACCTGTGGGACGCTCGCGAGGGCTCGCCCACGTATCTGAACAAGCACGTCACGCTCGTCGGCGAAGGGAACCTGGCCTCGGTGATCATTCCGCCGGGCGTGGTCCATGCCTACAAGAACGTGGCCGATCGGCCGGGCTGGGTGTTCAACGTGCCGAACCGCTTGTTCGCCGGGCACGGCAAGAAAGAGCCGGTCGACGAGATCCGCTACGAGGAAGTGCCCGACAGCCCGTACGTGCTGGATTAAATCCGCAACTGCTTGGCGATGATGTCGTACATCACTTCGGTCGCGCCGCCGCCGATGCGATCGAGCCGGATATCGCGGTAGGCCCGCTCGATCAGGTACTCCGAAAAATAGCCGTAGCCGCCGTGCAGTTGCAGGCAGTCGTCGATGATGCGGAACGATGCCTCGGACGCGAAGGCCTTGGCCATGGCCACTTCCTTCAGGCTCGGCAGCCCGCGGACCATCCGCCAGGCCGTGGTGTAAACCATTTGCCGGGCCGCTTCGAGCTCCATGTAGCTCTTGGCCAGCCGCTGCTTGGTGACCTGCATGTCGGCCAGGTGACCGAAACCGAACGGGCGTTCTTGCGTGTAGCGCACGGTCCGCTCGAGGGCCGCTTCGGCCGCGCCGACGCAGCCGGCCGCGATGGTGAGCCGCTCGTTCTCAAAGCACTGCATGATCTGGTAGAAGCCGCGGTTCTCTTGCCCCAAGATGGCGTCGGCCGGCAGCGGGGCGTTGTCGAACGTAAGTAAGCCTGTGTCCGACGCGCGGCGCCCGAGTTTGCCTTTCATTTCTTCGACGGTGAAGCCGGCAATTTCGCGCGGCACCAGGAACATGCTGATGCCGCGATGGCCGGCCCCCGGATCGCTCTTGGCGGCGATACAGTACACGTCCGCTTGCACCCCATTGGTAATAAAAATCTTCGAGCCGCTGAGTGCCCAGCCGTCGGCCGTGCGGCGCGCGGTGGTGGCCATGCCCGAGACGTTGCTGCCGGCCCCCGGTTCGGTGATCCCTAGCGCCGCCACCTTGCGGCCGGCGACCAGTTCAGGCAGCCAACGGCGCTTCTGTTCAGGCGTGCCGAACCGCGTGATGTGTGGCATCGCGATCTCGCTATGCGCGCCGAAGGCCATACCCAATCCACTCGTGCGGGCGTGCGCGAACTCCTCGGCCAGCACGACCGCCATCCGGCAATCGAGGCCAATGCCGCCATACTCTTCAGTCGCCGCGTGGCTGAAAAAGCCCAGTTCACCACCGCGCAAGTAAAGCGACTTGGGGACCCGGCCGGCCTCTTCCCACTCGTCGGCGTGCGGATCGATCTCGCGGGCGATAAACTGCTTCGCCGTGCGGCGCAGTTGGTCGTGCTCTTCCTCAAAGAGAAAGTGCCCGGCCGAAGCGGCGGATGCGGAGGACGAAGGATCGACAGTGGCGGAGGACATGGGCGGGGTTCCTGAAGCGAGTGCGGGCTGCCGGGTTGAGGCGCGCCGGAATTTTTACTTGGCAGCGGTTGTCGGCATCTTATCCGATCGGCAAGGCACCTGCGCGCATCGCTAATCTGCTTTGACTCAATAGTCGGGTACCATGCAACGCCGTCAACCCTCGAGCGGGGTGGCCCGGCTGCTTGCAGCCGGGTGGCGCAGCCACAAGAATCTGCTCATGCCGCGCGGCCTATGTCAGCCGCGTCGATTTCCGTAGGCTTCTTGTCGCTTCGCGACCCAGCCGGCAAGCGGCTGGGCCACCCGAATTTCGCGCTTTGCGGACTTGGGCATCTTATCCGATCGGCAAGGCACCTGCGCGGGGGCGGTCCGGTTGCTTGGCATTGGGTTAATCTCGTGAGGACCGTCATACGAACGGTGTCAGGAACCGATTCAACCGGCAGGTCACCAATTGTGGACGTTTAGCTGAATCGGTTCCTGACACCGTTCGGGCTCTACGTTCACCGCTACCGTTCGCTTGGCCTTGGGGCACAGCCGGGCGTAGACTGAAGGTAGCTGCGGACGTTAACCGTAAAAGTTATGCCCTGGTATTCGCTGGCATTTTCAATTCCGAGCTGTCCTATGTCGACGATCAACTATCCCCACATCGACACGACGGGGCCGACGCCGCGGATCGCTGGGACCGGTTTCAAGGTGGTGCTGCTGGTCAGCGATCACCTGGCCTATCGCTGGGACGCCGAGCAGTTACATCAGCAGTATCCGCAGCTCACGCTGGGTCAGATTCACGGCGCGCTGGCCTATTACTACGATCACCAGGCCGAGCTCGATCGGGAAATCGACGCGCGCTCGCGATCGACCGACGAGTTGCGGGCGACGCTCGAAGACCCCGCGCTGCAAGAGCGGCTGCGGGGGCTAAAAGCTGGCTCCTTCATGCGGCTATAGCGCGATACTTTAGTAGAGGGCTACGGCCGTCAGTTGGGTCATTTACCCGCACCCGCCTGACAGAAATTCTCTGATTGCGGTAACGGCAGCGTCGTGGTCGATGCCGTGCTTCTTGAGGATGGCCGCGAGCCCATCATCGGCGAGTTTGCAAATGGCCAGCAGCACGTGTTCGGTGCCGACCCAAGTGTGTTCAAGCGCGTCGGACTCCGCTTTCGCCTGCGTCAACAAGTCCAGAATCCTGGTCTTAAGGATCGCTTGAGCCTGCTGAAATAGGGGGCCAACGGCAAGTCTCAATTGGTCGCGATCGAGCTGGTCGCTTGGGCCAACCTGCTCGAAGTATTGATCGCGAAGTTGTTGTTGTACGAGCTTGCTTGTTTCTTCGCGTCTTACATTCAATTGCGAGTTAACATCCTGCTCAAGAACCGCCAGGCTGACGCGCAGGCGTTCGAGCGCGACAATTCCAACCTTGCGTTCCCAACGTAGCAAAGTCCAGAACGTCAGGAGCACGACATCGGAGAACGACGACTGGACGAAGCCACGGTCCGCGGCGCGAGCGCCGATTTGGTTGACAATCTGTTCAACATCACTGGTGATGCGCAGCGACTGCAGTTCGTCCTGGCCAAACATTGTTGCACCGAGGTTGTGCACCTACCCAATCAAATCGTGCACCACGTGCCCGTGCACGTCAGTAAACCGGAAGTCGCGGCCGGCGTAGCGATACGTCAGCCGCGTGTGGTCGAAGCCCAGCAGGTGCAGCATCGTGGCGTGCAGGTCGTGCACGTGGACGCGATTTTCGACCGCCTGAAAGCCGAACTCGTCGGTCGCGCCGTAGGCCATGCCGCCGCGGACGCCGCCACCGGCCAGCCAGGCCGTGAAACCATGATGGTTGTGGTCGCGACCGTTGATTTTGCCGGCGTTGGCCCCTTTCTGCGGTAGCTCGACCGTGGGCGTGCGACCGAACTCGCCGCACCACAGCACCAGCGTTTCGTCCAACAGCCCGCGCTCCTTGAGGTCGCTGAGCAAGGCGGCAATTCCCCGGTCGCACTCGCGGGCCAACCGGCGGTGATTGGCCTCGAGATCGTCGTGACTGTCCCACGGTTGCCCCTCACCGTGCCAGAGCTGCACGAACCGCACGCCGCGCTCGACCAGCCGCCGCGCGATTAACAGCTGCCGGGCTTGCACGCCGGGTCCGTAGCGATCGAGCACGTGCTGCGGCTCGCGCGAGACGTCGAACGCCTCGGCCGCTTCATCCTGCATGCGATAAGCCAGCTCGAACGAATGGATGCGAGCCTCGAGCGCGGGATCGGCTTGCCGGGCCGTGGCGTGCCGGGCGTTGAGCTCCGCCAGCAGATCGAGCTGCCGCCGCTGTTGGTCGCGCGACACGGCCGTGTTGCGGATGTTCTCGATCAGCTTGTCGATCGCCGTGTACTTGGTGTCGAGATAAGTGCCCTGGAACACGCCAGGCAAGAATGAGCTTTGCCAGTTCTGGGCGCCCTTGATCGGGTGACCGCCGGGGCACATCGCCAGAAAGCCGGGCAAATTCTGATTCTCGGTCCCCAATCCGTAGGTGACCCAGGAGCCGAAGCTGGGACGCAGCAGCCGCGCCTCGCCGCAGTTCATCAGCATCAGCGAGGGCTCGTGGTTCGGCACGTCGGCGTGCATCGAGCGGATGACGCACAACTCGTCCGCGTGGGCGGCCGTCTGCTCGAACAGTTCGCTGATCTCCAGCCCGCTCTGACCGTAGCGGCGGAACTTAAAGGGGCTAGGGAGCGCCGCGCCGGTTTTGCGTTCGGTCCCCAGATTGTCGAATGGCAGCATCTGGCCGCCGAGCTTGGTGAGCATTGGCTTGGGGTCGAAGGTGTCGACGTGCGACGCGCCGCCATTCATGAACAAGTGAATGACGTGCTTCGCGCGCGGCGCGAAGTGCGAAGCCTTGGGCATCATCGGGTTGGCGTACCCGCCGGCTGCGGTGCCTCCTGCTGACGCCCCGCCGGCAGTGCTACCCGAGGAAGTCGCCGCGGCGGCCGAGTCAACCAACAGCCCGTCGGCGGCCATGACGCTGGCCATGCCCAGGGAGCCGAGCCCCATGCCGACGCGGCGCAGCAGTTCACGGCGGGAAAGGGGAAGTTCGTGTGGTGATGCTGATGTCATTGTCAGGATTCGATTCTCACGAATGCAGTTGGGTGGCCCGACCGCTGGCCGGTCGGCTGGCGCAGCCACAAGAATCTGTTCATGCCGCGCGGCCTGATAAAGCCACGTCGCACTTCAAGGGCTTCCTGTCGCTGTCGCCAATGATTCCAAGCCGCGAAGCGTGCGTGCCGACGAGCGGCTGGGCCACCCTCTGTTATTCACTCCACTAATCCACAAACAAAAACTCGTTGGTCGCCAGCAGCACCTGGGCCAGCTGCTCGAGGGGCGCCAAATGCTCACTCTTCGCGTCAGTTTTTGGATCGGCAGCCGCGGCGGCAGCAACGTTGGCTGAAGCCTCGGCCAGAAACTGCTCGGCCAACAGCAACTCATCGGGGGCGGCGGATCGCCCCAACACGGTGCGATAGAGGGCGTCGACACGCGTCGCCGGATCTTTGTTTTCCGTAAGCTCACTCGCGTCCGCCGAGGTTGCCGTGTCCATCGCCCGGGCAGCCGCCGACTTCGCCTGCTCGATCACAAACGCGGAGTTCATCGCGAACAGCGCCTGCTGCGGCACCGTGGTCCGCGAACGTTCGGGGCTCGAAGCGTCGGGGCTGGGGAAATCAAACGTTCGCAGCAAGCTCGCCATGTCACCGCGATCGATGAAGCCATAGATCGTGCGGCGCGGCGAGAAAGGTTGGCTCTGCAAGTTCATCGGCCGCCCGCCGATCGCCGGATCGAGCTTGCCGGAGACGGCCAGCAGCGAGTCACGAATCGCCTCGAACTCCAAGCGGCGGCGATTGGCCCGCCACAGCAAGCGATTCTCGGGATCGGCGGCCACACACTCGGCCCGCTCGTCGCTCGCCTGTTGATAGACGCGCGACAAGACGATGCGCCGGTGCAGCCGCTTGAGCGACCAGCCATCGTCGCGGAACGTGGCCGCCAGGTAATCGAGCAGCTCGGGATGGCTCGGCGGATCGCTGCGTAGGCCAAACTCGCTGGGCGTGAGCACCAACCCCGCCCCAAAGTGCTGCTGCCAGACCCGGTTGACGATCACGCGCGCCGTTAGCGGATTGTCGGGGCTCGTGATCGCGGCGGCCAGTTCCTTGCGCCCGCTCCCTTGTTCAAATGGATGCCGCTGGCCGTCGGCCGTAAGCACTTGCACGTACGAACGCGGGACCACGTCCCCCTGACGGTGCGGATTGCCACGCAGAAAGATGTGCGGCTCGTGAGGCGTCACCGCGTCAACGACCGACATCGCCCGGGGCGGCTCGTCGGGGGAGTGCGTTTGCCACTGATCGACCTCGCGCCGCAGCCGGCCATATTCGTTGCCGCCGATGCGATCCAACAGCTTCGGCGCGGCGTCGGCCGTCACCACTGTGGGGACCTCTTCTGCATATAAGGCCTGTCGCAGCTCTTCGGCCCCGGCGTCGGGCAAGCCCGTGGGGGCAGCGGGCGCTGGTTGCGCGCCCGCGGTTGCTTGAGCGACCGTTTGTTCGTGCGATGCCAACAGCTCGCGCCACTGTCGATCGGCGCTAGCCAGCAGGTCTCCCAATCGCTCCGCGACTTCCTGCATTGAGTTGAGTGGTGACGCCGTCAGCGCGGCTTTGACCTGTGGATACAGCGGCTGTGTCGGACGCGATCCGGGCTTACCGTCATCTAGCTTGTTATCGTCAGGCTTCGCAGTGCTAGGATCAGCCGCAGTCGGCAGTGCATCGGTCGTCGGCCAACTGGCAAGCAATTCGGCGGCGGCCGTGCTGAACCCTTCAGCCGGCAACTTCGCCAGTCGGCTCCAAACGGCGAACACTGGACTGCGCCGCGCGCGACGACCCTCGAGGAACTTGCGCCACTGCTCGATCGCCTCGGGCTTGAGCTCGTCCGGCGACAGCGACACCATCGGGTCTTCGGCCGGCGCCGCGGGAGGGCGACGCACCACTTCGACCAGATACTCGCGCACACGCTCGCGCAGCCCGGCCGCAAGCTGTTGTTGCTGCGTGCCGAGAAACGCCTCGAGCGCTTGCCGCCGTTTGGTCAGCTCCGCCTGATGGGCCATATAAGCGGCGTTCGTTTCCGGCATGGCGATCAGCGGTTTTTCGGACGGTTCGATCGTGCTGGCAAACACGCCATACAACGCGTAGTAGTCGGCCGTCGAAATCGGATCGTACTTATGATCGTGACAGCGGGCACAACTGACCGTCAGCCCGAGGAAGCCGCGCGTGACCACATCAATGCGATCGTCGATCTGGTCGTGCGGGTTGTTCATGAAGCGGCTGCCGACCGTGAGCAGGCCCAGCGCCGCGAGCGGTCGCGGATCGCTCGATGTGTCGCTCAGGTCGGCGGCAATCTGCTGCGTGACAAATTGATCGTAAGGCAAGTCTTCGTTTAGCGCCCGCACGACGTAATCGCGATAAGTATAAGCGTGCGGATAGCGCGTGTCCTCGGTGAAGACATAGCCCTTGGTGTCGGCATAGCGGGCAACATCAAGCCAGTGGCGCCCCCAGCGCTCGCCGTAAGCAGGCGAGGCCAACAAACGATCGACCGCGGCGGACAATGCGGCATCGAGCGAAGTATCGCGCACGGCGCGCTCGAAGGCATCGACCTCGTCGGCCGTCGGCGGCAACCCTGTCAGATCGAACGACACGCGCCGCAGCAGCACGCGCGGCGTGGCCAGCGGCGATGGTTTCAATCCCTTGGCTTCGAGCGCGGCGAGAATAAAACGATCGATGTCGCTGCCGGGCCAGGCTGCATCAGAAACGGCCGGCGGCTCCGGTCTCTTGATCGGCTGAAACGCCCAGTGGCTTGCCCTGGAGCGGACGATGCGCTCGGCGATGGTGTCTTTGGCGGGCGCGGCGGAAGAAGTCGCGCCGCCAGGCGTTGCCACGGAACTATCGCTCCCCCACGGCAGGCCGAGCTTCACCCAGTTCGTCAGGTCGGCGATCGCTTCGTCCGGCAGCTTGCCATCGGGGGGCATCTGCACGTCGCGCTGGTAGGTGATAACTTCGATGAGTCGGCTGCGGTCCGGTTCGCCTGCGGTAACGACGGCGCCGGCCGAGCCCCCGCGCAGCGTCGCGTCGCGCGAGTCGAGCCGCAGGCCAGCTTCTTGAGCGTCGGCCCCGTGGCACGATTGGCAGTGCTGCACCAATACCGGCCGCACCCGCTTTTCAAAAAACTCGATGGCGGCCGGCTCGCCGACCGGCTGCGCCGCGGGGGCATCTTCCGCCCATGATCGATCAGCGGCCACACTCAATAGCAGTGCCGCGAGCAGCCCGGAGGCCAGGGCTTGGCAGATCGTGCGTTGGGCCGAGAGTGTCCGACAGGATGGCATCATGCGGGGTCAAAGCTCAGGGGGAATCGTGGTCCCGGCGTCTCAAGTTCCATTTCAGGACGCTAGGGCAATCGGCGACTCGTGTAGGCGGGGCGTCGTCCGTGTCGCGGGCAAGGCGGGTGCTGCGGGCGGGGAGGCCTCCGACGATTACTAGTTACTAGTTGGCGTTGGGGCCCAGTCCTTATTGTATTTGCCCGGGTGCGGGGGCGTCAATTTCGGGGAGGAAGGGGTCGTGGTGCAATCCGGTGGACGGCAAGCCCGAACGGTGCCCGGAACCGATTCCCGGAACTACGCACACCTGGTTGCCGCTTGATTGAATCAGTTCCTGGCACCGATCGGATGTGGTTCAGAGCCCGCCTGCCGATCGCGCAAACCCTTCTGTTTGACGGCTCGATTTGACGGCGACTTTGCCGTCACTGAAAATCGCCGGCAACACCCCGCCACGGAGAGATATTTATGGACCCCGCCACCGTCTCAAAGATTGCCGTCGACTCCAAGATCGCCGCGCAACCAGCGAGCGTCTCGCGGCGCAACTTTCTGGCCGCCGCCGTGGCGACCACCGCTGCGGCCGGCTCGCTGCGCTCGCGCGCGGCCGACGACACGGCCAGCGATCCCGAAAACGCCGCGAACAAAACCGCCGGAGCCAACGACCGCGTGCAGTTCGCCGTGATTGGTTGCGGTGGCATGGGCTCGGGCCACCTGCGCAACCTGGTCGAGCGGAGCGAGCGCGACAACCTTCGCGTGGCCGCCGTGTGCGACGTTTATCAGCGCCGCTTGACGCGGGCCCGCGAAGTGGCCGGCTGCGACGGCACGCTCGACTATCGTACGCTGCTGGAGCGCCCCGATATCGACGCCGTGCTGATCGCCACGCCCGACCATTGGCACGGCAAAATCGCTTCCGACGCGCTGGAGGCCGGCAAGCACGTCTACGTCGAAAAGCCGATGACGCACACCGTCGAGCAGGCGATCGCGCTGCGCAACACGGTTCGGAAAACCGGCAAGGTCTTACAGGTCGGGCCGCAAGGAACTGGCGACGACAAGTTCTGGCAAGCTCACGACGCTCTGAAAGCCGGCCGCATCGGCAAGGTCACCTGGGCGCACGGCACTTACAACCGCAACGCGCGGATTTGTTTGTTCAACGAACATCAGAAGATCGACCCCACGGCCGGCCCCGACAAAACCGGCGACGACTTTATCGATTGGAATATGTGGCTCGGCTCCGAGTGGGGGCTCGCTCCCAAGATCGACTGGACGCCGGAGCACTTCTTCCGCTTCCGCAAATACTGGCCCTACAACGGCGGTGTCGCGACCGACCTCTTGTATCACAAGCTGGCCCCCATGCTGTTGGCCATTGCCGGGCACGACGGCGAATATCCGTGGCGCGTCAACGCCTCGGGCGGCCTGTACATCGAGAAGGATGGCCGCGACATCCCCGACGTCTTCTTGATGACGGCCGATTACCCGAGCGAGTTTTCGGTCTTTCTGGCCAGCACGCTCACCAACGACAGCGGCCTGCCCGACCGCGTTTATGGCAAGTATGGCACGCTGGAGATCGACGGACTGATGCTCAAGAAAAACGGCGACTTCGAGCCGGAGTTCAAGGACCTCAACGGCGGAGTGGCCGAGTGCACGCTCTCGACGACCGCGCGGCGCGACATGGTCGGCAACTTTCTCGATGCGATCCGCACCGGCGCGCCCTTGCACTGCAACGCCGAGCTGGGGGCGGCCACGATGGTGGCCATCAAACTGGCGGTTGAGAGCTACCGGCAGCAGAAGACGATGATCTGGGACCCCAAAGCAGAAAAGCTGGTGAGCTGATGCGAACGATCCTTAAGATGCGTGTCGCGACCGTATTGCTTGCCGTCGCATGCGTGCTGCTTTTCGGCGGCACGAGTCGCGCTGCCGACAACCAACTAACCGCGGCCGAACAGCGCGAAGGCTGGCTGCTGTTGTTCGATGGCCATTCGCTGGCCGGCTGGCAAACCTCGAGCGAAAAGCCGAGCCGCAAGCCAGTCGAGCAGGGCGCACTCAACCCGCACGGTTGCGGCGGTTACATGCTGATCCACGAACGCCCCTGGAGCGACTTCATCCTCTCGTTGGATTTCAAGATCGCCCCGAAGTGCAACAGCGGCATCTTCCTCCGCACCTGGCCGCTAACGCCGCGCGAAGGCAAGGACGTCGGCTTCAACGGCATTGAAGTGGCCGTCGACGACACGACCACCGCCGGCATGCACGACACCGGCGCCATCTACGACCTGGTCGCGCCCGCCAAGAACGCCATGAAGCCGGCCGGCCAATGGAACCATATCGATCTCACCTGCGACGGGCCGAAGATCAGCGTCGTGGTCAACGGACAGCCGGTCACTTCGACGAATCTCGATGAGTGGACCCAGCCCAATCGTCGGCCCGACGGCAGCGAGCACAAATTCGACGTCGTCTATCGCGATCATCCGCGCCGCGGCTACATCGGCCTGCAAGACCATGGCGGCGAGTGCTGGTACAAGAACATCAAGCTCAAGCCGCTGGGTGAGGACGCGAAGGGGAAGTAACTGTTAGCCGCGGAGTTTACTCCGCGCGCTAGCGTGCTCGGCGCGGCAGCGGTGCAGCAGGGTCGATTCGACGTCTCACAAGCTAGCGCGCGGGATAAATCCCGCGGCTAACAAGTTCGTCACATCCCCTCGAGCGCACGCCCGAACGTGACGTTCGCGTCGAGCGCCCCGCGCAGACGACTCAGATATTGCTTGCGCGGGATCTCCGTCGCCCCGAAGCGCGCCGTGTGCGGCGTCAACTGCTGAATGTCGAGCAGATCATATCCGCGTGCTTGCAAGTGGCGCACGAGCCGCACCAGCACGACCTTCGAGGCATCGGTCGCTCTGTAGAACATCGACTCGGCGGCAAACATCCCGCCGATCCCCAGGCCATAGGTGCCGCCGACAAGCTGCGAGCCGAGCCAGGCCTCGACACTGTGCGCATGACCGAGCCGGTGCAGCCGCAGATACGCTTCGCGCAAGTCCTTGGTGAGCCAGGTGCCGTGCGCGCGGTCCTGCGCGGTCGCACAGCCGTGAATCACGCCGACAAAATCGTGATCGCACGTCACGCGGAAGTGATTCGTGTTGAGCGTCCGCTGCAGCCGGCGGCTGACGTGCAAGTTGTCGAATTCGATCACCGCCCGCGGATCGGGCGACCACCAGGCAAGCATGCCGGACATTGGCCAGGGAAAGATGCCATGGCGGTACGCGTCCAACAGCCACTCAGGAGTGAGGCTGCCACCGACGGCGATCAGCCCGTCGGCGCCCGAATTGTGCGCGGCCGGAAAAAACCGCGACGGAGCGAAATGCGATGTGGTTCGCGCGTCGGCCATCTGGGCCCCTGAATCTCACGCTCGTCGGGCTCGCGCGGAAATGCTGGCGCGAGTCGCGACGTCGCCAGGGATTGCTGTGTCCAATTCTACGAGTCTCGTGAAACAATCGCCAGAAAATCGTGCGGGGGTAGTGGTTCACTTTGAATTCCGTGTGCCACGAGCCCTGCCCGTGTGCCTTCGACTTGCTCTGAATTCGGCACGGGCGGAGCCCGTGGCACACGATATTCACTCAATGGTTCTTCAAAGTGAACCACTACCCGTGCGGGCGTCTTTTCAGTTGACCACTCGTTCGCTGGGCGGACCGCACAGGCGCCCCTATAATCGCGGCAGCTTACAGACAGAGTTGGGCCAAACTCAGCGGACTGCTTGCCGGTACTTCGACGATGACAGACTCTTGGTTGCAGCCTGATTCGCCCCCGCCCCCTGTGAATATTCCAGCGAGTGCTCCGCCGGCCTCGCCTGCGCTCCCGCGAGGTCCATCGCGCCCCTTCGAGTCAACCACCCACCCCTCCGGCGGCTGGAGCGCGGCGCCGCCTGCCAGCCCTGCGCGCGCGGTGCCCAATTACGGCATGTCGATCGCCGGACTGGGAACGCGGTTGGTGATTCTGTTGGCGGCGATCTTGGGGGTATTCGTCGGTCCGCGATTGCTACAAGAGTACCAGTATCGCGCGACACTTGGCCGACAGCAGGCTGAGGTCGAAATTGCCCGCAAGGCCGCTGCCAGCCTGAGCGACACCACCGAGGCTTTTCGCTACGTGGCCCAGAGCGTGGGCCCAAGCGTCGTGCATATCGACACCGAACAATCGCTGGCACGGGGAAGCCGCGCCTCGGATTGGGGGCTACCACCGTCTCAAAAGCTATCGGGGACCGGCTCCGGCGTGATCGTCGATCCAGCCGGTTACGTGCTGACGAACTATCACGTCGTCGCCGAGGCCGATTCCGACGGCCTGAGCGTGCGGCTCAGCGACGACCGCGTCATCGACGACGTGACCGTCGTCGGCAGTGACGAAGCCACGGACCTGGCCGTGCTGAAGATCGACGCCGAGAACCTGATCGCCGCCCCCTGGGGAGACAGCGACGAGCTTAAGGTTGGCGATTGGGTGTTGGCGGTCGGCAATCCGTTCGGCCTCGACCGCACGGTTACCGCGGGCATCGTCAGCGCCAAGGGGCGGCGCGGCATCGTCGACGGCAGCTTATTTCAAGACTTTCTGCAGACCGACGCCGCGGTGAACCCCGGCAACAGCGGCGGCCCGCTGGCCAATCTCAAGGGGGAGATCATCGGCATCAACACGGCGATCGTCGGCCGGTCGTTCCAGGGGATCAGTTTTGCGATCCCCAGCCGGATGGCTCGCGACGTTTATGAGAAGCTGCGGAAGTCGGGTCGAGTTCAGCGCGCCTGGCTGGGGGCCGAGTTGCGCGATTTGACCCCCGACTTGGCGGTCGCGCTCGGCACGAGCGCCACGGATGGCGTCGTGGTCAATGCGATCGTCGTCGGCGCGCCGGCCGACAAGGCGGGCATTGAACCCGGCGACGTCGTGATTGCGCTCGAAGGGGAAGCGGTTCACAACGCCACGGAGTTGGCCATCCTGGTGGCCGGTTCGAAAATCGGCTCGACGGTCACACTCAAGTTGCTGCGTGGCACGAAGGAAGTGCAGGTCTCGCTCGAGCTCGAGCCGCGCCCCTCAGAGAATGCGGCGTTGCACGTTCGCCGTCGACAGTAAAGTAAGCGCTGTTAAGCAAGCGCCGCCGTTTGTACACGCCGCGCTGCCTGCACTCTGTAGCGCGCCAAAACGCAATCGACAACATTCCGCGCGATCGAAGCAATCGTTTCTGCGGCAGAATTGCGATAGCATATTTCAATTCGTGCAACCATTACGCGGGCAAGGAGTTCGCTTCGCGTGCTGGCAGATTCTCGCGGTTTCACGCGAGATTGACCCGTTTTTTTTGGCGACTTATAATCCTTCTCGATCGCTCGATTGAGTTGTTGTCGACCCAGAGAATCCAACGTCGTTCATCGGTAGCTCGCGCGTGGGCAGGAGGCTCCGCGTGATCTTGACCCCGACCGAACAAACGTGACACATTGACTCTCGAGCGAGGGCCGGCGTTTGGCCCGTTGGACGAAACGCAAGTGACCCACGGAGGGGTCGGTCCACTGCCGGCGGTTCTGCCGGTCGATTGGCATTCTCCCTCTATACAATCCCGCGGAGCCAGGCGTGGCCGGCCAGGTGCCTTTTGACGCCAAGGATGAGCTGCGCCGCGCGGTCGACATTGTCGACCTCGTCGGGAGCTACATTCAATTGCGCCGCAGCGGCCGCAATTACGTCGGCCTGTGCCCTTGGCACGATGACCGTCGCCCCAGCTTCCAAGTGAATCCTGAGCGGCAGACCTTCAAGTGCTGGGTGTGCGATTTGGGGGGAGACATCTTCAGCTTCGTCATGCAGGCCGAAAAGGTAACGTTCCCCGAGGCGATGCAACTCTTGGCCGATCGCGCCGGCATCACGCTGCGCCCCGCGCAGCGCAGCGGTTCGAGCGGCGGTGCTAGCGGTTCCCCCGATAGCGGGGCCAGCACCGATCCCAAGGCCGAGTGTTACCGTGCCATGGCCTGGGCCGTTGAACAATATGCAACCTGTTTGCAAACCTCGCCGTTGGCCGAGCAAGCTCGGGAGTACCTGACGGACCGCGGTCTTACGGCCGATAGCGTGCGCAACTTCCGGCTCGGCTTCGCTCCCGATCGCTGGGATTGGCTGCTCGAACGGGCCCGCGAAGCCCGGATCACGCCGAAGACTTTGGAAATGGTCGGATTGGTCAAACGCGGCGAGCGACCCGGCAGCATTTACGACTACTTCCGCGGGCGCGTCCTCTTCACGATCAACGATACTCAGGGGCGGCCGGTGGCGCTGGGGGGGCGCATTCTCCCCTCGCTGGCTGAAACGAACCCGGCCAAATACATCAACTCCCCCGAGACGCCGCTGTTTTCCAAAAGCAGCATGCTCTACGCCCTCGATGTGGCGAAAGAATCGCTGCGCAAGGCCAACCCGAAACGCGTGATCGTGGTCGAGGGCTATACCGACGTGGTGATCGCCCACCAGTGCGGGTTCCCGACTACGGTCGCCGTGCTGGGGACCGCCTTGGGAGAAAAGCACGTTCGCCTGTTGCGTCGCTACGCCGACCAGATCATTCTGGTGCTCGACGGTGACGAGGCCGGACAGAAACGCACCAACGAGGTGCTCGAGCTGTTCGTCGCCGAACAGGTCGACCTACGCGTGCTCACGCTTCCCGATGGGCTCGACCCCTGCGATTTTCTCCTCGCGCGCGGGGCCGATGCATTTAGTCAGTTGCTCGATAACGCCGCCGATGCGCTGGCGCATCTGGTGTCGCGCGCCAGTGCCGGCGTCTCGCGTGGCGATCTGCACGCGTCCAACCAGGCTATCGAACAAGTGCTCGACGTCTTGGCCAAGGCGCCGCGATTACGTGAGGACACGCCGACCAACGCCCGGCTCCGCGAACAACAGGTATTGCAACAACTTTCGCAGCAGTTCGCCATGCCCGAGGAATTGCTGCGTGGCCGGTTGAGCCAACTCCGCCGAGGCGGCGGTCGCAAGACGAGCGCCAATCGCGATAGTTCGGCTTCTGCGCCCGTCGAGCTACCACAGCTCGATAGTTGGGAACAAGAGTTGCTAGAGCTATTGGTCGACGATCCCAACTGGATTAGCGATGTGTTGGCGGTCGTCGGTCCCCAGCAATTATCCTCAGATATCTCCCGGCAGATTATCGAAGTTTGTCGCGACCTCTTCGAGATCGAAGGGGAGGCGACCTTCGAGCGTCTCTTGGGTCATTTCGAGGAACCAGCTCAGCAGGCCTTGCTCGTCGACTTAGACGAGCGGGGTAGAGCGAAGGCGGCGGAAAAGCGTGACGAGCGGCGCACGCAGTTCCTCGAAGGCTGGCGACGCCGGCACGAGCAACTGGCACGCCGCTTGCAGGTTGACGCCGTCCGGCAGCAGCACATGGGGGACGACGAAGCGCTTGCCTTATTGGCGCGCGTCGTCGAGCAGGAACGCATTCGGCACTGCATAACTGAACCCACGGAGGGGTGAGGGTGCCAGGAGCCGAGGTTGAAGTTGACGAAGTGGTTGAACCGCGCCGTCGACCGAGACCATAATCACGATTGGCAGCGCGTGGCCCGCGCTGTAGGAGGGTCTTCCGTGGATTATCCAGAGCGCGACTTGCTCGACTTGATTGCACTCGGCAAGTCGCAAGGCTATTTGACCTACGATCAGGTCAACGAATGCCTGCCGGACGACGCCGTGAACGCCGACAAGATCGACGGCCTGTTGACGATGCTCGAAGACCAGGGCATCGAGTTGGTCAACGAGGTGCCCGAGCCAGCGTTCGCCGACGAACCCTCTGAGCCGCGCGTCGTCTCAATCAACGACGAGGCCGATAGCGAGGAAGTCCCGGCTCGCCCGCCCACACTCGACGACTCGGGCAAGTGGAGCGACGACCCCGTTCGCCTGTATCTCACGCAGATGGCCGAGATCCCGCTGCTGGAGCGCGAGCAGGAAGTCTCGCTCGCCATGCGCATCGAAACGGCGCGGCGCCGCTTTCGCCGCGCGGTATTGGGCTGCGATTTCGCCATGGCCGCCACGGTCGAGGCGCTCGAGAAAGTTCACACGGGCGCGTTGCCGTTCGACCGCACGATCAAGGTCTCGCTGACCGAGCGCTTGACCAAAGAACAAATCCTCGCCCGCATGCCGCACAACCTGCGGACGCTGCAACATTTGCTCGAAGAGAACCGCCGCGATTTTCTCACCGTGATCAGACGCCGGCTGCCGATGCCCCTGCGGCAAGAGGCCTGGCGCCGCTTCCTGTGCCGGCGCCGCAAAGCGCTCACGCTCGTCGAAGAGTTGAGCCTGCGCACGCGCCGCGTGCAGCCCTTGATGAAGCGGCTCGAGGAGATGTCGCGCCGCATGGACGAAGTGCAGCGCAAGATTGCGTTGCTCGAGGCTAATTCGGCCGCTAAGGACGAACGTGCGAACCTCCGCAAAGAGCTCCGCGACCTGATGCTGCTGACGCTCGAAGGGCCGCGTACCCTCCGCGCTCGTTGTGCCATGGTGCGGCAGGAGTTCCACGAATACGAACAGGCCAAGCGCGATCTCTCCGGCGGCAACCTGCGCCTGGTCGTCTCGATCGCCAAGAAGTATCGCAACCGCGGCCTGAGCTTCTTGGACTTAATCCAAGAAGGGAACACCGGCCTGATGCGGGCGGTCGACAAGTACGAGTATCGCCGCGGCTACAAGTTTTCGACCTACGCCACGTGGTGGATTCGCCAGGCGATCACCCGCGCCATTGCCGACCAGGCCCGCACGATCCGCATTCCGGTCCACATGATCGAAGTGCTGTCGCGGCTGCGCAACGTGTCGAAGCGATTGCAGCAGGAGCTGGGTCGCGAACCGACGACCGAAGAAACCGCCAAGGCGGCCGACATCAGCATCGAAGAAACGCGCCGCGTGTTGAACATCGGCCGGCACCCGGTGAGCCTCGACCGCCCAGTCGGCGAGAGCGAGGACAGCTCGTTCGGCGAGTTCATCGAAGACTCGAGCAACGAGAGCCCGCTGTCGACGGCCACGCAGGGGATGCTCCGCGACAAAATCGAGAACCTGCTCAAGACGCTGACTTTCCGCGAGCGGGAGATCATTCGCCTCCGCTACGGGCTCGGCGACGGTTACACCTACACGCTTGAAGAAGTGGGGCGCATCTTCCGCGTCACCCGCGAGCGCGTTCGCCAGATCGAGGCCAAAGCCGTCCGCAAGCTCCAACATCCGGTGCGCAGCCGGCAATTGGAGGGGTTCCTCGAAGGAATCGCCGGTTAGGATTTTCGCGGCGGAAGTTGCCGGCCATCCGTTGTTGGTCAGTTGGATAAGACCGCTATCCGATCGGTGTCAGGAACCGATTCAAGCGGCACGTCACCAATGGTGGGCCATCGATCGAATCGGTTCCTGACACCGTTCGGCGTTCCCGCTAACGGGACTGACCAACTACCGGCGAATACGACACTTCGGTCCACGGGGCCGCCAGTTGCCAAACTGGTGGCCCCTTTTTTTGTGCCGAGAAGCCTTCGGCCTGCTATGCTGACAGCAGGCGCGGGGGCTTGTCGTCGCGGCGCGACCCCCCACACGCTGACGTTTCCGCCAAACGACTTGCCTGCTGCGACCTACCCCCGAGAATCACCCTGACTATCCCCACCCTGCCCGACGGACGGAGCCATCTGCCCATGCCCGAATTGGTCGAATCGCTTCGCACTCTGCATCGTCTCCACCGACAGCTCGGCGACGTTCGCGAGCGGCTGGAGCGCGGTCCTCGGCAAATTCGCGCCCGCGAGACGAACCTCACCCGGCTCGAACAGGCGCTGGCCCAAGCCCAGGCCGATTCCAAAGCCGCCAAGTTGGCCGTCGACCAAAAGCAACTGCAACTGCGCACCGGCGAGCAGAAGATCGTCGATCTCAAAAGCAAGCTCAACGCGGCCAGCAGCAATCGCGAGTACCAATCGCTGCGCGAGCAAATCGCCGCGGCTGAGATGGCCAACAGCGTGCTGGCCGACGAGGTGCTCGATTCCATGGAAAAGGTCGACGTCCATCAGGCTGCCATTACCGAAGCTCAGCAGAACCTTGCCAAGGGACGCGAAGAGCACGTCGCGACGCAAAAGGCGGTGCGCGATCAGCAGGGGACGCTGGAGCTCGAAGTCGGCCGCCTCGAGGCTGAGCTGGCGACCGCCGAGGAAGTGCTTCCTCCCGACGCCCGCGACACCTATCGGCGGATCATGAAGTCCAAAGGGGCCGACGGCATGGCGGCGATCGAGGGAGACTACTGCGGCGGCTGCTCGCAGATGATCACCCCCAACACGTTCAACTCGCTGAAGCTCGGCAAGCTGGTGTTCTGCAGCAGTTGCGGCCGGCTGATCTATCTGCCGGAAGAGCGAACGACCGGTGGCAGCGCGCGGTAAGCAGAGCGAAGGTCAAGCGTCACTGTGCTTCGTCGATATTTCGTTCGATAATCAAGCCCAGGGATTGCTATCCCTGGGCTTGTTCGTTTACAGCGGTACTTACTTCGGCGCCATGCGGATCGCGCCGTCGAGCCGGATCGTCTCGCCGTTGAGCATCGGGTTCTCGACAATCTGCACGGCCAGCATCGCGAACTCGTCGGGCTCGCCCAACCGCGGCGGGAACGGCACCTGGGCCCCCAGCGATTGTTTGGCTTCGTCGGGCAGCATCGCCATCAAAGGCGTGTTGAAAAGCCCCGGTGCGATCGTCACCACGCGGATGCCGAAGCGGGCCAGCTCGCGGGCGATCGGCAGCGTCATGCCGACGATGCCCCCCTTCGAGGCCGAGTAGGCCGCCTGGCCAATCTGGCCGTCGAACGCCGCGACACTGGCTGTGTTGACGATCACACCCCGCTCGCCGCCGGCGTCGGGCTCGCCGGCCGCCATCAGTTGCGAGGCCAGTCGAATCACGTTGAACGTGCCGATCAAGTTGACTTTGATCACGTGCGCGAAGACTTCGAGATTGTGCGGCCCATCCTTGGCCAGCACGCGCATCGCCGTACCGATGCCGGCGCAGTTGATCGCTCCGTGCAAGCCGCCGAACGTTTCCTTGGCCGCGTTGACCGCCTTCTGAACGGCCCCTTCGTCCGACACGTCGGCCGCCACGAAGCGCCCTTGCTTGCCGAGCTCGGCGGCGACCGCCTTACCGTTCTCCTCGTTGAGGTCGACGATCAGCACGTTGCCGCCGGCCTTGGCCAAGCGCCGCACCGTGGCTGCCCCTAAGCCCGATCCTCCCCCCGTGACCAGAAACGTCTTCCCGGAAATCTGCATGGCGATCTCGCTCCTCTCTCGTAACGCGAAAGTCTGTTGATAATTTGAATGGGTCGCGGTCAGTCGAAGCAACGGTGAGCCCGAACGGTGTCAGGAACCGATTCCACGGAGAACCAACTTATTGGTGCCCTGCCGCTTGAATCGGTTCCTGACACCGATCGGAGGACGGTTCCTCAAGACGGACCGACAACTTCGCGATGATACCAAAGAAAAGCCCAGGGAGGTGAATCCCTGGGCTGCGAGTTTCATCGTGTTAAGTCGCAACGTCTCTGCGAGCGGCTTGGCTTAGATCCGCTCGATGATCGTGCACGTGGCCATGCCGTGGCCGATGCACATCGTTTGCAGGCCGAGCTTGCCGCCGGTCGCTTCGAGACCGTTCACCATTTTGGCCATCAGCCCGGCTCCACTGGCCCCCAGCGGGTGACCGTGCGCGATCGCGCCGCCCCACGGGTTGACCTTGGCCATATCGGGCTTGATCTCGCGGGCCCAGCCGAGCACCACCGTGGCGAACGCCTCGTTGACCTCAAACCAGTCGATGTCCTTGACTGAGAGCCCCGCATGCTTGAGCGCCTTCTGCGTAGCCGGAATCACCCCGGATAACTGCAATTTGGGATCGTCCCCCACGACAACGCGTGCCAAGAACCGCGCTCGCGGCTTCAGCCCTTGGGCCTGGGCCACTTCGCGATTCGCGATGAGCACCGCCGCGGCGCCATCCGACACCTGGCTCGAATTGGCAGCGGTCACCACGCCATCGGGGCGGAAGACCGTCGACAGGCTGGCGATCTTGGCCGGGTCGAGCGTGTCGCGAATTCCTTCGTCGCGCGTCTGCTTGGCCAGGGCGCCGTCGGCTCCCAGCCCATCGGTTGGGATGATCTCTTTGTTGAACCCCTGCTTCGCGGCCAGGCTGGCGCGGCGATGGCTCTCCATCGAGTACTCGTCGACCTCCTTGCGCGTGATCTTCCATTTGTCGGCCATCAACTCGGCGCTTTCCCCCTGATGCACCAGCTCAAAGCGGGTGAACAACTCGGGGTTGAGCTTGTCGAGCGAACCGACGTCGCTGAACATTGGCACCCGGCTCATGTGCTCGACGCCCGCGCCGATCGTAAAGTCGGCATCGCCGGCAGCCACTTGTTGCGCAGCGAAGTGCACCGCCTGCTGGCTCGAGCCGCACATGCGGTTGAGCGTGACGGCCGGCACCGTATTCGGAAAACCAGCCAGCAGCACGGCCAGCCGGCCGATGTTGGCCCCTTGCTCACCGACAGGGCTCACGCAGCCGGTCACCACGTCGTCGATCTTGGCCGGATCGAGCTTGTTGCGCTCGACCAGCGACTTCAGCACGTGGGACAACAGCGCGTCGGGGCGCGTCTCGCGGTAGTAACCGCCCGGCTTGGTGGCGCTGCCGCCACGTCCATAGGGGGTGCGT
Organism: uncultured Planctomycetaceae bacterium; assembly: GCA_964495375.1. GTDB lineage: Bacteria > Planctomycetota > Planctomycetia > Pirellulales > JAEUIK01 > JAIESQ01. The sequence continues at coordinate 334 of CAZBWM010000059.1, read as the reverse complement.
ACGGCATCAATAATCACCGGCTGCGACATGACGAATCTCCTGAATACTCGGCGGGTAATTGGGTTGGGGTTGGGCTGGTTTGAATTGTTCGGCACGTGGTCGATCGGGACAGTATGAATGCGTTTCAGTGGCGAAGCAGCCGAAGCCCCAGCGCTGTCAGGAACCGATTCTAGCGGCAGATCACTAAGGGATGGTCTTTCGTTGAATCGGTTCCAGACACCGCTGGGACGCGTGGCGGGTGCAGTCTAGCTTTTGGCCGTCTGCTGCCCGCTCAAGTAATAGTCACGATATTGTTCCCGTAGGGAAGACTTCAAGAACTTGCCGGCCGAAGTTC
>CAZBWM010000058.1:0-45583 GCA_964495375.1 uncultured Planctomycetaceae bacterium | reverse complement strand
GCTCTCGAATCATTGGCAAGTCTGCCGGAGCTCCAACAGCTCGATCTAATCAACACATCAATTACCGACGACGGACTGCGCACTATCGCGAAACTCGAAAAGATTACGCATTTGACGGTCTCCGACATGCCAATCACTGACGCAGGGCTGGCACACCTAGAGAGCCTTAAGCAACTTGAGAATCTCGATCTTTCAAACACATTGGTCACCGATCAGGGGATCGAGCGACTGAGAAAGAGCCTGCCCGACTGCTTTTTCTATCGGCATGAAAAGCCGAGCGACAGTCCACGCTAGATCGCTGTAGGGCACGCGCACCTACTTCACAAAATGGTCTCGAACGTTCGTTCCGTCACTCACCTGGGTACATGACTCGCGACAAAACCTGGACTGCGACGTGGCAGAACGCGACAAGAGTTGGACCAGGCAGCCATGACGCTCGACGACATCCTGCCGGCAGCCGACGAGCGTTATCACAACAATCCGCTCGATGTCGACCTCGTCGAGCGGATACTCGGCGCGCGATTTCCGGCCGGCTATCGCGAATTCATCGCCCGCTTCGGTGGCGGTATCTTGGCGGATTTCCTGCGGATCTTTCCGCCCCGGCGGATTTTGTACAGCAGCACCGGCGTCGCAGAGCTAAGACATCTCATCGACAAAGATTGGTTCTGGCAAGAGGGCGCCGCCCTGCTCGCCAAGGCGCGCGGTGTCGAGACGATCCTAATCGCCGACACCAAATGCGGCGCCGAACTCGTCTTCCATTTGTCGACGCCGGACCGCATTTACGCGCTGTCGGGGGGCGACGACCAGAAGATTTATGTCGCCGGCGATGGCTTCTTACCGGCCCTCGAGTGGGTACTGACGTCCGGCGTGTTGGTCGCTCTTGGCCGCGCGCTCAGCTTCCAACCGTGGAACTTCGAACCGTAGAGCATCCAGCGGCGAGAACGCGAATAGCGGTAGTGTCGCAGTCGCAGCGACGCGCTCTGCGATCCTCAGCGATCTTCGCGGTAGAGGATTTCGCCCCGCGCGCGATGTCAACACCGCCTGTCGGCGCCAGGTGCCTTCAATCCCGCAGGGATTGTAGCTTTCAGTCTAGGGTTGCGCTTCTTGCGAGCTACCCTAGGTTTCCGTGGGCCGGCGCCGTCAACCCTGCAAGGGTTGAATCCGCGTGGTCCCCTAACGTGGGATGTTGATTTCGAATCGCGCTACATGTCCGTTTGCTGCAACCCTTTCAGGGCTGGCGTAGCGGTTCCGCAATCGCGTACCCAGGGTAGTCGCTGCGCGACAACGCCTGGGCTGAATGCTCCGATCCCCTTAGGATCGCAAGACGCGAAGACGAATTCCCCGGCTGCGTAATATCTCGAAACACTTCCTTGCCTTCGCGCCTTGGCGCGAGATCTTCCTGCATTCAGAAGCTTTCTGCGCGCGGCTGGTTCAAAACGGCCCGGTGGACACTCGGGACACGCGTAGAATGAATCGTCGCCATTCAGACTCGTAGTCGCGCTGCGCAGACAATTCAAAATACATCCACAGCAGGGCACAGCAGAACACAGAACGATCAAAGACACGCCGAACGGTTGCACCAAGCAAACTGCTGTGTCCTACTGCGTTCTTCTGTGGATGCATTGCCGTTTTGGGCGCAGCGAGAACTTGCTCACGCGTACCGAAAGCCAAGATCACCTTGACCACGGATTTCGCATATCGCACGGATTAATCTCGCGGCCTGACTCCGCCATCCAGGATATCCGTGCCATCCGTGGTCAAACACTTCGTGGCCCAAAGCTCCGTGTCCCCTTGCTCCGTCGTCTTGGACGCAAATTGGACGCAGCTTGGACGCAAACAATTCAGGTTTTGCGTCCAAGAATAAGTCGCGTCAGCACAAGCACTTAACTGCCGCCAGCGCGAGCTTTGGACGGTTTGGACGCAAAATCCCGGAACACTTGAGAGAAGAGGCGTGAGGCCTGAGTCCCGAGGCTTGAGGACAGCGCCAACGCTACGGCGCCGCGGGCGGTTCCGGCTTTTCGGCGGGCGCGTCGGCCGGTTTCTCGGCCGGCGTTTCGGCCGGCTTGGCCTCCACCGGTTGCTCTTTCGCCTGATCGGCGATCGGGGCAATGTCGATCGTCGGGACCACGACCGTCGAACCTTCAGAATTGGTGACGCCGATGCCCAGCAGCTTGCCGGCCGCCGTGAAGACCGGAGTTCCTTCCCCCTTGGTCGACGTGCAGAACAGCTCGCGTGGCTTCTTGACGACGGCCGTCACCCGCTCGAGGCTCACCGACGGTTCGCTATCGAGGGTCTTGCCCAGGCGGCGCAGTTCGATCACCTGGTCGAGTACTTCGGCCGCCGCGCCGGTCTCGAGCGGAATGCTGGCGAACGTGCGCGGCTCGACCCCTTCGGCCGGCGGCTCGGGGCGCAGGAACGACAGCCCCAAGTCGCTGTCTTCCAGCACCACTTTGGCAGGCACTTCGGTGCCATCGGCCAGGCGAATCTTGACCTGCGAGAGTTCCGACTTGATGTCGCGGAGATTGATGCCCTGGGTGCGGACGTTCATGCCCAACCGCATCAGCTTCGACACCGGGTTCATCGCTTCCAGGCTGATAATCACCAGGCCCGACGGATCGACGACGGTCCCCAGGGTTTCGGCTTCCTGCTCGGGAGCGCGGGCCCCGCCAGGGATTTGAATCGTGACGACGGCGCTCACCCAGACGACCGCCTCTTGATGTTTGGTCAACAGCTCGCGCGCCGTGGCGACCACAGCCGCGTCGTCGGCTCCGGCGCGGCCCGTCGCCAGCGCCACTAGCAGGAACGAGAGGAAGAGACGCCCAACGTGCGTCGCACGATTCATGCGGAAAATCCTTCGATAGTTACTTGTCGTGTTTGATTTGTCGGAATCATTGAGCCGAACGATGCCATGCGCGGAGCAAACTTCGCGACTAACAACTGAAAGCTGAACACTGAAAACGGAGAACTACCCTCACTTTTCCTTGTCGATCTCCGACCAGTTCGGCTCCAACTCGAGGTAGACGGTTTGCACGCCCCGTTTGACGAACAACACCAGCCGCTTGGCATGCGCCTCCTTGGCGGCCGCCAGTTGCTTCTTGAGCGCCGCGATGTCGGGCGTGGGATGTCCGTCGATCGACAGCAGGATGTCGCCGCTGGAGAGCCGCGCCAGATCGGCCCAGCCGGCCGGATCGACCCGCTCGATCAGCAACCCCTGCAGTTCGGGATCAAGCCTGCGCAGCACGCGATCCTGAAACGACAGCTCCCGGGCCGAAAACTCGAAGTCGGTGTCTTTGTGGTTTGCCAATTCGCTGGCGGTCGGCGGCGTGACTTCCAGCGGGCAGTCGATCGTGAGGGTCTCCGCGCCGCGGCGCACTTCGAACTTTACCGTGCTGCCAACCCGATAGCGGCGGATCAAGTTGTTGAACACCTCGAGATCCTCGGCCCGAGCGATCTCGAGCTTGCGGCCATCGACCGAGGTGATCACGTCCCCCACTTTCAAGCCGGCGCTTTCCGCCGCATGACCGGGATAAAGCTGCGTGATCCGCACGCCGGTTTGGCCGGGAATGCCGAGCGCTTCGGCCAGCTCTTTGGTGACCGGCTGCACTTCGGCCGGCAGCCAGGCTTTCTTGGCTTGCAGCGGCGGGGCATCGGTTCGTTCGGGACCGATCGACACGACCGTGGCCAGTTGCCGCGTCCCGCGCTCGAAGGCCACGAGTGTGGGGACCGGCTGCGATTTGTCGGCGGTCCGCTCGCGCGACAGCTCGCGCAGTTGCGCCAGATCTTTGATCGGTGTTCCTTGCACGGCCACGATCACGTCGCCAGGTTGCAGCGGAGGTTTCGCTTCAGCGGCCGGACCACCGGGGCGCAAGCTATGCACGCGCACGCCAGCGGTCGAATCGCGCTGCAGTTCCAACGACATGATCCGCGTCAGGTCTTGCGCGGTGATGCCCCAGGGCTTGAGTTCTTCTTCGCGCGAGCGGGCGGCGCCGCGATCGATGGTCGTCAGTTCGAGCGTTTGTTCGTGCCCGTCGCGCCAGACGACGATCGGCACCTTGGCCCCCACCGGCGTGTTGAGAATCAGTTGATTGAAGACCGGCAGTTCTTCGCGGGCCGTGCAATCGACGTCAACACCGTTAAACGACAGGATGACGTCGCCCGGTTTCAAACCAGCGGCGGCGGCCGGCCCCCCGGGGACCACGCTGCTCAACAGCACGCCGCGCGGCGCGGCCGATTCCTTCAAGCGCGGCTGCACGCCGACGCCGGTCCAACTGCGCTTGATATCGCCGTGCGCGATCAGCTCGTCGGCGACACGCTTAGCCAGGTTGCCGGGGATGGCCCCACCCATCGACGCGATGCCGATCTCATTGATGCCGACAATCTCGCCCCGCTCGTTGACCAGCGGGCCGCCGCTGTTGCCGCCGTAAATGATGGCGTCGTGACCGACCCAGCGCACGAGCTGCCCCACTTCTTCGCCGTCGAGGATGAAACCGCCACCCAAAAAGTCGGGCAAGATCATCGACTTATTGCTGACGATGCCGACGGTTACCGATTGCGACAGTCCCGCCGGGCTCCCCATCGCGTAGACCGGTTCGCCGACTTCAAGCAAGTCGGAATTGCCCCACGTGGCCGTGTGCAGGGGTTCGGCGCCGGCCGGTCGTGCGGCCAGGTCGAGCTTCAGCACGGCGATGTCGGACAAAGGATCGGTACCGACCAGCGTGGCCTCGACTTCCTCACGGTTCGTGAGCCGGCAGACGATCCGCGACGCCCTTCGCGCCACGTGATGATTGGTCACGACATATCCGTCGGTCGAGATAATGACACCGCTGCCACCGACTACTTGCTTGCGCACGCGGCCGTCGGTCCCTTCGAGCGTGACGATGTTGATCCGCACCAGGGCCGGATATACGCGTTCGACCGCGGCCGGAATCTTGACTTTTGCCGGCTCATCGGCGGCTTGCACCGCGGCCGACCAGCCAAGGCTGATCGCGATGGCTGCCAGCAGCCCGTAGCCAATCGAGGTGAGCAAAATTCGCGATGGGCATTGGCTCGGCACGGTGAAGAACTCCTGGCGGCGGGTGGATCGGAGGGCAAACGCCTGCTGCGGCGCTTGATTTCACGAACGGACTGGCGGCTTTTTTCGGCCCGGGCAAGCCGGAGTATGAGACTCCCGCGCCAGGCTGTCAACGAAGCTAGCAATTGGCGCAACTCCCGCCGCACGTTCGCTCTGGGAGCGATGTGCAACGATCACGACGACGCGCTGCGAGCTCCAGGTGAGCCGCGGAATCAAGCGCCGGCGAGCGGTTCGCAAAACATTTCTCCGCGACTCGCCAAACCGGACTTGACCCTCCAAGGCGATTCTCCTATTGTTCCGCCCGCACGCGGGGATGGAACCCCCGCTCGCCCCGGTGAGACGGCTGATCACCGAGCGACGAGCGCCATCATCGCCAAGCGGGCTCAAGAAGAAACGCAGGCTGATCTACGTAGACGCGGTGACGACCGGCCCGACCAGCGGGGACGGCAGGGTCTGGCCGCACGAGGCGCCAACCGAAGGCAAGGATGCTGACGGTTCGCTTCGCAGCCCAATGAATTAGCGCCGGTGGCGCGGCACGGCATTGCTCAAGCGGGAAACCGCTGGCGGTGTTCGAGCGGCGCAGCGATGGTCGAAGGCTCGAGTGGACGCGAGCGTTGACCCAACGAAGGGCGCGACAAAGAGATTGCGGCGTCCAATCGCTCCCGGAAAAGGTTGGTGTCCTTTGCCCCCCTGGGACTCCACCTTTCCGGGGGCTTTTTTTGCGCGCAGCGTTAAAGCGCGTGTGTCGGGGCCGCTGTCGCGTCGGCACCGGGTGGCGTCGCGGCGTGCCAGATTGCCCGACACTTCACAAAGGTGACCGTTCGCGCCACCAAAAATCCAGGAAATAAATCGTTGACACGCGGTTTATCCGGATTAAAGTCGCGGGTGGGTAGTATCTGAACCTGGTTTTAGCAGGTGTGCCAGCGCAAAAACGTCTAGCGTTTCGACGACGGACAATTCTCCGACAGTTCCACGCCGTTAAGGCGTGGCCGTGCGTCGTCGCACAGGGGCAGCTAGTGAGCGACATAGCTAGGCGTTTCGTCTGCGCTCTTTAGGGCGCGCGTTGGGGTCCGAGATTTCGCAACCGCAGTCGCGTTGCGCGCGCTGAACTCGTCGACGGGTTGTTCCCCGGCGACGTTGGCTGGCCGCGACGGCTCGGCTTCAGGCACTCGGTCAACGATCCCACGTCATCGGCAACGCATCGTCTCACGGGGCGGCATCCGTCCCCCGGGGCGCTGCGTGCATTTTTCCGCCGCTGAATCACAGCTCGTCGGATTTACCCGGTCGAACATCCGCAGGCCGGGGTGCCCCGACAAGCTGCGCGGCGATTGAGTCAGCTTCCGCACAGTTATCCACGATTTTCAAAGGGGTGTTCTAATGACCTGCAACAAAGTGGGCGCTCTTGTCGTGATCGCAATCTGCCTATGCGCCGGCAACAGCAATCTGCGAGCCACAACGTACGACACGACACCTTCTTGGGACGGTGTCGACAATATCGATGCCTTCGGCCAACCGAACACGTCGACTTATGGTCAGACGTTCATCGCGCCCGCCGACAGTCGACTTGATGATTTCACCTTCTATCTCCAGGGTGGTGAATCGGTACACTTGTCGATGAAGGCCTACGTTTTTTCCTGGAGCGGCTCGATGTTGGGCGGCGGCGGTGGTCAAGCCACGGGCAGCCCGCTCTATGCCTCGCCGGCCAGCATTCTTTTGGACGGCAACTCCACCTTTCAGCCAGTTACCGTCAACACCGGCGGTACGTTCTTGACGCCCGGCGAGCAATACGTGGCATTCCTCACCATCTCCAATCCCGACGACTACGACGTCTCGATTGGCACCGCGGTTTGGGGCGATATCCGCAGCGGCCATGTGCCCAACAATGGTGGCGGTGGTTTCGTGTTCTTCAATAACGGGAGCGACTTCGGCGCGCTCAATACCGAGGTCTGGGACAATTTCGAGGACTTTGGTGATCTGGCTTGGACCGCTCATTTTGGCGCTGTTCCCGAGCCCAGTAGTTTCGCCTTAGCGGCTCTCGGCCTGACTGGTTTGGCGGTATTCCACCTGCGTCATCGAGCAATTCAACGCGGTCGCCACGCGGGACACGCCGCCGGTTCAATATCAACAGTTCAAGCGTAGCCGAGTGCAGGGCTCGACTGGCGGAGATCCTCACGCGATATTGAGCGATTGCTTTTGATCGTGTCGCGGAAGGATGGCGCCTGCTTGTCGAGCCCGGCATGACTTGGACTCAGGATTACAACCCCACCGGCTCCGCCTGGCTGTCGACCCTGCTGGCGGCGCTACCGATCGTGGTGCTGCTGGGGCTGTTGGGCTTGCGCGGCTGGTCGGCGCCCCGGGCGGCCGCCGCCGGGCTCGTCGCGGCGCTGGCCGTGGCAATCGCTGTTTACGGGATGCCAGCCAAGATGGCCGGAGCTGCCGCACTCTATGGCGCGTGCTTCGGCCTGCTGCCGATTGGCTGGATCGTGCTGGCGGCCGTGTTTCTCTACAACCTCACCGTCGCCGCCGGACAGTTCGAGGTAGTGAAAGCCTCGGTCGCGGCGCTGTCGGCCGATCGCCGGGTGCAGGCGATCCTGATTGCGTTCTGCTTCGGGGCATTCATCGAAGGGGCCGCCGGCTTCGGCACGCCGGTCGCGATCTCGGCCGCCTTGATGATCGGCGCCGGCTTCACGCCGCTGTATGCCGCCGGGCTGGCGCTGCTGGCCAACACGGCGCCGGTCGCGTTCGGAGCACTCGGCACGCCGATCACCACGCTCGCCAAAGTAACCGGTATCGACGAATCGCTCCTGTCGGCGATGGCCGGACGGCAGTTGCCACTCTTCTCGTTGATCGTGCCCGCCTGGATGGTCGTCACGATGTCAGGCTGGCGCGGACTGCGCGGCGTGTGGCCCGCCGTCGTGGTGAGTGGCGGCAGCTTTGCCGCGGTGCAGTTCGCGGTGGCCAACTACTGGGGCCCCACACTTGTCGACGTCGCCGGTGGGCTAGTGTCACTTGTCACGCTCGCGGTATTTCTCCGCTGGTGGCAGCCGACCGACGAATGGCAATTCCCTCCTGAAATCGCCGCATCCAGTAGCACGGCGCGCGAAGCAGCATCGCGCCCTGAGCGTTCCTACAGCGCGCGAAGGATCGCCTCGGCGTGGACACCGTGGATGCTGTTGTCGGCCGCGGTCTTCGTCTGGGGAATGCCCGAAGCACGCAAGTGGATTGATGCCTCGCTCGGCGGTCGGGCCGCGTTTGAGATTCCGATCGGCGGGCTGCACGAGCGCGTGCTGCGCGCTCCGCCCGCCGCACCCAGCGGCGCCGAAGCCGAAAAGGCGATTCTCCGCGTCAACTGGCTCTCGACCACGGGCACCGGCATTCTCGTGGCGGCGATTCTGTCGGCGGTTTGGATGGGAATATCGCCTCGCCGGTTCATCGTCATCTTCTGGCAAACGCTGGTCTCGATGCGCTGGCCGTTGGCCACGATCGCCATGATGCTGGCCATCGCCTACGTCACGCGCTTCTGCGGCAGCGACGTCACGCTGGGGCTCGCCTTCACGCACACCGGCGTGCTCTATCCGTTCTTCGCCGCCATGCTCGGTTGGCTCGGCGTGGCGCTGACGGGCTCGGACACTTCGTCGAACGCGCTGTTCGGCAGCTTGCAAAAGGTGACGGCCGAACAGCTCGGGCTCAACCCCGTGCTGATCGCGGCGGCCAATAGCACCGGTGGCGTGATGGGCAAGATGATCGACGCTCAGAGCATCGTCGTGGCGTCGGCCGCCACGGGGCAGAATGGCGGCGAAGGGGCGATCTTGCGCTTTGTCTTCTGGCACAGCCTGGCGCTGGCCGCCCTCATGGGCTTGCTGACGATGCTACAAGCGCACTGGCTGACGTGGATGGTGCCGGGGTAATTGGCCACTCTGCCGATGCGCAGGTAGCGCACGCGGCCGTCAACAACCGCGGATTGGCCAAAGGCGGCGCCGGTCGATCGTAGAAGCGCTTGATGTAATGCCGATGCCAGCGGCCGGGGCAATGTGGCTCCCAGCCCCAGCGCGCCAACAGCCGCGCCGAGATGCGCCGGTTCGAAGCGTCGCACACGATCGCTTGTGTCCGCTTGATGCGGGCGATCTCGTCCAGTACTTCGAGCGCACCGTGAAACGTCCCTAGCGTAGTGTCGGCCGATGAGACCACGTAACGCAAGGTGAGATAATCGGGGCTGCGCGCCGGCTGATTGAAATACAACTGGCAGCGATTGCCAGGCCGCAATCGATGGCGCACGGCGCGATCGAACCAGACATCCAACAGCGAGACGGTCTTAGGCCAGGGACGGAGCACGACGCGCACGAGCCGCTCGTCGGCTACTTCGATCACGCCGTGGCTGCGCGCTCGCAGTCGATCGGCATCACGAACGAGATCGGTGATCGTAGTGAAGCAGAACATGACGCGGCGTGCTCGGTTCCCAGGGAAGCTGGACTGCGATCGCACTGATCGCAACGCGGGACAACAAACTTCCCTGGGCTTGATACAACTCTACGTCACATATTCGGCGCAGTCGTCACGCTCGCCGCGTCGTCAATCCACGCCACACTGCTAGTATCAGCGTCAACAGCCCCAGCGAAACCAGCGCCATAGCCGGCACCAGACAACCCAGCGCGAACAGGTCCTGAGCCCACCCCCACCACGGCGCCCAGCGCAAGGCGACCGTAGCCGCCGCCAGGCATAAGAACGGGCCGTAAGGAATTTCAGAGTCGAACTCGCCGCGGCGACGCAGCACGCGCACGACCGTGGTCGCTGCCACGGCCGCTAGTCCCCAGAACGGCGCGACGAAGAAAACGAGCAGCCCCGCCTGCCAACCGAGGTAGCTGCCAATCATGGCCATCAACGTCACGTCGCCAAAACCCATCGCTTCGCGATCGAGGGCCAGCGTGCCGGCGCGTCGTACCAGCCAGACGAGCCCTCCGGTGGCAGCCATGCCGACGAGCGCTGTCAGCAGGCCGGTCCAACCGTCGCCACCGCGCCACCAAACGGCGACGATGCCCGCGCTCCCCAGCACGGCAATCGCGGCGACTACTCGGCTGGCCGGCTCGCGCACAATTCTGGCAATGAGCAATGCTGCGGCCCGGCGCCAACCGTGCCGCGCGCGCCACAGGCGCGGCAGCAAGCCCACGCACCAGAGCCAATAGCAGCCGAGGGCCACCCACAACCCCGCCGTCACCGGGCGTGGTCCGAGCACGGCCGGCAAATCGATAGGGCTTGCCAGCGTGACGAAGCCCAATTGCTGGACGCCGACGGCATTTCGAACCAGTTCAGGCAACAAGCTTGCCGGCCATAGTGCCGCCAGTAGCAAACCGACGAGAGTACCGGGCACCGTGATCAGGTCGGGGATGATCTTGTCGTCCAAATCGACGAGCGAGGCCGCCAGCATCAACACCAACAGGATCGCATGACTGACGAAGTTCGCTTGCAGCGAGAGCACGAACGGATTGTTCGCCGGCGCACCGGGAAATGGTCCGAAGCCCGCAGGCAGCAAACCCGCTTGCACGACCTCGAACCAATAAAGCCAGGGAAGGGCCAACGCCAGCGCTAGTTCGACCAACAGCGGCCGCACCCAGAACAGCTCGCCGTAGTGCTGCGTCTCGTGGCGCCGCGCAAGCCAGCCTACCAGCGGCAGCCGATGCCGGCGCCGGCGACTTATCCCAACGGGCGGGTGCGACCAAGGGCTCAGCGCGCGCGGCTCGAAGCGCAGCGCGTCGGCGAACCAGTTGACCGCCGCGCCGGCCGACAATCCCACGACGAAGAGCGCGGCCAAACGCAGCTCGAGCGGCAGGCTGGCAAATGCGCTCATGAGGAGCCTTCGGGCGACAGCGGCGCTCGCATGCGAACCAGAACCTCGCCGGCAATTTCATCCGCCGCGCGGCCAGCCGTTTCGACCGAAAAATCGGCACACTCGGCGTACAGCGGTTCACGCGCGGCCAGCAATTGTTCGATCTCGGCGCGTCCACCATCGGCTGTCAGATTTGGGCGCCGCTGGTGCGTGGTGTCGTCGGCCGCCAGTCGTTGGGTGATCGTGTCGGCGTCGGCGCGCAGCCAGACGATCTGCCCCATGCGGCGCAGCACTTCGCGATTGGCCGGCCGCAGAACGACGCCACCGCCGGCCGCGATCACCGTGTGGTGTCGCGTGGCCAGATCGGCGAGCACCTGCGATTCCAGATCACGAAAGGCCGGCTCTCCCTGCTCAGCAAAGATCGTGGCGATCGAAGCGCCGGCCCGCAGTTCGAGCTCGACATCGGCATCGATCCAATCCCAGGCCAGCGCCAGCGCGAGCCGCTGAGCGATGGTGCTCTTGCCGGTGCCGCGGTAGCCGATGAGCACGAGGTTCATGATCGCGCCAATGTCCCTCTCGGCCGCGGCGCCGGCGCCGCGCGCCGAGGTTAGCCTGCCGGGCTTCAGGGTTGCTTGACCGGATCGATCGCCCGCCGCAGCGCGTCGCGCATCACCGCGGTGGGGGCGGGCTGGCCGGTGAAATGCTGGAACTGAATCGCCGCTTGCCGCACGAACATGTCGACACCGGTTACCACTCGGCAACTACGCTCCCGCGCGTCTTTCACCAACAGCGTGCTCTCGGGATTATAAACCGTGTCGAACACGACCATCGACGGCCGCAGATAGTATTCGTCGAACGGCGTGTCGTCGACGTTCGGGTGCATGCCGATCGGCGTGCAGTTGACCAGCACGTCGGCGTCGACCCCGTGACGATTCGACCAATCGACGGCTCGGCCGCCGACGCCGGTCGCCAGTTGCTCGGCTCGGGCGGCGGTGCGGCCCGCGATCACCAGATTTGCGCCGCGGCGCTTGGCGCCAAAGGCCACGGCCCGCGCCGCGCCGCCAGCCCCCAGCACGAGCAGAGTTTTGCCGGCCAGCGGGCTTTGATCGTTGCGAATGCCGCCGAGCGCTTCTTCGAGGCTCTCCATCGCCGCGCGGTAGTCGCTGTTGTAGCCGATCAGCGCGCCGTTGGTCATCACGATGGTGTTGGCGGCGCCAACCGTCTTCACCGCGCCGTCGATCTTCGTCAGCCGGCGCATGATCGTTTCCTTGTGCGGAATCGTCACGCTCAGGCCGCGCAGCCCCCAGCGCGGAACGTCGGCCAGAAACTCAGCCAGATCGGCCGCCGGCACGCGCAGCGGGATATACACCCGGTTCATCCCCAGATGCCGAAACGCCGCGTTGTGTACTAGTGGGCTGTAGCTGTGGCCGATCGGATCGCCGATGACGCCGAACACCTCGGTCTCGCGATTGATGCGATCGTAACCGTAGATGTCCTTCATCTGCTGAAAGCTGAGCTGCCCGGGGGCCAGTGCCCGCTCGTGATGGAACGTGGCATAGGTGAACGCTGCGCCGAACTTGCCGGCCAACAAACGCGACGGCGTGCCGATGTCCCCCATGCAGATGCCGACGGTCGGCTGCTTGCTGGCGGCGATCATCTCGAGCATGCGCACGTTGTCGTGCGGATGGTGGGCCAGCGTCGAAACCTTCACGACGTCGGCATCGAGCGAAGCCAACCGGGCGTGAATCTCCGGCAAATTGGCGGGCGTGCTGCGAAAGTCGTGCAGGCTCACCACGCGCTTCGTCTTACCATAGCGGGGGACACTGCCGGCGATGTCGTCCTCCAAGTCGACGTAGTCCGCCCCTTCCACGATCGCCTGCCGCAGCAGCAGCATCCGTTCTTCTTCGCTGCCGACGTACTTGCCGCCGTCGCGCTCGCGCCGGCAGGTGATGACCACGGGTCCAGGCCGATCGGTGAGCAAGCGCTTGATATTCACCGCGCCGCTGATGTAGTCGAGGCGCAACTCGACCAGCGGCGCTCCTTGCTGCACCAGGTGATTGTGTTCGGCGATGACGTGCCGATGCCGGCCGCGACCGATGCTAACGCAAATCATACGAAGTCAATTCTGTCTCTGTCGCGATCCGGAATGTTGGGCCAGCCACGCCTGCCCAAGCCAAAAGGTTTGGTCAAGTCGGTTCCGCGGCTCGTCGGTGACGTTGCCGACGAAACTGAAAGTTGCCGGGCCGAATTGGCGCTCGAGCCCGACCGCTTCAGCTCACCTTGCTCGCTTCGGGAGTCACTTGGTCGAGGTTCGGCGTCACGTCGGCCTCGACGCGCCCCAGCGTCCAGTTCAGCCCCCCCAGCACCACGGCGTGGAACTTGTCGTTCGTCCACACGTCTTCGCGGTGCCCTAGGGAAGTGTAGAACACTCGCCCCTTATCGTGCGCCCGGGCCCACGTACACGGATACCGCGGGCGGGCGTAGTCCCGCCCGTCCATCCCTTCGGTTTCCATCACCAGCACGACGTGCAAGTTGGGGGCGAAGTTCTTCAGCGAGTACCACTCTTCTTCGACCTCGAAGACGTCCCCCAGCTTGTCGGCGCCGGGGAACTTCTTGTCGGCCACCAGTTGCTTGGCGCTTTGCTGCCGGCCATGGCTGACGAACTCGCCACCGAGCAGCGCAATATAAGGATCGGGCGTGGCCTGATTCTCGCGCGCGGGCCCTTCGCTGTGGAACGTGTCGCTCGCACAGTGCGAACCGACCAGCCCCTTGCCATCGGCCACGGCTTTGATGAACCGCGCTTTGCCGGCCGCGCTCATCGGTGGGCTCTTGTCCGCGGAGTTGTCTTTGGTCAAGTCGCCGGTGGTGTAGAAGAAGTAGCCGTCGAACTGATCGAAGTCGGCCGAATCGAAAATCCGCCCATCCTTGGTCACGACTACTTCAATGTTCGCGCCGCGCCCCAGCTCACTCAGAATGTTCTCGGCATGGCCGAGCTTCTCTGCTTCCCGACCGCGGGCAATCACCGAGTGCTGAAAGCCGGCGCTCCGCGTGAACATCAGCAGTCGCTTACGGGCAGCGGGGGCAGCCGGATCGTCGGCCGCGCGGGCGAGCGCGGGCAACAGGGTCAGCCCGGCGGCGGCGCCAGCGGAAAGCAAAAAGTCGCGTCGTTCCATGGTCCAGTACTCCCCCAGCAGCGTGGAAAGATTGATCGGGCGAAGCCGGCAGCGGCCGATCCACACCAGGACTACCTGGGGACCGCCGGCGGCCATCAAACCGCAGAGCCCAAAATAGCCTGCTGGGACTCGAAAGCCAAGCTGGGGGGCGATCCCCGAAATGCGAGAGAATCGGCGAGAAACGGCGGAATGCGGTGCGATGATGTGGAGACTGGCCGCCTAATGCCCGCCCGCGCCGGGGCGCACGCCACGCAAGTGACCCTGCGGACGGACGCGGTCGAGCGCCAGTGGTTCGCCGCTGTCGACCGCCTGAACGTTGCCGGCCTCATCGCGAATTTCCAGCCGCAGATAGACCCGGTCTGGCACCCGGCGATCGACCCGCCACACGTACTGCCCGTTGTTCGGCAGGCCACTGGCAAACGTTGTCCAGGGGCCATCGATCCGCTCGCTGAACGCCAGGCGAATCGAGCGTTCGGCCAGCCGGGCGTCGTTGGCCTCCCAGCGGATAAACACCTCGCCGGCGCGATCTCCTTCCCCTTGCTCGACGCTGATGATTCGACCCGCCGGCTTCGTCAGGTCGACTGCCACCCACAGCTCGGGCGTGTCGCCATCGCGCGGCGGCAACCCCGCCAGACCGTTCGCGCTTTCGACGATCAGGCCGAAACCATAGAGCCCTTCACGAGTGACCTCGACCGAGAACGGGCTGCGCTGATCTTCGTCGTAGCCATAGCTGCGCCAGGTGCGGCCGGCATCGTCGGTGATGAACAGCTCGACTTTGGCCAGGCCGCTCGGCCCGACCGCTTCCACTTCGTAGTCGAGATCGAACTTCCGCGTATTGACGAACCGCGGCGCGGCATCGGCTGGCAGTCGATCGAGACCCATCGAACCGTCGCCCGATCCGCGTCCCACGTCGCGCGGTTCGCGCTGCCGCGGCTCATCGCTCGGCGGCGCGACATCCTCTTGCTGTCGTGGGCGGTATCGCTCGTCATAAGTCGGCCGCTGGTTGTCGACGGGCCAGCCAGGCCCATCATTGGCTTCATCGCTTGGTCGTTCTGCGCCTGCTTCGCGCGGAGGATCGTCCTCGTAGGGATCGACCGATTCGGCATCTCGCGCCGGCTCGCGGCGCTGATTCCAGTGCCCGCTCGGCGACGTCGCCGCGCCGGCCCCGGCCGCGCCCTGTTCGACCTCGACTCCCCCCGGCACGGTCTCGGCAGCACCGCCGACCCAGGGATCGTTGGCCGGCGCTTCTTCGCTGTACGACTCATGACCGGTGGTACGCGGCCGCCCCTCGGCGATCGGCTGCGAACCCACTTCTTCGATCGCCGGCGGTGTCATCACTTCTTCAGGGCCGTTGCGACGGAACAGCGGTTGATTCGAGGCGGTCTCTCCCTGCCAGCGAACCGCCCCCGCGGTCGGCTGATCGTCGGGCGAATGCCAGGCCTCGTTGGCCGGAACGCCGGCCGGCAACTGCTCGCCCGCGCCGGCCATGGCCCCCGCGGCTCCGGCGCCCGTGCGCACCGCGGCCTGCATGGTGCTCGATGCGCGAGCGGTCTTTTCTTCAGGCGTGAGCGTGGCCTGCGTCACCGCCGGATTGCCCGCCTGATCTTGCACCCGCGCGCGAATCAACAAGTTGCCGACGACCTCGCCCGGCCAGAAGGTGACTTCACCATTGTCGACGCGTCGCGCGGGCTGAGCTTCGACCGGCGCGGTGACGAGCTGCCACGGCGCGCCGGGCCCTTTCTGGAATTCAACGCGAAAGCTCTCTGGCTTGAGGTAGCGATCGAGCATTCGCCAGCGGAGCGTCACTTCGCCCGACGGCGACTGGTTGGCTTCGATTTCCAACCGCGGGGCCAACGTGTCGACCACTACGTGCAGCTCGGGGGCCGGCGCGCCGGCCGGCTGCAGCTTGCCGCTGGCGCTCATCGTCCGCACGAAGAACAAGTAGTCGCCATCGTGCGGCGCGCGAAACGTGAACTTGCTCGCACCGGGCGCCACTTGCTCGTAGAGCCGCCAGCTTTGCCCTTCGTCTTCTGAAACATGCAACTGCACGTTGCTGGCCCCTTGCGCGGAGCCGGCCACGCGATCGATCTGGAACGGCACCGCGAACACCGCCTGACGCGTGTAAAGCGGTACCAGCGCCGGCTTGCCAGGCGGAACCGGCGCCGTGGGACGCTGCGGTGCGGGGGCCAGCGGCGGCGCGGCTGGCGGTACCGCGTCGATCGGCGGAGCGCTCTCGGCCGCCGGTCCAGGTGAAATCAAGCGCTGCGCCGTCGACTCGACCGACTTGGTCGTGGGGCGAGCAGCCACCAACGGCCACGACGGCAACTGCGCAAGCGCCGGCACGCCGAGCGCGAGTCCCACGCTCGCCGCGCCGATCGTTCGCATTACTCGCCGCTTCGAGAACATTGCGATAGGGACCTGTCGCCAGGCGCGCCGCGTTCCGCGCATGCGCCGCGCGCGAAGTGGAATTGCGGTCGCGGTACTTTCGCGAGGATCGGCCGAAGAAGAACTTCTCCTCAAAAACCCTCGCCCCTTGCGGGAGAGGGGAGGGTGAGGGGTCTGTAGGTCAGGAAGTTCTACTTCGGCCGATCCCTAAAGTGTGCCGCTATCGGAAGTATCGGCCCCGCGAGCGCCGTCGCATCAAACGATCCCTACAGCGCGCGGCAAGGGCTGCGGGTTGCGCAAAGCTTGTGGCGAGAATTCCGCTGGACGATCAGCGAAAGGCCGTGCTGGGAGTTGACTTAAATCGTGTTTCAATTGCCAGCGTCGCCGGCTTATAATCAAAGCCCGCTTATGGATGGCCGGTGTGCAGCCCGGTTCTCCCACTCGCGGCCCCGCCAGTAACAACCCACCCGCGCTCGCTTGCGATTCGATTCATGGCCAGACCGCGCCGCCAAACTCGAGCCAACACCGCGCACGCGCCCCTCTCGCAGGCGGCCGGTTTGTCGCGCCGCGCGCTGTTACAGGCCGGTGGCGTCGGGCTATTGGGCTTGAGCCTGCCGAGATTGTTGGCGGCGCAACAACAAGGAGACACCGCCGCGCTCCCGCCCGGCGCCGGCCGCGCCAAGCGCTGCATCTTCCTGTTCATGTGGGGCGGACCGAGCCAGCTCGACACGTTCGACATGAAGCCCGAAGCGCCCGACGAAGTGCGCGGCAGCTTCCAATCGATTTCGACGCCGGTCCCCGGCCTGCAAATCTGCGAGCACTTCCAGAAGCTCGCGCCACATATGGATAAGGTGGCCGTGATTCGTTCGCTGAATCACAGCGATCCGGCCCACCTGTCGAGCGGGCATGCCACGCTCACGGGGCATCAAGCGCCGCAGCTTAACAGCGACGCCGCCCCGCCGAGCGAGCGCGACACGCCCCACCTCGGCAGCACGCTCGCCCGCGTGCGACCGACCACCGGCGCGCTCCCCAGTTTCGTCACACTCCCCTGGCTGGCCTATCATCCGGCGGCCCCCGGCGGGCAAGCGCCCGGGCAGCACGGCGGCTGGCTCGGCCGGCGATTCGATCCCATGCTGCTCACGGGCGATCCCGGCGACCCCAAGTGGAACGTCAGTGAGCTGAGCCTGGCACAAGGCATTTCGATCGAGCGCTTGCAGCATCGCCAGGCGCTGTTGGGCACGATCGACGCTCAGCGCGAACAACTGGCGCGCGCCGGGGGCGCCGCCGATCTGGGGGCCTGGCAGTCGCGGGCGTTCGACATGCTCGGCGCGCCAGCCGCGCGGGCAGCCTTCGATCTGGCGCAAGAGTCGGACGTCGATCGCGATCGCTACGGCCGCAACACGCACGGACAGTGTGTGCTGTTGGCGCGCCGGCTCGTCGAGCGCGGAGTGTCGCTGGTCTGCGTCAACTGGCACAACGACGGTCGCAACTTCTGGGACACGCACGGCAACAATTTCAAACGACTGAAGAACGATCTGATTCCACCAGCCGATCAGGCTTTGGCCGCGTTGTTGGAAGACTTGTCCGTGCGCGGCATGCTCGACGACACCATCGTGGCTTGGGTCGGCGAGTTCGGCCGCCGTCCGCAGATCGATCGCGGCTCGGCGGGCCGCGAGCATTGGCCGTACTGCTATAGCGGGCTACTTGCCGGCGGGGGCATCCGCGGTGGCGCGATTTATGGCGCCAGCGATTCCATCGCGGGCCGGCCAGCCGAGTTGCCCGTCACGCCGCGCGACTACGCGGCAACCATCTTGGCGGCGTTGGGCATCTCGCCCGAGATCATGCTGCCCGACCGCTTGGGCCGCCCGCTGCGGGTGTGCGACGGCACGCCGCTGGCGGAGCTGTTCGGGTAGACTCACGAGCGCCACTTGCTTTGAAGCGTCCGCCGGCGCGGGGAGGATCTCGCGCAAAGGCGCGAAGAACCCGCAAGTACGGAACCTCGTTCGTCAGCCACACAGAGCGGATATTGATCAACTCTCAATAAGGTCCTATGTGAGCTTCGGTAGTTGAACTGGCAATCCATTGCCTTCTTTGCGCCTTTGCGCGATACTCTCACCCACGCTTGCCCCTCACGGCAGCACCCGCTGCCCGACGGCCGTGTTCAGGTCCAGCATGCTGCGGCGGTGGCGGATTTCGGTTCGCCACGTCTCGATTGTGCATCAACAAAAACAGCCACCGCTTCCCCGCCCCGGGGGAAGCAGATGGCCGCCTCGTCGTCGCTAGTGATTGGTCACTGTTGATTTGTCGCCGCGTATGGCCGGCTGGCCACGCGGCCACTTAACCTGCAGCCGATTACTTACCCGACAACTCGCCGGGCAGCAGGATGGCAACCTTCTTCTCTTTCTGGATCACCTGGCCGTCGCTGCTGAGCACCAGCACCAGGCGGGCGCCGGTCGTGCGCTTCGAGCATTCGGCCAAGGCCCGCTCGGCAGCGCCCCGCGTGCTCGCGCCGTCACCCCAGCGATAGCCCATGCCGTACTTGCCCACCTCGTCACCTAAGGCCAAGGCGCAAAACCCGTTATTCACCCAGCAGACGATCTTGCCGTCTTCCTTATCCAACTGCTTGAGGGCGGCCTTCTCCGCCGACGACCGGCTGCCGTAGTTGTACGAGAAGGCGAATTTTCCGGTCGCCGGGCTGTAGGCGACCGCGGCGTAGCTGTCTTCGTCGATGTCGATGTAATCGGTCGCCCTGGCCGACTGCGAGCCCCCCAACGGGCCGCATAACGAACCGACCAGAAACGTTCCGACAGCCAGCAATCCGAGGGTGACAGGCCGTTTCATCGCATGCCCTTTCGTAGGTAGTGATCCGGAATCCATCCGGCGAGCCACTGGCCCGCCCCGGCGTCGGGATTTTTTGGCGTCTCGATTTCTCGCGCAGCTCGACTTGCTGCCCCACCCTCTGATACTCACTCTCAACCCCGATCCTGACTCTCCGTATCAAAAAAAATTGCAGAATTCTGGAACGCCTAAAGCCCAGGGCAGGCTACTCCCGTGCGTCCCAACCGGGATCGCGCTGGCCTGGCCTGCCCTGGGTCTGCTCGTTCTGGTCGTAACCGGCCCGTCTAGTTGCCGAAGCTGGTCACAAAGGTCGGCTTGCTCGGCTTCTGGATCACCTGGCCGTCGCTGCTCAAGACCAGCACCACGCGGGCGCCGGTCGTTCGCTTAGCACATTCGCTGCGGGCACGGTTGGCGGCGTCGGTGTTGCTCGCCCCGTCACCCCACTCGTAACCGGTGCCGTAGCTGCCGACTTCATCGCCCAAGGCCAAGGCACAGAAGCCGTTATTCACCCAGCAAACGATCTTGGCGTCCGACTCCTTGCAGCGAGCCAGGGCCGCCTTCTCGGCCGCCCAACGACTGCCATAGTTGTAGGCATAATGGAACTGGCCGCTCGACGGGCTGTAAGCAATCGCCGCGTAGCTGTCTTCGTCGATGTCGATGTAGTCGGTCGCGCCGGCCACGTCCATCGAACCACACAACGAGCCGAGGGCCAACGCACAGCAGGCAATAAAACGCTTCATCGGAGTACCCTTTCACGGAAAACGGGGGAGAGTTGGTCGCGGCCGCCGGGTCCGTTTGGGCCACTCACCCGGCCGCGGGCGTCTTGTGTTCTGCGACTGATACGGCCCACAAAAACGGCCCTGACAGAACCGGCCCAAAAGCGGCTAAGGAACGGCCAAGAAATAACTTCTCCTTGTTCTCCTCTCCCCTTGTATGGTCTTTTTGGCGGGATTCAGAAGGCGTTTGCCGGGGTCCTGGACACGGGATGCCTGCACCAAGATTGGCCTCTGATTCTCGCCGTTTGGAATTTGGTTCCTTAGGGGCGATCTTAGTCGGGATGCAGTCGCGAGGAGATCTCTTCTGCTCCCTGAGGCGCCGACCTCTGCCGTAAGATTGATCCCTCTTGGCTTTGACGTGGAAGACTTGTTGCAACTTGCGGCTCGACCGCTGATCACAAGGATGCCTGTGTCAAAGGTTCGGGAGGAGTCTTGCGGGAGAGGCAGGGTGAGGGGGCCAAGAAATCTAGAAGTTTTTTCCCGGCCGTTCCTAACTTTCGCGGCTGTGCGGGCGACCGGTGCCTGTGTCGTCGCGGGCGGCCAACCTACCGCTAGCCTGCTTGCCCAGCAGTGCGGGGACGGGAGTCGTTCCGACTTCGGTGTCTGGAACCGCCGAGCTTGCGACGATCCAGTGCCCTGCAGGTCGTCGAAGGTGGTTCCTGACACCGTTCCCCTGGCGCGGCCCCCGATGTCGCCGCTGCGCGGCTCGCGCGCTGAATTACGAACGGTTCCGTGGGTTTCACCCACGGCTAAGCTCTTTCGGCCGCTACGCGGCGAAGACGAACGCGGGGACGGCCCCGCGCGCGACTCGGCGCGCCCACACCAGCCCGAAGCGCAGCGAGGGGCGGTTGACGATGGCCCGCTAACTCGCGCGCCAGCCGCGCAGCGAGGAACGCGTCGGGTGCCACTGCTGGCTTGCCCCTGCTTGCCCAGCGGTGCGGGGACGGGAGTCGTTCCGGCGTCGGAGATCAATCATTGTTCTCGCGTCGACGGGAAGGACTCCTGTCCCCCTTGGCCCTGGCGAACAAGCAGTGCGCGGGGAGCTCTCAGAAACTCAGCACTGCTTGCCGGCAAAACACCAGCAAGCTTCGCTCTTGATCGACCGGCGAACCGTCGCACACCGACAACGCCCCGGCGGCGCCGATCGCGCGTGGGGCGACCCATCCTCACGCGAAATCGCATTCAAGCACTGCCCGAATCGTCTCGCGCGAATCAAGCAGCGGTGTGACCAGATCGTTTGCATTGGCTTCGTCGGGCTGATCGGGGTGATGAAGCGCGATCTCGCGAATCTCGTCGAGCACCAAGAAGAAGTGCGTCAGCAGGGCGGGGTCAAACTGGCTGCCGGCCCCTTGCCGAAGTACTTCTAGCACCTTTTCCTCGGGCAGCGCGGGGCGATAGATCCGGTCGTGCGAGAGGGCGTCGTAAACGTCGACGATCGCGACGATTCGCGCCGCTTCAGGAATGGCGTCTCCGCGCAAGCCCTGCGGATAGCCTTCGCCGTCCCAGCGTTCATGGTGACTTTGCGCGATGGCGCAGGCCATTTGCAGCAGCGGCCAGGACGAGCCCCCCAGCATCCGGGCCCCGATCGCCGTATGGCATTTCATGATCGCGTATTCTTCGCTGGTCAACGGACCTTGCTTGCGGAGGATCGCGTCGGGGATGCCGATCTTGCCGACGTCGTGCATCGGCGCGGCAAAGCGCAGTTGTTCGGCCTCGCTGGGCGACCAACCGGCTGCCAGGGCCAGCACCTCGCTGAACAGGCCCACCCGGCGCACGTGCGCCCCGGTCTCTTCGTCGCGGCACATCGTCGCGGAGAGCAGTCGATGGATCGTCTCCTCATGTGCCATGCGGATAATCTTCGTTTGCTCGCGCACTTGGGTCTCCAGGCCCAGCAAGTACGCGCGGTTTTCGATCACCAGTCGCTGGCGCTCGATTGCCTTGGCGACTTGCGCGAGTAGTTCCTGGCGATCGATCGGTTTGATGAGGTACCCGTAGGCGCCCGCCGTCAACGCCCGGATGGCGTTGGTCGTATCGCTCTCCGCAGTCAGCATGAGCGCCGCCACGTCGGGCAGCATCCCTCTAATCCGATCCAGCAAATCGAGACCCGAGCCACCGGGCATCGTGATGTCCAGCGTCACGAGATCGACTGGTTGCTCCTGCAGGTGTGCGCATGCCGCGGCGGCGCAGTCCGCCGTCGCACATTCATAACCCTCGTGGCGCAACCAGCGCGCCAGCAGGTCGCGGACCAGCGGCTCATCGTCGACGATGAGCACTCGGGCGGCTGATACTTGGTCGGTTCCGCGCATTTAGATCGCCTCCACCAAAGTAGACGCATCGAGCACTTCGCGAACGACGCGCAAGAAGACCTCGGGATCGAACGGCTTTTGCACCATGTGCATGCCTTGCTCCACCAGTGGCTTGACCTGCCCCGTCTCGGGATCGTAGCCACTGCAAAACACGACGGGCACATGATGGTTTATCAGGCGAATGCGCTCGTACGCCTGGTGACCGGTCAGCTTCGGCATCACGGCATCGAGCACGGCCAGCGAAATTTCGCTGGCGTGGGCGGCGAACAACTCGACCGCTTCGGCGCCGTCGGCCGCCTGCAACACCGTGTAGCCCGCGCGGGTCAGAATTCGCACCGTCAGGTCGCGGACCATCGGTTCGTCTTCGGCGACGAGTATCGTCTCCTGACCTCCGACCGTCTGCGGAGCGCTGCATTCGTCGTGGGCGAGGTCCCGATCGCCAGCGATCGGCAAGTAAAGCTTGAACGTCGTCCCCAGATGCGGTTCGCTGTAGACGTCGATGATCCCCCCGTGTTGCACGACCATTCCATAAACCATCGCCAGCCCCAAACCGGTCCCTCGGCCAGGCTCCTTCGTGGTGAAGAACGGCTCGAAGATGCGCGCTCGCACGTCGGCGGTCATACCGCTGCCGGTGTCGGCGACGCTCAGCAGCACGTACTGACCCTCCTTCGTACCAGGATGGCACGCGCAGAACTCCTCGCCGAGCGATAGCTGCTGACTGCGCAGCGTCAGTTGCCCGCCCGCTGGCATCGCATCGCGGGCGTTAATGCACAGATTCAACAGCACCTGTTGCAGTTGTCCGGCATCGGCATCGACGGCGGCCACATTGGGCGCCAGCAGGGTTAGTACTTCAATACTTTCGGCGATCAAGGGGCGCAGCATCTTGACGAGGTCGACAACCACTTGATTCGGGTCGACGAGGGTCCGCTGCAACACTTGCCGCCGCCCAAAACTGAGCAACTGCCTGGTGAGCACCGTCGCCCGGTCGGCCGATTTGAGCACAAGTTGCAAGTCCTGGCAGGGTTGCTCCGTCGGTTGCAGGCCTTCGATGGCCAGCCTAGTGTAACCACAAATCGCTTGCAGCAAATTATTGAACTCGTGGGCGATTCCGCCCGCCAGCATGCCGACCGCCTCCATCTTCTGCGCTTGGCGAAACTGGTGTTCCATCTTGATCTGGTCAGTAATGTCGCGTCCTTCCGCGATCAGCAGCTTGACCGCGCCGGCTCCGTCGGTCACGGGCTTCAGCGTAAAGTCGAAGATCCGTTTTCCGCCCTGGCCATCCCGCACGGTGAGCTCGCGCCGCACCAGCACGCCAGCCGCGGTCTGGCCAACCGCCTGCCGGGTCTGTTCGCGCATCTCCGGCGAGATGTCGAACCAAGGAGTTTCCCAGAGCGCGCGCCCCACCACGTCGGCCTGCGTCAATCCGCGAAAATCGAGCGCTGGCTGGTTCACCTCCAGCACGGTCCCCGCGGTATTCAATAGCCCGATGAAGCCAAACGTCTGATTGAAAATGCCACGAAACCGCAATTCGCTCTGCCGCAGCGCTTCCTGGGCGCGTTTCCGCTCGGTGATGTCGATAATGGCGCTGAGCACGAATAGACCTTCGGCCGTGCGCAGCGGATTAAGGCCGATCTCCACGGGGAACTCACTACCGTCGCGGCGCTGGGCGTACAAGTCGCGACCGCCACCGATGGCGCGGGCCGTGGGGTCGACCATGTAGCCGGCGACCTGGCCCGGATGTGCCCCGCGGAAGCGATCTGGCACTAGTATCTCGATCGATTTCCCCAGCAATTCGCTGCGATCGTAACCAAAGAGCTTCTCGGTCTGTCGATTCACCAGCACGATTTGTCCGCGCTGATCGACCATCACCTTGGCGTACGGAGCCGACTCGATGGCTAATCGAAACCGCTCCTGAGCGCAGTGCCGCTCGTTGATTTCCTGCGACAGCGCGCGATTCAGATTGGCCAACTCGGCGGTTCGCTTGTCGACACGTTCCTCCAGCTCGCGATTGAGCACCATCAGTTCTTCGGCCATCCCCTCGACGCGCCGTTCGGCCGCCAACCGCTCGCCAATCTGCGATGTCAGAATTTCGTTGGCGTTGCTCAGTAGTTGGTGGGTCCGATGAACCCCCTTCGCGCGCAGATAGATCTCCGCCGCGATCTGACTAACGCGCTGCCGCATTGTTTCGGCGTCGACGCCGGGATCGTCGGGCTGCCGTTTGTGCAGCACGTACTCTGTGACGTCTTCGACGCGGTGAATGATATGGGACAATTCGCCACGGGCATCAAACACCGGCGCATTGATCGGGCTCCAAAAACGCTGCTCGAATCCTCCCCCCTCGCTCGCTGGGCGACGGATATCAAAGCGCTGGACGGCCATCGTGTCGACCGTGCCCGTCCGCAGCACGCGCTCGAGAGAGGCGCGCAGATGGCGCGTCCCCTCGGCCTGCGGCGTATCGGGATTGTCCGGAAAGACCTCGAACAAGTGTCGACCCACAATGGCGTCGCGCTCTGTCATCGTGGCCCGCAGGTAGGCATCGCTGGCGGCCACGATACGCAGCTCGGGCGTCAAAACCAGAAACAACCCCGGCGCGGATTCAAAGAGCTGACGGAAATCGAGCAACTGCGGCGCCACCGCCGTCGCACCGATAGTCGAAACCTCGGTCGTCATATTTTTGCCCCTGAGCTCGGTGGTCGCCACGACCTTCCCTGAGGATTCAACGGATCGGGCCTCCGGACCATTAAAAGGGTCTCATATTTGGAGGCGCGGCTTCGCCTAATTCGGGGCGCGGCTTCGCCTAAGAATTCTAGGTCTTTAGTGCGCTCGAGAGACCGCCCCTAGCAAATACCAGGCGTTCGGCCGGTTGCTGTATCGAAAGGTCCGGCAAGAACGGCACAATCGACAGGCCGTCCAGCCGTTGCAACCCGCGTCCATTGCCCGCGTGGCCAACGGTGAAGAGGCGGGCGTCGCTGCTACCAATCTGTTCTGAATTGCCGGCCCTCGGAAGCGACGATCCTTTCGCCAGCGCTCATCACGACTGAATTCGCTAGGAAACACCCCGTCGTTGGTGCGCCGCCAATAACTTCAGCGCCAGGTCTTCGAGGTAGTTTTTCCCCTGGTGGCGATTCTCTAGGTTCTTCACCAGGTGCTCGGGCAGCGCGCGGCGCCCCAGGTGCGCCCCGCTGATCGCGCCGGCCATCGCCGCGATCGTGTCGGTGTCGCCCCCCAACAGAATCGCAGTGCCGATCGTCTGCTCGTACGAATCGGGTGCGAGCGCGAAGCAGGCAATCGCCGTCACCACCGACGAGGTGGCCTCGATCCCATTGCCGAATAGCGCCACATCTCGCGGATTGCTCGCTCGAGCGGCGCGGCGCAGCGGTCCCGAGTACTCCAGCGAACTACACCGCTCGGCCAAGGCGCCGCAAAACTCGGTTCGATCGAACTTGTCAGCGGTAGATGCCAAGGCGACTGCCAGCGCCAACACCTGCGCCCCCTCGATGCCCAGCGGATGCACGTGCGTCGGTAAAGCCGAAAGCCGGGCGTGCTCCCACAGAGCCGTATGGTCGTGGCGGAACATCAGGCCCACCGGCGCGACGCGCATCGCCGCGCCGTTGCCAAGCGAGCCGCCTGGAAAATGGTTCGCTGCCAGGTGTGCGTGATCGCGACCTTCGACCATCGCTTCGAGCACCACCCGCGCGCCGCGCCCATAACCGCGCTGCGGGGTGTAGTTCTCCGCGAAGCGTTGGCAGATTACGACCGGATCGATGCCACCGCAGGCGACCAGCGTTTCGGCAACGCCGATCGCCATTTGCGTGTCGTCGGTGTACCAGAGCTCGCCCGGTGGCGCGGACTTCATCAAGCGCTCGACCGTCGGAAAGCGGCCCGCGATTTGGTCGGCCGATTGCCCTTCAAAGTGAGCCCCGAGCGCGTCGCCCATGGCCAGGCCCAACAGGCAGCCGACAAAACGATCGGCCAGAGCGGGGTCGTGGTCACTCATGGGTCGTTCTCTCAATTCTGGAGGCGAAGTCCCGCCATGGCCTGGCGTACGAGACGGAAACCATTCGATCCAGGTCCGGGTTGGCGCGTTCTTCGAGCTTCAGCGATTCCAGCCGCGCTAGCAACCGATTCACGCCACGACCAAAACACAGCGACTCGTGGCTCAGTTCATCAGCGTCGGCAACCTCAGGCGGCGTAACACGGGTTGCTAGCAGGAGCGGAGGAGTGAGCCTGGCAACCCGGGGCCTGCTTAGGACGCAAAACGGCCCCCTTAGGACGGTTTAGGACGCAAGCATTTTGGGTTTTGCGTCCTAAGGTCAAGTGCTTGCGTGGAAATGAGTTAGGTCTTGTTTTTTCGGGCTTAGGACGGTTAGGACGCAAATTCCCGGAACACTTAATAGAGGATAGGGGCAGGGATTAGGGACTAGCGAATAGTCCACAGCCAAGCTCAATGCCTAGTCCCTGGCCTCTGGACCCTAGCCACTACCCTCGACTTTGCCGGCTGGGTAGTTTCTGCCGGCTCTGCCAAACGTAGCGGATATTCCCGCAATGCCGGTCGATGCATAGGGTACCGACCCACACCGCGCGGCCCGGCGAAGTACAGCTCGCCCGGCGGCCGCGCCCGAGCGATATCTCACGCCTTCTGACCCGCCACGAGGGGGACATTTCCATGCTTCGCCGTACCGTACTTGTGATCGCCTGCGCGCTGGGGGGCCTCGCCCTCGCGCCGAGCGATGCCGCCGCCCAACAGGCTTATGGCCGCCAGTGGGGCCATTCGTACAACAGCACCGATTGGGAACGCTTCTACCACTATCCGTACATCTACTACCCGCAGAACTTCTGGGGCCCCGACTACTACCGGAGCTCCGAGAGCCTGTACTACCGCTATCCGCAAGAGATGCGGGTGCCGGTCTACAACAAGGCGTGGCAGAACTACTATCCGCAGCGCCGCCGCTACCACTCGGGCCACCACTTCATCCTCGACGTGTTTTGATAGGCGACGCGGAGGAGGTTGGGACGCACAGCGAGCTGCGCTTCAACTGCCGAGCTGAAACACAGAGCAAGCCGCGCAAGAGCGCGGCTTGCTTTTTGCGCTGGTGAATTAGGGAACGACCGCGAAAGAACTTCTCCTTGTTCCCCTCTCCCCTCGCGGGAGAGGGTAGGGTGAGGGGGCAAAGAGAACGGGAAGTTATTTCGCGGCCGCTCCAAGTTGGCTCGCCGCTCGGCGAATTACTTCAAGAAGCAAGTGGAGCTACGCGCCGAACAGTTGCCAGGCGACGATCCCCAACCCCAGCGGGATGCACCAGTAGGCGAAGTAGTGCAGCCGACCATGCTCGAGCCAGCGCAAGAGCCACCACAGGGCGAACAGCCCGACGAGGAAAGACGTGGTGACGCCGGCGGCCATTTGCCAACCGCTTAACGACGGCTCGGCGTGCGCAGCGTCGCTCGGCATCAGCAGCTTCAGCACTTCGAGCAGGCAGGCCCCGCCGACGGCCGGCACCGAGAGCAAGAACGAGAACGTGGCCGCGGCGTCGCGCCGTAGCCCGATCTTCAGGCCCGACGCGATCGTGCTGCCGCTGCGCGACACGCCCGGCAAGATGGCGGCCGCCTGAAAGGTTCCGATTACGAGCGCTTGCCGCCAACTGAGCCGCTGATACTCAAGTGAGCCAGGCGGCTGGCGTCCCCCCCAAAGGAGCAGGGAGCCGGTTGCCAGCAGACCGAAGCCGGTCAGCAGCAGGTCCTCGAGCAGGTCTTTGAGTGCCAGCTCGGCAAAGACACCGAACAGCACGGCCGGCAGCGTGCCGACGACGAGTGGCACCAAGGTCCGTCGATCGGTCCCCAGCAGTCGCCACAGCCGTTGCCAGTAGGCGCACAGCACTGCCAGCAGCGTACCGGCGTGCAGCACAATGGTCTGCCCGTGCAAGTCGTGGTTTGTGGTGCCCGAGATTCGCGTCAGTAGCGCGTTGGCCAGCACCAGATGCCCGTCGGAGCTGATCGGCAGGAACTCGGTGAGCCCTTGCACGGCGCCGAGCACGATAATGTCGAGCGTTTCGGACACGAAGTTCCTCGCCAAGGGCCCATGCAGTTCGGCCGCGACCACGCGAATTGCCCGCGGCAGATCTTAACGGAAGATCGCAACGGGGAAGCGCACAAGAATTGGTCCGGCTCGCAGCCCAGGCAAGTTTCGCCGTGGAAAAACGACCGATCCTGCCGATTGGGCCGACGAATTCAACGGTCGGTTGGCGTATGGCGGCCTGCCGGGTAGGGATCCTGCGCCGCGGCGGCCGGCGCGTTGTCTGCCTGTGCGTGCCAGCACCCCGTGGCGCGAATCGCCCCATTGTCGGTGCGCGTGAATTTGCCATAATGCGTTTCCCGAGACAAGTCGAGTGGTGGTTCGTGTCGGAGTGCTAGATGTATCGCGATTTGAGTTTGCAGACGCTGGGCTTGTCGGCGACCCAGGCCGAGCAGATCGAGTTGGCACTGACGTACGGTTTTCGCGGTCTCGATCTGGATGTCGTCGAGTTCCAGCAGCGCGTGGCGACGTATGGTCTGCCCCATTCGCGGCGTTCGATCGACAGCGCCAAGCTCAAGGTCACCGCTTGCCAGTTGCCGTTGGACCCGGCCGCGGACGAGCCCGAGTTTCGCGCCGCGCTCGAGCAATTCAAACCGCAGGCCGAGCTGGCCGGCTCGATCGGTTGCACACGGGTGATCACCACGCTGGTCCCTGGTTGCGACTCATTGCCCTATCACGAGAACTTCGAACTGCATCGCAAGCGATTCGGTGAAATCGCGGCCGCCATCGCGCCCTTTCAAATGCGGTTGGGTGTCGGCTTCGCGGCAGCCGCCAATCTGCGCAAAGAGAAGTCGTTCGAGTTCATCCATAAGCTCGATGCCTTGGCGATGCTGGTCAGCACGGTGAATGCCAAGAACATCGGCGTTGTCGTCGACCTGTGGGATCATTACGTCTCCGGCGGCACGATCGACCAGTTGCGCAAGTTGACCCCGCAGCAGATCGTGCAGATTCGCGTGGCCGATGCCCCGGCCGACAAGCCACGCGAAGAGCTGACCGACGATGCCCGCCTGTTACCTTGCGAGACGGGCGTCATCGATTTGCCGGCCCAGTTGGTGGTCTTGGCAGAAATGGGCTATGACGGACCGATCACGCCGGTGCCACACCGCCAGCGCGTGGGCAGCGTCGGTCGCGACGCCACGATTCGCCAGATCGGCGCCGCGATGGATCAGCTTTGGAAGGCCGCCGGCTTAACGCCCGGTGGCAAGCTCGCCGCGCCGGCCGTCGGCTCGTAGGGTCTGCGCAACAGCAGTCGCGGCAGTAAACTCTAACTTGAGACCTGCCTGTGTGGCACTTCGATCGCGGTCTCAAGCTGACGAAGGCCGACTTGGCGATCGACTTTCGCCGTCGCCAGCCGCGAGCGTTTGTCTCCCACGCCCATAACGATCATATGGGGCGCCACGAGATGGCGCTCTGCACGCCGGCCACTGCGGCGCTCTATCAGCATCGCTTAGGGCGTCGCCCTGTGCTCGAAATGCCCTATCGAGAGCCGCTCGAGTGGGGCGGACTGCGGCTCACCACCTATCCCGCGGGGCACTGCTTCGGCTCGGCGATGCTCCTGGCCGAAGATGGCGACCAGACGCTCCTCTATACCGGCGACTTCAAACTCGGCGCCTCGCTCACGTCCGAAGAAGCCGAGTTGCCGCCGGCCGATATCCTCGTCGTCGAAAGCACGTACGGCGATCCCCGCTATCGGCTGCCGCCGCGCGAAGAAGTCATCGCCGAGTTCATCGATCTCGTGCGCGGGCTGTTGGCCAGCGAAGCCGTGCCCGTGGTGCAAGCCTACTCGTTGGGCAAGGCGCAAGAAGTCACCGCCATTCTGACCGGCGCCGGTTTGCCGGTGCTGCAGCATGCCACGGTGTACGCCGTCAGCCAGGTTTACGAGGCGTGCGGCATGCCGCTCGGCGCGTATCGACTCTATCCCGGCTACCCGTTACCGGGGCACGTCGTCGTGGTTCCGCCGCAGGTAAATCGCTGGCGGCCGCTCGACGGCGTGAAGCGGCAAGTGACCATCGCGGTGACCGGTTGGGCCGCGGTGGCCGGTACGCGCCGCTGGTCGCATGCCGACCATGCGCTGCCGCTTTCGGACCACGCCGACTACGATCAACTGTTCGAGGCGATCGCGCTAGTCGACCCCAAGGTGGTCTACTGCACGCACGGACCGGTGTCGTTTGTCGAGCATCTGCGTCGTGCGGGGGTGAACGCCTATCCGCTCGATGGCCAGCCACTGGCTTTGGGGGCTGCCGGCGATTAGTGCGTCCATAGTCGAATTGCACTGGCTGTGCGGACTCGCCGAATGCCCCAGTGGCTCAGTTCGACGTTGACTGGCACAGGGAGCGCTTCTACGGTTTCTTAGGAATGTTCGTTTGGCGCTGGCTCAATAATTCGCACGCCGCGCCAGATACGCGGTACGATGGGCGCATCGGCGAACGTCAATTCGTTCGTCGTTGGCCCAGTCGTAATCCAAGCCGCTTACCGTGGTGAGGTCGCTATGAAGCGCTACGATCGAGATCGCATTGGCTGCCGCGCCGTAAACATCGCGCTGCTTGGCTCCCTGTTGCTCGTGACTTGCATCACGACGGGCTGCACCGATGAAGTGCCCGTGGCCAAGCTGCCGCCGCCGCGCGTGACCGTGCGTCACCCCGAGAGCCGCGAGATCGTCGACTACGACACCTACAACGGGCATCTCGACGCTTCGGAAACGGTCGAAATTCGCGCCCGCGTCAGTGGCTACCTGAACAAGGTGCACTTCGCCGCTGGCGATCGGGTTGAGAAAGATGCCGTGCTGTTCGAGATCGATCCGCGGCAATTCCAGGCCGAGGTTGACCGCACGACCGCGGAGACCGCCCGCTGGAAAGCCGATCTCGAGCGCACGAGGGCCAATCTCGCCCGCGCGCAGAAACTGCGCCCCACCGCGGCAATCACGCAAGAGGAGTACGACCGTCAGGTCGCCGAGCACGACGTCGCCAAGGCTTCGCTCGATGCCGCGCAGGCAGCACTCGAACAGGCAAATCTCAATCTCAACTTCACCAAGGTCACCGCGCCAATCAGCGGCATCCTCAGCCGCACGCTAATCACCGAAGGGAACCTGGTGAACGCCGATGTCACCGCGCTCACGCGATTGACGTCGATCAGCCCGTTCTATTGCTACTTCGACGTCGATGAGCGCTCGCTGCAGCGCTACCAGAAGCGCGCCCAGGACAACGGTCGGCCCGAAGCGAAGGAGCCGCTCGCCGCTGCCAAGATCCCGTTTGAGTTCGCGCTGGAAACCGAAACGAATTATCCGCACGAAGGGGTGCTCGACTTCGCCGATAACCGCGTCGATCCGCACACCGGCACCATTTCGATTCGCGGCGTCACCGAGAACAAGTTCCGCAATTTCGTGGCCGGCGAGCGCGTGCGGGTGCGCGTGCCGGTCAGCGATCCCTACCAGGCGCTCTTGATCCCCGACGAAGCCGTGCTGGCCGATCAAGGGACGCGGTACGTGCTTGTGCTGGGGCCCGACAATGTCGTGCTGCGGCGCGACATCCATCTGGGCCGCTTGCTCGACGACGGGATGCGCGTCGTGCTCCCCGGCAAGACGAGTGCCGACTCCTTGACGTCTAGTGATTTAGTCATCGTGCTCGGTATGCAGTCGGCGCGCGTGAACTATCCAGCCGAACCGGTTGACGCCGAAGGAAAACCGCTCGCCGTCGGTGCAGCGCCGGCGGCGCCACCCGCCGAGGCGGCAACAGCGCCGGCGGCTGCTTCTGGCGAGCACAAACCGAACGAATAACCGCGGATCGCCACACGAGCACTCGCACCAACCAGGTAGCCGGCACATGTTTGCCAAGTTCTTCGTCGATCGGCCAATCTTCGCCACGGTCTTGTCGATCGTGATCGTGATCGTCGGCGGCGTGGCTTTCACGCAGTTGCCGATCGCCCAGTATCCAGAAGTCGTTCCGCCAACCATCTCGGTAACCGCCAGCTACCCGGGGGCTGATGCCAAGACCGTCGCCGAAACGGTCGCCACGCCCATCGAGCAGGAGGTCAACGGCGTCGAGCGCATGCTCTACATGAGCTCGAAGTCAACCAATGATGGCCAGATGACGCTCGACGTGACGTTCGAGTTGGGTACCGACCTCGACACGGCCCAGGTGCTCGTGCAGAACCGCGTCTCGATCGCGCTCTCGAAGCTGCCCGAGGACGTCCGCCGCATCGGAGTTACGACCAAGAAGAAGTCCCCCAGTATTCTGCTCTGCGTCAACCTGGTGTCGGCCAAGCGCCCCGACGGCTCGTATTACTACGACCAGTTGCACTTGAGCAATTTCGCCACGCTGAACATCAAGGACGACCTGGCCCGCATCAAGGGGGTCGGCGATGTGAGCTTTTTGGGCGCCCGCGATTACAGCATGCGGATCTGGTTGGATCCCAACAAGCTGGCTTCGCTGCAGCTCACGGCCAGCGACGTTATCCGCGCGGTCAAGGAGCAGAACGTGCAAGTGGCGGCCGGCCGCTTGGGTCAACCTCCCGTGCCGGCCGGTTCGCAGCTCGCCTTTCAGGTGCCGATTCTCGCGCAAGGGCGCTTGAGCAGCGAAGAGCAGTTCGAGAACATCGTCGTCCAGCGGGGCGATAACGGGCAACTCGTCTACTTGCGCGATGTCGTGGCCGCCACCGAGCGCGATCCCCAAGGACACGTGCTCGAACGGGGCATCGAACTCGGCGCCAAGAACTACGAGGTCGACAGTTACCTCGATGGCGAGCCGACCATCACGCTGGCCTTGTTCCAGTTGCCGGGTTCCAACGCGCTGGCCACGGCCGAAGCGATCCGCACCAAAATGGAAGAGCTCAAAGGGCGCTTCCCCAAAATGCTCGAGAACGGCCAGGATCGCCACCTGATTGAGTACAAGATCGTTTACGACACCACGGTGTTCATCGACGAGTCGGTACACGAAGTCTACAAGACCCTCGCCGAGGCATTCGTGCTGGTGTTCATCGTCGTGCTGGTCTTTTTGCAAGACTGGCGCGCGACCTTGCTGCCGATGATCGATGTGCCGGTCTCGCTGATCGGCACCTTCGCCGTGATGGCAGCCATGGGTTTCTCGCTCAACAACCTGACGCTCTTTGGCCTGGTGTTGGCCATCGGCATCGTTGTGGACGACGCCATCGTGGTGGTCGAAAACGTCGAGCGTTGGATGGCCAAGGGCTTGCCGCCGCGCGAAGCCACGCTCAACGCCATGGCCGAAATCACTGGCCCGGTGATCGCCATCACGCTGGTGCTCAGTGCCGTGTTTATTCCGACGGCGTTTCTGGCGGGTATCACCGGGCAGTTCTATCGGCAGTTCGCGCTGACAATCGCCGCTTCGACGATCATCTCAGCCATCAATGCTATGACGATGGCCCCGGCCCGCGCGGTGACGCTCATCCGCCCCCACTCGGCCGAGCATGCCACACACGGCGCGCGCGAGATTCTGCCGCGCTGGGGATTGGCGCTCCTCTTGGGGTTGGCCGCGATGCGCGCCTTCGAAGGCTTCGTGCTGCACCGCATCGGCGGCGATCACGCGGCCGCCGGACACGCCGAAGCAGCGGCCCTGGCGACGTGGTCCACGCGGCTCATCCTGTTCAGCATCGGTGCCCTCATCGCCTGGGTCGCCTACCGCCCGATCAACGGCGCCTTGGCCTGGTTCATGGGTGGCTTCAATCGCACCTTCGATCGCATCGGGCGCCTGTACGGGCATACCGCGCGCGGGCTACTGCGGGTGAGCGTGATCGTGCTGTTTTTATATGGCGGGCTGCTGGCGTTGACGGTCACCGGCTTCAGCGTGTTGCCCAAGGGTTTCATTCCGAATCAGGACAAAGGCTACCTCGTCGTCGAGGCGAAGTTACCCGACGGGGCGAGCCTCGAGCGCACCGACAAAGTCGTCAAGCAGATGGCCAAGCTGATCCGCGAAACACCCGGTGTGGCCCACACGCTCGAACTGCCGGGTTACTCCGTGTTGCTCTCGACCAATCAAAGCAACTCCGGCGGTATGTTCGTCGTGCTCGAACCATTTGAAGAGCGGGCTGGTAAGCCCGAGCTCTCCGCCCCCGCGATCGCCGCGGCGCTGCGCCCAAAAATGGCGTCGTTGTGGGGGGCCGAAATCGTCATCTTCGGCGCGCCACCCGTCGAAGGGATCGGCAGCACCGGCGGCTTCAAGATGCAGATTCAGGATCGCCGCGCCGCCGGGTTGGCCGAACTCGAAGGGGCCGTGCAGAATCTGGCCACGGTCGGCATGTCGCAGCCCGGTATGCTGGCGCTCTTCTCGTCGTTCAGCGTTGCCCAACCGCAGTTGTACGTCGATATCGATCGCGAAAAGGCGAAAGGGCAGGGGGTCTCGCTCGACGAAATTCACACCACGCTGCAGGCGTGCCTGGGCTCTTATTACATCAACGACTTCACCTTCCAGAACCGCAACTGGCAAGTGAACGTGCAGGCCGATCCCAAGTTCCGGCTGCGCGTCGAAGACATCGGACACCTTGAAGTGCGCAATGCCGAAGGGCAGCGCGTCCCCCTCTCCGCGATGATCAACGTGCGCGACGTCAGTGGGCCGGCGCTGGTGAACCACTACAATCTTTATCCCTCGGCCGAGCTAAACGGTATTCCTGCCCCCACGACCAGCTCGGGCCAGGCCGTCGCTCTGATGGAACGCCTGGCCGCTGATCACCTGCCCGGCACCATGGGCTACGAATGGACCGAGCTCACCCTGCAGCAGGTGCTCGCCTCGCGCGACACGCTCAGCAAGCTGATCTTCCCGCTGGCCGTGGTCTTCGTCTTCATGGTGCTGGCTGCCCAGTACGAAAGCTGGAGCTTGCCGCTGGCCATCTTGCTGATTGTGCCGATGTGCATTCTCTCGGCACTGGTCGGCGTCTGGCTCGTCGGGCTCGACATCAACATCTTCGTGCAGATCGGTCTGATCGTGCTCATTGCCCTGGCGGCCAAGAACGCGATCCTCGTCGTCGAGTACTCGAAGCAAATGGAAGACGCGGGCACCGAACGCATCGAAGCGATCGTCGAGGCATGCCGCCTGCGCTTGCGGCCCATCTTGATGACGTCGCTAGCCTTCATCTTAGGCGTGGTGCCGCTGGTCACTTCGAAGGGGGCCGGCTCTGAGATGCGCTTCTCGCTCGGCGTGGCCGTGCTGGCCGGCATGATCGGCGTGACGTTCTTCGGGCTGTTCTTTACGCCGGTGTTCTACTACGTGATCCGCTGGCTGACCGCCCGTGAAGACCGCCGCCACATCGCGCGGCACAAGAAGATCGAAACGCCGCCAGGCCCAGCGCCGCCGGCAGAGCCCGAGGTGAGTGGTTCGTAGTTTGTCGGCAAGGTGACATGCGCCGCGCAGCCAATCGCTCGACGCCTGCATCCCACAGTTTGGCGCCAAACACTTTCGGCAAACGCCCGGCGTAGCCGACGGTGAAGAAAGCGGCTTTGAAGTGTGGTCGTCTAGCGCAGGTCTTTTGCTTTGGCTGACGATGTTGTGCGTGCGCTCGGACGCCTTCGCGCTAGGTGCGCGACAATAGTAGCGCCGATCAATGCCAGCGACATCGACTTAGGCTCTGGTATCTCTAGCAGGAACCCAGTCTCCACGCCGTTATACGTGCCGTAGCCGACGATCTGCCACGCTTCATTGATACCGGTAGCTTCTTGTAGCTCCCAGCCCGAATTCGCCGGCAAAAAAGCATTCAGATCAATTGCCGCGCCATTCTTCCAGAGGATGGCGTGTATGGAGCCGTTGTTGCCAAACCCGTTGGCAGCGCCAACCACATCACCCCGATCGTTGATCGCGTTGGCATACGCTGAGTCACTGACGGGCGGCAACGGCAGTGCGCTCATGACGCCGTTTTGCCAGATGAAGGCCTGGAACGGCACGTCAATTGTGCTGCTCAGTCCGGTTTGCGTCACGATCTGATACGAGCTGTTGCCGACGATCACACCGTTATTGTTGATCGCGTTGCCCATGGTCTTGTCGCTGCCAGGTAGCAGGCCAAGCTCAGTCAGGACGTTATTCTCCCAGATGGCGGCATTTCGACTATACGAGCCAACAATTTGACCCAGTTCGTTCACGCCGTTGGCAGTGCTGGCAGGATTGCTGCCCGGAATCGCGGACGGCAGCATGCTGGCCTTGCCGCCAACCGTCGAAACATAGGCATGACCCAATCCCGAAAACGCATTTCCGACGATCATTCCGTCGTCGTTGATGCCTGTTGCCCTGGCGCCGTAGATACTGCCCGGAACGTTTCCTGGCGGTACGCCTGGGTCGGTAATGACACCGTTTTGCCAGATAAATGGGTGCACGTTGCCGTCCTGCGCAAAGCCGTAACCGACGACTTGCCCGTTGTTGTTGATCGCCGTGGCTTGGGTGGAACGTCCACTCACCGGCATCATGCCCAGGTTGGTCAAGACGCCATTCTGCCAAAGGTAGCCGTGATAGACCCCCTGCGAGGGAGCAGTTCGCCCAACCACCTGGCCTAAATCGTTGATGGCAGTTGCTCTGCCTGGCGAGATTGCGGTGATCGTGGCTGCCTGCAGCCGGGGCGCGATCGTATGGCCGACAGCCATCGTCAGAATCACCAACACGAAGCGAGTCATTCTCTTACTAGACATGGATTGTTCCCTCAAGCGTTCTGTTCCGTAGAGCGGGCAACCTTTGCGCAGCCGCAGCAACGCTTTGTAAATGCGCTCCATGAGATTGCCGAGCACGCTGTCGATGAGTGGCGCGCGCTCCAATGCAGCCAGATTGTGATGCGAGAGCGGGTGAAACTAGCCGGGAGAACCGGCAGATTGAATCACCACGGCGTGCATTAGCGTTACTCGAGGGTGCCTTGGAGAGTCTGCAGAGCGTCGATTGGAGGAACGCTGGGGGCTGCCCGACTGAGGCTAGATTACGATGTTGCTGGGCGCTTGTCACGCAAATTCCGGCACGCAACGATCCTAATATCTGGGAGGTACGAGAGAAGCGGGCGTGAAACTTGCTCTCACGCCAAAATCGACCGGACGACTTCGCCTTCTACATCGGTCAGGCGGAAGTCGCGCCCCTGGTAGCGATACACCAGCCGGGTGTGATCGACCCCCAGCAGGTGCAACATCGTGGCGTGCAGATCGTGCACGTGCACCGGGTTGATCGCCGCGTGATAGCCGAGCTCGTCTGTTTCGCCGTAGGTCATACCGCCGCGGATGCCGCCGCCGCAGAGGAACATACTGAACGCCCGCATGTGATGATCGCGGCCGACGCCCCCCTTGTTGCTCTGGGCCATGGGGGTGCGGCCGAACTCCCCACCCCACACGATCAAGGTGTCGTCGAGCATGCCCCGCTGCCGCAAGTCGGCAATCAAGGCCGCCGTCGCCCGATCGCAATCACGGGCACAAATGCGGAAGAACTTCTGCAGGTCGTTGTGATGATCCCAGTCGCGGTGATAAAGCTGGATGAATCGCACGCCGCGCTCGGCCATCCGCCGCGCCAGCAGGCAGTTGTAGGCGAACGAACCGTCGGCCCCTTTGGCGCCGTACAGATCGAGCACGTGCTGCGGCTCGTCGGCGATGTCCATCAACCCGGGCACGCTCGTCTGCATGCGGAAGGCCATCTCGTACTGCGCGATGCGCGTGGCGATCTCCGGATCGGCCAGCGTCTCATTACGCAGGGCATCGAGCCGATTGACCGCGCTGATCAAACGCCCCTGCTGATCGTGCGGCACGCCGGGCGGGCTGGCCAGATAGTGCACCGGGTCCCCGTGCGAGGAGAAGGCGACCCCTTGATAACGACTCGGCAGAAAACCGCTGTGCCATTGCCGGGCGGCGATCGGCTGCGGGTTGCGGCCATCCTTGCTGATGCTGGTCAAGACGACGAAGCCAGGGTAGTCGGCCGCTTCGCTTCCCAGGCCATAGACGGTCCACGCCCCCATGCTCGGTCGGCCCGAGATCGACGTGCCGGTGTTCATCACCGTGTGGGCGGGGTCGTGATTGATCTGGTCGGTATGCAGCGAGCGGACGATGCACAGCTCGTCGGCCATGCTGCCGATGTGCGGCAACTCCTCGCTGATCTCGAGACCCGAGCTACCGTAGCGCTGGAAGCCGAACAGCGGCGCCTGGCAGACGAGTTTCTGCCCTTGCAGTTGGGCGATCGGCTGGCCGGCGGTGAACGATTCGGGGAACGGCTGGCCGTGCATGGCCGCCAGCTTCGGCTTGGGATCGAACGTCTCGAAGTGCGACGGGCCCCCTGCCATACACAGGAAGATCACGCGCTTGGCGCGAGCGGGCCAATGGGGCAGGCCGACAAACTCGGGGGCGATGCCGAGCGCTGCCGCACCAGGAGCGCTCTGTATGCGAGCCAGAGCGGTCGACGCCGAACTGTCGCCGATCGCTTCGCCGCCAGATGCTGCGTTACCGTCGAGCAAGCTGGCCAGCGACGCGGCGCCGAGCCCCAGCGACGTGCGGCCGAGAAACGTCCGCCGCGTCAGGTAGTGAAATGCATCGTTCTGATTTCTGCGACTTTGTGACGCCATCAGTTCCTCGTCACCGTTTCATGCAGGTTCAGCACGGCGCGGGCAACGCCGGTCCAGGCAGCCAGTTCGACCGGAGCCACGTCATCGGGCCAGACGAATTGACCGCTCTTGGCCAAGCGCGCGGCTGCGTCAGGCTCGCTTTGGAAGTGTGCGCGATCGGCCATCAGCAAATCGCGCAACACGGCGATCTCGCGTGCTTCCGGTACGCGCGATGTCGCCTGCCGCCACGCCCAGGCGATGCGCTCGTCGTCGCTCGCGCCTCCTTCGCGGACGATGCGCAACGCCAACGCCCGGGCGCATTCGACGAACGTCGGATCGTTGAGCAAGGCCAACGCCGCCTGCGGTGTATTGCTCACCGCGCGCTGGGCCGTGCATTCCTCGCGGCTGGGGGCATCGAACGCCAGCAAGCTCGGGTGCAAGAACGTGCGCTGCCAGTGCGTATACAAGCCACGACGATACTGATCGCTGCCGGAGTCCGCCTTCCACGTGCGCTTGGGAAAATTCAAGAATTCCCAATAACCGTCGGGCTGATAAGGGAACACGCTCGGCCCGCCGAGCCGCGGATCGAGCAGACCACTGATCGCCAGCGCCCCATCGCGGATGAACTCGGCCTCGAGCCGCCAGCGCGATTGCCGGGCCAGCAGCCGATTCGCGGGGTCGCGCGCGAGCTGCTCGGCGGTGGGGACCGATGTGCGGCCATAAGCATCGCTCGTCACAATCAGACGAATCATGTGCTTCATGTCCCAGCCGCTCTCGCGAAACTCGACCGCCAACCAATCGAGCAATTCTGGGTGAGATGGCGGCTCCCCCTGT
The DNA here is from genome assembly GCA_964495375.1 of uncultured Planctomycetaceae bacterium. Taxonomy (GTDB): domain Bacteria; phylum Planctomycetota; class Planctomycetia; order Pirellulales; family JAEUIK01; genus JAIESQ01. The sequence goes on along the minus strand of CAZBWM010000058.1, from coordinate 5,815 downwards.
GCGCCAAAATCATCGAGCGACTTCGACAAGCCGACGCCGAAGAACAGCTTCCACATCCGGTTGACGAATACGCGGGCGACCAGCGGGTTGTCGGCGCTGGTCAACCAGTTGGCCAGATCGAGACGCGTGACGCGCTGAGCGGCGCTTTCGGAACCAGCCGTCGCACTGCTGGGCAAGCCAGCAGTGGCACCCGAAGCGTCGCCATTTGTGAAGCACGCGGGCCACGCCGCCGATACCACTTCGCCCGAGCCGTCGAGCCAGTTGCCGCGCGGCAGAATGCGCATTTCACGTGGCACCACCGAGGCGGTGACCATCGAGCGTGTCAGGGAGCGTTCGAGCTGCTTCTGCTCGTCGCGCAGCTTCTTCAGTTCGGCTGTCGCGGTTTCGCGCTCCGCAGTTTTGGATTCATCGAGTGCGGCGAGCTGGGCTTCGACCTCGGAGAGGCTCGCCGCCAGTCGATCGCGCTGCGCCTGCTGCTCGGCAGTCGGCACTGCGATCGTCGGTTCGCGATTGGCCGCCTTGTAAACGCCGCGCTCGTCGATGTCGGCAAAGATCGCCGCGAAGCTGTAAAAGTCGCGGGCCGAGAAGGGATCGTACTTATGGTCGTGGCACTCCGCGCAGCCCAGCGTGGCGGCCAGCCACACACCGGCCGTTGTGCGCACGCGATCGGCGGCCGACTTTGCCAGATACTCACCGTCTTGCGCGCCCCCTTCTTCGGTCGTTTTGTTCAGCCGATTGAAACCGCTGGCGATCCGCTGCTGGAGCGTGGCGTCGGGCAACAGGTCGCCGGCCAACTGCTCGCGCGTGAAGCGGTCGAATGGCAGGTTGTCGTTGAATGCGGCGATCACGTAGTCGCGGTACGGCGCGATCGGCACTTCGATGTCGCTGTGATAGCCGCACGAGTCGGCGTAGCGCACCAGATCGAGCCAGTGGACCGCCATCCGCTCGCCGAACTGCGGCGCCGCCAGCAACCGCTCAACGTACGACTCGAAGGCGTAAGCACTCGAGTCGTTCTTAAGCAGCGCGACCTCGTTGGCCGCCGGTGGCAGGCCGGTGAGATCGAAGGACAAGCGCCGCGCGAGCGTGATTGCATCGGCTCGTTCGGCCGGCGCAATACCTTCCTGTTTAAGGCGCGCGAGCAAAAAGCGATCGACCGGGTTCCGCGGCGCTCGATCAACAACCGCCGCCGCATCAACATTCGTCGGCAACTCCGGCCGCGTCGGCGGTTGGTAGGCCCAGTGGTCGCGCCACACGGCACCTTCGTCAATCCATTGCTTCAGCGTCGCGATCTGAATCGGCGAGAGAGGGCGATGACTATCAGCCGGCGGCATCCGCTCGTCGGCGTTGTCGGTCGCAACCCGGCGATAAAGTTCACTCTCGCTGGCGCGGCCCGCCACCACGAGGTGCTCCGCGCCGTCGCGATTGCCCAACACCCCCGCCCGGGTGTCGAGCCGCAGTTCGGCTTGCCGCGCATTTGCGTCGGGGCCGTGGCACTCGAAGCAGTGGTTCGACAGGATCGGGCGGATGTCGCGGGCGAACTGCACCGCACCGGGCACGGGCGACGGGAGCGCTTCGCCAGCGCCGGCTTCGGCCGATCGCAGCGCCACGCCGCAAGCAATCGCCGCAGCGGCCCAAGCGGCTCGCGTAAGCAACAAACGGCTCGAAGATTCGCGAAGGCGGGGCATCGGCAATTTGCGGTGGGAGGGTGCGAAGCGGAGAGCGACCGGGCGGCGAAACTCGCTGGCTCCCGCCAGTTTAAGTCGCCGCGCAGGCGGCGCGAAGCAATTCGCGGCGTCCCCGGCCAATTGCCGATCCACCGCGTGGCCGATATACTGCCGGCACGACAGGCGAGCCCCTGGCCAGCCCTGTTGGACCGCAGAAATTCGGACGCCCGAGACGTTCGCCCCGCCCGCCTCCGACGGCCACACAACCATCGAACGTCGGCAGTCCCTCCGCGACAGCATCGCGGCGCCGGTCCGCCGATCGGACCAACACAGCAACCTATCGCCGGCAGTTCTGCGCCGGTCTCAGCCTGCAAGGAGAATTCATCGTGGCGATTCGCGTCGGCATCAACGGTTTTGGGCGTATCGGTCGCATCGTGTTCCGCATTCTGGCCTCGCGCCCCGAAGAGTTCGAGGTGCTGGCGATCAACGACATCACCGACACCAAGACGCTCGCCACGCTCCTGAAGTACGACAGCACGCACGGCCGCTTCAAAGGGACCGTCACCCACGACGCCGAGAGCATCACGGTCGATGGCCGCCGCATCCGCGTGCTGGCCGAGAAGGACCCCAGCAAGTTGCCCTGGAAGGATCTCAAGATCGACGTGGCGCTGGAGAGCACCGGCATCTTCACCACCCGCGCGAAGGACGGTAAACCAGGCTACGACAGCCACCTGACGGCCGGCGCTCGCAAGGTGGTGCTCAGCGCTCCGGCTTCCGACTCGCCCGACCTCACCTGCGTGCTGGGCGTGAACGACGACAAGCTGACCGCCGATATGAAGTGCATCTCCAACGCGAGCTGCACCACCAACTGCCTGGCTCCGCTAGCCAAGGTGCTCAACGACACCTTTGGCATCGAGAAGGGGCTAATGACGACGGTCCACTCGTACACCAACGACCAGCGTGTGCTGGATCTGCCGCACAAGGACCTTTACCGGGCCCGGGCCGCGGCGCTCAATATCATCCCCACCAGCACCGGCGCGGCCAAAGCGGTCGGCCTGGTGATCCCCGAGCTCAAGGGGAAGCTCACCGGCATTTCGCTGCGCGTGCCGACCCCGACCGGAAGCGTCGTCGACCTGACCGTCGTGACGAAGAAGAAGGTGACCAAGGAAGAGGTCAACGCGGCCGTAAAGAAGGCCGCCGAAGGCCCCCTGAAGGGCATTCTCTATTACACTGAAGACCCGATCGTTTCGAGCGACATCGTCGGCGATCCGCACAGTTCGATCTTCGCATCTGACTGGACCGACGTCATGGACGGCAACCTGGTCAAGGTGGTGAGCTGGTACGACAACGAGTTCGGCTACAGCAGCCGTACGGTCGACCTGCTGTCCCGCGTCGGCAAGCTGTAAACGCCGATCATCGGGAGCAGTCTCACGCGAAGGCGCGGAGTTCGCGGAGGGCCAGGTCGATTGGTAACTCTCCGCGGCCTCCGCGCCTCCGCGTGAGGTCATCCAGCGCGAGATCCCTACATGTGGATCGTACGCTTCGACACCGCCAGCGCCGCCTCCTTGAGCGCCTCGGGCAAGGTCGGGTGCGCGTGACAAGTGCGGGCGATGTCTTCGCTCGATGCGCCGAATTCGATTGCCGCCGTCGCCTCGGCGATCAGGTCGCCAGCGTGCGGGCCAATAATGTGTACGCCCAACACGCGATCGGTGCCGGCATCCGCCAGCACTTTGACGAAGCCCTCGGTATGGCCGAGCGTCCGCGCCCGGGCGTTTGCCTTGAAGGGGAACGTGCCACGCGTGTACTTGGCATCGGCCGCTTTGAGCTCATCCTCGGTGCGGCCGACCGTGGCGATCTCCGGCTCAGTGAACACGACCGCCGGAATGGCGTCGTAGTTCACGTGCCCGTAACCGGTGACGATTCGCTCGACGCAGGCAACCCCTTCTTCCTCGGCCTTGTGGGCAAGCATGATCCCACCGATCACGTCGCCGATGGCGTACACGCCCGCGGCGCTGGTGCGATAGTGGTCGTCGACTTCGATGCGTCCCTTGGCGACGGGCTTGATGCCGGCGGCTTCGAGCCCCAGGTCTTTGGTGTTCGGCACGCGACCGACCGCCACGAGCACGCGATCGGCCACGAGCGGCTGGCCGTCAGCAATTTCAACGACACACTTTTGCCCTTCGACGCGGGCGGCCGTCACCCGGCACGACAAACGGAAGTCGAGCCCCTGCTTGCTGAAGGTTCGCTGCGCCTCGGCCGCCAGTTCGTGATCCATGCCCGGCAACAACCGATCGAGGTATTCGAGCACCGTGACCTTGGAGCCGAGTCGATTCCAGACGGACCCCAGCTCGAGCCCGATGTAGCCGCCGCCGATGACGATCAGCGTTTTTGGCACCTGATCATAGGCAATCGCTTCGGTGCTGCTGCCGATGAGTGGGGTGCCGCGCTCGACACCGGGGAGCCAGGCGGGCACGCTGCCGGTGGCTAACACAATATGTTTGGCCGAGAGCTTCGTCTCTTTGCTTTGCTGTTCGACGACGACTTGCCCGGCTCCGGCCAGCCGCCCATGCCCAGCGTAGCGCGTGATCTTGTTCTTGCGCAGCAGGCCGTCGACCCCTTGGGCCAGGCCGGCGACGATGTCGACCTTGCGCTTCTGCATCGCAGCCAGGTCGAGCTCAACCGAGCCGATGCGGACGCCGAACTGCGCGAACTGCTCGCGCGCTTGCATGAAGTGCGCGCTGGCTTCGAGCAACGCCTTGCTGGGGATGCAGCCGACCCGCAGGCAGGTGCCACCAAGCTGCGGCTCCCGTTCTACGCAAGCGACGTTCAGGCCAAGCTGCGCGGCGCGGATCGCAGCCACGTAGCCGCCGGGACCACCGCCGATGACGATCAGATCGTGAGAGTGTTCAGGCATTCGTGACCCTAAGAAACGGGAGGCAAACTGGCGCGTCGACGAACCCCTCACCCCCAACCCCTCTCCCACAAGGGGCGAGGGGAGCCTGTCTTACACATCAAGCAGCAAGCGGGCGGGATCTTCGATCAAGTCCTTGATGCGGCGCAAAAAGGTCACCGCCTCGCGGCCATCGATCAACCGGTGATCGTACGTCAGCGCCACATACATCATCGGCCGGATGACGACTTGCCCCTCGTGCGCGATCGGCCGTTCCTGAATGCCGTGCAGCCCGAGGATGCCGCTCTGCGGCGGGTTGACGATCGGCGTCGAGAGGAGCGAACCGTAGACGCCACCATTGGAGATCGTGAATGTGCCCCCTTGCAGCTCAGAGAGCTCAAGCTTGTTCTCCGCGGCGCGGCGCGCGAAGTCGGCGATCGCCAACTCGATGTCCGAGAACTTCATCAGCTCGGCATTGCGCAGCACCGGCACGACCAGTCCGCGTCCACCGCCGACCGCCACGCCAATGTCGTAGTAGTCGTGATAGACGATATCTCGCCCACGGATCTCGGCGTTCACTTCCGGGAACTGGGTCAGCGCGTCGACCGCGGCCTTGATGAAGAACGACATGAAGCCGAGCTTCACTCCGTAGCGCTCGCGGAAGGCCTCGCCGTGCTCCTTGCGCAGTGCCATTACGGCCGACATGTCGATCTCATTGAATGTCGTCAGCAGCGCCGCGTTTTGTTGGGCAGCGACCAAGCGCTCGGCGATCCGCTCGCGGATCAGCGACATCGGCCGCACCCGCTCGTTGCGGCTGCCAGGCACAATCTGCGCGGCGACCGGTGCGGCGGGCACGGGAGCAGTCGCGGGGGCAGACGCAGGCGCCGGGCCGGCTGCATTGCTCCCCTCTCCCCTCCGCGGGAGAGGGGTTGGGGGTGAGGGGGCCGAGGCCCCGCGATCGACGTCGCCTTGAGGTTTTTGCGCGGGCGCTTTCTCCGCCGCCGCCGGCCCGCGCGAAGCACGTCGCTCGACATCCTCTTTCAGCAACCTGCCGCCAGGGCCCGTCGCTTCGACTTGATCGACGGACAGTCCATGTTCGTCGAGCGCTCGAGCGGCGGCCGGCATCACGCGAGTTTCTTGCTGGGCTCGAGCGCGGGTGGTTTCCGTGGTTGACGGGGCGGCTGGCGGCGGGGCAGGGGGGGCTGGCTTCGCCGCTTCCTGGCCTTGCGGTGCGGCAGCCGGCTTCGGGGCCGCGGTGGCA
>CAZBWM010000057.1:0-46652 GCA_964495375.1 uncultured Planctomycetaceae bacterium | reverse complement strand
AGTACACCCCAGTGGGCTCGAACCACTAACCTTCGGTTCCGTAGACCGATGCTCTATCCAATTGAGCTAGGGGTGCAAGATGCCATTTGACCCGTGTTCTCTCAATTCTCAGGATCCAAGGAAGGCGATTCGCTAAGAATTGGCACTTAAATCAACGACGACCTCGGGTTGTGCGGGAATTTCTAACCGTAAACCGTGTCGCGTTGCTTCCACCGTGCGAGTAACGGATCGAGGCAAGACGCGATTCTAACAGAATTTGGCTACACTGCTACGGCAGGAAGTAAGGGAGATTTCCGGGGTAAAGTCGGCAGGACTAAATCGCGGTGCCGCCGAACCGCCGCCATTGAGGTGTCGTGGGCCTACAAAGCCTGCCCGGTCTGTCAAGAAAGCAACGCCAGCGCGTTCAATCCGGTCCTGCCGAGGGCCTGTTCAGCCAGCCACGATGACACAGGAGGCCTTTCAAGTCCAGTGTCCGTACTTGTCGGACGTTCTCTCCGACGCTGTACATCGGGCATGTGTTTGGCTCGCCGAGCGCTGGCCCGACGTCCTGTGAAATGAAGGCGGCCATTTGCCGCCTCGGCTGCCTCGAGCGACCTGACCGGCAAGAAGACCACGGGCGCTACGTCTCGGTTCAGAGCTTACACGGCAATCCCTTTCGGTTAGACGTCGAGCCTATCCTGCTGCCAGCGACCATGGTGCCGGTTGATCAGCTGCCAGCGAACCATCACGCTCGTCGCTATTTCGAGGACCGAGGGTTTGACCCGGCGGAGCTGGCTGCCAAATGGCAGGTCGGCTACTGCGATCGGTGTATTTTGGCCAGGCCCGAGCTCCGCGACCGACTCGTCGTCCTGGCCGCGGGGCCAAGTTTTGCGGATCCGAGCCCGCGGCTGGCGGGCTGGCTGGCTCGGACGCTGGTCGAGCCCGAAGGTGCACCGAAGTACATCAACGCCCAGGGTTTCAAGAAATCCAAGTTGGTGTACCGCGCACCCGCGATAGGGCAGTCGGAGACGCTGCTCGTGGTCGAGGGCTGCACCGACGCTTTTCGGGTTGGCGATGGCGCCCTGGCCGTACTCGGCAATAAGATCTACGGCACAGCGCTTCGCGATCCGCACCTTGGCCACGCCGAAGATGAGCTGCGTGTTTGTTTCGTTCTCCGTAAAGAGCAGCGGCGCGTCGCCCGCGCAATACCAATAGCGCGTTCCCAGCCGGGGGTCGACGGCCTTGACCACGCGACGATTGTCCGCGTCGTCTTGTCGCTCGAGCACCGGCCGATCACCCGCCGATTGCCAAGACCATTGGTTGCGAAACCAGAGCGTCGGCAGCACGTGCAATCGCGCCGGCTCCGGACCACGATTATAAACGCTGATGCGAACCAGAATGTCTTCGGGCGCGGCTTTCGCGTACTCGACAACCACATCGAAGAAACGGTCGTCGTCGAAGACGCCGGTATCAAGTAGCTCGTACTCGAATTCGCCGCGGCTACGGCGGCGGCTCGTCTCGACCAGATCGGAGTAGGGATACGCCCGCTGCGGGTACTTGTACAAGTACTTCACGTACGAGTGGGTGGGAGTACTATCGAGATAGAAATAGTACTCCTTCACATCCTCGCCGTGATTACTCTCGCTGTTGGTCAGGCCAAACAAACGCTCCTTGAGGATCGGATCTCGACCGTTCCAGAGTGCCACGGCAAAGCAGAGCCGCTGCAGGTCGTCGGAGATACCAGCCAGGCCATCTTCTCCCCAGCGGTACGCGCGCGACCGCGCCTGGTCGTGTGTGAAGTAGCTCCAGGCGTCGCCCCCTTCGCTATAGTCCTCGCGGACCGTTCCCCACTGACGCTCGCTCAGATAGGGGCCCCATTTTTTCCAGGGAGCGGTTTGCAAACGCGCCTCTTCGAGCCGCGCCTGTTCTGCCGACATGACTACACGTCGCTTTCAAAAAGGAAGATCGAGCAGATACTTGTAGTGGCCCGGAACTGGCTCCAAGTCGACCTCTTCGACGGTGGGATCGAGCGGCTCGCGGTGGTCCCAAGGGCTCTCATCGGCGGGCACGATCCAGAAGTTGCCGTCGGGGTCACGCACGATCCATTGCTGACGCAGCTTGTCCACAAACAATGCTGCGACCTGTCTGTTCAACGTTAGCATGACCAGGTTCCTCCCTAAGGGTTCGTCGAACCGACGAACGACGCTGTGCGATTTGGCACATCCCTCGGTCGGCCATAACGCACAGCGCGATCCGCAAATCCCTCCCGTCTGCATTGACTAGAACTGCTCAATATCCAGCACCGGGTGGATCTCGAAGTCGCCATGTTCGCGCCAGGGCCGGCAGGCATCTTCGATCAGCGCCCTGTCGGCGCTCTCGCCGAGCACATAGATCACGTCGCTTTCAATACCAATCCAGGCGCCTTGAAACGAAACGCCGGCCGTGCGGTTCGGGCCACGCAAGTCAAACGCCTCTGCCACGGCGCGCTTGGTGCCTGGCTTCAAGTGGAGTTCGAGCATGAACTTCATGGACCGCTCCACCAACCGAGGCAACTCAAAAATGCTCCTCGATAAATCGACGGCGTGCGATCGTCGCCGCATCGTCGTATTCGCCTTTGTCCAATCGCTTGGGGAGTTTAACTTTCTCGCGCGGCACTTCTTCGTAAGGGATCAGCTTCAGCAGGTGCGCGAGGCAATTGAGCCGCGCGCGTCGTTTGTCGTCCGAACGCAGGATGTGCCAGGGAGCGAAGTCGGTGTCGGTCGCCTCGAGCATTTCGTCGCGAGCCCGCGAGTACTCGTACCATTTGCTCCGCGAGGGGAGATCCATCGGACTGAGCTTCCACTGCCGCAATGGATCGTCGATGCGGGCTTCGAAGCGGCGCCTCTGCTCTTCGTCACTCACCTCGAGCCAGATTTTGATGAGCTGAATGCCGCCGTCGACGATGTACCGCTCGACCTCGGGGCAAATCTTGAGGAAGCGCTCGTGTTGCTCGGGCGTGCAAAAACCCATCACCCGTTCGACCCCCGCGCGGTTGTACCAACTACGGTCGAAGATCACGATTTCGCCCGCTGCGGGAAAGTGCTCCATGTAGCGCTGCATGTAGAGCTGGCTCTTCTCGCGGTCCGAGGGGGACGGCAATGCGACCACGCGAAACACGCGCGGGCTGACGCGCTCGGTGATCGCGCGGATGGTGCCCCCCTTGCCGGCCGCGTCGCGCCCCTCGAAGACGACGATGACGCGCAGCCCTTGGTGCTTGACCCATTCTTGCAACAAGCACAGCTCGGCTTGCAGCTTGCCAAGTTCGGCTTCGTACTTCTTGCGCTTGAGCTTGCCGGTCGATTCGGCCATCGATGCGCTCCTTAAAGCACTAATAAAAGGGGCGATGGGCAGTGGCCTCGACGTCCTGAAGCCACTATGCCTGGCGATCGAACTCGGCGGCCGATTCCTCACTGACGAAGTAATAGGTCTGTCCGTTGCGCTGCCGCGTCGCCGCGGCGGCGAACTGGGGAAATCGCACTTGGATCACCGTGTCTTCGACCATCAGGTCCTTGAGGTAGTACTGGTTCTCATGGATTGCGAGATAGGTCTTGACGAACGATACGATTCGATCGTCAAACCAGGCACCGATTGCCTCCGGCTTGGCATCATCCAGCGGAAACGCAATCTCGGAGTGCCGCTCATATTGCATCAGAATGGGAAGAATATCGAGGTCGTACGCCAGGCAGAGCTTCGTCACGTCGGGATCGGTGCCGGCCGAAAAGCGCAAGCGAATCGTGGCCACCGGCGACTTGACGTCGAACGTCGCCTCGCGCTGCCGCGGCGAAACCGTCGGCTTCACCTGCATCCGATCGCCAAATTCCTTGGCCAACGCCTCGAGCCGGGGCTTCCACACCTCCTTAAGCTGGTCCAACAGGCGCTCGAGCTGCGTCAGGCGCTGCTGCCGTGCATGATGCGATTCGACCTGCTGGCTCTGAAACTGCTTGATCTTCTCTTGGCTGGCCGCGATTTCACCGCGGATACGATCGACTAGCTTGCTTAAGTCGGCCATGATCTTAATCCTTTCGAGGAACCGCCTGCGGGGCGATCGCCCGGCGGTTGGTGCTGCCGTGATTCCGTTAGTCTGCGCTTGGAAATGCGGCTGAGCAATTCGCGCACCGCTCGGTAGACCGAACCGGCCTCCCCCCCATTGGGGTTAGGCGCACTGCCATCCCATGCGACGCGCAATTCTTTGAAAGTTGTTCGACCTGAGCCCTTCTCAGGCGCGGATCGGCATCTCCACTTGGCGAAGCCGAATTGCAATGAAAAGTCGCAATCCACAACGGCCAGGCTTAGAATACCGCGCCGGGTCGAAAACGCACGCGCGCTGTGCGAATCCGCCCGAAAAAAAGTCGCACTGGCCGCTCGTCGAGCACTCGCATTGACTCGATAGTCGGACAAAAAGGTCGCACCTCCAGGGCATGAGCGACACGCTCCCACTCCCGGGGTCAAGCTCATTGGTACTCAACTTGCAATCAACTCCGGCGAAGACCGGGAGAAGGTCTACTAGCGTAAGGGGATGCCATGAAACGACGAATCGGTTGCGTGCTGTTGGCGTTCGCGATCACTGGCCCCGGCGTGTTGTCACGAGCGGACGAAACGGCCGACTCCACTGCCACCCCCTCGCCCTCGGCGAGCGGCGCCGCTGACGACTTGAAGGCAGTCCGGGCCGCGATCGAAGGATATGTCGCCGCGTTCAACGCCGCCGACGCCAAGGGGGTTGCCAAGTGCTGGAGCGAGCAGGGGACGTACGTCACGCCCAGCGGAGTCCGGCTGCAAGGAGTGCCGGCCGTCGAGCGCCACTTTGCCGATTACTTCGCCGAGAACCCAGGATTGAAACTGGTCGTCACGGTCGATTCGTTGCGGCTTGTTGGTGCCGACGTCGCCGTTGAGGAAGGGGCAGCCTACGTCAGCGGCGAAGCGGAGCCAACAAGCGAGTCTACGTACGTGGCTGTCCACGTTAAACGCGATGGCGTCTGGCGGCTCGACACCGTTCGCGAAACCGTCGTCCCTGACGAGACCGAGACTGCCGGCCCGCTGCAGGGCCTGGCTTGGCTCATCGGACAGTGGACCGACGACTCGCTCGAAGGGGTGCAAGTTGACTCCAGCTATAGTTGGGCGCGCGACGGAAAATTTCTAATCAACTCCTTCCGCGTGAATATCGATGGGCAGATCGATCTCGAAGGAACCCAGATCATTGGTTGGGATCCTTCGCGGCAGACGATTCGCTCGTGGATGTTCGATTCCGACGGTGGCTTCGGTGAAGGCACCTGGACCGCCGGCGATTCCGACGGAGAGTGGACGGTCGAAATGAAAAGCGTCACGCCCGAGGGGCGGCACGCCTCGGCGGTAAACCACTACCAGCGCGTCGACGAAGACAAGTTCACCTGGTCGTCGACCAAGCGCTCGGTCGGAGAGGCCGAACTGCCTGATGTGGAGCCGATTACAGTGCACCGGGCGGCCGCCGAATAACGAACATCTTCGAGCAGCGCGGACGTTTGACACGCGCGCTCGATTTCAACCACTAGTCGGCGATCGATTCGCCAGGATGGGAAGCATGCGAACTTTCATTACTCAATCGCTCGTCGTTTTGCTTCTAGCTACGCAGTGCATCAGTTCGCAATCGACGTTCGCCCGCGGCGGTCGCGGAGGTGGAGGCGGCGGACGCGGGGGAGGAGGTGGATATCGTGGCGGTGGTGGCGGCTATCGAGGTGGCGGCGGAGCGGCACGCTCGCCGTCGATGAGCCGCGCGGCGCCGCGCTCCACGGCAAGGCCGCAGACGGCGGCACGCCCGGCGACACGGCCTTCGACAGCCGCGCGCCCCGGCGCGCGCCCGTCAGCCGGAGCGCGACCCCAAGTGGCAGGTCGTCCTAGCGCGGGGGCACGGCCGGCAACGAGCCCTTCACAAGGATTCGCCGCGCGGCATAGCGCCACCAGCCGACCGTCGACGTCGGACTTGAGCAATTTTCTGGGCATGCCGGCGCCGTCAGGTGGCGCCGCGGCGCGCAGCTTCGGGCAGGCGGCCGGCGCGCGTACGTCTCCCCCTTCAGCCAGTCAGTTACCATCGCGCGGCAGCGGCAGCCGGCACTCGAATACCTGGCAAGGCGATCACTTCACCATCGGCGCCGCCGGCGGATCGGGCTCCATCACAACCCCCGGCGGCATCACGATCGGCGGGGCGGGCGGAGCGGTCGCGATCAAAGGACCAGGAGGCAACACGGTGGTGCGCGGCGGCGGCGCGATCGGAGCTACCAACGGCATCAATTCCGTCGGCCGAGCCGGAGGTTTCGTCGGCGGGGTCGATCGCTACGGCAATACCGCCATCGCGGGGCGCGGCGCCACGTTCGCCAACGGCCAGTTCGTAGGCGGGCACTCCTGGAGCGCCGTCAACGGGAACTTCAACCACTGGAACTGTTTCCATTCTGGTTGGTATGGGCGCTACCCCGGCGCTTGGTTCCCCGGTAAGTGGGCAGCTCGAAGCGTGTGGGCGACCGCAACGTGGGCGGCGCTATCCGGCTGGTGGGGCTACGGCGGTGACCCGATGTACTACGACTACGGCGGCGACGTCGGCTACAGCGACGGCGAAATCTACTACGGTGATCAGCCCGTCGCCACCGAGGAGCAGTACTACAACGAGGCGAGCGATATCGCCGCGCAGGGTGACCAAGCCGCTGCTGCCGACGAAGAGTGGCTCCCCTTGGGAGTCTTTGGCGTGGTGGCGGCCGGCCAGTCGAACGCCGACAAACTGTTTCAATTGGCGGTCAACAAGGCGGGCCTGATTCGCGGCAACTACTACGATCTGCTCAGCGATCAGGTGCAACCGATCGAAGGGGCCGTCGACGCCAAGACGCAACGCGCCGCCTGGCACGCCAAGGCCAAGCCTGAGGTGGTTGTCGAAACCGGCATCTACAACCTCACCAACGACGAAGTGCCGGTGCTCGTGCACTTCGGGCCAAACGATACCCAGCAGCGCACGTTGATCCGGTTGCAAAATCCCGAGGACCAAGCCAAACCCCAAGCCGCTGAGCCGGCTGCCGCGGCACCGGCTCCGGATAACAACCGATGAAGTACACCGGTCCGCTCGACGCCGCCCCGCTGTGGGCACTCTTTGCGCTGACGATCGTCGGAGTAGGGTTCGCCGTCGAGATCGGCTACCGGGTGGGCAAACATCGCCGATCACGCGCACCCGAAACCGAAGCGCCAGTTGGCTCGATGGTCGCCGCCATGCTGGGCTTGCTTGCTTTCATGCTGGCCTTCACCTTTGGTTTCGCGGCCGCGCGCTTCGACGATCGCAAACGTTCGATCCTGGAGGAAGCCAACGCCATTGGCACGGCCTACTTGCGGGCGGCCATGTTGCCAGAGCCCCAACAGTCCGCGATTCGCCAGTTGCTGCGCCAATACGTCGACGCGCGGCTCGAGGGCGCCCATCCGGGGCAGTTGTCGCTGGCGATCGCCAAGTCGACCGAGTTGCACCAGAAGCTTTGGGATCAAGCGACCGAAGTAGCCAAAATCGATCCACATTCGATCGTCAATGGCCTATTCATCCAGTCGCTCAACCAGGTGATCGACTTGCATTCGGCGCGGTTGGTGCTGGGGGTGCGCAGCCGATTGCCGGTGACTGTCTGGGGAGCGCTGTTCCTGGTGGCGCTCTCTTCCATGATGACCGTTGGTTACCAGGAAGGATTGTCGGGTACGCGCCGCTCGCCGGCCTCGTTAGGGCTCGTCGTCGCGTTTTCGGTAGTGTTGTTCTTGATTGTCGACTTGGACCGTCCGCTGGGCGGGATGATTCAAACCAGTCAGCAGGCACTGGTCGAGCTACAAAACTCGATCAAGGCGCCCCAATGAGATTTCTCTGCCGGCGACGTCAGGGGGGAACACTGCCATGACCATCGCATTCGACTTGCAAGAGTACGGGATTACTGTCGCGGAGATTCATTGCAATCTGCCGCCAAGCTCACTGTACGAGCACGCGATTCGCTATGAAAAGGACGCCAGCATCGCCGAGAACGGGCGCTGGTGGCCTCCTCCGGCGTCAAGACCGGTCGCTCGCCCAAAGACAAACGGATCGTGCGTCACCCGGAATCAGAGGCCAACGTCTGGTGGGGCCCGCGAACGTCCCTCTCGATCGAAATTCCTTCGAAGTCAATCGCGAGCGCGCCCACGACTATTTGAACACGCGAGACCGGCTGTACTGCTTCGATGGTTTTGCCGGCTGGGACCCGAAGTATCGCATCAAGGTGCGCGTGATCTGCTCGCGCCCATACCACGCGCTCTTCGTGCACACGATGCTGATCCGCCCCAACAGGCAGGAATTGGCGGAGTTCGGCAAGCCCGATTTTGTCATCTGCAATGCCGGGGCGTTCCCCGCCAATCGCCTGACGGCCGGCGTGGAATCGAAAACCAGCATTTGCCTCGACCTTGAGCAACGAAAACTCGTGCTTGGGAACCGAGTACGCCGGCGAAATGAAGAAAGGAGTCTTCACCGTCGTCAACTACTTCGCCCCGAAACGCGGCCTGCTATCGATGCACTGTTCGGCCACTGCCGATCGCCAATCGAGCCGTTCGTCACTCTTGTTCGGGCTCTCCGGCACGGGCAAGACGACGCTCTCGGCAGATCCGAAGCGCGACCTGATCGGCGACGACGAGCATGTCTGGAGCGACGATGGCGTATTCAACGTCGAGGGGGGCTGCTACGCCAAGGCGATCAACCTCTCGCCGGAGAACGAGCCCGACATCTTGCAGGCGCTGCGGTTTGGCGCGGTGTTGGAGAACGTGGTGCTGGAAGAAGACCACGAAGTCGATTTCAGCGACACCAGCATCACCGAAAACACCCGCGGCGCGTACCCGATCAACTTCATCAAGAACGCCCGAATTCCGTGCATGGCGGGGCACCCGACCGATGTGATCTTCTTGACGTGCGACGCGTTTGGCGTATTGCCCCCCGTGAGCGTTTTATCGCCCGAACAGGCGATGTACCACTTCATTAGTGGATACACGGCCAAAGTCGCGGGGACCGAAGAAGGAGTCAAGGAACCTTCAGCGACTTTCTCGCCATGCTTCGGCGGACCATTTCTCGTTTGGCACCCCAGCAAATATGCCGAGTTGTTGGCCAAAAAGATGTGCGAGCACCAGGCGCAGGTCTGGCTCGTAAATACCGGTTGGAGTGGCGGCGGTTACGGCGTCGGCAAACGGATCAAACTGGCGCACACGCGGGCAATCATTGATGGCATTCACTCAGGGCAGTTGGCCAACAGCCCGCGCGAACGCCATTTTGAACATCGACAACATCGCTTCCGAGCGGGCGCTGAAGCGCGTGGCGATCGGCCGCAAAAAAACTGGCTCTTCGCCGGCCATGATGCCGCGGCGGCGAATCAGGCGCGGCTGTGGTCGCTGATCGCCAGCGCCGAGCGGCACGCGATTGACCCGCAGCGCTACCTCACGAGCGTGCTGGCGAAGCTGCCGCTGATCGCGAGCCAGGCTGGCTCACCCAGCGCCGACGAGCTCACGCAATTCCTGCCCGATGGTGGGCTCGCGAAGACACGGCCGAGCCACTGGCCCCAGAAGCTTGATCACTCAAGCGGGACTCGAACTCTGCCCCACCTGTGCTCCGCCGAATGGACACCTGAAGCTTCGGCCAACAATGACGCAGTTTGATTTCAATGTTGGGTGCCGGGGCCATCGTATCCCAAGAACTTGACTCTGATGCACTTCATTGCTGTTACTGACAGTTGCTGCAATAGGCGCACGACTTGTATGATACCGATCGTCGGCGACGAATCCGCACTCACCGACCACTCGGGTTGCATACCATGGATCGCCAGATGCTGCGCGAACAACTGGCCACGATCGCCTTCCTGTCCGAGTCGCCCGACGCAGTTCTCGATGACATCGCGATGATTGCTTCGTCGATTAGCTTCTCCGCCGGCGCGATCATTTTCCGTGAAGAAAGCGTCAACCGAAATCTTTATCTTCTGAGTTCCGGGCGAGTCGCGCTCGAAATGCTCGTCCCTGGTCAGGGGCGCACTCGCATTTTATCTCTTGGATCTGGAGACATGCTCGCCTGGTCGGCACTCTTGGGCGACGGTCGCATGACGGCCACGGCGATCGCCATCGAGGATACCAAGACCATCGCGATCGATGCGGATTGCTTGCTCGACATTTGCGAGACGAATCCGCCGTTCGGCTACCAGCTTATGCGTCGTATGTCGTTGGCGCTCTCGAAACGATTGTTGGCCACGCGTTTGCAATTGCTTGATTTGTTCTCCACGGAGCCGCGACCAGGGCACGCTTAGGTCGCCATCGCGCGCCTCGCACAAGCTTGAATTCTGGCCAGTAATAGTTCAGAAGACAGACTCACCATGGAAACGGCCAACTCGCCATCGAGCCCGCCGCGCCGCATCGATCGCGGCCAACTTGATCGCCTGATCCGGTTGTTGGCCCGGCTGGGATACGAAGTCGTGGGGCCAACGATTCGCCAAGAAGCGATCATCTACGACCGTATCGAGTCGATCGACGATCTCCCCCAGGGCTGGACTGACGTGCAGGACCCGGCGCACTACCGCCTGGAACGGCGCACGGACGAGGCGCTCTTCGGCTACGTCGTCGGACCGCATTCGTGGAAACGCTTTCTGTTTCCGCCTCAGGTCACCGTGGCCACTGCAGATCGCAATGCCGACGGCTGGGAGCTGCAAACACCGCACGACGAACCGCCGCGCTACGCCTTTCTCGGCGTCAGGGCCTGCGAGTTGGCCGCCATCAAGATCCAGGATCGCGTGTTCCTTGAAGGGGGCTACGTCGATCCCCTTTATCAGGCTCGTCGCGCCGGCTGCTGCATCATCGCGGTCCATTGCACTCAGGCTGCGCGGACCTGCTTCTGCACCTCGATGAGAACCGGTCCTGAGTGTCGGAGCGGGTTCGATCTGGCTCTCACCGAGCTTGCCGATAGTTTCATCATCGATGTCGGCAGCGAGTTGGGCGCGCGGCTTATCGCGCAGCTTGACGAGCGCGCGGCGACTGCGGACGAAACCACGCAAGCGGCTCACGCTCGCCGACAAGCCGTCAATCAAATCGTACGGCGGCTCGATACGACGAACATCCGCGATCTGCTGCTCGGCAATCTCGAACATGCCCGCTGGGAAGATGTCGCCGCGCGCTGCCTGTCGTGCACGAACTGCACGATGGTTTGTCCGACCTGTTTTTGCGCTTCGGTCGATGAAGTGACCGATCTGACCGGCGATCACGTCGAGCGTCGCCGCCAGTGGGACTCCTGCTTCAACGTCGACTTCAGTTACATGAACGGCGGCAATGTTCGCAATTCCATCCGCTCGCGCTACCGGCAATGGCTGACTCATAAGCTCGCTTCGTGGATCGATCAGTTCGGCTCCTCGGGCTGCGTGGGCTGCGGTCGTTGCATCACCTGGTGCCCCGTCGGCATCGACTTGACCGAAGAAGTTGCCGCCATCCGAGGAGCGAGTCCATGACGCGCGCCGTATGCGCTCCACTGGCCAATCCGTGGCAAGCACTGCCGGTCCGAGTGATAGCGATCGAAACCGAAATCTCCGGAGTCGCCACGTACGAGCTTGGTTTCGTCAATCAACTCCACGCAAACCAATTCAACTGCCTGCCGGGTCAGTTCAACATGCTCTACTTGCCAGGCGTAGGTGAAGTGGCGATCAGCGTCAGCGGTCGACGTGACCCCAACACGTGGTTGCATACGATTCGCACCGCGGGCAACACCACCCGGGCACTCGAGCGGCTTTGCACCGGCGGTTGCCTGGGCCTGCGGGGGCCTTTTGGCACGGCCTGGCCGTTGGAGGAATATCAGGGCGCCGACGTCATCCTGTTGGCCGGCGGCATCGGCCTGGCTCCTCTGCGGCCGGCGGTCGAGTACCTGCTCGATCATCGCGCCAGCTTCGGCCGCCTGACGCTGATCTACGGCGCACGCACGCCAGACACCTTGCTCTATCAGCGTCAGTTCTCCGACTGGATCATCCGCGGAATGCAAGTGCAGGTCACCGTCGATCGCGCCACGCTGCATTGGACCGGGAACATCGGTGTCGTACCGCTGCTGTTCGATCGACTCCGCCCCCTGGTGCCCGGCAACTGTGTCGTGCTCACGTGCGGTCCAGAAGTCATGATGCGCTACGCTGCGCGCAGCGCGTTACAGCGCGGCTTAAAGCCCGAACAGATTTACCTTTCTTTGGAACGAAACATGCAGTGTGCCGTGGGCTTGTGCGGACACTGTCAGCTTGGCCCCGCGTTCATCTGTCGCGATGGTCCCGTATTCCGGTACGATCTTATCGCCCCATTTCTGAGCATCGAAGCACTTTGACCGCGCGTGGTCACGTGAATACTCGACCTCCCACCTTGGCAGTCTTCAAGTTCGCCTCGTGCGACGGCTGCCAGCTTTCGCTGTTAGCGGCCGAGGACGAACTGCTGGGCCTCGCCGAGCGGCTGGAGATCGTCTACTTTCTCGAAGCTACGAGTCGCCAGGAACCGGGGCCCTACGACGTGGCGCTCGTCGAAGGCTCGATTACCACAGCAGATGATGCTGCGCGCGTTCGCCAGGTTCGCCAGCAGGCGAGGTTTCTCGTCACCATCGGCGCCTGCGCGACCGCCGGAGGTATCCAATCGCTGCGCAACTGGGGTGACTCCGCCGAGTACTTGCGCAGTGTGTATGCGTCGCCGCAGTACATCCGCACACTGGCCACTTCGACGGCCATTTCCGATCATGTCCCCGTCGACTTCGAGTTGCGCGGCTGCCCGATCAACAAGTATCAGCTTCTCGAAGTGCTGCGTGCCTTGTTGGCCGGCAATCGGCCGCGCACCCCCGCGCACAGTGTTTGTCTCGACTGCAAACGCCGCGGCACGGTCTGCGTTGTGGTCGCGCGCGGCGAGCCCTGTCTGGGTCCGGTCACGCAGGCCGGCTGCGGCGCGATCTGCCCCGCCTACGATCGCGGCTGCTACGGCTGCTTCGGCCCTGCCGCCCAACCGAATCTGGTGAGCTTGACCGGGCAGTTCCAGGCCGATGGTGTTGATCGAGCGAGCATCGTGCGCAGCCTGCGCAGCTTCAACGGCTACGCGCCCGAGTTTCGCGCCGAGAGCGACCGCCTGGCCAACGCTCCTGCCGCCGATCATGGGCAACCGTTGCTGGACTCCTGAATCATGGCAGATCAAGCCCGCACCATTCGCGTCGAGGCGCTCACCCGCGTCGAGGGAGAAGGCGGGCTTTACGTCCGCTTGCGGGGGCGAAACGTCGAGGAAGTACGCCTCGAGATCTACGAACCGCCGCGCTTGTTCGAGGCACTGCTGCGTGGTCGCGCACTCGAAGACGTGGCCGACATCGTCGCGCGCATCTGCGGCATCTGCCCCGTCGCCTATCAGATGTCGGCAGTTCACGCCCTTGAGAAGGCGCTGGGCATTGCTGTGCCGACTGAAATCCGCACGCTACGGCGGCTGCTCTATTGCGGCGAGTGGATCGAAAGTCATGCGTTGCATGTGCATTTGCTGCATGCACCCGACTTTCTCGGCTACGACAGCGGCCTGAGCTTGGCCCGCGATCACCGCCAAGAAGTGCAACGTGGTCTGCGGCTCAAAAAACATGGCAACGCCCTACTCGAAGTCCTGGGCGGCCGAGCCATCCATCCGATCAACGTGGCCGTCGGGGGCTTCTATCGTTTGCCCCGGCGCGAGGAATTGGCCGCCCTCGTCCCCGACTTCGAGTGGGGGCTCGCAGCCGCCGTGGCCACCACGCGCTGGGTAGCCGGCTTCGATTTCCCCCAGTTCTCGCGCGACTACGATCTCGTCTCGCTATCGCATCCGGACGAATATCCGATGAACGAGGGGTACATCGCCTCGTCCGACGGCTTGCACCTCGACGTGGCCGACTTTGAACGGGAATTCCACGAACAGCAGGTTCCGCACTCAACCGCGCTGCACGCCGTGCGCACGGGGACAAACCGCCCTTATCTGGTCGGCCCGCTGTCGCGAGTCGGACTTAATCTTGAACGGCTTTCACCTACAGCTCGTACGCTCGTTGACCAGTTGTCGATCGACTGGCCCTGCGGCAACCCGTACCAGAGCATCGTCGCGCGTGGCCTCGAGCTCGTGCACGCCTTCGAAGTGGCGCTGTCGATCCTGCGCGACTATCGCCCGCCCAAAACCGCTCGCGTCGCGTTTCTTCCGCAGGCCGGCACAGGCCACGCCGCTACCGAGGCGCCGCGCGGACTGCTCTACCATCGCTACGAAATCGACGACGCGGGGCTGGTTGTGTCGGCGAAGATCGTTCCTCCCACCTCACAAAACCAACGTCAGATCGAAGACGATTTACGAGTGCTCGTTCCCGTCGTCGAGGCGGCCGACGATCAGCGCTTGGCCGAGCAGTGCGAGCGGCTCGTGCGCAGCTACGATCCCTGCATCAGTTGCTCGACCCACTTCCTCAAGCTGAAGGTCGATCGCGCATGACCGGCCGCGTTTTGCAATTGCTCGTGGGGGTCGGCAGCCCGTCGGGTGACGATCGGCTCGGCTGGCTCGTGGCCCGGCAAATCCAGCGGCGCGGCGTGGCCAACACGCTCGTGCGCTGCGCGCGAGCGCCGGCCGACCTGCTCGATTGGCTCGCGGACGTGGACCGACTTGTGATTTGTGATGCCTGTCACGGGGGTGGTCTACCGGGCTCCTGGCGGCGTTTTGACTGGCCCACGTCGCTGATCGACGAAGTCACCTTCGGCGGCACGCACGATATGAGTCTCGCGGGCACGCTGGCGCTCGCCGAACAGCTCGGCCTGTTGCCAAAGCAAACCACGATCTGGGGCCTGACGGTCGCGGCGCGCGCGTCGATAGTCGTCTCGGCCCGCGACAATCGGGCCAGTCCCACCAGTGAACATGATCTGTCGCCCGGCGTTCGTCGCGTGCTGGCGTCGTTTGTCGCGGTCATCGAGCGAGACCTCAATCATGCATGAACGATCGCTCGTCAAGGCCTTACTCGATCAGGCTGTCGCTTTGGCACGTGCCGACGCGGCGCATCGCGTGATCGAAGTGCGCGTGCGCGTCGGCCCGCTTGCGGGCGTGGAGCCGCCCTTGCTGCGCCGTGCGTTCGCGGACCTGGCCAACGGGGCATTATTCGACGGCACGCAACTCGTCGTGAGCGAAGTCCCCTTGCAGGCGCATTGCCGAGCGTGCGATGCCCAATTCAACATCGTGGATTTCCATTTTCTCTGCGCCAAGTGCGGATCACGCGACATCGACACCACGGACGGCGACGCGGTGATTCTCGAAAGCGTCGAATTTGCCTTGAAAAACAATCGGGAGCCCGCCGATGGCGACTGTTACTAAAGTCATCTCCGTCCAGCGCGATGTGTTGGCGGGCGCTGCGGCCGACGCCAAGGCGTTTCGCCAGCGGATGCAGCAGCGCGGCACGCTCGTCGTACACCTGATTTCTTCCCCCGGCGCCGGTAAGACAACATTGCTCGAAGCGACCGCGCGGCATTTCGCCGGTAGTGCTCGCCTGGCGGTGCTCGTGGGCGATATCGCCACAACGCGCGACGCCGAGCGAATCGCTCCCTGGGCGCCGGTCGCACAACTCACGACCGGCGGCGCCTGCCATCTCGAACTGCCGCTCGTCGAGCGCGGACTCGCACAACTCGAACCGCTCGACGTCGAAATCTTGTTTATCGAGGACGTCGGCAATCTGGTCTGCCCCGCGTCGCACGATCTCGGCCAGCATTGCCGCGCTATCGTGCTGAGCACAACCGAAGGAGACGACAAGCCGGGCAAGTACCCCAAGGCCTTCCGCACCAGCCAGGCACTGGTCATCAACAAGCTCGACCTGTTGCCCCATGTTCCCTTTTCGGTCGCTGCAGCAGTGTATGACGCCCGGCGCATTCAGCCAGCGCTCGAGGTGTTTGAACTATCCGCCTTAGCCGGCAATGGCATTGGGGGCTGGTGCGATTACCTGGCGCGGCAGCGCGCGCTCCTCCTGGAGGAATCGCCATGCTTGTGACCTCGGCGGCTGCGAGCGATCTCGCGGTCGCGGCCGAGCGGTTCAAACTGGTGGGCCGGGTGCAGGGCTTGGGCGTCCGTCCAGCCATCGCGCGACTGGCGGCAGACCTACAGCTCGCGGGCTGCGTGCGCAACACCGACGAAGGTGTCGAGGTGGAAGTAGCAGGCAAGTACGCCGCGCTTGCGCAATTTCGCGAGCGACTGATACCGGCCTTGCCGCGAGGTGTACGACTCGATCACGTGTTGTCGACGCCCATCGACCGGACGGATCACCTCGCATTTGAAATCGCCGGCAGCTCAGGGACCGGCGCGCGAGCCGCACAGGTTCCAACTGATCGAGCCGTTTGCGCGGAATGTTTGACGGACGTCGCATGCCCTGGCGATGCGCGCCATGACTATCCGTTCACCAGTTGTGCCAACTGCGGACCGCGCTACTCGCTGATCGGCGCCATGCCGTACGATCGAAGCCAAACGAGCATGGCCGATTTCGCGCTCTGCGGCCATTGCCGGCGCGAATTTGAGTCGCTGGCCGATCGTCGCTTCCATGCGGAGACCATCGGCTGTCCTTGCTGTGGGCCGCACGCGTGGGCCACCGATCGTGATACCGTCGTGCTCGGCCAGCGCGCCGCGGCAATCACCTTGGTCGTCGATACCCTGGTTCAGGGTCGCATCGTCGCGTTATGTGGGTTGGGAGGCTATCAGTTGCTGGTCGACGCCACGAATCGCACGGCAGTCGAGCAGCTCCGCGTGTGCAAAGCCAGACCGACGAAATCCTTCGCGGTCCTGGTCGCTTCGTTGGCAGATGCCGAGCGGCTGGCGCATCTCAGTGATGCCGAGCGCCACGCGCTCGCCGATCCCGCCAATCCGATTGTCATCGCCCGGCGGCGCGCCGACGCAAACTTGGCGCCAGAAGTTCACGGTACGCTCGACACCATCGGCCTCCTGCTGCCGACGACTCCGTTGCACTGGCAACTGGTCACGCGCTGCAACCGACCCCTGGTGGCGACCAGCGGAAATCGGGATAGCGCGCCATTGGAATACGAGCCGGCCGACGCGCAGTCGAACCTGGCCAACGTCGCCGATGTCTGGCTGCATCACAATCGCCCGATCTGGCGACCGATCGACGACAGCGTCGTCCGCGTCATCGCCCATCGCGTGGTGACGCTGCGTCTGGCCCGCGGTCTGGCCCCGCTACCGCTTTCCCTTGAAGCTACGTCCCCCATGCTCGCTGTCGGCGGACATCAGAAGAGTGCCGTGGCCCTGTCCAACGGCAATCAATCCGTGCTTGGCCCGCACCTCGGCGATCTTGATGAGCAGGCGACGCGCACCCGTTGGCTCGAACAAGTCTCGGCGCTCGTGAAACTCTACGGTGCCGAGCCAACGATCATCGTGCACGATTCGCACCCCGACTACTTTACGACGCGCTGGGCCAAGGCGACGGGGCGGCCGACACTGGCCGTCGATCATCATCATGCGCATGCGGCGGCGGCGATGCTCGAACATGGCTGGCTCGACCGAGAGGTGCTCGCGCTCACTTGGGATGGCACCGGCTACGGGCCGGACAGTTCGATCTGGGGTGGCGAATGTCTGCTGACTACGACCTGCTACTATCGGCGCGTTGCCCATTGTCGAGCATTCGTGCTGCCCGGCGGCGAAGCGGCCGTTCGAGAGCCGTGGCGCACGGCCGTTTCCCTCGTCGCGCAGGCCGCAGGGATCGAAGCGGCGCTAGCGCTAAGACTCGGCGACGTTTCCTCCCAGTCGATTGCTCAAGTCGCTCGGCTGGCCACCCATCCGCGACTATCGCCGCAAACCACGAGCATCGGCCGCTTGTTCGACGGTGCCGCCTGCCTGGCTTTAGGAATCACGCACGCCGGCTACGAAGGCCAGCCGGCTATGCTGCTCGAAGCAGCCTGCGACACCGCGGCGCCGGGCAGCTACTGCCTGCCACTGACGCCAGGCTCGCCGGCCGAACTCGATTGGCGGCCGCTCGTTCAAGAATTGCTTGCCGACCGAGCGGCCGGCGTGCCGCCGGGCACCATGGCCATGCGATTTCATCGCGCGCTTGCCGCGGCGGCGATCGCGGTCGCGCGGCGGTATTCCAAGCACCCCATGGTGCTATCGGGGGGTGTCTTTCAGAATCGGATCCTGGTCGAGCTCGTGGCCGACGCCTGGCCATATCGCGCTGATCGCCTCGGTTTGCCCGGCGCTATTCCGCCCGGCGACGGAGGGCTCGCCGCCGGGCAACTGGCGGTCGCGTCCGCGCGCCTCCGCTCAGGAGGTATCGTCTGATGTGCCTCGGCATCCCAGGGCGTGTCGTCCGCTGGATCGATCGCGACCCGACCTTCGCCACGGCCGAAATCGAATTCGACGGCTTGCGCCGCGTCTGCCACATGGCATGCGCCACGGATGCCAGCGTGGGAGACTTTGTCATCGTGCACGCCGGCGTGGCCATCACCCGGCTCGATCCACACGAAGCACAGCGCGTGTTCGACGAGCTCGCGCGCCTGGGCGACGACGATGGCTGGCACATCGCCCGGCTCGATCACACGGAGGGCTCGCCATGAAGTTCCTCGAAGAGTACCGCGATCCGCAACTCGCCGGGCAACTAGCGCGGGCGATCCGCCACCGCGCGACGCGCACCTGGCGCATCATGGAGGTCTGCGGCGGCCAGACGCACAATCTGCTTCGCCATGGGATCGACACCGAACTGTCGGGCGCGGTCGAGTTGATTCACGGTCCCGGTTGCCCCGTCTGCGTCACGGCGATCCAAGCGATTGACTTCGCGCAACAACTGGCCGCTCGTCCCGAAGCGCTCGTCGCCACCTTCGGAGACATGCTTCGCGTACCGGGGAGCCACGGCAGCCTGCTCGACGTGCGGGCTGCCGGCGGCAACGTGCGCACGGTCTACTCGCCGCTGGATGCGGTCGAACTGGCGCGGCGCGATCCGCAGCGGCAAGTCGTGTTCTTCGCCGTCGGCTTCGAAACCACGGCGCCGGCCACGGCACTGGCCGTGTTGCAAGCCGCGCGCCATGGTCTCGACAACTTCTCGCTCCTCGTCGCTCACGTTCGGGTGCAGCCCGCGATGGAGGCCATCATCCGCGCGCCCGGCTGCGGCGTCGACGGTTTTCTCGCGGCGGGGCACGTGTGTACCGTGGTCGGATATGAAACGTACGACGGTTTCGCCGCCAACTACCGCGTGCCGGTCGTCGTGACTGGCTTTGAACCGGTTGATTTGCTCCATGGCATTCTCGCGTGCGTCGAACAGCTCGAAGCGGGCGAGGCGCGCGTCGAAAACTGCTACGGACGTAGCGCGCGCCCCGCTGGCAATCTCGCTGCTGGAGAAGTCGTGCGGCAAGTCTATGAGATTTGCGATCGCCCGTGGCGCGGTCTGGGCACGATCGCCGCCGGTGGCCTGCGGCTGCGGCCCGAGTGGGCGAAGTTCGACGCGGCCAAGAAGTTTCGCGATGTGCAGCTCACGGTGATCGAATCGGGCGAGTGCCACAGCGGCGCGGTACTGGCCGGTCGCATCAAGCCCTCGGCTTGTCCCGCCTTCGGCACGCGCTGCACGCCCCAGCAGCCACTCGGCGCTCCGATGGTCTCCTCCGAGGGGGCCTGCGCGGCATATTTCCGTTACGCGCGCAATCGACCCGTGGGAGTCACTGGATCATGAATCAGCTCAACATGGGGGAGATCGCCTGCCCAATCACGAGCACGGGCCGAGCGGAAGTCGTCGCGCTCGCCCACGGCGAAGGGGGTTTGCTCTCGCGTCGGCTGATTCAAGAGCGGATCGTTCCGGCGCTCGGCGGCCTTGCGTTGGATAGCAATGCCGACGCGGCCCTCTTGCCAGGCAGTGCTTGCCGGCTCGCCATGACGACCGACAGCTTCGTCGTGACGCCGCTGTTTTTTCCCGGCGGCGACATCGGCTCGCTGGCAGTCTACGGAACCGCGAACGACCTGGCCGTGGCCGGCGCGCGGCCCCGCTGGCTGAGTCTGTCGTTCATCCTTGAAGAAGGGCTCGAGCTCGCGACATTCGATCGTGTCCTGGCCAGCATTGCCGCGGCGGCACGCATCGCCCAGGTTGCAATTGTCACCGGCGACACCAAGGTTGTGCCACGCGGCGCCGCCGATCGAGTTTTCATTAACACCACCGGCATCGGCGAGCTGCTCGATCCGGCGCCCCCCGGGCCCGCGTCGCTACAAGTTGGCGACCGGCTGCTCGTCAGCGGGCCAATCGCCCAGCATGGCATCGCCGTCCTCGAAGCCCGCGAAGCGTTCGGGTTTGAGCCAGCGCCCGCGAGCGACTGCGCGCCGCTCTGGCCCAGCATCGAAGCGCTCGATCAGGACGGCATCCGGCCGCGGGCCATGCGCGACGCCACGCGCGGCGGGGTGGCGGCCCTGCTGCACGAATGGTCCGCCGCCAGCGGCCGCTCGCTGGTCATAGATGAAACGGCCGTGCCCGTGCTCCCCGAAATTCGCGCCGCCTGCGAGCTGTTGGGGCTCGATCCGTTGCACATCGCCAACGAAGGCACGCTCGTGGCGGCCATTCCAGCCGATCAAGTCGAACGAGCGCTCGCCGCTCTACAGCAGCTTCCACAGTTCGCCCGCGCCGCCGTCATCGGTCGCGTAGAGCCAGCCGGCGCGGCGCCGGTCGCTGTGCGCCGTGCCCTGGGCCGCCTGCAACCGCTCGATGAGCCGTTGGGGGCCCCGCTCCCTCGCATCTGTTAGCAGCGCGCGACACGCCGGTCGCCGTCGCTTAGGCACGGTCGAGAAATAACTTCTCACTTGTCCCCTCTCCCCTCGCGGGAGAGGGTAGGGTGAGGGGGCTAAGAAAACAGGAAGTTGTTTTTCCGGCCGTTCCTTGGCTCACGCCGACTCTTGTGCCGGCGTTAAACTCCGCTGCGCCAAGATCACACCCGGATACCGCACCTGATCGAGATCGAAGCCCGCCCAGCGAAACAGATGGATCATCCGCGCGTTATCCGTGGCTGTCTCGCCATAGACCGACTTCAATCCCCAGCCCGCCGCAATCGTCAGGCAGGTCTCCGTCAGCAGTTTGCCGAGCCCGCGACCCTGCCAGGCATCGGCCACGAGCACGGCATATTCCGCGGTCACGTGATCGGGGTCGGCGACCAGGCGCCCCACGCCCAGCAGTTCGTGCCGGCCGTCGCGCTGGGCTTCGGACACCAGCGCGATCTCGCGGTCGTAGTCGATAAAGCAAAAGCGACTCGCCATCTCGTGCGTCGCTTCTTGGAAGAGGTAGCGAAAGCGGTTGTATAACGTCTGTTCCGAGCAGCGGCTCAACAGGTCGTGCCACAGCGGCTCGTCGGCCGGGCGAATCGGGCGCAGCACCACCGGCGTCCCGTCGCTCAACTCGCGCGAAAACACCAAATGCTCGGGATACGGGCAGATTGCCAGGTGACCGTAACGCCGCGAAGTCTGCGGCCGCCGCTGCGGTTCGACGAACACCCGGGCGTCGAGCGCGATCACTTCGTCCGGCGTCACCACGAGCGGATTGATATCGATCTCGCGGATCTCAGGCAGTTCGGCGATCAAATACGAAAACCGAATCAGCACCTCGATCAACGGTTCGATGGCCAGCGGCGCGCGGCCCCGGTAGCCCGCCAATAGCGGCCAACAGCGCAGCGACTGGAGCATGCGCCGCGCCAAGGTTTCGTCGAGCGGCGGCAATTCGAGCGCATGATCGCCGAGTAGTTCGGCCGTCACACCCCCTGGCCCGACCATGATCACCGGCCCGAACACGGGGTCGGCCTTGGCCCCCACGATCAGTTCCATACCGCGGGCGAACGACACCATCCGCTGCACGGTCACTCCCTGCATTTCGGCATCGGGGCGCCGCGCGCGTGCCGTGCTGACGATGCGCTCGAACGCGCGCCGCACATCGTCGGCGCTCCCCAAGTCGAGCGCCACGCCATCGACCTCGGTTTTGTGCGTGATCTGTGGCGAAAGCACCTTCAGCACGACCGGATAACCCTGTTCGGCCGCCAGCCGCACCGCTTCGTCGGCAGTGCGCGCCGCCGCGGCGCTAGTGACCGGAATTCCGTAGGCGTCGAGCAACGACTTCAATTCGTCTTCGGTCAGTACCGCCTGGCCGCGGGAAGTGATTGCGGCGAACCGCGCGCACAGCTCCGTTCGATCGAGCTTGCAGGCCAGTGGCACGTCGCGCGGTGTTACATACAACAGCTCGCGGCGGCGCACGTACTCCACCAGGTGCATGAATGCTTGCACCGCTTGCTCGGGCGTACGATAGGTAGGCAGCCCCGCGCGGTTGAGCAGCTCGATGGCCCCCCGCACCGACTTGTCTCCCATCCACGAAGTCAGCACCGGCTTGTGCGCAGCGGCCGCCGCGCGCACCACTGCTTGCGCCGTGCCGAGCGGCTCGGTCATCGCTTGCGGTGTCAGCACCACCACGGCCGCGTCAACTTCGTCGGCTCCCAAAATGATTTCCAGTGCCCGCTCGTAACGCTCGGCCGAGGCGTCGCCCAGCACGTCGACCGGATTGCCATGCGACCACGCGGCCGGCAACACCTCGCTCAGGCGCGCCAGGGTTTCGGGCTTGAGCTTCGCCAGGCGACCTTGCCGGGCCAGCAGCGCGTCGGTCGCCATGACCCCGGGCCCACCGGCATTGGTGACGATCGCCAACCGCTCGCCGCGCGGCAAGTGCGCGGCTTTGGCCAGCAGTTCGGCGCAATCGAACAACTCGTTGATTTCCGCCACGCGCACGATGCCCGCGCGGCTGAACGCCGCGTCGTACACTTCGTCGACCCCCGCCATGGCCCCCGTGTGCGACGACGCGGCCTGGGCCGATTCGGCAAAGCGGCCGGCCTTGCAAACCACGATCGGCTTGGCCCGCGCCAGGGCGCGCGCTGCCGACATGAAGTCGCGCGCCTCGCTGATTGATTCGACGTACAGCATCACCGCCGCTGTCTGCTTGTCGGCCGCCAGGTAATCGAGCAAGTCGTCGAAGCCGACGTCGAGCATATTGCCCAACGACGCGAAGAACGAGAAGCCGACGCCCTTGCCTTGTGCCCAGTCGACCACCGCCGTGCCCAGCGCTCCAGATTGCGAGATGAACGCCACGCGTCCGGCCGGCAATCCTTCGCTGGCGAAACTCGCATTGAGCTGACGCGAGGGCACCATGAAGCCCAGGCAGTTCGGCCCCAAGATTCGCAAGTCGGGAAAACTCGCCGCGGCCGCGCGTACTTCCTCTTCGAGCCGGCGTCCGGCATCGCCTATTTCGCGGAAGCCTGCTGAAATGATCACCACGCCATGCACGCCGCTCGCGCCGCTTTGGCGGATCAAGTCGGGCACGGTTGCCGCCGGCGTGCAAATGATCGCCAGGTCGGCCGGGTGCGGCAAGTCGGCCACGCTTGGGTAAGCCGATATCCCGTGTACGGCTTCGCGCCGCGAGTTGACCGGGTAGACCACGACGTCGGAGTCTTGCCCGACCAGGTTGCGCAATACGATCGAGCCGACTTTTGCGCGATCGTCGCTGGCCCCGATCACGGCGATCCGTTGCGGCCGAAAGAGTTTGTCGAGATTGTGTACACTCATAGGCGTCGGACGAACGGCGAGGCGCGTCGAAAGACTCTCTGCTTGCATTCCCGCGCTTTGTCGAATAGGCAACCGGATACTGTCGCAGGACGCGATGTCAGGCAGTGCAACGCGTCTGGATTGTGGTCTGCGACACAATTGCGACCAATGGTAATCGTTTTCCCGCGATAAAACGCGCCACTTGCCGAAAATTCGTCCTAGCGTCTCGCTGTTCGGACAATCCCGGCCCCACCCACCTCACGTGCCGCAGGCGTTGTGCGGCGCAGCGCGGAGCTTGCTGCTTTCCCAGCTCTTGAAGCGTAAGGATTCTCGTTTAGGTCTACATCAGGATTGATCCTAATAGCATCGATCACTTCGCGAAGCAGGAATTCGGCAGAGTCAGGATCGTCACCTGAAGCATGATCGCGGTCGCCGTTTTTGAACGCCCTGCGACTAAGCGCTCAGCACTAATTGCCAGATCGTACGCGCGAGCATGCCATCAAGACATGACACAATGCCGGCTCCCGGTACGCGAAACGGCCTGCCGGCCCAACAACGCAGCTCAACTCGCTCGCGGTCCTATCCTGGCACCGAGGCGCGATCCTGCCAGGCGGGCTAGTTCAGGCCGCGGTTTCGCTCGGCTCGACCTGCTCGGTCGCGACCGGTTGTTGCTGCCGACTAGCGCGCTCAATGAGCCGCAGCGCGAAACGCGCGCGTCGCAGCCGTGCTCGACGCCAATAGTAGCCGATAAAAGCCAGCACCGCGGCGACGAGCGACACGGTCACCCAGATATGTGTGCCGCGAACAATCTCCCACAATTGATACAAGCTATCGAGGCGGGGCGCGAAGGCGTAACTGGCGCCGAACACCACACCGATCACCGTGGCCGCGCAAAAGATGTCAACCAGCACAAAACGCTTAAACGGAATGCGAAGCACGCCGGCAGCCAGATAGACCGTCGACCGCAGCCCCATCAGAAATCGCGCCGCAAATAACACCTTCAGACCGTGCCGGGCGATCAAGCGCTCGACGCGGGCTTCGCGCTCGGGGTGGACCCAACGCCCCACCCAGCGGTTCTCACGCAGAATGCTGTGCCCGAAGTGGTAACCGATACCGTACATCAGGGCATCGCCGGCCAGTGCTCCGACCAGGCAGGAGAGAAATGCCAGCCAAGGGTTCAGCGGACCCGCCTCATAGCTTGCCCAGGCGGCGGCCACGACGACCAGCTCTTCGGGAATGGGCAAGCCGGCGCCCGTCGCCAACAACACAGCGATAATGCCGAAGTACGAGACGTTATTCAGGACGAGTTCGAGCATCGAGCGGCGACGAAGCGTGCGGTCGGGCGGGGCGGTATAGGTCAATTCTAACCGCCAGGCGGAGCGGCTGGGAGACAATACCGGAGAAGTCCCGAGCCACGGCAGACCTTCTGGATTCCATGTTTTCGGCCTGTGACGTCCGAATGATGGCAGAGTGCTAGGCCGAAGTAACCGATGCCGGCACGATCGTTGCTGCGAATCCCCGGCAGGTCACGCCGATAGCAGTCGAACCTGTTGGGCTGCCCGGCCCAAGAGATGTGTCTCGCTCTGGCCGCTACGGCCCAGTGTTACGAGCACGGCCCCGACATCGGGGTGCAACTGGCAAAAGTCGACAGATCGGTCGACCCCAAGTACGTAGAAAGCAGTCGACAGGGCGTCGGCTGTGGCGGCCAAGGGTGCAATAACCGTGGAAGTGAGTATCCCTTCAGCCGGTTCCCCTGTTCGCGGATCGAGAATATGCCCGTAACGGCGCCCATCCTGTCGAAATGACTGCACGCGCGAGCCCGAAGTCGCCAACGCCTGGTTGAACAGGTTGATTTCGGCCAATTGGCGGCCGGGGTGCGCCGGGTTACCCAATCCGATCGTCCAACTGCCAGTCGTTCCCTCACCCGACTGGCTTCCGCGTGCCAGCACGCTGCTCTGACCGCCATGGATCAGGTAGCTGTTTAGACCCGCGGCGTCGAGAAACTCGGAGCATCGATCGAGCGCGTGGCCTTTGCCGATGGCGCCAAGGTTGAGCTCCATGCCGGGCTTAAGAAACTCAACGGTCTCGCTGGACGGGTCGAGACTGAGGTACTGGCTTCCGACGGCAGCCAGTGCTCGCTGGATCTCAGGTTCATCCGGCCGTGCACCCCGCCGCGAAAAGAAACCCCAGGCCTTGGTCAAAGGCCCCGCGGTGATGTCGAACGCGCCACTGGTTTCGGCATGCAGGCGCGACGCGAGTTCAAGCAAGGCGAACAAGCGAGTCTCGACCGGCACCGGTTCGTCGGCGGCTTGGCGATTGATTGCCACTAATTCGCTCGTATCACGATAGACGGTGAGCTGTGCTTCCAGCCGGTCGACCAGATCGAGAGCTTCGACCGCCAGTTCGCTCGCCCCGACATGCTCGCCGGCGTTTAGGATCACCTCGAATTCGCAGGCCATTGCACGGCGGGTGAGATGCAACCGATAGGGCCCGGCGACTTCAGCCTCGACGGCAGAACCTAAATCGCTCGGCAAAGCCTGCTGAGCCAGCTCGGCCAACCTTTCAACCGCCGCGCGCCCCTGAATGAATTCGCGGCGAGTAGCTCGATGGGCGCCCATAGCTGGCATTATAGGCGGCAGCGGCCAGCTCGCAGTACGGTGTCCCGATTGTTTCGGTACGACCCTGAACCACGGGTGTTACCACCCGACAAATCGATAAAGTCGCTACGGGCAATGCGCTTTTCGCCGGCGCCCGGGACGCCCGTTGTCGGCATGGTCGCGATGCCGGGGATCGGCAAGATTCTTAACGTCGTTAAGCGCCGCGGGCACGGACTTGCCGGACGTAGTTATACAGAACGTCCTGCTGCGCGCACCGGCTGGGGCAATCTATCCAATGTGCTGAGCGGTACGGTGTTAACGTCGAAGAATCGTCCCGCTTTTTCCCTCGATTCTTTGACCACCCCCGGTCTGTGGCCTATACTCCAGTTGACCGAAGTGCCGGACCCGCACACCCCGGTCAAAGCGTTGTCGAGCTACCACCTTGTCGCGAGAACACGCACACGGAACCGGTCCTGCCGACCATTCCGCACGCCCTAGTGCCTTACGGCGGTGACCGCCTCTTTGCAGCGCCGAGCACTTGTGCTCTGCGGCCCTGAGTCGCCTCCCCCGCGGCCAACGCACCTCGGATGGAAACAAGCATGCCTAGCTGGGTCTCCCGCACCGCGCGGGTCTTGTTGTTGGCGGCCGCTGCCGCCTTCGTCGCTCCGCAGTCCTTGTTCGCACAGGTCGATTTCGGCCCGGCGGGCGCCTCGGCGGATCAGGTTGACACCATCCTCGAGCGCGGGCAAGCGCTCGAAAAGGAACGTCGTTGGGGCGAAGCGCTCACGCACTACGAAGAAGCCCTGCGCCAGCACCCTAACGAAAGCCGCCTCGAACAGAAGTTCACTTCGTCGAAGCTGCACTACGACCTGTCGCGCCGCTATAGCGATCAAAGCTTCACTCGCTCATTAGCTGGCTTGTCGGAGACCGACGCGCTGGCCCTGTACTCCGAAGTGCTGCTGAAGATTCATTCGCACTACGTCGAGCAGCCCAGTTGGCGGAACCTCGTCGATCGTGGCACCCAGGGGCTCGATATCGCTTTGGCCGACCCGGTCTTTGTCGAACGGCACCTCAAGCAGGCGCCGCCCGCCGCCGTCAAGCGCTTCCGCGACGAACTCTATCGCACACTGCGGGCGATGCCGATGAACGATCGGCATCAGGCCCGCAGCGCGGTCGCCCAAGCCGCGGCACTCGGTAAGCAGCGGCTCGGAGTTTCAGGCACCAGTATCGTGCTCGAATACGTTTGCGGCGCGACCAACGCGCTCGACGACTTCTCGGCCTTCCTCACCGGCGACCAACTCAACGAAACCTATTCGCAGATCGATGGCAACTTTGTCGGCTTGGGGATTGAACTCAAGTCGGCCGAGGGGGCACTACTGATCGTAAAGGTCATTCCCGGTAGCCCCGCGGAGAAAAGCGGACTGGCGGCTGGCGATACCATCATCGCCGTGGCAGGCCGCTCGACCGCTGATATGTCGACCGACGAGGCGGCCAACCTACTGCAAGGCGAGGAAGGCAGCACGGTCGAATTGCAGGTCCGCTCGCCGCAGCGGCAAGACTACCGCGTTAGCGTGCGTCGGGCACACGTCGAAATCCCCAGCATCACCGACGAAGCACTCCTGGATCGCGATCGCGGTATCGCGTATCTCAAGCTCACATGCTTTCAAAAGACTACCGCCCGCGATCTTGATGCCGCGCTCTGGCGTTTGCATCGCCAAGGCATGAAGCAGTTGATCATGGACCTGCGTGGCAACCCGGGCGGGCTGCTGACGTCGTCGGTGGAAGTGGCCGACAAGTTCGTGGATGAGGGAACGATTGTCGCCACTCGCGGCCGCAATCCGCATGAAGATTTCACCTACGCGGCGCACCGTGCAGGAACGTGGAAGCTGCCGCTAGTGGTGCTCATCGACGGCGACAGCGCTAGTGCCAGCGAGATTTTCGCGGGTGCGATTCGCGACCATCGCCGGGGCACGATCGTCGGCGTTCGCAGCTACGGCAAGGGCTCCGTCCAAGGGATTTTCCCGCTAAACCTCGCCCGCTCAGGACTGCGGTTGACGACCGCCAAGTTCTATTCGCCTAACGGCCATCCTTATAGCAAGGTTGGGGTCGAGCCGGACGTGCAGGTGCATCGGGCCGCCAAGCCGGTTGAAGACAACAACTTTCAATTGCCGGTCGATGACGCTGACTTGGCACTTGCCGAGGCGCTCCGGGTCGCTCGCGGGCAAATTGCCCGGCGATAGTTCGGTGGATCGCTTAGCGATGAGTCCACCAGGCTATTGCGATCCAGCAGCCGTCGCCACGCAAAGGCGGCCCTGCCATGTATCGCGACGGTGGAATTCGGCGTCGATCGCCAGACGGACCGCCGCTTTCTGCAAGCACCACGCCGGTCCCACGAAGTAGTTCGGTGGCGCTTCGCCGCTCACTCGCTCGACGACCGCCGACGTCGGCAGGCGCTCAATAAAGTCGACCACAGTGGCGACGTACTCGGGCTGCGATTGCAGTGTCACGCGGCCGGCCGCGACGTCGTCGGCCAGCGGTGTGTCTTTGACGACGTATAGATTGTGAATCTTCACACTGTTGACGCCCGAGCGGGCCAGCGCATCAGCAGTGGCCAGCATGTCGTCGTGCGACTCGCCGGGCAGTCCCAAGATGACATGCGCGCCAATCTCGAAGTTGCGTCCGCGGGCCCGCGCCATGGCATCGACGAAGGCCGCATTCGTGCAGCCGCGGTTCATCCAGGCCAGCGAGCCGTCGTGAATCGTCTGCAATCCCAGTTCCAGGCTCACGTAGCGCTGCGCCGCTAGTTCGTCGACCAGGTCGAGCACCTCGTCGGGCACGCAGTCGGGGCGCGTTCCAATCGCCAGACCAACCACCTGGGGGTGGGCCAACGCTTCCTCATAGAGAGGTCGCAGCCGCGCGACGGGTGCATAAGTGTTCGTCGCTGGCTGAAAATAGGCCAGAAATCGCTCGACGCCGAACCGCTCGCGCACCTTGCCCATGCCGACTGAGAGTTGCTCGCCAATCGAGCTGCGCGGCAATCGCCGGCTGGGGCTGAAGCTGCGATTATCACAAAACACGCAGCCCCCGCGGGCGACTGTGCCGTCGACATTGGGGCAGGTAAAACCCGCGTCGAGGCTCACTTTGTGCACGGGATGGCCAAAGCGATTCTTCAAAAAGAACCCATAGCCGTAGAACCGCAGCCCGGCAGCACGCCAATCAGGAGATTCCTTGGGAATGGCCACGAAAGCTGGTTTTTGGTTTGTTGTGGTGCTCTGACCAGTCATTTCGTTGACGCCCTAGCGGATCGCTGCCTAGACTAGCGCGTTGGCCAGTCAGAGTCTATCGATTGAGCGAGACTTCGCGCGATCTTAGGCGGCTACGACCGTGGCGGCAAGTGATCAGGGGCCAGAGCAGCGGGCGGCGTGCGACGCTGCTGGGACAGTCCACGGGTATCCTGTGAGGTGAAATGTGAGTAACTTTGGCGAACTGGTGCCGATCGGTGGCGGCGATCCGATTCCACTCATTAAGAAAGACCTGCTGATCGGCCGCCGCGAGAGTTGCGATATCGTGCTGCGATTTGCGAATGTGTCGGCCCATCATTGCCAGCTCTACGTAAACGGCGGCTATTGGTACGTCCGCGATCTCAAGAGTCGCAACGGCACCAAGGTCAATGGCATGCCGGTGACTGAAAAGCGGATGGACCCTGGTGACGAAGTGAGCGTCGCCAAGCACAAATACGAGGTCCGCTACACGCCCGTCGATTTGGGCGCCGTCGGCCCGCCACCGAATGATGACTTGAAATCGGGAATTTTCGGTCGCTCACTCTTGGAGCGAGCCGGTTTGACCAAGCCTGACAAGAAGTCCAGTGCGCCGACCATCGGCGCGAAGTCCGATCGAGAACGCGAGCGCTACGACGTGCTCAACAACGAGTCGGGCCAAATCAAGGACAAGAACAAGCCGGTATGATGTCCTCGCCCGTCGGCGATCGGTTGCTCGCCTATCGCGCCCGCTGGGTAGTTCCCGTCGCCGGCCCTCCGCTAGCGGGAGGCTTCGTTTCGGTGCGCGGTGCGCGGATCGCGGCCGTTGGCATCTCCCCACCCGATGATGCACAGGTCGTCGAGCTGGGTGATGTCGCGCTGCTGCCGGGCCTCGTCAATCCGCACACGCACCTGGAGTTCAGCGATCTGGTGCAGCCGCTCGGTCGCGCGGGGATGAACTTCGCCGCGTGGATCGCGCTGGTCACCGCCTCGCGCGGTAGTGCCAAGCAGCCGCGCCCCGCCCCGGTCGAGTCGATCGCGCTGGGGCTAGCCGAATCGCGCGCCGCCGGAGTAACTACTGTGGGTGACATCGCCACAGCCGGCTGGCAACTTGGCGCAAGTGACGCGGCCGCTACGGATGTCACCGCGTTTGCCGAAGTCATCACCCTTTCGGCGTTGCGCTTTGCCGAAGCCCTCGATCGCGTGCGCAAGCACTTGGACGATGCCACCCCGCGCGGGCAATGGCGCGGGGCGATCTGCCCACACGCGCCGTATACCGTACATCCGGAGCTGTTCGCGAAGCTGGTCGATCTGGGAACTGAGCGCGACGCCACCGTGGCGTTTCATCTGGCCGAATCGACCGACGAGCTCGAGCTGATGGGCGACAGTACGGGTCCGTTGGCGGAGTACCTCATCGCGCGCGGGTTTTGGATTCCGGGAGCAATTCCGCGCGGCACGAGGCCCATGGATTACCTGCGCGTGTTGGCTCGCGCGCCGCGAGCGCTGGTGATCCACGGCAATCTGCTCGATGATGAGGAAATCCTGTTTGTCGCGGCGAATCGAGATCGCATGTCGGTCGTTTACTGCCCACGCACGCAAGCTTATTTCGATCATCCTCCGCACCCGCTACCCAAGCTATTGGCGACCGGCGCGCGGGTGGCGCTGGGGACCGATGGCCGGGTGTCGAATCCCGATTTGAATCTGCTAGCTGATGCCCGGTATGTTGCCGGCAAGTTTCCAGCGATCGCACCGGCTGACGTGCTGGCGATGATCACGCTGTACGCGGCCGAGGCGCTGGGACTCGAGCACGAAATTGGCACGCTGGAGCCTGGCAAGCGCGCGGATCTCGCAGTTCTCGCACTACCAGAGCGCAGGGCGCCCGACCCGTATGAGGCAATTTTCGGTAGCGACTCTCAGGTCGTGCGTACGATGCATGCTGGGGAGTGGCTTTGACTAAGTAACGGCGTTTTTGCGAGCGATGACCGCCCATAGCCCGTTGAGGCTGGGGGGCGATTTTCCTATACTTACCCCCCTCGGCACACGGATGTCCCCGCCGGGCCACGTGCACTACGCCTTTGCCGGCCTGGCCCCCTCTCCCGCCAACGGAGAGGAGTGGAAACCCGCCTGATTTCGATCCTCCGCACCTATAGTCCCAATCGCGCCGCGGCTGGCGCCCAAGGAGTCCCCTTCGATGAGCGATCTCGTTGCCCCGCACGGTGGTTTGTCTGAGCCCCTGGATCTCACCGTGCCGGCCGCCGAACGGGCCGCTTTCGAGGCCGAAGCCGCCAAGCTGCCGAAGGTTCCGGTTTCGGACGCCGATCTGTCGACCGTCTACCGCTTTGGCGACGGGGCCCTTAGCCCGCTGACCGGCCCGATGGACCGCGCCACCTACAATCGCGTGCTCGATCAGGGCTCGATCGAACACAACGGCAAAAGCTACGCTTGGACGATTCCCCTCTCGCTGCCAGTGACCAAGGAACTGGCAGCCACGCTTAGCAAGGGGCAGAAAGTTGCCCTCACCAACTCGGCCGGCAAGGTCGTCGCCACGCTCGACGTCACCGACGTCTTCGAGTGGGACAAGCCCCGCTACATCAAGAGCGTCTACGGCACCGAGCGCACCGATCACCCAGGCGCCGATATGGTGCTCAAGGGAGACGCCGATAAAACACACCTCATCGGTGGCAAGATTCGCGTGCTGCCGCAGCCCAAGCACCCAAAGTTCGGCAAGTACGTGCTCACGCCGCGCGAAGTCCGCAAGCTGCTGAAGGAGAAGGGTTGGAATCGTGTCGTTGCTTTCCAAACGCGCAATCCGCTGCACCGTGCTCACGAGTACGCCCTAGTCTATGGGCTCGAAAAGCTGCTGCGCGACGGCCACAACGCCGGCGCTTGCCTCAACCCGTTGATCGGCGAAACCAAGGGGGACGACGTGCAGGCCGACGTGCGGATGCACACCTACGAAGCGTTGATCGACACCCGGGCACTGGGCGATGGTGACAGCGACGCAGCCCTCTGGAAGCCGCGCAACGAGTCGGTCCCCGATCGCGTGATTCTGTTAGGTCTCGACATCAAGATGTTCTATGGTGGTCCGAAGGAAGCGGTGATGCACGCCATTTACCGCCAAAACTACGGCTTCACCGACATCGTGATCGGCCGCAAGCACGCCGACGCCCCGTACCAAGACGGCACGGCGATTTGGGGCGACTTCGACGCTCAGGAGATCTTCAAGAAGCTCGGCGGCGACCTGCAGATCAAGCCGCTCTGCGTGGGCTTTGCCGCCTACTACGATTCGGCCGGCCGCGTTGACCTGATGGAGAACCACGCCGGCGAGAAGCCGGTGTCGATCTCTGGCAAAGACATCCGCAAGAGCCTGATTGAAGGGACCGAAGTCGACCCGCGGATCATGCGTCCCACTACGTCGCGCATCCTGTCCGAAGCGATGAGTGGCAAGCTGGCCCCCGCGAGCTAAGCTCGCAGTCGTCGGACGGCTCGCGAACGATACGACAATCGTCACGCGGAGGTGCGAAGAACGCGGAGTGATACATAAGCTCCGCGACCTTCGCACCTCCGCGTGTGCTTTTTTGGCCAGCATCGGCGCGGTTACTTCTTGCCCTTGTGCTCGACTTTGGGCCAGTACTTCTTGAAGTCGAACTCGGTGCTGTTGTCTTCGTCGTGGCACTTCAGACAGCTCTGCTCCACGGTAGCGCTGGTGAGCTTGAGCCCCGCCCGAAGTGTTGCCCTCTGCGTAGCGTTGCGATTGGCTCCCGTAGCTTTCTCGGCGGCGACGTGCGCCGCGGCCGGACCGTGGCAGTTCTCGCAGCCGTTGCCAACCAGCAGCGGCGTTGCATCAATCCCCAGGAAGCCCGTCTCGTACGGGTAATACTCCTGAGCGTTCCAGCCCGTGGAGTGACAACTCACGCATTCGGGGTCGTACTGCCGGGGTGGGTCCAGCTTGACGAGCGTGTCAGTCGCATGGGAGTGCGGCGTTTTGCTCCAAATACCATGCGCCGTGGGATGACACTCCTGGCAACTCGCCGAGCCGGCAAACACGGCCAGCGGATCGCCCGGGTGATCGGCGCGCGGATGCGGAGCGGGCCGCAGCTCGAGCCCGGCGAAGCCTTCGGCCTGCAACTGCCCCTGATAGGCCACCATCAATTGATGCATCTCCGGCGTGTTCGGAAAGCGGCTATCGAGCGGTACGCGCTGATAGCGCCAACGAGGCTCGGCGTCGCCATAGAAACCCAGCGCGGCGACGTACATGCCCTTGTGGCCAACATCCACCAATAGTGCTTTGGTCCCTTCGACGGGGGTCGTCTCGCGTGGTGGTTCGTCGACCCCCGTGGCTGTGACCACGACGTCGAAATCTGGAAAGCGTTTGGCCAGCTCGCGAGCTTCGTCTAGTGACGTGTGCGCTAACAGCACGCGCAGCTCGCTGGCTTTGATTAGTTCTGGCATGATCTCAGCGAGCGCCTCGGCGGCCGGTTTGGTTTCAATTTCAGCGTTGTTGCCGAGTCCCGCGCGGAGCGAATCACCGAGCACTGCGGTGATGCCAATCTTGTGACCGGCAACTTCAACGATCCGCCAGCGCGGCGTAATCGCCGAGTCCATCCCCAACAACCCAACGTTCGCCGACACAAACCGGCTCAGCCCGGCTTCGTCCGATAAGTTGGTCACCGCCCCCAATAGCTCGTTAGTCGAAAGCCGCAAGTCGTCGGGACCGAAGCCGACGGCCACGTAGTCCATCGTCCGCAAGGCGTCGACGGTGATATTGAACTGAATGTTTGCCTGACGGCCAAAGCGTCGCACCTGGTCGCCGACGTCGAGCATCAACAGCGGCCAGCCCTCACCGGCGAGTTGCTGAATGAGTGCGTAGCGACGACTAAGCCCGCCCTTCTGGTTCTCGATGCCGGTACAGCCGCACGGTTCGAGATACCCGTGCTGCAAACCGGATATCAACAGGGCAAACTCGGGCTTGGGCCAATCCTCAAAAATCGGTCCGTTGCGTTTGACCGGATCGACTTTCGGCTTGGCAGCTTTGGCGTAGGGGTCATCACCTGCGGGCGCGGCGGCAAGTTGCTCACCGTCGGCAGCGGGCTGAGTGCCCTCTACCACGGATGCTTCGCCAGCCGGTTCGGTCGCTGCCGTTGCCGTGGTGGTCGGATCGTTGTTGTGATTGCCTGCGGAGGCAGAGTCGGCTTGGACGCTGCCGACGGGCAGGTTAGCCGCGGTCGCAGTGTCAGATATCGCGGCGGCATCGGTGATTGGGGAACCGGTCACGTCGGTAGTTGACGCCGCCGTCGTGGGCTCGACGTGCGTCGACGAGCCGCCTGGTCCGCAGCCGATCAGAGCACACGCGCAGCACATG
Source organism: uncultured Planctomycetaceae bacterium (assembly GCA_964495375.1). GTDB lineage: Bacteria > Planctomycetota > Planctomycetia > Pirellulales > JAEUIK01 > JAIESQ01. The sequence goes on along the minus strand of CAZBWM010000057.1, from coordinate 11,874 downwards.
CCCGCGCCCCAGATGGCGCCATGGAGAACCTTCATCGTACGTTAGCCTTTCTCAATCATCCGTGACGAGCAGCTAGCTCTGCGGTGGCCCAGGCTGATTGCATTGCCAAACCACTGCTGCAATCAATCGTCGCCCCATCGACCGCAACTCTGCCGCGACGTTACTTTTCGATCTCTTCGATCGCGAACTCGACGAGCACCTTCAATTGCGGCGCGTCGGGGTGCGTCGAGCTTAAAATAATCTCGCCATAACCTCCGTGCCCTGGTCCAAGCCGACTCAAGGGGCGTCCGCCAGGTGATATTTCAACCGATAGGGGAATCTGCCGAACCTGCGCGCCGTCCACAGCGTCACCGACAGTCGCCCGCAACTCGGACGGATCGGTTCGCTCCACTTGAACAGTCGACTGCTGACGGTGCGGCCCGCGAACGAGCAGAATCAGTTTTCGGCTGGCTCCCTTTTGTGTCGACACGGCTCCGATGCGGAGTAAGCCACGGCGCTCGTGCCAATCGGGCCCCGAAATCGTGATATCGCTGTTAACCTGGCCGCCGATGGGCACGGTCACTTGGGGGTATTCGGCCAGGCCCGTGGCGAGCAGGATTTTCTGGTGAACCGCCCCAACGGGCAAGCCGGGTTTTATCGTGATTTTCACGAGCTGACCGCAGCGCGGCGATAATGACGCAAGAGTTTGATCTGCCAGCTCTTCGGGCGTCAACGGGCGCCAGTTGACGTCGTAGGAGCTAGCACTATCGGCCTGCTCGCATTGGAAGTCGGTAAAGTCAAACTGGTCGAAAACCCCGGAGACGACGCGCACCTCGTAGGTGCGCGTATCGGTGGCAATTTTCTGGAAGTAGATCCCCTCGGGGCGGACAGCGATCGACTCGACGACCTGACCGACAATCTCGAAGCGCACCTCGCTGAGCTCCGGATCACTGGTAAAAATTGTGGCGGTCTGGCGGAAGTCGGCTCGCAGGCTGTCGGCCTTCCATTCCAAGCGGACCTCGGCCGACTCACCGGGCTCGAGTTCCTTTTTGTCTAGACCGCTGAGTGTGCACCGGCAAGAGGTATCTCCGAGTGCCAGCTTCAATGGGGCCTGCCCTTGATTGGTGATCTGAAACACGTGGTCGCGCTTGGTGCCGCGTTCCATTCGGCCAAAGTCAAAGTGCGTGGCGTCGGCTACCGCCTTCGGCTGCAGCGCGTCGGCAGGTGCGAGCACAGGCCGGCGCGGGTCGCTGGCTGGGTCAATTGGCGCCAGGAGAGCGAGGTCGTTGAGCGATAGACGCCGCAGGTCGCTCCAACTTGTGGCTGCCGCGACGCCAATTCCACAGAGCACCGCCATCAGGATGAGCAAGAAGGTTCGCATAGTTTGAGTATCGAGCGGAGTGGCTCATTGGTCAATTACAGAAGCGGCGCCGCCTGCGTGTCGGCGTCACCCAAGTGGGTGACGCATTGTCTGGGATGGTCGTCGCGGCGGACAGCCGTTCCTTATTATTCTGTATTATCTTGTGTTCCCGTGTCCGGCTAGGAATTCCAAGAGTTGCGGCATTGCCGGGGCTGCCCGGGCGGATGATTTCCCACGACACTCAGCGGGTGCGCACCGCGGAACGGTACTCCACCCGATCCGTTAACGAGTGACTCGTGGGATCCTTGGGCGAGCGGCGATCTGCGCGGCGTTTTCTCTTAGTGCGCGCACCGCGTACGGGCGCTCACCCCGATCCGTCGAGCGATTGACTCGCGGGACCGTTGGGGGAACGGCGACCTATGGCGGGCGTTTTCTCCTAGTGCGCGCACCGCGTACGGGCGCTCACCCCGATCCGTCGAGCGATGAGCTCGCGGGACCGCTGGGGGAGCGTTGTTTCGCGACGGAAGGCCGGCAGGCGCGCACCGCGAACAGGCCCTCAGTCCGGCCCATGGAACGCGATCGCGTGGGACCCTTGGTGAGAGGCATGGCCGCAGATGACTTAAGTCCTCGCGCACCGACAGCGCGGGAGTGTTTTACTCCTTTTTATCCATTAAATGGCACGACCAGGCTCGGCGGTCGCCGGCCAGGGCAAGCCACGCGTCTGGCGAACGAGTGCGATACAGCAGTTATGCTGCGCCGCCACCCGCGCGAGAGGCAACATGGCCGTTCGTCGAATTCTATACAAAATAACGACCATTTGTCAAGGGGACACGGAGCGATTCTTTGGCGTGCGGTTGCCAGGGCCGGTCACGTCACGCTGCGCACCGCGGCGGAGATTGGTCCGGACTCGGTCCCAGACGTGTGGCGCACCGGCGTGGCGAAACTGCCCAAACGAACCGCAATCCTGAGGCTCACACCTCGCCGAACGCCTCGCCCGAGCCAGCGATTAACGTGCCGACGGCTCGACAGGTTCGACCGTCCCTAAGCCCGCGGCGATAAGTTCGCGCCGCAGGTCGTCGTGCAGTTGCTGATCGGCGTGCGGTGTGAGGGAGTCAAACCGCCAGGCTTCGGCGGCTTCACGCTGGGCCTCGTCGGCATAGCCAGCCGCGTGGCAGGCCAACGCTAGCATCGCATGTTCACGGGCGTGATTCGGGTAGAGTTCGATCGCCCGACGGCAAGCATCCACCGCGCGATCGAAGTGCGCCGCCTGACGAGTGCGCGCGGCCGCTTGACGATACCAAAGGCCCACGCGCAGCCAAACCGCGCTCTGGTTGGGTCGCAGTGCAACGGCTTTATTTACCGTGGTTTCAAACTGTGCGAACGACTGCGGCTGCTGGTCGTGATTCCAGCGCTCGAAATGCCATTGAGCCAGATCGAGCTGTGGTTGGGCGGCGTAAGGATCGCTGTCCGCGGCGGCGTCGAGTAGTTGCTCGATCTCAATCCCCGTGGCCGCATGCGCCGCGCTCGACTCCATCAAACTGAGCACGACGGGTCGGTAACCAAACCAATAGCATCCCACCACAGCCGCCACTGCCCCGAGCCCGGCGACGGACAGCGGGACGCGCCCAATATTGAACCGACGGGCCACGAGCCCCGACGCGCGAAGCGCGCTGGGTTGCTCCGACACTGCGGCGATATTGAGCGCAATGGCGATCAACAACCACAGGGCGCCGGCTACCGCGGGAAAAGCAATTCCGCCGGCTGCCAGCAGATTGATCGCCAGGGCCAACGCCGCTGCGGCCAACATGCGGGCGTTAAGCGTTCCGCGCGTGACCCAGGGCCAGAGCAACCAGACCATGCCCGCCCCCGCGGCGCCACATCCGATCGTCAACGCCAAACCCGGCGCGATGTCGATCAGACCACCGGTCACGTAGGGTGCGATCCACGCGAGCGCTAAGCCCGCCATTGCTCCCGCGAGAATCGCCCGCTGACCAGTTGAAGAGGAGAACGGCTGCCTTGAATCACTGAAGTTCGACGCAGGTTGACTTCGATGCTGGCAAGCACCTCCTCGAAACCACAGCCACAGCACGCCAGCGACGACGGCCGCAAGCGCCAACCCCGCAGGCAGGCCAGCCGTAGCGGCGACTTCGAGAAACAGATTGTGCGGATCGTTGATCTCTTCACTCGCGGTCGGCAGTTTGTAGCGGGTGTAGTGGTCTCCGAAATTTCCCGGACCGCAGCCGAGCCAGAGAAAGTCGCGGACCATCGCGGCCGTGGCCTGCCAGTATTGCCAGCGATAGCCGAGCGATTTGGGGGCTTCGCTCAATACTTCGCGGTCGATGCCGCCGGCGACTACGCCGATCGCGATCAAGAGCAAAACCGCGGCTGCGATCGCGCTCCCGACCAGGGTAGCGCGGCGGAGATTCAACTCGCGCCCCAGACGCAGTGCCCAGATGAGCAGTGGAACACCGGCCCCCAATGCGACCACGGCGCTACGGCTCTTGGTGAGTACGAGCGCGAGCCCCGCGATCGACAGCATCAAGAGCACCCCTACCAGCACACGCCCGGCACCGACACCTTCGTCGCCGCGTCGGTCGCGCCACGCCGTCCACCCGATGGCGCTGGCTACGAGCAGCCAAGGCACGAGCCAGCCAGCCAACGAGTTGGCCAACGCGAAGGTCGCGGGCGGCTCGGTGCTCATTAGTCTCTGCTCGAATAACTCTCGCTCGATCGAACCGGCGGGAAAGTTCAGTCCTTCGGCCGCGAGTGCCGCATCGGGGTCAGCCAGGTACCGCGCGCGATCGGCTGGCAGGCTGACGAAGTACTGATGCAGTCCATAGCCGCTGATGCCGATGGCGATCGCGACGAAAACAACAATCAAAGTACGGGCTTCGCGCTCGTCGGCAATGAGTTGTCTCCAAAGCCAGAACGCCGCGCCAATCGCCAGCCAATCGAATAGCATATTGATCGCAGGGCGCGGCGCATCGACCAGCGAAGAATGCACCGCTGAGATCGCCGACCAGGCAACCAGGATCGCGACCAGCGCATCGATCCAGCCGGCACGCACGGCGACACGTCGATCGTGCCAGGCGGCGGTCACCCAGCCCAACAGTGCCACTAACCAGAGGAGATCAAGCGGCAGCCCATCGCCGCGCCAGGCGACCGACTCGCTGGGCGATAGCAATCGTGCAACCGCTAGGGCCACGCAGGTAGCCAGCAGCCAAGGGCGGCTCGCGGCGAGCCACGATCGATCGGCCTGCGGCGCCAACTCGCGCGTCAAGTTCTTACGTTGGCCGTTAGTGGTCAGGCGCGCCATGGCTATAACCGCCGCCGCGCCGCGGTTTCCAGAATCGTCACCACAAGTAGCATGCAGATCACGATCAGGAGGATCACTGCCGCGCCGATGAGATCCACCTGGTACAACAAGAGCGCACCCAGACCGGTCGTCGCGGTGATCAAGTAGATCGTGAGCACCGCCTGTTTCTTCGACATTCCCAACTGCACCAGGCGATGCGAGAAATGGTTTTTGTCGGCCTCGAAAGGGCTACGCCCTGCGCGCAGGCGGATCGATACGACCGTCAGCGTGTCGTAGAGCGGCACCGCCAGCACGCAGAGCGGGGCGAGGATCGCGTGCTTGGGAACGTCGCCGCCGGCGAATGTGGCCGTCATCGTCGCCACGGCCAACAGGAAGCCGATGAAGTAGCTGCCGGCGTCTCCCATGAAGAGCCGCGCTGGTGGCCGGTTGTGCCATAAGAACCCAACGAGCGAACCGACCAACACCAACAAGAGACCGGCTACGAACAATTGCGGCTGATGCGTCAGTGGATCGGGCGCAAGCAACATCACCGTCGCCAAGAGAGACGCCGAGATCGCAGCCACTCCGCCGGAGAGGCCATCCATGTTGTCGAGAAAGTTGAACGAATTCACCAACCCGACGATCCAGAGCACCGACAACAGATCGGTGAGCCAGGGAACGTTTAGGAAGACGGTGAGACGCCAACCTTGCCAGACGATCAGTCCGGCCACGAGGAATTCGACTGCCAGCCTCGGGCGCCAATCGAGTCCACGGAAGTCGTCGGTCAGCCCCAGCAGCATCAGGATGGTGCCAGCCGCCAGCAGCAACCACAGCTTGGGGGCTTGCTCGAGAAAGCCGGCCACGTGCGGCATGATCGATGCCGGCAGCGGGATTGCCAATGGGGCAGCGCCCGCTGCCAGCGCATGAGCGGCCGCCAACGGCAGTACCACACCCAGCCAGATGGCGATTCCGCCCCCAAGCGGCGTGACTCGGGTGTGAACTTTGCGAGCGCCAGGTTGATCGACTAGCCCAAGACGAGGCGCCGCACGGCGGATACCAAAACTTGCCAGCCAGCTCACCAGCAAGCTCGACACCAGAGTGCCGACGATAACCCAGCTCAAGAGTGCCTCTCCTCGCGCCGGGGGCGCAGTCGCTCGCGGCAGGCCGAAAAGAAGTCGTGATAGTCGCTACGTCGGTAGTCGGGAAAGGTCCATTCCCAAGGCTGCCAGTGACCATGCTTGCGGTGCAACGTCACCTCGGCGTAAATGCCGTCGGTCAAGTAAATGCGGTGGGCGTGGTCCTTGGTCGAGGCCAATACCAGTTTGGCCAGCGTCAGGTAGCCCGGGTCGAGGTTCAAGGGTCGCGGATCCGGATGCCGCCCTAACGTAGCATACGATTGTTCCCAGGCATTGGTTTGCCGTTTAATGGACGCCAGCCGTTCGGGCCAGTCAGTACTAGAGGGCCAAACGAAGAACTGCTTCTGTAAGCCGGGGCCCATTTCCCCTTCGTAGTAGTCGGTTTCGTTGAAGTCGAACCGAGGACTCGCCACGGCCACCGGACCCCAGGCCTGCTCGGCCTGGTCGCGAGCCCAGTCGAGACCTCCTGCATATCGGCTAAAGGCAGCCAACAGCGGCAGCACCGGGAGCGATGGAGTGGGCTGGCCCATCAGGCAGTTCAATCGTACAGGGGCGGGTGGGATAAACGCGGGTCGCGCTAGAGCCGGAAATGAGCCACGCGACTGACCAGTCTAGTCGCCGTGGCCGCTTTGGCCGATACAATCCTAAACCATTGGCCACTTCCAGGTCAGTTCGATTGGCCACCGCACCGGCGTGTGGTTCTTCGGGCGGCCTCGCACCATGATCCAGGCAGGGTTCGCATGACGAATCGTTGGTTGTCGCTGATCTTCGGGTCGCATCGCCTACAGGCGGTGCGACAAGTTTGGTTGATGATGCCTGTGGTGGTGTTGTATTCGCTGGGTGTCGCTGGTTTTGAAATGTATTGGCTGCCCAATTTGCCGGAGCAAACGAATCTGGCGGCCTCGCTCGGCGCCGTGCTCGGCTTGCTGCTGGTATTTCGCACGAATACGGCGTACGACCGCTGGTGGGAAGGGCGCAAGTTATGGGGCCAATTGGTGAACGACTCTCGCAATCTGGCCATTAAAGCAAGGACCTTCGCGGCCGAAAATCAGGCGGGTCTACAGGAGTTCGGCCGGCTAGTTACAAGCTTCGCATTCGAGCTCAAGGACCACTTGCGCGAGCCGCTACCGCCACCAATCAAAGACCCCGATGCGACACCCAGGATGGTCGCGAAACATGTCCCTATGAGCGTCGCCCATCGTATTGTCAGCCGCATCATGGGCTGGAAGCGCGATGCGCGCATCGACGGTTTCGAGACGCTGATTCTCGATGCCCACGCGCGCTCACTGATGGACATCTGCGGCGCGTGCGAGCGAATTCGCAAGACGCCGATTGCTCGCGGTTACTTGGTGTTCATTCGCAAGTGCATCCTGGTCTACTTACTGGCACTTCCCTGGGGAATCGCCAGAGATTTTGGTTGGCTGACCGCTGCGGTGACCGCGATCGTAGCCTACTTTATGGTCGGTCTGGAGCTTGTGGCCGAGGACGTCGAAGAACCTTTCGGTCACGGCAACGACGACTTGCAACTCGACGATTACTGCCGCACGATCCGCGGCAGCGTCGAAGAAGTGATGAACGCCCCCGCGTGAGGTAATCGACGATGACGCTGTGCCCCGTGCGCCGACGAATTGTGGTGGTTTTGTACTGGCTGGCGCTTGGTGCGACCGTAGGGGCCGACGACGCCCGGGCAGCCGACGCAGCGCCCGACCGCCCGAACGTCGTGCTCATCCTGGCCGACGATCTGGAATAGTACCTTAGGACCCCATGAGCGACTCGCGGCGATAGCCTCATCTTATGGGGATAATTGCTATTATCGCTACATCGTGCGTTCTAGACATACGAGGCATTTGCGGACAATTCCGGAAGATTAACTACATGTTGCTACATATAGTAGTAGCCGAGGGGTTTGTGCTTAGCGGAACTGAGTCTTCGCTTTTACTTACTATCCTATCCGGGATCCGGGCAAGCACTCGAGCAGCGACGATCTCTATGTGCGATTGCACTGTCGAACAAAGCCTCACCGGCGCGAAATAAATCCGTCGCATAGCACGATGGCGACGGCTGCCATGCCTTGACCGAAGCGGCAGCACTCGTAGACTCCGGAAAGTTTGTCGACGTACATGTGCTTACTTCGCAATGAAAGTCCTGTCACCCGGCCAAACAAGGCCGCACGGGCTTGGCCGATACGGCAACCCGGTACCATTGGGCTGCGTCGCTCGGCGTATTGCAAGAGGCTAGGTATTCCGCACAAGTTTGCTGTCTTGCGGCGGGAAGGCCACCAACCAAGTCAGGCAATCAATCCCGTAAAGGTCTGATCTGCTCTCGGACCGATCCACGCTACGGGCACTTCAGGACTACGAAGACCCTCATCTAATCCTGACGCGAGAATGGCTGAAGTTTAGCCCCATTGCAATTGAACCTACCGCGCGCCATAGGTCTTCTTAGACCAGCCGGACTTCTTTCACCGTATCCACCACGAGCAGCCCGGGATACGCTGTTGACGGCGTTCCAAAGTGGCGGCGCCGGGGAAGTGTCGCGGCAGTCGAAATTGGCAGCGCAAAGGCGTGCAGCTCCGGAAGTCGAGAAGATGGGAGCGTCAGCTCTTCCCTTCTATAACTTCGTTGGAGGCATCGGAGTGCGATCCGACATGGAGTTCTGGAAAGAGGTTCGTCGCCAAGTGCTGACGAACGGATTGAGCAAGCATACCAAGTAGTTTTTCTGCCCCTGTCGCATCCGCCGGGCAAGGACCAGTTGGACTCCGGAGAGGCGACAACCCGACTGGCCGGCCAGGAAACGAAGGTCGGGCTGTTCGTCGTGACGCTCCTTTGCTCAGAAGCTAGCTTCACCCAGGCGTTTCCTCGGGAGTGCACCGAGACGCTTCTGGAAGGACACCGCCCCCGCCTTCGAGTACTTCGGCGGCGTGCCGCGGCGGATCAGCTACGACAACTCGGCCACCGCCGTGATCGAAGTGCTCTCGGGCCGCCAGCGAAAGCTGACCAAGCAGTTCCTGCGGCTGCAAGGCCGTATTTATTCCAGGAGCACTTCTGCCTGGTCCGTCGGGCCAACGAGAAGAGGCACGTCGAGCGGCTGTTGGGCGCGGCCCGACGCAAGTTCCCGGTGCCGGTGCCACAGGTCGACTCGATCGAGTTGCTCAATCGGCAACTTCTTGAGCGCTGCCAGTCCGGTCTCCAACCGCAGACGCGTGGCTACGAAATCGTATATCCGCGTGCTGCGGCTGTTCGACGGATTCTCTCTGCAGCAACTGACCAAAGTGGTCGAGTATGCCCTGGCTATCGACGTGATCGACACCGACAGCATTCGCACGATTCTGGAGCATCGCGCTGAGAGGCCGGTGGCCTTGTTCTCGCTCGGCGGTCGTCCGCACCTCGCCCACCTGGGAGTCGAAACGACGGAGGGCCGCCGCCGCGCTTGACCGCCCGAATCATCGCTGCCACAACCTGGAGACCAAGGGAGAAGGCTACCGACTCCCAGGGCGCCAAACGTCGCAGTCGGACCAGCTAAATCGGCTGGTCCCATCGATATGATCTCTTCCGCGACACAAACCTCAGTAACTTGAGAGACCTTCACGCTCGACGACCTGCGCCCCGCGAGCGCACATCGACAGTTCGGTTTCGAAGCCGGGAGCCTGCGGGCCGGCGAATAGCAGCTAACCGGAGTTGTTCGCGCTGGACCGTGGCCAGTCTCGACGAGGCGCCCGACGGACGTTTGACAATGAGTGCCATTTTGCCCCCTTTCTAAGAGGCCTTATTCCAGCGCTTCAGGCTCGAGTTGCTGGCACCCAGCGCGGCGATTTCCGTAAGCGTCATCCGAATCGTCAGGAGAGCCACGACCAAGCGACGGCGAGCATTCCGCTCGGCCGTAGTGACGGAGGCTCTCATACGGTATACGGTGCTAGCAACACCGATGGGAGAAATTCTAAGTCGGCAATTAGTCCCACAAAAAGCCACAATAGAAATAGCTTTTCAGGTGGACAAACGAATACTAGAATGACGTCTGATTGGTTCCGTTGCTTCTCTTTCTTTTAGGGTGCGCGCTGTGACTGAGGACTTCTTCGAGGAGCAGGCGGAGCAATCGCACGTCAAGACGGCCATCGTCACGAAGTATTTCACTTCATGGGCGAACGTCATCAGCGGCTACCTCAAGGACAAGCCGGACAAGCGTATCGCCTACATCGATTTGTTCGCCGGGCCTGGCCGCTATAAGGACGGTGCCAAGTCGACCCCGCTACTGATTCTCGAAACGGCTATTGCGGACGAAAGTCTGCGAGCCAATCTCGTGACCATGTTCAATGACAAGGAGCCGAAAAACAGCAGCTCGTTGGTCAAGGCCATTAGGGACTTGCCTGGCATTAAGAGGCTGAAGCATCAACCAGACGTCAACACAGACGAGGTCGGCGAAGAGATAGTCAAGCTCTTTGAAGAAATGAACTTGGTTCCGACGCTCTTCTTCGTCGACCCGTGGGGCTACAAGGGATTGTCTTTGCGGCTCATCAACTCGGTGCTGAAGGACTGGGCGTGCGAGTGCATCTTTTTCTTCAACTACAGCCGCATCAATATGGGGCTATCGAATCCCATCGTTAAGGAGCACATGGATGCTCTTTTTGGTGAGGAGCGCGGAGCGGATCTACGAAAGCGGCTAGCGAAGCTTGAGCCGGACGAGCGGGAGCTAGCAATCGTCGAAGAGATTTGCCAGGCCTTAATCGACATGGGCGGCAAATATACGCTGCCGTTCGGCTTTAAAAATGCGACAGGGACGCGGACTAAGCACCATTTGATCTTCGTGAGTAAGCACCCTCTCGGCTACAAGATAATGAAACGCGTGATGGCCACGGAGAGTTCGAGCACGGAACAGGGCGTGCCGTCGTTCGAATACAGTCCGGCAACGAAGCGCCAGCCGCTGCTGTTCGAGCTAGCACGGCCTCTCGATGACTTGGGAGACATGCTGCTTGAGACCTATGCCGGCCGAACGCTGCGAATGGACGCAATTTACGAGGATCACAACTACGGACGGCGATATATCGACAAAAACTACAAGGATGTGCTAACCAAATTGGAGAAGGCGGGCAAGATCAAGGGTAATCCTTCGCACGATAAACGGCGAAAGATAAAAGGCGAAACGACCTGTGCAGACCATGTTGAGTTTGCGTTTCCTAAGAGGAAGACAAAATGAGCATAAATTCAACAATCGAATGGACTGACGCGACGTGGAACCCCGTCAGAGGCTGCACCAAGATTAGTCCGGGCTGCAAGCACTGCTACGCCGAGACTTTTGCTGAGCGATTTCGCGGCGTGCCTGGGCATCCTTATGAGCAAGGGTTCGATCTGCGTCTCATTCCTGAAAAGCTTGCTGAGCCATTGCGGTGGACGGCATCGCGAACGGTGTTTGTAAACTCGATGAGTGACTTGTTCCAAGAGAACGTGCCGGACGATTACGTGGAGCAAGTCGCACGGGTGATGGCGTTGGCGAACTGGCACACGTTTCAAGTCCTGACAAAGCGAGCAGACAGACTGCGAGAGATGCTGGCGACACGGCTCTCTTTCGCCGCGACTCTCAATCATATCTGGTGGGGTGTGAGCGTCGAGGATCGCAAATACGGTTTGCCACGGGTAGAAGCTCTCCGTGGGGCACTAGCAGCGATTAGGTTCCTTTCGATCGAACCGTTGCTTGAGGATATTGGAACGCTGAATCTATCTGGCATTCACTGGGTCATAGTTGGCGGCGAAAGCGGGGCCGGCGCACGACCGATGAACGTCACATGGGTTCAAAACGTTCGCGAGCAGTGTGAGAAAGCTCGCGTTCCGTTCTTCTTCAAGCAATGGGGTGGCGTCAAAAAATCAGAGGCCGGACGATTGCTCGATGGACGAACCTTTGATGAAATGCCGAGCCGAGCAGCTCACGCTATGCAATCCAAACATGAGCGGCTTGGCTTAATTAAAGAAATCGAACAGTGGCCGAGGCCCAGTAAAACTGGCTTCGAGCCTACGGAACGTCCGAAGCAGACTGCATAAGTTGCCGCTCGCAGTCGTCAGGGCCTTGTAAGCGATCTTGTGTCAGCCAGCGGAGAAGGGATAGCTTGATAGCCC
>CAZBWM010000056.1:3127-47281 GCA_964495375.1 uncultured Planctomycetaceae bacterium | reverse complement strand
CCTAGTAGTGGTCTTCTGGCGGGACAGGTCCCGTACACGTACACGGCCCCCTTAAGGGGCACGTGTACTGTCCGGGATGTCCCTAGGTCCCGGACACCGTGTACGGGATGTCTTGTCCGGGGTGTACGGGATGTTCAATTTGGGTAAGTTTGAATCCGTCTTGCGCTTTCTTCTGTGGGGGCTTCACTACCTTGCAAGACTCCACTTCGTGCCGCTGGAGCATGACCGCGAGCGCCCCGTCGATACGCTCCAGGTTGATGCCCGTAGCCGTGCGGAGTCCGGTTCTGGTTTCGCCTTCGGGGGCTTGCGTGAGCGCCGCGCGGATGCTGTCGATATAGCTCTCGACAGTCGCCTGCGCCTTCGCTTCGCGGTCCTGCGCCTTCGCTTCTGCGGCGCGTGCCGTGGCTTCCGCGCGAGCTTCGCCGGCCGACGATACCGATACGTCCCACGAGCGCCCCTGCGATGCGTCGTTAGTCCCTTCCTCGATGTCGATGGCCCAACAGCCCGAATGGCCTGCCGAGCCGCCGACGTTCAGCCACAGGCGATGCGTGCCGCTGCCAGGCTCGTAGCGCTCGCGGCGCCCGATCAGCAACCACTGGCGGGCGAACTCCTGACAACCGCTCCATGCGATGTCTGCCAGTTCGGGGGGATCGAACGGATTGCCGCCGACGTTCTTTCGCGTGTGATGCACGAGCACCAGCGTCGTGCCGTGCTTCTGGCATAGCTCGCCGACTGTGCGGAGATACTGCCCTTGGATGTACAAATTGCCCGCGTCGTTGCCCGGCAGCGCCAGATACAACGGGTCGATAATCAAGACCTCGATGGCGTACTCGGTCAGCAGGTTGTCGACCGCGCGAAGCGACTGCGGGTTGCCGAGCTTCGGCACGTCGCCAGAGAAGTAGAGCTGCCCCTCCAGGTCATCGAGCCAGATGCCAGCCGCCTTGCAGATGCGCCGCGCCGTCTCTTGGAGAACCGGCAAGCCAGACTCGCCCGACATAAGCATCGTGCGATAGCTGCCACTGGTCCGGTAATACCCCAGGAACGGCACGTCGGCCGCGAGACTGATAGCCAGGTCGGTTACGATGGTCGTCTTACCCGCCTTGCTCCCCCCCGCGACAATCGCGGGCTGCCACTTGGCCAGCACGTTCGGAACCAAGTAATCCGTCTGGTAGGTCGCGCTATCGAAGTCGTGAGCGCCGATCGGCTCGATTCGGCAAACATCCTCGATGCCGCCACGTTCGATTTCCTCAATCGCTTCCCGGACGATGGGGAGCGCCTTATCGATCGGATCGTGACCGTGCGCGGCCTGCGCCATCCGAATGCTTTGCTCGTGCAATTTGCGCCGTCTGGCGTCGGCCTTAACGTCGTCGTAATAGCCCTGCCAGTTCGCCGCGTGCGGTACGTTAGTCGACAGCGCCAGCAACAGCGCCCGCCAGCCACCTTCAGGCGGCGCCATCGTGAGCTTCCGCAGCTCGGCATCGAGTAGCAGAATATCGAGCTTCCGTCCCGTGCCGAGCACATTCCGGCTGGCGACGATGACGGCGCGGTGATACGGGTCGTACAATTCCCGCTCGTCGATGTTCTCCACAATCGAGCCATCGAGAATCGCCGAGCCGACGAGCGCCACTTCGGACGCTTCGGAGCGACGAGCCGGTGGCGCGTCGAGTAGTTCAACGTGCGCGTGGCCGTTGCCGTTCTGCGAGAATCGATGATTGTGCGTGGCGGTGCTCACTAGCGGGCTGCCCCAACTTGCTCGCGAACTTGGCCGTCTTCTGAGTACCACGGCAAAATCGGATCATCGATCTCCAGCCAATTGGGATGATCCGGGTGCGGCACGAAATTCGCCGTTTGAAAATCCCAAACGGCGTCACTGCTCACCAGCATGGGCCGCTTTGTAAAATCCATGCACGAGTCTTCTGTCGACAGTTGATAGACGCGGGCAAAGTGCCAATACCGTGGGTCAGGACGATACGGGCTCAACTCTAAAAGCTGGTCGTGCGCGCCGACCATGAAATACGACTTGTCGGGCTTCAATGCGGGCCTCGGGATTCGCGACTTCGGTATGCCGGCTCGATCGGTCGCCCTTTCTTCGTCGTCGCGCGATTCGGCCAGAAGCTGCAGCGCTTGGCGCATCGGCAAATTGGCAACGCGCTGCCGTTTTGGTTCGTCCAGTGCATCGAACCGACTGGCCAGCGACATGTAGTTTCGTGCTGTCCGGGCCGATCCACTGAAGTTGCCAGCCAGCCAATCGAGCCAGTTGCCGTGCGAGCACTTTGCCTTGGCCTGCGCCAGCAATCGCCCCGCCTTGAGCGCGTGCTCGATGGCCGAACGTGCCGCCGTCTCCGCGGCGTTGTGAGCGCTGTTGATCTCAACCGCGAGGGTTGCGAGAGTTGCCGAACCGTTCGTCAGTGCTGTAGACTGTTTCATAGTGGTCGCTGCTCCGATCACGAATTTCGCAGCAAGCCGGGTTGCCGTCCGGCTTGCTGCATTTACAGGGTTCGTCCTTCGTACACGTCTTCAAGGTGCGCTCGCGCCGACTGAAACGACGCCTGGTTGTGCAGTTCAGGCTTCGCAGCTCGATCTCCGCAGAAGTCGCTCAACTGCCTGAGCACGGCGCGCCACGCGAGCTTCAATCCACGTTCACGAGCCGCGCGAGCCTGGTTTTCGAGCCCGGCCAATCGGGCATCGAGCTTGAGCATCTGTGCCCAGTTAGTGACTGGTCTGGTCATTCGCCCGCCCCTTCGCGGAGCAATCGCTCCAGTTCGTTGCGGTGCCACAGGTAGCCGCGACCAACGCGCTTGGCTTTTGCTAAGCCCTTCAATCGAAGGTCTCTGAGAACGTGCGGCCGAACGCCGATCAGGCTTGCGGCCTGCGCCTCGGGGAAGCCGAACTGCTCCGCGAATCGCAGTTCGTTGCCGCGCAGTTGCTCGATGGCCTGCGCGACAGCTTCAGCGACGATGGGCTTCAGGTCATCGGGGGACAATTCGAGCTTCACGCTAACGGCCTCCCGTTGCCGGTCGATGGCAAATGACCGCGACGGCGAAGCGCGTTCTCGATCACTACGAGTTGATCGCTTGGGATCAGGCGCCGGCCACCAACGATGGGAAACGAACTGTCGGGCACCGCGCGTTGATACAACAAAGTCGTGATGTCGCGCGGGCGCACGTCTACTCCAAGCTGCTCACGGAGGCGACGCGCGCAATCCGACACGGTCAATAAATTCAACATGAGCACCTCCTAAAGATGGCGACCGTCGTCACTGGCGGCCGAACAAAAAACGCGCGGATGGCGCGCGAAAGAAGCTCGCGACACGCGAGAAGCGCGGCGCGAGCGTTGCGTAATAGCGATCGGCCAAGCGGCCGTGTCATGCGGGCGAACATAGCTGGACGAACTTGCCGGGTTAGCGCAAAGAGTTGCGCGTGATCGAACCCGGCTCCTGCCGAAAGCTATCCAGAGGTGGCCAATCCAGGCCGCTTAAATACTACTCCGATAGTTGTGGCCTTGTCAACGTCTTAACTCGCCACGGCGGGGCAGAGTCGTGATGATCTAACGGCTCTAGCTCGCCGCCGAACCGTTCAGCTTCTCAGCGGCCGCGTCATATGGCCCGCGCCCGACAGTCGCAAGAATCCGGTCGCGTAGCTGCTCGCGAAGTTCGTCAGGTGTCATCCAGCCCAGGTGGTTGTACTGGCGGGTGTCGAAATGCACCTTCTTAATGCGCGGCTTGCAGCAGGTGTAGATAACCGGGATTCCGAGTCCGGCCGCAAACCCCGCTTCGTAATACACGCCGCCCCGGTTGCCGGTGAAGTCAGCAACGGCAAATCTGGCCTCGCGCAACGATGCGATGATCTTGTCGTCGACTTTGTTCAGGTACTGCTCGCGGTCAACGCGCACTGGCTTATAACCGGCTTGCTCAACCCCCAGCTTGATTCCTTCGTCATAGACAACGTGCATCCCGGGGTGAAACCACATTGCGACAAATGCCGTGTGCGATTCTGCGTTGGGAACTCCTTTCGCGGCCTGCCAGCCGGCAGGGGTTAGTGTGATGTCCCACGCGCCACCGTGAACTACTTCTGCCCATTTGGCTTGCTCAATGCAATAGATGTAGTACGCCAGCTCGTCAGCGTTTTTGGCATAACAGAGCGGGTAATCTCGATTCGGGTAGAAGATCGCTTTGTCTCCAGGAACATCGGACCGGCCAGCGATGCGCCGCAGCAGTCGAAGCAACTTTTCTGCAACGTCGTGCCGAGCCGGTGCCCGGCTGGCAACGTAATCAATGTTGTCAATGTCCAGTTCAACCGGAATGACCGCATCGCCCCGCTCGCGCTGCAGCTCGCATAGTTCACGAACGGCCCCCCGAAGCCTCCAGTCGCGTCCACTTGACGCTCGAAGCCGACCTTCCGTCAGTCGGTCGAGCCTGTAGTCGCCGCACGTCTTGCATTTGACGGTCCACTCAAAAGGTCTTCCATCCGATGCGTCGGTCGACACGTCCAGATGCACGGCTGCCTGGTCACAGAGCTGGCAATGGTCCGCCATCGAGCACCCCCTCTAGGCTCGCGAGGGTCGCGCCAACCTTCCAATAACCTTCCACGGCATGGCGACGAGTGCCGCCCCGTGGCGAGTGAGCGCATGAAAAACCCCGCGTAATAGCGGGGTTATAGTCGTAACACGTAGGCACGCCTAGCCTTAGGCTAGACTTAAAATCCCTCGGGGGGTAACCCCTGTACGGGTTCGATTCCCGTCTCGGCCACTGAACGGATCTCTATAAGGGAAACCGCATCGCACGGCGCAGGGCCAGGTTTGTCAGATCTAGTCGTCGCTGGTCCGCGTCGACCCTGCGCGGCGTTAGTTCAAGCCAGTCTGTGGTTTGCGACGCGTCTGGCTCGTGTGCCCACGCGTGCCCGGCAGTGCTCAACGCATGCGTTCGGCCGGCTGCCGGCGACGATCAGCGAAAGAATTCGCCAGAATTTTCGTCCGGTCGGGGCTCCAAAATCGTCTTAGTGAATTAGGGGACCGCGCGCATCGCGGGCCTCCCGCCGCAAACTCCACAGCCAGGTGTGTCCTCGAGCACGCCCAGCCAATCTGCGGCAAACGCGGTGTGCGTCGCTGAGTCGAGGGCCAGACGGTCTCCCTTGCAAGGCCGGGGCTTGGCGATGCACACCGCGGTTTTTTTTGCGCGGTACTCTGCGCCCGCTATCCCCGAGTGCGGCGCCCCGGGCCCCTACCCCTTTCTGCCGCTGGGGTTTGACGCTCGGGGGGCTTAGAATCCCAGGCATTGCCCGCGGGGTGAGTCCCCCGCGGCACAGCGCCTCGATCGATTCCAAGTTCCCTCCAGCGGCCAACTCGTGACCCGAAGCAGCGAGCAGTTCGAACAGCACCGTCGACACCTGGCCGGCGGGGTTTCCGCGTCGACGCGCGTCAACCGGGCCATCGGCCGTGGCATGCTCTTCGCGCGTGCTGCCGGGCCGTATGTTTGGGATCTCGATGGTCGCCGCTACATCGATCTGTGTACCAGCCATGGCGCCACGCTGTTGGGGCACGGCGACGAGCGGGTCGCCCGGGCGGTGACCGACGTCATCGCCCGCGGGGCGGCCTGTTCGTACGAGAACGAGCTGCACGGCGAACTGGCCCGGCGACTCTGCGAAACCGTGCCGTGTTGCGAGCGCGTGCGGTTCACCGGCTCGGGCACCGAAGCCACGCTTCACTGCATCCGCCTGGCCCGCGCCTTCACGGGCCGGACGAAGCTGTTGAAGTTCGAGGGGAACTTCCACGGCTATCACGACCAGGTGATGTTCTCGATCAACACGCCGCGCGAACAACTGGGCGATGAAGCCGCGCCGGTGGCCTGGCCGGCGTCGACCGGCATGCTGCCCGAACTGGCCGAGCAGTTGGTGGTTGTGCCGTACAACCGGCCCGACCTGGTCGAGCGAGCTTTTGAGCGGCACGGCCACGAACTGGCCGCCGCGATTTGCGAGCCGATCTACTACAACGCCGGCTGCATCCGCCCGACGGCCGAGTTCATGAGCACGCTACGGCGCGCGACGCGCGATCACGGCGCGCTATTGATCTTCGATGAAGTGCTGAGCGCGTTTCGGATGGGGCCCGGCGGCGCGCAACAGTATCTCGGCATCACGCCCGACTTGTGTACGCTCGGCAAAGCGGTTGGCGGCGGCTATCCGCTGAGCATCTTCGGCGGTCGCGCGGAGATCATGGATCGGCTGATGCCGTCGGGCGATTGTCAGCATAGCGGCACCTACAACGGTCATCCTGTGTCGGTGGCGGCCGGCGTGGCGGCCAACGCGGCGTATCGCGAACCAGGGTTCTACGATCACATCAACTGCATCGGCGAGCGGCTGTTTGGCGGCTTGAACGCGTCCTTCGCGCGGCATGGCGTGCCGGGGCGCGCGGTCGGCTTGGGGGCCCGCTTTGGCATTTACTTCGGCGTCGACGGCGAGGTGCGCAATTATCGCGACGCACTGCAGCACGATCGCGCGATGATGCTGCGGTTCATCGCGGCGGCGATCGACGAAGGGGTGTACTTTCACGATTACGGCGGCGCGGCCTGCCATCATGGGTTTTGCGCGGCGATGAGCGAGGCCGACGTCGACGATGCCCTGTCGCAACTCGACACGGCGATCGGCCGGCTGGCTGCGACCGTTTGACGCCCCCTTTCTCCCCGGTGAACCTGCGATGCGGATCGGCATCGGCCAACTCTGGCAAGAGACCAACACGTTCAACCCGCGGCCGACGACGCGCGCCGACTTTGAGGAATTTGGCGTCCTGCGCGGCGCGGAGCTCGTCGCAAACATGGCGCACACGAACGAGTTGGGGGGGTTCATTCAAAGCCTAAACGCGTGGCCCGAATCGCCCGAGATCGTGGGCCTGGTGCGGTTACCGGCCTGGCCGAGCGGCCCAGCGACGGCCCACACGTTCGAGTGGCTGCGCGATGAATTGCTCGCCGCGCTCGATCGCGCCGGCCCGCTTAACGGCGTGCTGTTGGCGCTGCACGGTGCGCTCGTGGCCGACGAACATCCGGACGTCGAAGGGGAAATTCTCGCGGCAGTGCGCGCCAAGATCGGCGACCAGATTCCGCTGGTCGCCACGCTCGACTTGCACGCCCACGTCACGCCGGCGATGGCGCGCGCGGCCGACGCGCTGGTGCTGTTTCACACGGCGCCGCACGTCGATGTGTTCGAGACCGGCCAGCGCGGCGCGGCGCTACTGCGGCGCATGCTCGTCGACGGAGCGCGACCGGTCACGGCTTTCCAGCACGTGCCCGTCGTATTTCCGGCCGAGCGCGCCAATACCGAACGGGGCGCCGGGCTGAGCTGGGAGCTGAAGCAATCGCTGATCGCGCTCGAAGCCACGCCCGGCGTGCTGACCGCCGGCCTGGCAACCGTGCAGCCTTGGCTCGACGTTCCCGATCTGGCGACGACAGTCTTGGTGACGACCGACGGCGACCCGGCCGCGGCCGCCGAGCAGTGCGCGCAGATCGCCGCACAAGTATGGCTGCGGCGCGATGAGTATCTGCCGACACTCGTGCCATTCGAACAGGCCGTCCGCGAAGCGTTCGACCACGGCAGCGGGCTCGTCGTGCTGGGAGACGGCTGCGACGCCACGACCTCGGGCGCACCGGGGGACGGAACCTGGATCATCGCAGAACTACTCAAGCACGCATGGCCGCGTCCGGCGCTCGCCGCGTTGGTTTCGCCCGAAGTAGTCGACGAGATGCAAGCGGCCGGCGTTGGCGCGACGATCGATACTCAAATCGGTGGGGTGCGCGACACGCGCTTCAGCCAACCGCTCGCGGTGCGGGGTGTCGTCGAAAACTTGTTCGACGCGAGATTCATCCTCTCCGGCCATCTGGCTCGCAACTTGCCGATCGACATGGGGCGCGCGGCCGTGTTGCGGATGGATTCAATTCGGGGCGGAGCGAACGGCCAGGTACGGGTCGTGATCACCTCCCGCTCGGGGCCGCATTTCGCTCCCGAACTGTTTCGCACGGCCGGGCTGGACCCGCGGGATGCGGCCGTGCTGGTCGCCAAAAGCCCGTGCGGGTTCCGCGCCGTCTACGAGCCGATCGCTTCACGGATCATTCACATGTCGTCCCCTGGTTGCGCGCCAAGTGATTTCTGGCGTTATCCTTACCAACAAATCACGCGGCCCCTCTGGCCCTGGGACGAGATCGCCGAGTGGGCCCCCGCGCCACGCGTCTTCAGCCGTTAGCGGCCGTGCGAGCCACCGTCCGCTCCTCCGACTTAGCGGCCAGCCACCGAGGGTTCGTCCGCGGGCGAAGTCTGTGTTGAGACGTCTGTGATAAAAAGATACAAAAAATTGTTCAAAAGTACTGGACAGTGAGCCACCCAGCCCGTAAGATGCTTACTGTTCCTGGCACGCGCTGCCGGGGTAATGGCCCGAAAGACACCGAAATACTGCCTAGATCGCAGCCCGTCGAGCATTGTGCCTGGCGGTGGAAGTTGCTTGCCTGAACTCCACCACCAGGTTCCTCCGGGCCAGCGCGATCGAGGTGTGGATCGGCTTCTTTCAGTCAGCGCTGACGGTTCGCGCGCAGGGCAAATGCCGTGTGCCACGGGCTCTGTGCCGTGTGTGGTCGTCGCCGAATCGTGAACAACGCAGAAGCTTGTTCGCCGCGAGTAGAAAAAACCTCGGCGAACCGGCTCGCCCTACGCACCGGGGACGGGAGTCGTTCCGGCGCTAGATGCTGTCGTCTGCATGCGTTGACCGAAAGGACTCCTGTCCCCCTAGAGCGTTGCGCGACCGTTTGGGCTGACGTGAGTTGTCTTGCGAAATTGGCCGCGCAGCGGCTGCGGCGCTTAGCCGTGGGCGCCAGCCCACGGAGGCGTTGCGCGAATGACCAAAGCCGCGTAGCGGCGATAGCGAATTGGAGGATCATCGTGGATTCGTAATCACACAGCAGGGCCGATGTCGCCGCTGCGCGGCTCAACGAGTTGTCGCAATCGGTTCCGTGGGTTTCACCCACGGCTAAGTTCTTTCGGCCGCTGCGCGGCGCATGCAATCGTCGCTGCGCGGCGAAGACGAAGCGGGCACGGGAGTCGTTTCCGGGCGAAGACCAAGAGCAGATCGACGACGCAGCTCGGAAACGACGCCCGTCCTTCTGGTGCGGCCTCGCTCGTTGGGGCTGACGCGGAGCGACCCTGTTCGTCAGTTCGGCCACTTACTGACGTCACCCAGCCATACAGGACTTCGGACGCAAAATCGCCTCGTCGGACGCAAATCGGACGATCGTCGGACGCAAAAGGCCGCGAGACGGCATCGCCTCAAGTTGTGCCCTCAATTCGAGTTCGGGCTCAATGTTAAGACCTTCGGACGGTTCGGACGCAAATTCCCGGAACACCTTATTGGGGAGTCCCCCAGTCGGCAACGGGACTGGTCGCCAGGCAATGGGACAGATTCCTGGCCCCCTCGGCGCGGTCCCGGGCGCTCCGTTTTCCTTTCCATCAGTCACTTGCCACGCCTCGGCTGAGTACAATTCGTCATCGACCAACGAGCGAACGGTCACCACATCTGGGAATGTCGACGTATGCGTAAATTCATGATTGCTCTCGCGGCCCTGGTTTGTTTGTTGCCGACCGCCGGCCGTGCCGACGAATACCGCGTCGGCCGCGCCACCGGCGACATTTCACTGCCGGTGTGGGGCATTCAGATGCTCGGTTACGTTCACCCGCAGCAGGTCGGCAAGGGGCTGCGGCAGCGGCTTTACGCGCGCACGTTTGTCATCGCCGACGCCCAGGATGAGAACCGTCTGGCATACGTGACCTGCGAAGTCGCGTTCGTCACCCACACCGTCAAGCTGGCGGTGCTCGAGCAGTTGCGCGAAAAGCTCGGCAATCGTTACACGCACGCCAATCTGGTGCTGGCCGGCACGCACACGCACGGAGCGCCCGGCGGATATCATCATCACCTTTCGATGAGCGTGTTGGGAGGAGATTTCTTCGAGCAGGCGTTCGACGCGCTGGTCGCTGGCATCGTCGAGTCGGTAGTCGCCGCCGACGCCGATCTCAAGCCGGGGCGCATTTACTTCGCACAAGGTGACGTCAAAGACGGCAACGCCAATCGCTCGGCGATCGCCTATCGCAACAACCCCGAAGACGAGCAAGCAAAGTACCCAGGCGCCGTCGATACGAGGATGACATTGCTGAAGTTCGTGCGCGACGACGGGCCGATCGGCATGCTCAACTGGTTCGCGGTCCATCCTACGAGCGTGAACTACTTCTATAAGCTGACCGTCAGCGACAACAAAGGCTACGCGGCTTATGCCGTCGAGCAGCAGCACGCCGCGCGCCACCGCGGGCCGGGTGAGTTCGTGGCCGCGTTCGCCAACACCAACTGCGGCGACGCCACTCCGAACCTGAACCTCGACGCCACGGGCCCTGGCAAAACCGATCTCGAAAGCTGCACGATCATCGGCAGTCGCCAGGCCGAAGAAGCCGAGCGATTGTTCGAATCGGCGACTGAGGAACTATCCGGGCCGATTGCCGTGCGCCACACGTTCGTCGATTTTTCGCACGTGGTGGTCGCGGGCGAATTCACCGGCGCCGGCGAGCAACGTACGTGCCCTTCGGCCTGGGGCTACGCCTTCGCGGCGGGTTCCGATGCCGAAGGAGGGGGCCATTCGCTCTTCAAAGAGGGAATGACCAAAACCGACCCGGCGATCGATTCGTTGATTCGCCTGGCCCTGCCGAACGTGAAAGCCACGCCTGAGCTGGTCGAATGCCAGAAGCCCAAAGCGGTGCTGATCGCTAGCGGCTTGGCGCGCCCGCCCATGCACGAGCAAGTGTTGCCGTTGGGCGTGGCCCGCATCGGCCAATTGGTGCTGGTGATCGGCCCCGGCGAATTCACCACGATGAGCGGGCGGCGCTTCCGCGCGGCGGTGGGCAAGGAGTTGGGAGTCGACCCCAAGTATGTCGTGATCGCCGGCTACTCGAACGACTTCGCCGGCTATGTCACCACCTGGCACGAGTATCAACTGCAGCAGTACGAAGGAGGGCACACGTTGTTCGGCCCCTGGACCGAAGCTGCCTATCGACAGGAATTTGTGCGGCTGGCCCACGCGCTTAAGACGGGCGAAAGCGTAGCGACAACCGTTGAGCCGACCGACATGCGGACGCTGCCCCATCGTAAGGTGGCGCTCGATGGCCCGGATGAACGCACTCCGCCGGATGCCAAGTTCGGCGACGTCGTCGCCGCGCCAAAAGACAAATACACCGCGGGCGAAACCGCGAGCGTCACCTTCTGGACCGGCAGCCCCGTGAACGAGTACGACCGCCACGACAAGTTCATGGCCGTCGAGCGGCTGACTCAAGCGCCCGACACTTGGGAGGTCGTTCGCGAAGATTTCGATTGGGATACCGCGGCCGAATGGGAACGCGTGTCGGGCACCAAGCCCAAAGCGGCCCGACCGCCGCGCACGGGCATTCTCGACTTGGCGCCACCGCGCTACACGACCAAGCCCGACCCGTTTCAGGTGACGATCACCTGGGACGTGGGGGCCGACGTTGCGCCCGGTAAGTACCGCCTCGTGCACTATGGGCGGAACAAGGCGGGAGGAAAGGTCGAACGCTTCACGGCCCACTCACCGGCGTTTGAGATCGCGGCGCCGTGAGCGGCGCTGCGTGCTTCGAGATTTAGGGGGCGACACTCGGCGATTGGCGCGGCGGTTGCGCCCCACGTGCTGTGGCGTCGAAGATCACCGCCTCGGTGTTTTCCTTGCGGCGGATCGCGGCCAGTTGATCGCCGTTCGGGCTGAAACAGAAACCGCCCGAGAGCGGCTGTACGTCGTCGAACCGCAACAGCACCTGCTCGGTCACCAGATCCCAAATGCAGGTATTTCCGCGCTCGTCCACACTGGCCGCGTTGCGGCCGTTGGGGCTGGCGGCTATGGCGACGACGGGGTCAACGTGTCCTGAGAGTTGCGATAGCAGGTGACCGGTGCGTGCGTCGCGCAGGGTGAGCCCACGATGCCCCTCGGCAACGAGCATGCGCTTGTGGCCGGGTAAGTAAGCGGTCTCAAAGTAGGCGCCGGGGGTTTCGTGGAGTTCGAATCGGGGTTCAAGCGATTGGGCATCGAGCATGCAGAGGCGTCCTACGCCCGCGAGTACGATGTGGCGCCCGTCGGGCGAGAAACGCACGAAATGAAGCGCCTCCTCGCAGCGCAAATGATGTAGCTCAATTTGATCGGGCCAGCGAAAAACTCGCAAACTCGGCGTGCCGCCACTGTGGACCGCGATGGCCAAGCGTGTCCCGTCCGGAGATATTGCCAGCGAGCGAACGACGTCGACTTGCAGGTCTGCGCGCACGGTCGGCCGCCCCGTGTTGAGGTCCCACGCGGTAAGCACGCCATGCAGATCAGCAGAAATCAGTTCCCCTTCGCTGGCGAAATGCACTGCCACGACTCGCCGCTCGCCAACGGCCAGTATCTGCTCGTGTCGCGTCGTCGCATCAACAACCCTCAGGGTATCGCGACCGGCGCAGGCCAACAGCGTGCCGGATGGAGAGTAAGCGATTGCCGAGAGTTCATCAGCCGCCGAGTGCACGGTCGTTGCGCCATCTTCGCTGCGGAACCGCGCATCGTGCGGCATGTCCCAAAACAGCACCTCGCCATCGGCGCCGGCCGAAGCCAAGGTGTCGCCGGCCGGCGCGACCTTAACGTCCCAGACGCGATTCGTATGACCGCGCAGCGTGGCGAGATGCTCCGCCGTCTCCGCGATACTCACATTGACTAGTTCGTCGCTACCGCCGGTAACCAGAATTTGGCCATCGGGCGACCAGGACAACGCGCCGATCGAACCCGCATGTCCGTTGAGAATCTTGAACAGGAACTTTCCGGTCGTCACATCGAACATCGAAGTCTGGCTCGTTGATCGCGCGCCCACGAGCCACTCGTTGGAAGCAAACACGGCCGCTTTGAAGTTCTCCTCCTCAAACTGGCGCACCAGCTCGAGCCCGTCGCTGCGCCACAACTTCAAACGAAAATGAACGCTTGCCAGAAGCTGTCCATCGGGAGAAAGAGCCAACGAACGAACTGGATCGGTGTCCGCCGTGGTCTCGGACAGGCGCTCGCCCGTCGCGACTTCCCAAACCTGCAGACGGTTCCCCAGGCCCACATACAGCCGAGATGCATCTGCCGAGAACACCAGTGCAACGATCTCTTCTTGCTTGACCTGTGTTGCTGCGACGAGCTCGCGGCGAACCGCATACGTGGCGCCGTCGCGGATCAGGATCCGACCCTCGTCGTCGCCCGACGCCAGCAACCCGCCATCGGGCGAAAACACGGCCACGCTCACCTCGCTGCGATGGTCCCCCAGGTTCGACAAGAGCTGTTGTCGGCGCCAGTCCCAAATGCGTACGCCTCCGTCGCGGCAGGCGGTCGCCAGTCGCCGGCCATCGGGGGCGAACGACAAGCTATATACGTCGCCAGGATGTTTAGGCAGCCGCGCCCGCGCTCGATGCAGCGTGTTCGTCAGATATTGCCAGGCAAATTCGCCGCGCGCCGAGTCATCGATTTCGGGTGCATGCTGTCGCAAAAGCTGCAACGCGCGACTAGTGTCGTTGTTCAGCATGGCGTCTTGCGCGAGCCGCACCTCGCTGGCATACATACCACGCTGCAGGCGGGTGACGGCTGCCTGCAGCTTGACGCTAAACGCGACCGAGCCGACGACAATCGTTACCAGCAACAGCGCCAAGGCCGCCGACAAGCCTGCGACGACCGGCCGCCGCCGGGCCCATTTCCAAAGTCGCTCAATCACTCGCGGTGGCCGGGCCTCGGTTGGTTCGCCGCGCAAGAACCGGCCCAAGTCGTCGGCCAACTGCTGCGCCGTGGCGTAACGACGCGCGGGCTCTTTCTCCAGGCACTTGATACAGATCGCCGCGAGATCGCGCGGAATGTCCGGACGGATTCGCGACGGGGGTCTTGGTTCGTCGGCGATCACGCGTGCGATAATCTCGACGTCGCTAGCGCCCTCGAATGGTCGTCGCGCTGTCAACAATTCGTAAAGCACCACGCCCAGGGCATACACATCGGCCCGCGCGTCCACGTCGCGCAACTGCCCGGCCGCTTGCTCTGGCGCCATGTACGCGGGGGTGCCGATCAAAGCGCCCGAGCGAGTCTGATCGTTGGCGTGCTCGAGCAGCTTGGCCATGCCGAAGTCGGCGAGCTTGGGGCAATAGGCGTCGACTGGCTCAGACGAGCTGCGCGAAGATTGCCCCGGCAGCGGCGCCAACAGGACATTGCTCGGCTTGATATCGCGATGCAGCACCCCACGACCGTGCGCATGCTGCACCCCGGCGGCGAGCTGCTGCACGCATGCGGCGGCCCAGCGCGGCGGCGCCGGCTCGTCGCGCTGCCGCAGCCACTGGGCGAGCGTCGGCCCAGGGCAATACTCCGAGGCGATATAGCAAATCGCCCCATCTTCGCCGGCATCGAAGACACTGATCAGGTTGGGATGCGACAGCCGGGCGGCCGCCTCGGCCTCGCGCAAAAAGCGGCGTTGCGATTCGTCGCGGGCCAGCGATTCGATCCGCGGAATCTTGAGCGCCACCTGCCGGCCGAGCTTGGGGTCGTAGGCCAGATAGACGATGCCCAAGCCACCGCGCCCCAGCTCATGCACAATGCGAAATCGACCGAGTGTTTGGTTTGTCGCGGCGGGTGTGTCGGGCGACAGGCCCTGCCCATCCGTGCGCCAACCGCGAGTCTCTTGGGAGTCTTGCGCCGGCAACCCGAGCCGCCGCACGCGGTCCAACAGCTCCAGGCACGAGACCGCCTCGTCGAAGTGCGCGCGCAATTCGGGGTCATCTTGCAGGGCTGCCGAGTCGCTCGAGGGGCGCGCGGAATAATCGCCATCGAGCGCGGCCTCGTAATCGGCCAACAGCGCCGCCAGGCGATCATCGATTTCGTCGTCGGTCGCGCTCATGGGTTTGTCGCGCTTAGGTCTGGCACTTTGAAACCGACGCGCAATAACTTCTCCCTATTCCCCTCTCCCCTCGCGGGAGAGGGCAGGGTGAGGGGGCAAAGAGAACGGAACGTTATTTCGCGGCAGTACCTTCGGGGCTTCGTCGTGGTGCCGATTTCGTCAAACGGTCAGCGGTCTCGTTCCAACACCTTTTGCAATTCACGGATCGCCCGCACCCAGCGCTTGCGAGCCGCTTCTTCGGAGCACCCCAGGCGCTCGCCGATTGCGAGGAACGGTTCCTTGTGAAAGTTGCGGGCGAGAATCAGCTCCCGCTCGTTTTCGTTTAATTGAGTGAGGGCCCGTTGGACGCGGCGCTGCTCCTCGCGCGCGGCCGCGGCAGTGCCCGGCGTCGCATTGTGGTCGTTGAGTTGTTCCCAGACTCCTTCCCGATGTTCGGCCGACAACTCGCGATGGATGTTGTGCTTTTGGCTCTCCCAATAACGGCGGTTGTTCTGGATACGGTTGAGGAGGATTCTTGTCAGCCAGGCGAGGAACTCTTGCTCGGTGTGGTCAGCAAACTGGTGAAAGTCGCGCTGTGCGGCGACGAGCGTGTCTTGCACCAGATCGGACGCGCCTCCTTTCGCCCGCAGTTGGTCGTCGAGCGATTTGTTGGCGACCAACAGCAGGTACTTGCGGGCGGCCTCGAGCGCGTGGCCCAGGGCCGATCGCGAGCCGGCCTGAGCGTCGCGCAGCCAGCGGTCGACAGGCGAGGGCACCTGCCCGGCAGGTCGCGAACCAGGAGGGGGCGACAGGGATGGGTTGTTCACCGCTGGAAGCCCCCTCTACCGAAAGAACGGTCTCGCAGAAAAGCGGACGCGATTTCCGGTCACTTTCATCGGGCGCTCGGCTTTGGTCAAGAAGTTTTCTTCACGAGGAAAAAATATTTCAAGAATTCGGATATTCCGCGTCCGGCCTGCCAGCGGAAAGGTCTTTAAGGGTGTAGGCGGGGTAGGGCGCGCTCGCAACAGGCGACTGTTGCCGGTCGGGTGCCCAGTGCGGCATGCACTCCGGTGCATGATGCCTGGTAGTACGGTCGACGCGCGGCCTTGACTGTGTCCGGCACGGGGTGCCTGACCTACGGGGTGGTTGCGTGCTACGGCAGTAAAAATCGACGAGATACGAACAGCTCGGAGGCGCCACCTGCGCCCGCGGTTCTGTCGCGGGAAGGAGCAGGTTGGACTGGTGGCCAGGGTCGCGGCCGGAATTTGGCGCATCCACGCGCCGCTAAGTCGAGGGGTACTTCATGCGCCTGCGACAACTGGCCAGCCGATTTTCGAGCGTTTCGAAGTTGTGGGGATCGATCGCCCCCGAGGGGGTGCGTCAGACACCGCGCCCGCGGCGCAAGCTGCGCGTCGAAACCCTCGAAACTCGCAATCTAATGGCCTTCAACATCGCGCTACAAGGTAACGTCTTGACGGTCACTAATGACGGCAACCGCGAGCTTGCCGACTTCATATTCGCCAACGGCAATTTCGTTTTCCAGTCAAACGGTGCGAATATCACCGGCCTTGGTACTCCGGCGCAGAATTTACCCGGGTATAGTTTTGCCAGGAGCGTACCCGCGGCTGGCATCGCGCGAATCGACTTTATCGCAAGTCCGGGGGCCGTATTCGACGTTACAATCGGCAACCCCGAGGCACCAAGCGGCAGCTTAGCGGGCGCGCCCAATTTACGTCAGGTGACCTATCAGGGAAGCAATGCGACCGATAGAAGCGAGACAGTCAACTTCGCTTTGGCTGCCAATCCCAATTTGTATTATCGCGTGAATATGAATCGTGGCGCGGACGATCGAGTGCTCACGCCGGATGTTGGCGTCTTTGTGCTCGAATTCACCGATCAAACAAACCCAAATTCACAACTAACGCTCACACCAACAAACGGCGGAACAGCTAGAAATATCGCGCTCGATTTTAGCGCGGTGACAACCAATGTGCAGGCGAACTTGAATGCAACGGGCGGCCTTTTGGCCAGCTATGGAAACGTTGCGGTCATGCTCGGTGCCGGCAGGGACGCAGCCAACGTGGTGGCCGTGCATGGCGGAAGGGGTGACGACGCACTCACTGCCAACAACAATGGCAATCTATTGATCGGCGGGCTGGGCAACGATGTTATCGTTGGGGGAAACGAAGCGGATCAACTTAATGCGACGTTTGATTTCTCGCCAGCAATAGCAGGGGCTCTGGTAGCGGCCCCGGTCGGCTTCCAGGTGGCCCACCCGTTGCTTGCTGAGGAAGTCGCTCCAAAGGGTATTGTCGATATCTCAAACTTCGCTGCGATCTCGAATGACAACCGGGGAGCCGTATTAGAAACATTCCGCGGTACCGGCGGAGAGGCGTCGGCAGCGCTCTATACCGCGTTCGGTAAGTTCAACTTTGGCCGCGGCGCTGCGTTTGTCCGTGACACCCACGACATAACGCCTGAGAAGCTCCTTGACGACTTTAAGGCCGCGAACAGCCTGACCGGACTTGGGGCGTTAACCGTTGACGTGCTCGTGGGCAAGGCAGGTAATGACGGTATCTATGGCTTCAACAATACCGACGTGAAGGGCTTTGGCGGCGAGGGCGTTGATGTCTTCAGCACGAATGCCCTCGCCAATCGCGGCACTTACGACGGCGGCGCGGGAGACGACTACTTCGCAATTGCGTCTCTTCAGGCTTTCCTAAACGCGAGCGAAGATACTGACGAAATCGTTGGACTGCCTGACGACCCGTCAAACGTGGTAATTGTTAATGGCGCGACGAGAAAACCAAACTTCAGAAGGGCGAAGGTCAGTCAGGTTTAGAGCTTGCTACGTTGGGTTGGCGATGTTGCTTCGATTGTAGCCCGGTAGATCATGCACTCCCGTGCTTGACGAACAGTGGCTTGGTCAGCGCGTGCGCCGTTGCGTTTGTCAGGCAAGACGTGCCTGATCTACCAGCCTGTGTTGTGGTTGGTACCGTGCAGTTAGTTATTCAAGGGGTCGCTCTATCGTATCGCCAGGAGTTCAGCGTAACCGCTGAAGTTCTGGTCTCTTCGCGCGTTTCAGGCGTCGTAGCCGATGTCTCAATGCTAGAGATGTCAGGCTTGTTGTTGACGTCCTGATTTTATCGCTTTTCGAGCGACGAACGGTTGTGCTGGCGATGTGCGCCGCACGATCTCTTCGTCTCCGCTGATCGGGTCGGCCGGTGCCGCCCAAGAGTTCATGATCATCCGATGCGCTTTCGTGAAGCCAGAAAGGGGTTGAGAAATGCGATCTCGAATGTTGTCGAGCATGGGCATGGCAGTCACGGTTTCGATGGTCTTGGCCGACGCGGCCTGGGCCGGTAGCATCCATTTCATCTACCTGAGTCCCGCAGACGTCGCATATCGAGCCGACTATGAAGCGGGCATCGAAGCCGCCATACACGACCTGAGGGCCTGGTTTCCCTCGCAATTGAACGGCAAGACATTCGAATTGAACGCAGACGTTGTCGAGTGGTATCAAACTCCCCATGGTGCGTCGTGGTATCAGACGGATCCCGATAATCCAGTGTTCTACGCCGGTCGATATTGGGAGTCGGCCGCCTCGGACGCCTTCCTGCTCACGGGCGGCCAGTTCTACGATCCCGACGACATCTGGGTGCTATATCTCGATGCGGAACCGCTCGCGGGTCAATACACAGGCGGCACAGCGTCGGTCGCACTGCTGCCCAAGCACGACCTCGACGGACTCATCGGAAATAGTGCTGATCCGATCAGCCGTTGGATTGGCGGTACTGGACACGAATTAGGGCACGCACTCGGTCTGCCGCATCCGCCTGACAGCCCAGGCGGCCCTGACGATTGGTCGTTGATGTATTACGGATACATTACCTATCCCAGCACCTACCTGCGCGAGGATGATAAAGACTCGCTACTAGCGACGGGCTACTTTGTGCCGGAACCTTCCGCGTTTTGGCTTGGGCTCATGGGGGTATGCGTACTGTGCGCGGCCGCATACCGACGGCGTGTGACCCACGACCTCGACCACTTTGGTTCGTAACATTCTACTGCCAACATCCGTGCCGCTACCTGGTCAGACACGAGATGCCGGCTTGACGAGTGGATTAGCAAGTAAGGCATTTCAGAGAGCGGCTAATGCACCAATAGAGCGAATGTCGGACTGCGAACAGCTTTGCCCGGCTCGTACTTCGCTCGCTTCTTGATCGGCTGCGGACTTCCTCCGCGACCGTGTCTGCGTCGATCTGCCGCAATTGGCTGCCGCCGGCTTGCGCTTCGTGCGCTCCGTTAGGGCCGGTCCTGGGCTTCCGCGTGCAGGTTGTTCACCAGATTGTCAGCTCGTGCCGCCGGTTGGCGTCAGGCACGCGGTGCTTGACTCACCAGCGGTAGGTCACGCACTCCTGTGCATGACGGCACGCGTTGCAATCGATCTTGAAGCACTTCGACTTTGTCACGCACGGGGTGCCTGACCCACGGACGTAATCCTACGACTTACTTTCCACTGAATCCCTTGAGGAGAAATCATGCGTACTTCGATGCTACTTGGCGTTTGCTTTGCCCTTTGCACCTTGTCCAGCACCGCGCAGGCGCAGCTCACGTTCCTCGGCGACCCGGATTATTCGCTCTTGGATGGTCCGCCAAGCGGGGGAGTCTATCGGCTGAACGACGATGTTTCCAGCCTGCAAGTGAGCAGCACCGACGATGGCTTTCGGATCACGGGCGACTTAACCCTCTACCTGGATCGGTCGCTACCCGCTCCTGAACATGACTATGGACAAGCGCTTACGATGGATGTGCGCAGGTACTTTGAAGTGGGGCCCTTACCAGTGCGCATTTATGGAAGTCTGTTTGAAAACTACGAAGTTGTCATAGGAAACGGCTCGCCGACATCGCCGGCTGTCGCATACGGCTCCGACGTGAGCTTCTGGCTCGATGATCCAGTAGGGGGTCACTACAATATTCCTAACAGGGTGTCGAATCTCACCGTCCCTCCGCTCGTGGGTAATGGCGTTCGCATCGTCGACACGGACATGGTGGGCGATAGCTTTATCCTGGCACCCGGATTCAAGTATTACATGAGCTACTTTTTTAGCGTCGGGATCAACAGCACGGGCCTTGGGCCGTACGACCCCACGCCGGCCGTAACGTTCGAGTTCGGCGGCGTGTCGCACTTCGATGGGATGGATATTTCGGTGCAGTCCGAGTTGGTCCCCGAGCCGTCGGCCGCAGCGCTGGCAGGAGCAGGTGGCGCGCTTGCCTGGGCCATCGCGCTACGCAAGCGAGCAAGTGCGAAAGCGCTACGCCGCGCGGGGCAGGCTCGCCGGCGCAGTTGAGCGTTCGAGCAACTCCAGCACCTGATCGACGCGGGCCGCCCACGAGTTTGCTTGCGCCAGATCGCGCAGTTGCTCCTGCCGACTCGCCGAACGCGAGTCGACTAGGGCAGCGTCTAGCGCTAGGCAGAAATCCTCTGAGGTGTCCGCGGTGCGCACCTCGGAGAACGCCAGGCATTCCGGCATCGGCGTGGTCACCACCGGCTTGCCGCCGGCGAAGTACTCGTAAAGCTTCAGAGGCGAGGTGGCTGTGGTGATTTCATTCACCTTGAACGGAATCATGGCCACGTCGAAGCGTCGCAGGTAACGCGGCAGAACCTGGTACGGACGAGGGCCAATCCAACGCACGTTCGAGCGGCGTAGCGCTGGTTGGTCGCGCAAGCTGCCGTCGTAATCGGGACCAATGAGTAAGAAACGCCAGTCGGGGCGCTGGCGCGCGACTAGATCGAGCAAATCGTAGTCGAACCACTCGGCCATAGCGCCGTAGTAGCCGGCTACCGGCCTGAAGTCGTCAAGGAAACCTGCCAGGTCGGGATCGTCACTGATCGGTTCGGCCGGCGCGGCAAAGTGTTCGTAGTCGACCGCGTTCGGCAGGTAGGCCGCGTCGGCCCTGCGCACCAACAACTGCTCGTGCAGTCGCCGGGCGACCGCAAACACATAGTGCGCGTCGGCCAGCGCACGGTGGTGGTTTCGCAAGAGCATTTCGCGTTTAAAAGGAAACACGGTGAGGTCATCGATCCAATCGTAGACCAACGTTGAATTGGCCGGATACCCGCGGCTGAAGTCAATGTTGTAGGTCAAAGTCCAAAGGATCGGCGCCGGTAGCCGTCGCAGATATCTGCGTGGCCCCTTGTATAGCAAGAGATTTGGTTCTATTTCCTGAAAGCCGTCAATGCGCTCTGAAGTGCTGCTGCAATCGTAGATAGTCAGATGCCCGCGCCGAGCAAAATGACGGGCCAAATGTTGGGGTCGCTGGAATAATGTCGCCGACCACGGGATCGACGGCAAGAACACCACGGGTCGCTTGCCTGATCCGGCTCGCTGCAGAACTTCGTCCAAGCCTAGCGGCGGCGTGCGCCAGCGCCATAAGTCGCGACCGGTAGTGACGGCCTTGCGACCAACACGAAGCAGGAATCGAGCGCCGGCTTCTCGATGACTGCCACGCGGCACGGTTTGCTCC
This sequence comes from uncultured Planctomycetaceae bacterium, assembly GCA_964495375.1. Lineage (GTDB taxonomy): Bacteria > Planctomycetota > Planctomycetia > Pirellulales > JAEUIK01 > JAIESQ01. Next base: position 25,826 of record CAZBWM010000056.1, on the reverse strand, counting down.
CGCGCCTGAGCAGCGGCCTTGGCGATTGAATTGACCGCATTTCCGGTCAGGTTTTGCAGGCGATGGATGCCCGTAGTCGCGAATCGCAACTCGCTCTCAAGCTGACGGATGCGAGCATCTGCGCTGAGCCGCAATGCCAACAAGTCGGCTAAGGCCGCGGTGAGCTCGTTTAGCCGTGTCCCATCTGTCCCCGCATATGTCTGCCAAGGGGCTGGGACTGGTTTGTCCTCCTCGATCACGCTTCCCAGGCCGGCCACGAGATAGCAGGCCTGCGCCGGCTCGACGATGGCCGAGCGATGGATCCCACGTAGATCGTCGCGCAGGTTCTCATCGATACCCACCACGTTGTCGAGCAAGTCCTCGGTCCAAGCGCGACCAAGAAAAGTTTGGCCGAGATAGTGCAGGCCAGCCGCCTGGTAGGCCTCCCGAAGGTCGACAGCTGGGCACTCCTTGCCGAAGGGCCAATGACCCTGTTTTGCGCCACGGATGCGCCAGATCCAATACCAGTAGCATTGCCGATTAGGAACCAGCGCCAGCACGTAGCGGTTCGAACGGCTAGCCATCCCGCGTAGAAACTTCGCCTGCTCAGAAAGCGTGTAGTGCTCAAGAACACCAGCGTTAAAGACTAAGTCATAGCGCGGCTGCCCAGTTTCAAAAACGTTTTCAACGTGGCTCACGAACTCCAGGCCCGCGGCGCCAAATGCGCGACGCGCGTGCTTGAGCGCTTCTGTCGAAAAGTCTGCAACCTCTACCTGGAAGCGATTCAGCCGCGCAAGCGCCAAACTCTGCTGAGCCGCTCCGCAGCCTGCCTCCAGGGTTGCTGCGCCATCAGACAGCAATGCTTGCACGAGATCTGTAAATTCTCGATTAAAGCGGCGGGCCGAGTCGGTTTCTGAAGCTAGCGGTAGCTGCGCGTAGAAGCTGTCCCATTTGCGACGCTCCTCAGTCGGAGTATCGACAACGCGCGAAGTCTGCATAGTGCCCTTCCATCATGCGCAGCGCTTCTGCTGCGCGGATGCCCATTAAATCGCATACGCAGTATCGGCGCTTTCGCGCCGCGGGTTGAAGAACGGGGCAGAATCCCAAGTCTATTTGCTAGAGCGGGCATACAGGGCAGTTTCGGTGAAATGACGAACCTTCCGCGACTCTGTCCATACATATGCAAACGAGCCCGCTACAATCTCCGGGATGCACAATCCCACGCCTGCTACTGATACTGCTGACACCCCTGAGAATGCAAATCCCTACGTTGCCCCACGAGGCGCTGGTGGGCACGCCGCGTCCGCCACCCGCGTCCCCGACACCTCGATCTATCGCGTCGTGCTGGCCAGCCTGGTCGGCACCACGATCGAGTGGTACGACTTTTTTCTCTACGGCACTGCCGCGGCCCTCGTCTTCGATCAGCTCTTCTTTCCCGAGCTCGATCCAGTGACCGGGCGGATCGCGTCGTTTGCCACGTATGCCGTCGGGTTTTTCGCGCGACCGGTCGGTGGCGTGGTCTTCGGCCACTTCGGCGATCGGCTCGGCCGCAAGTCGATGCTTGTCACCACGCTGATGCTGATGGGGCTGGCGACGTTCCTGATCGGCGTGCTGCCAACATATTCGCAGATCGGTGTGGCCGCGCCGCTGCTGTTAATCGCCCTGCGGTTCGTACAGGGCTTTGGCGTCGGCGGCGAATGGGGCGGCGCCGTGCTGATGGTCGTCGAGCATGGCCATCGCGGGCGTCGCGGGCTGTACGCCAGTTGGGTGCAGGCGGGCGTGCCGGCGGGCATGCTGCTGGCCACGGCCGTGTTCGCGCTGTTCAATCAACTGCCCGAGGCCGCCTTCATGAGCTGGGGCTGGCGCGTGCCGTTCCTGCTGGGGATCGCGCTCTTGGCAGTCGGTATGTTCATTCGCTTGCAGGTGCTCGAAAGCCCGCTGTTCGAAAAGGTGAAAGTCGAGAAGCAGCAGGCGGGCATTCCCTTTTTCGAGGCGATCCGTCGGCACCCCGGCAACATCCTGCTGGCGATGGGGGCCCGCATGGCGGAGAACGCTTGCTTCTATATCTTCACGGTATTCGTTCTGAGCTACGCGACCGATCGGCTGGAGGTGGAGCGCTCGACCATTCTCAACGGCGTGCTGCTGGCCTCGGCGATTGAGTTCTTCGTAATTCCGGCGTTCGGCATGCTGTCCGACCGCGTCGGCCGGCGACCGGTCTTTTTCGGCGGGGCGATCGCGTTGGGGTTGTACGCCTTTCCGTTTTTCTGGCTGTTCGATACTGCGAACATTACGCTGATGGTGCTGGCGATTCTGATCGGGCTGTTGATCCACGCGGCCATGTACGCGCCGCTGGCGGCGTTTTTGTCGGAATTGTTCGGCACTGAAGTCCGCTATACGGGGGCGTCGATCGGCTACCAGTTGGCATCCCCCTTGGCCGGCGGGCTGGCGCCTTTGGTGTGCGTGAAGCTGCTGGAGTGGTCCGGCGGGCGGCCCTGGCCCGTTTCGCTATACCTGATCGCTTTCGCGGCCGTGACGCTTGTTTCGGTTTGGCTGGCTGCCGAAACGCACCGCAGCCACTTGGGCGAGCACGCGGACGTGGATTGATCGGTGAATGGTGTCGACTGGGGTGCCACTGCTGGCTTGCCCAGCAGTGCGTTTGCGTGGTGCGGTTTTGATTCTATCGGCAAGGATCTGGATTCACGGCTGCCCTGGGAGTCTTCATGATGCTTCGCGCTGTCGCCTTGCTGGTTTGCTTTACTGTCGGCGTACCGACGATCGCCGCCGAACCACTGACGATCGTCACGCTGGGCGACTCGATTACCCGAGGTACGCGTGAAGGAGTGACCAACGAGCAAACCTTCTCGCATCTGCTCGAGCAGCAACTGATCGCGTCCGGGCGCGCAGTGCGCGTGGTCAATCAGGGGGTCGGCGGCGAAACGACGGCCGGCGCGCTCGCGCGGTTGGATCGCGACGTGCTGGCCTTGAGACCCGCGATCGTTGTCGTCATGTACGGCACCAACGACTGCTGGGTCGATGTGGGTCAAAAGGAGAGTCGGCTGTCGCTTGAAGAGTTCGAGCACAACCTGACCGAGCTGGTGAAGCGCTTACGGGTGGCCGGCGTCGAGCCGATTCTGATGACCGAGCCCTGCTATGCCAAGCAGTCGCCGGCCAACGGGCTGGGGGAGCACGGCAATTTGCGACTGTTCAGATACATGGAGGCGTGCCGCCGCGTCGCGATGCGGCAGGATGTCGTGCTTGTCGATAACTTTCGCGAATGGTCGCTTCCGCCGAAGGGACGTAGCGATGAGCGAAACATCAATGACTTGACCACCGACGGCTATCACCCGAACCCGGCCGGGCATGCGCTCATTGCGACCACGATCTTCAAAGCACTGGCGGCCGCGGTCGACCGCGTGAGCAGCGGTCCAGTCGATTTCAAGATCCGCCTCGAAGAAGTGCTCTCACACGATGATGGCAAGTTTCTCTGGTATCACCCGCGAGCGACTCTTTATCCCGATCCAGAGAATCCGCGTGGCGCCGTGCAACTGCTGACCCTGCAAAAGCACCTGATGGCTTCCGACCACTACGACGGTTTGTCGACGATGAGCCGCACCGGTGACCTGGCTGCCAGAAGCAGCGACACCGGGTGGACACTTCCCACACCGGTCCCTTCGCTCACCTGGCGCAAGGATGCCAACGGTGACACGATTGCTGTCTGCGATGTCACACCAGGCTACTACGAGAAATCCGGCAAGGTGATCGCCTTCGGCGCCAAGATTCTCTACGACGATTCCGGCAAGCAACTGACCGACGCGCGGTACTCGCACCAGATTGCGTATGCCGTCTATTCGCCAGGGACGGGTGGCAGATGGTCCGACTGGCAAACAGTTGAGCTCCCCGACCGGCCGGAGAAGTTTCATCTGGCAACGCCCGGCTGCGCGCAGTGGATCGTCGAGAATGCTTCCGGCCACATCCTGCTACCGATCTATCACAAAGGGCCCACAGGCGAGGCCTACTCCGTCACGGTGCTGCGCTGCGCATTCGACGGCAAGAAGGTAACGCTCGTCGAGCAAGGCAAGACGCTCGAACTGGCCGAGGTGCGCGGGCTGTGCGAACCGTCGATTGCCCGCTATCGCGGACGGTACTACCTCACCCTGCGCAACGACCTCCGCGGCTACGTGACGACCAGCGACGACGGGCTGAACTACGCCGCAATCACCCCCTGGCTATTCGACGATGGCAGCGAGCTCGGCAGCTACAACACGCAGCAACACTGGCTGGTGCACAGCGGCGGGCTGTTTCTTGTCTATACGCGGCGCGGGGCGAACAACGATCACATCATCCGGCATCGCGCGCCGTTGTTCATGGCGCGCGTCGACATGAGCACGCTGCGAGTGATTCGCGGTAGCGAAAAGATTATCATCCCGGAGCGCGGGGGCGAGTTCGGCAACTTTGGCGCCAATGCCGCGACGCCGGCCGAGAGCTGGGTGACCGTCGGCGAAGGGGTGTGGGACGACGACGCTCGCCGGCGCGGCGCGAAGGGGACGGTGTTCATCGCGCACATCGAGTGGTCAAGGCCAAACCAGTTGCGCAGCGGATCGGGCCCTGCGCGGTTTGTCGATCTGCTGGCGAATTGATCGACGCGGCGGGCGCTGACGCGTCTGGCATTTCGGTCTTGCGGCTAGCGCGAGCCCGCGACGTAACGATCGAGCTCGATCGGCACGCTCCAGCTTGGTGAGCGCTGGTTCGGCCCGTAGTCGTGGTCGGGCTTGGCGGCGAAGGCCTTGATCCAGAGGGCTTCCCACTCGTCGGGTGAGCCGGCTTCGGCCGGAGTTTCTGCCATGAAACATTCTCCGAAAAGTTGGAGATAACGTGCGCGGTGCGCCTGGTACTCAGGATGCTGACCGACGATGTCCTTGCCCGGCACCACGTCTCGCTTCAAGCCCAGGTAGATCTTTCGCAGCACGTTGGGATCGATCCCGCGCTTGGCCACCTTCTCATCGACCTGGAAGCCTAGCGCGATCAGTTGCACGAAGTGTTCGAACGACGTGCGATAGCGGTCCTTCGTCGGTGAGTAAGTGCTGGCAGTGAGGGTGTTTTTCTCTGGGTCGATCTCGTAGATGCGCAGGTAACCTTCGCCACCGTTGGGCAGAATTTGATAGTCGGTCAGGGCCTCGATGACCGGCAAGCCGGCGCCGTTAGTACCGTCAGTTCGATACCAATCGAGCCCGCTGTGGCCACACTGCACCATAAGAATATTGGGGTGCTTATGGACGAACGACTCGTAGAACTGCTGCGAATCGATGCCGCCGTCGATGCGCTCGCTGCGATTGAGCCGTTGGCGGCCCATGAGCCCGGCCAGGCCGGTTTTTTCGCCGTAACGGCCGGCGGCCAGCGCGGTGTCCCACAGGTAGGCGTGCGTCGAAACGATCACGATCTTGTCGCGGTGCTGTGCGAGCAGCTCATGCGCCCAGGCGAGGTCCTCCTCGGGCGTGGCATAGCAAAGGTTCAAGAACAAGAAGCAGCGGTCTTCGTGCGGTATCAGCAGGTAAGTGCTCGTTTGCTGTGGCGAAGCGCCGCCAAACCACGCGCGCCCCTGGTAACGCTCGGGGCCAAAGTAGGCGAGAAACGTGTCGAAGATGTGCGCCCGGTCCTTGCCGAGATCGTGATTGCCGATGCAGACGCCATAGGGCAGGTTCACCTTGTCGATTTCGTCCATGGCGGCCTTGGCGCGTTCCCACTGCGGCACTTCGGAGGCGGTTTGCACGACGTCACCGAGATGGATGACGCAGCGAATGTCCCTGTCGACAGCGTGCTTGGCGATCCAGCGCGTTTGATCGACGAAGTAGCGGTACGTTCCGGCAGGATCGATCGCCAGCGGATCGGGAGCGCGGAGATCCTCGGAGTAGCGCTGCGTATCGGGGAGCGAAACAAACACGAACGGCTTGCCCCAGGCAGGGCCGGCGCAGACGAGCACTGACAAGAGAAAGAATTTGCCGAGCATGGATCGATCAACTCCCTACGGATGAACGGAACGCATCGTGGGCAGGCGGCCAGCGGTCGCGCGACGTGGAGGCAGATTCTAGCAGCTAATCGTTGGAGAGGCCCGGCAGCGGCAGCTCGCCATCGGCGCGGTTGCCCGCCTGAATCAGTGCGCGATGGTCCATCGAGTCGCTCAAATAGCGCACGGAGCCGTCGCCGAAAATGAAGTTCGCGCCGCCGGGATGGGCGCTGCCGAAGCCGCCGACGTAGAGCGGATCTTTGAGCCTGGCGTACTGGGCCGCAGCGGCGGCGGCCTCTTCCGGCGAGATCAGGGACGTGTTGTCATCGATCTCTTCCGAAGGAGACATGGGTTCTTCCTCCATCGCGGCTTCGTCGGATGCTTCATCGATCGACGGAGACTCGGGTTCTGACCCGTCGGGGCTGCCTGATGCGGAGTCGTCGGTTGCGGGTTCATCGGCCGCTTGATCAGCGGGCGGTTGCTCGTCCGCCGTCGCGGCATCCGCGGGCGCCGCATCCGCGGGCGCCGCATTCGTGGGTGCCGTGTCGGCCGGCACCGTGTCCGCGGCAGGCGAGTGCTCAGCGGCGGAAGGAGGCGTTTTCGCAGGTGCGGCCGGCGGGGCCGTTTGTGAAACTGGCGGCGGCAAGCGAACGCCGGAGCCCGCCGGACCGGTGGCAGGCGTGGCATTGATGATCGTGCCCGTGTTGCGCAAGGTGGCGCGTGTGCCCGACATCCAGCCCAGGTCCTCGGGCTCGTTCCGTTTTTCGCCCACATACAACGTGTACGACGCGCCATCGGTCAGGTCGCGCTCCTGAATGTGGCTGTTCAGGAACAGCACGCCGTTGTTGGTGGTGTCGATTGGCGTTTCGGCCGAGTCGTGACAGCCGGCATAAGACGACAACGCCCGGCCGGTGTCCGACCAGCTCAGCATTTCCGAAGGGCAGCGCAGCGTCGAGATGACCGTGTCGGCCACTCGCTGGTTGCGTGGATCGTAGGCGCCGACGCGATAGTCGAGGTGCCGGGCGATCGCCTGCTGCCCGAGCTGTGGCAACACCTGCGTGACCCAGCTCAGTTGAAAGCCCTGCGGCTCGGTGCGGATCGGTCCCGTCGCGTTGATCGTGCCTGATGGCAGCATGTCGAAACTCGACTCGTAGTGTTGCAGGGCGATCGACACCTGCATCAGATTGTTGCGGCAGACCACGCGGCGGCCGGCTTCGCGGGCGGCGTTGACCGCCGGCAGCAGCAGCGCAATCAGCACGCCGATGATCGCGATCACGACGAGCAGTTCGACGAGAGTAAAGCCCGGCCGCGCGACGCGCGCCGGCCGGCAGCAAAGGTAGTTTCGCGTCATGGATTATTCCCCTTCGGTTGTGAGTTCCCTTGAATCGTGCGCGTCTGGCGAACGGCCGCGGACCCCGCGGGGTAGTGGGCCGTGGCCACGACTTCGCGCGATGGTCCGAGAGCCCCGTCGCCACGCACTTGAATGTCCACGAAAGCGCCGTCCGAGCCGCCAAGCTCAGCGGCGTCGATCGACCAGGTTTCGCCGCGGTAGGCCGCATCGCGCTCGAGTTGGGCGATGGCCCGCTCGAGACCTGCTTCGGCCAGCCACCAGGCCTGGGCGCGCTGCCGCTCATGCCGGGCGAGGCGTTCTTCCAGGACAATGACGCGATAGGTCGCGCCGCAAACCATGCCCAGCACCGCCAGGCAAAGGATCAATAGCAGCGTGGCGGCGCCGCGGCGCGGCGCAAGCCGGCGCGGGCTGTTCGTCCGCGAGGTGCGCGTGCTCATGGTGCCACCTCGGCGGGCGGCGCGTGAGCGATCGTCGACGCTTTGGTGGTCGAATCGGCCGCGGCCGTCGATGGATTGTCCGTTGAGGGCGTGCCTGTGACGGTAACCCCGGCGCCGCGATGGTCGCGCCCGAGCCAGGCGTCGATGGCGTGATTTTGAAGAGTGTCCGCGGCCTGCGCGGCCCGTGCATCTGCTGCCGAGGAATCGAGGTCCGTCGCGCGAGTGATCCGCAACCGCAAGATCGATGTCGTGCCGGCGGGGATGACTTCGATTGCCAGAAGATCGTCCGGCGGGATTCGAAACGTCTCGCGCGTCGCCGGCCGACGGTTGGCAGGTGCGCTGTCGATGATTGAGGTTTCGCTGCGCTCGATGGAGTTGCCCACGTGGCGATAACGGATCTGCCGCGTGCCATCGCGCAGCGTTACCAGATCTGGGCCCGCGTCAAACGCGGCTTGCCGCGCGGCGTGTACATCGCGGCGAAACTGCCGGGCCAGTCGATTCAGCTCGTTTCGCGTGGCCAGGTCGTGGTGCGCCGCATCGCTATTCTTGATCGCGAGCAGTAGCGCCGTAACGGCCAGCCCGATGATGAGCGACCCTAACGTCGCCGCGGCCACGACTTCGATCAACGAGATGCCGCGCCGATTCGCGAAACGCTTACGCCACGGATTGCGGATTGGTGCATGCGATCTCATGGTGCGCCCTCCGCCTTGGTAGAGCGTGAAGTGGGAGCCCAGCCGATTAACGTAACCGCGCGGCTACGCTGGCCCGAGCGGAGTTGCCAGTCAATCTCGACGCGAATGCGGCGCAGCCCGAGCTGGTCGTCGTCGACTGTGACGCGTAGCTTCGCATCGGGGAGGGCCATAAGGGCGGCCGCCGATAGTTGCGGAGTTTCGCTAGCGACGGGCGCTTCGCCGGCGGGGGTTGCGCCGCTTGTGCTGACCGACTGAGGTGAGCCGGCCGTCAAACGTTCAAGCAGATTGTTGGCCTCCTCGAGCGCTAGTTGTTGCTGCTGGGCATGCCGCCCCGTAGCCAGGCGCAAGCGCACGGCGCCGGCAGCCATCATCATCACGGCAGTCAGCAGCAGCGTAGCGGCGGCCACCTCGAGCAACAGGTAGCCGCCACGCGCGTGGCGCGACGTATCGCGCGCCGGCCTGTGGCCGGATGTGACGCGTCGCTGCTCTGCGTTGTGTCGGGCGGATTTGCTCATAGATTGTGTTGAATAATGAAAATCACCGGGACGAACTGCGCGAGGGCCACGATGAACACATATCCGCCCACCAGGAGCGTAGCCAGCGGCAGACCGACTTGCGCGATCGCGTTCCAACGATAGGCCAGGCGGCGCTCGTTGCTGTCGGCGATCGTTCGCAGGCCCCACGCCAGGTTGCCGGCTTGCTCGGCCGCGCGCACCAGTCCGGCGTTCGTCGGGCTGAGCAAGCGGGCGCGCCGGAGCGCGACGCCCAAGGGCTCGCCGGAGTCGAGCAGTTGCGCGGCTTTGATCAATCGCCGACGCATCCAGCGGCTCGCATGTTCGTGCCCCAGCAGATCGAGCGCAGGGGCTAGCGGTTGGCCCGCCTCGGCGAACAGCGCCAGGTTGCGCAAGAGGGGCCCGGTCTCCCAACCGCGGCGCAGCGGCCCCAGCGGGATCTTGTTGGGAAGGATGCCGATGTAGACCGCCAGGCCATAGAGCAAGCCCAGCACGATCCAGGGTAGCAGCGGCAACAGGTTCGACGAGATGTCGGCGATAAATGCCATAAAGCCGAATACACCGAGATAAGGATCGATCTCAAAATCCTCGAGCATGTACTGCATCTTCGGAAAAATGAACCGCGACCAGAACGCGGTGACGATCATCGCGATGGTGATCGTCCACACGAGCACAATCAGCCGGCCCGCGAACGGGCTCCACATTTCGGCGCGGCGGCTGCGTTGCTCGGCCGCGTCGCGCAGCGCGGCCGGCAGGTTACCGGTGGCCTCGCCGCAGCGGGCGGCCAGCACGGCGTACGGGGGGACAAGCCCTGGCACGCGGAGCAGGGCGTCGGGGAGCGAGACGCCGGAGTTGAGTAGCGCCCCCAACCGCTGCGAGCGCGATCCGAACGAGGCTTGTCCGTCGAGCGTGAGCGCCGTGAGGACCGTTTCAAGCGGCAGGCCGCGCTCGATGGTCGAGGCCAGCAGCCCGAGGAAGGCGTCGCGGCGAATCCACAGTCGCCGAAAGAAGATTAGCAGCGCCACGACGATCGTGGCGCCCCAGATGAATAGGAAGGCCCCTGGCGAAAGTGCGAATGCGCTAGCGAGGATCGACGACAACAGAAGGATCACCGCGCCGGTTACCCACATGGCATCGCGCGGCCCGCTGGTCGTGGCGTGCCGTGGACGCCAGATGGCCGCCACGAGCAACAACAGCCCGGCGATCAGTGCGGCGGCGGCGGAGATCGCGATGGGGTTGTTCATGGAAGTTGCGTTCGTCGTGTAAGTGTTTCTGGCGCGATCGCGCGGCGCCCGCTCAAGTCAGCGTTTCGATCAACCGGACCATCGGGCCAAAGGCCGCGGCGAACAGGAATGTCGCTCCCCAAATCACAATCAGAAAAGCAATCGCGGGCATCGCGACACCGATGAACGTAATCTGGCGCCGTGCGCGGGCGGCAAAGGCGTCACCGGCCGCCAACAGCGCGCTGGTCAAACGTTGCTGATTCACTCCCCAGGCCAGCGTCGCGCCAAACCAGCGAGGAAAGGCCCCTTCGCCGCCGAGCGCGAGCGCCAGCGGGACGCCGCTCTCGAGGTTCAGCGCCGCATCGCGCGAGGCCGTGGCCAGGTCGGCGTCGTCGGTTGAATCGCCGGCCAGGCGAATCGCTTCGGGGAGTGGCACCTGGGCTTCGACCAGTTGAGCCATGGTGCGCGACCAGCGGGCTAGCGTCGTGTAGCGCCAAAGGGGCCCATAGAGCGGGATCAGCTTCAGCGCCGCATGTGCTCGCGCCCTCGGCAATACAACCCACAACAGCAGCCACATGACAAACGCGCCGCCTGCCGCCGCCAGAACAACGGTGAGACCATGTTCGGAAAGGTCCGACAGCAACTGCGTCGACCAGGGCAAGTCGAGCTCAAACTCGTGCATGATGTCCGTGATGGGGCGCGCTAACATGCCGATCAATCCGCAAAATACCAGGAGAAACAGCCCGGCGATCAGCGATGGATAAACAGCCGCGGCGCGGGCCTCGCGCTGCAACTGGCACGCGCGACGTTCTTCTTCGAGCTGCGACGAAAGCAGCCCCGCCAGCCGGCTTTGTGCCGAAGGAGATGCCAGCAACGTGCGGAAGTAGGCGGGAAGTTGCCGGCCGGTGGACGCGAGAGCCTGTTCGAGCGGTTCACCCCGTTCAAGCCGATCGGCGAGCGCCACCAAACCGCGCCGCAAGCGTCGGCTCGGCGCTTCGTCGGCCAACGCGCGCAGCCCTGTGGGAAGGGGCAGGCCGGCTTGGGCCATCCGTGCGATCTCTGCGCTCAACTGCGCGGTGTCGGCCGAAGAGAGCCGCGACGGGGCAGTGTCAGCAGTGCGACGAAACCAACTCATCCGACATCCATTCCCACGAGATCAATTCATTTCAGAGCGAACGGTTCAGGGCGCCTCGTCGGGCGCATCGATCTGTCACCTGCCGACCGTTTCGGCCAGCTCATGCAGCAGCGTCGACCAGGGATAAAACAACAGCCACACGCAAGCGAGTGTCGCCGTGCCGGCCTGCACCGTGACGAGCAGCGCCGGCAGCAAGGTGCGCAAAAGCACTGCGCGCGAAGCGGCTCGCTGGTGATACAGCGAGGCGTGTTCGGCGAGCACTTTGGCAAGCTGCCCATGCTGGCTCGCCAAAGCGACTGACCAGCGAACGCTGGCTGGCAAACTGACGAGCTCGCCGGCGACGGCCTGCATTGGCTCGCCACGTTCGGCGCGCGCGGCCGCGCGACGCGCCTGAGCCGCCAGAGGGCGGTTTTCGCACGCATCGGCCGAGAGTTTCAGCGATTCGACGAGCGGCACGTTTTGCTCGGCCAGCACGCTCCACAGTCCGACGAAGTTCGCCGTTTGTGCGTCGGCCACTAGCGGTCCATAGAGCGGAATGCGGCGCGCGCCCGGCCCACTTCGTCGCCATAACCAATGCTGAAGTAACGCCAGCGCCGGCCAGCAGAGCACCGCGCAAATCGCCACCCCCAGCAACAACCAGCCGGGCGTGAGCCAGGCGTGTTCGCGCCACTCAACGATCGTGCGCGAAACGCCAGTCAGCGGCGTGCGAAATGTGTCAAACCCGTTGCCGATCTCGGCCACGGCGACCTGCGACACAAACAGCATGACAAGGCAGGCCAAGAGTACGACCAGCACCGGATAGATGAGGGCCCCGGAGACCAGCCGGCGCAGCTCGATCCGCTGCCGCACCGCGTCGACAAACTGCTCAACGACTGCCGGCAGGCGTCGCGCGCGCACGCCCGCGGCTACCACGGTGCGGAGCACCGGCGTCAGGCGATTGCCCGCCGCGTCGAAGGCCTCGGGGAGCGATGCCCCCTGTTCTAATCGCTCGGCAACCCGCACGAGTGCTTCGCGTAAACCGCGCGGCACATCGCCTGAGATGGTACGCAGGCCGCGTTCCAACGGCAGACCTGCCCGCGCGAGCGCAGCGATTTCGGTCGCCATCGCCAGCAGCTCGGCGGTCGTGACCGATTTGGGCGTGAAGGGTTCGGTCGACATCGGGCACCCGCACTGTTCCGGTCGGCGTTCGCCCGCCCAGGCGCTCGCCGCAGTCGCCGGTCATTCTAATCGCCGGCGGGCCGTTCCGCTGCTACCGGCGACGAAAAACCAAAGACGCGCCGCATCTCGGCGGGGCTCGTCAAACCGCTGGCGACCGCCCCCCGGGCACGCTCCCAGCAAGTGGTCAGCCCGGCCGCCACGGCGATCGCTTCCAATCGCTGAGCATCCGCGCGGTCGAGGATCGCCCGGCACAACTCCGGCGAATCCAGCAACAGAAGCTCCGCCATCGGCAGCCGCCCGCGATAGCCCGTGCCGTGGCATTGGTCGCAGCCGCGCGGCAGCATCGCGCGGTGGACCGCGAGCCCCAATCGATCGTCGACGTTTGTGCTGGGCTCGGCGCATTGGCACAACTGCCGCACAAGCCGTTGCGACAGGATCGCCCGAATGCCGCTCCGCAACAGGTAGGGCTCGATCGCCATGTCGAGCAAACGATGAATCGCGGTCGCTGCGCTGCCGGCGTGAAACGTGCTCAGCACCAGATGCCCCGTGAGCGAAGCTTGCAACAAGGTTTCGGCCGTCGAGCGATCGCGCACTTCGCCCACGAGCAACACTTCGGGATCTTGCCGCAGCAGGCTGCGCAGCCCCGTCGTCATGTCGAAGCCAGCCGCCACATTGACCTGCGATTGCGCGACCGTCGGCAGTTCGCTTTCGATCGGATCTTCGAGCGACGCGAGACTGCGCATACCGCCGCCGCTGGCCAGGTGCCGCAGGCAGGCGTAGGCCGTGGTGGTTTTGCCGCTGCCGGCCGGGCCTGTAATCAGCAGCGCTCCGGACGTCTCCGCGAGCAGTTGACGCAGCGTGGCCGTGATTTCGGCGGGCAACTGTAAGTCGTCCAACTGTTCGAGTTGGCGAGCCGCCGCGAACAACCGCACGACCGCCTTCTCGCCATGCAGCGTGGGAAACGTGCTCAGCCGCATCTCGACCCCCGGCGAACCGCAGCGCAGCCGCCCCTCCTGCGGCAAGTCGCTACGATACGTCAACAGCTCGGCCAGCACTTTCAGCCGGGCAATGACATTGCTGGACGATGTGGCCGGCAGTATGGCCACGCGCTGCAAGACACCGTCAAGGCGCCACTGCCAGTCGAGCCCGACGCCCGTGGGCCGCAAGTGGATGTCACTCGCCCGATGGCTCTGCGCGGCGGCCAGAATGTAGTCGACCACGCGCGGCGCGTAGTCTTCCGCTTGCGGATTGAAATCGGCCAGTCGTGAGGCAACATCGTGGAACATCGGGAGCTCAGCATAGTTGCCGGCGCGTACATGCGGAATCGCGAGTTGAGTTAAACCCCGCGAATGGCAAGCGAAGGCACTTGCGCTCAGCGATACCCCAGCTCGCGCATCAATCCGCCGGCCACCGAGTTGAAGGCCCAGCGTTGGAGGCGGGTCAGCTCCGGATAGTCGCGTTTCACGTCGGCGCTGATCTTCTTGCTCGCCTGGCCGAATGTGTTGTTCTCTGGCTCGTCGAAGGCCAGCATCCGCGGCTCGAACGGTTCGCCCAAAAACTCGCACAGTTGCTTGAGCAGCCGCTCGGGCTGGGTGACCAACTCGTCGTAACGCAGCTCGTGATACAAACCGGCCGGCAACTTGCGGGCCGCCGCGCGCCCCGCTTGCACGTAGTTGACCCACGTGTGGGCGTTGCCGCGCACGTAGTGCGGCGCCCACGACATATTCTGCAGCGAGCGCACCACCTCGTAGCCGTTACGAATGATGTGTACGAACTGCGCCTGCGGGTAGACGCGGTGAATCAGCTCGATGTGCAGAACGTGGGCCGGAGTTTTCTCGGCCCAGCGCGGCTTGTCGAACGAACCGGTGACCCGCGCCATCAGGTCGTCGACCGTTTGTCGGGCCCATTGCCAGATCGACGCTTCGTCTTGCATGAAGTGGTGCTTGGCCTGCGACCGCTCGTAGCGATCGAGCAGATCGGCCAGCTCGACGAAGACCCCGGTTTCCCAGGGGGGGCAGACGATCGAGGGATGCGCGTCGAGAATGGAGCGCATGAGCGTCGTGCCCGAACGCGGCGAGCCCACGACGAAAATCGGTCGCAAGTCGGCGGACATCGTCAGTGCGGTTCTCGAGGGTGACGGCGGAGTTGCCAGACGCCGCGGCCCGGTGGCGCACCGGTGGGTCAAGTTTGGGCGACGCGCTGGGGGCCATTCGGCGGATCGATGTAGTATCGTCCGGCGCGCGGGAAACGCAAGAATGGGGGCAGATCAAGCTGATTAGGCCACGCCGCTGGGGCCGGTGGTCGTGTTAGGTTATCCGGTATGGATAGGAAGCCCAATCGCCGCTGGTTCCGCTTCCGCCTGTCGCAGAAGATGTCTCGCGCCCGCTCCCAGGGCGCGTCGGTTTACTCAACCGCATCTGCTACCCCCGCGCGCAGCTTAATCTGCGGCAGCGCCTCGGGCTGTTGGGCCAGCAGCGATCGCAACTCGGCGACGATGGCCGGCTGCCGTGTGGCCAGGTTCTCCGTTTCCTGCGGATCGCTCGTGTAATCGTAGAGCTCGAGTTCGGCGGTCTCGGGCGCGGCGCCGAACGCCTTCCACTCGACGAGCCGGTAGCGCGCGGTGCGCACCGCGCGGCCGAGCAGCTTCTGCTGGTTCGGTCCGACGCGCGGGTAGACGTGCGTCGCGTAGTCTCTGGCCGGCGCGTTGGCATCGCGCAACGTGCCCGCGAAGCTGCGGCCCTCCAGCCCATCGGGAATCGGTAGCCCTGCCAACTGGCAAAGCGTGGGGTACAGATCGACCGATTCGACGATGGAATCCGACGTCACCCCTGCGGCGTCACCGATTGCCATGCCCGGCGCGGCAATCAGCAGCGGAATCCGCGCGGCCTGTTCATAATTAGTGTGCTTGCACCACATACCATGATCGCCGAGATGCCAGCCATGATCGCCCCAGAGGACCACGACGGTGCTATCGGCCAGCCCGAGCCGCTCGAGCTCGTCGAGCACGCGCCCCACCTGGGCATCCATGTAACTGGCGGCCGCGTAGTAGCCGTGAATGAGGGTGCGTTGCAGGTCGTCGTCCAACTGGCCCGACTTCGGTATGCCCAGGTAGTTCCGCAGCTCGCCGCCGAACTGCGGAGCGTAGCTCGGAGCGCCGCTCGGCGGGGTTTGCAGCTTGGCCAGCTCGAACTTGCCGCGATCGAACTGATCCCAATAC
Source organism: uncultured Planctomycetaceae bacterium (assembly GCA_964495375.1). Lineage (GTDB taxonomy): Bacteria > Planctomycetota > Planctomycetia > Pirellulales > JAEUIK01 > JAIESQ01. The sequence goes on along the minus strand of CAZBWM010000056.1, from coordinate 10,121 downwards.
TTCTGCGGCGACACGAAGGGCAAATGCGGCCTCACGAAGCCGACCGCCATGAACCACGGAGCGCCCTTCGCCGAGTCCACCTCGCCTGCCGTCTCGCCAGCCGCCGCCGCGCGCAACCGCTTGATCGCCTCGTCGGCCAGTGCCCCGTCGCCATAGGTGTTGTCAGGCACGTCGGCTGCTTCGTACGCGGCGCCTTTGGCTCGCTTTCGATTGCCCCCTTGATTGGCTCGCGCGGCGACGTTTTGTTTAGCGCGGGCCGCATCGTTTTGATTAGCACGCTGTGCCCGGCGGGCCGCACCTGGTCGGCTTTCCGGCAGAACGTAAGCCGCCGCGTCGGGTTTCCAGCTTGGCACGCTCCAACTCGCCGCATCGTCTTGATTACCGTGCCCTACGTGGAACACCTTGCCCAGCGACTGCGTCCGATAGCCATGCTGCTTGAAGTATTGCGGTAGGGTCACCGCGTCGGCTCGAGCGCGTCGGAAGTTCGTCTCCAGGTCGTAAATGCCCAGGGTCTGCGGGCGCAATCCGACCAACAGCGAATTGCGGGATGGCGAACAGACCGCCTGATTGCAATAGGCCCGCTCAAATAACACGGCCCGCTTCGCCAGGCGATCGATGTTGGGCGTTCGCGCCACCTTGTCGCCATAACAGCCGAGCGCCGGCTTGAGATCGTCGACGCAGATCAGCAGCACGTTGGGGCGCGCGAGCGGCCGAGCTGACGATTCTGCTGGCTCAGCCGCCGCGGTGCCGGGCAACAGCACAGCCATCGAGAGCACGGCCGTTGAGACCGCGAGAATCAATAAAGAGCGAATTGTGCGATGCGGTAAATCCATGCTGAGTCCGTTTGCATCCAGGAATCGAAGCAGAACCCGTGATGGCGGCACCGCACCCGATCGGCACACGGAACCGCCGCGCACGATTGTATCAGCGCCGCTCGGCTGCATCAGCGCCGCGTGGCTCTGCGATCCGCCAGTCGGCTCGTGGCATGCGCACGAAACCTATCGCTTGGTAGCGATTACACGCAGCGCACGGTCGCCGCGGCCGCGAATGCACGGCCGACCAAGCGGCTGCCGATGTTAAGGTCAACGCATTTCAACGGATTGACGAGCACCGTGCGATGGACCGACGCCAGCGGGGTTTCGAGGCTGCCATCGCGCCCCGATTCTTGCTGGCCTGCGCTATCGCTCTGCTGGGCGCGCTCGGCCCCCTGGCTGCTCGCGCGGACGTCGTTCGCCTGCTGCGCGACGATTACGAAGCCGCCCAAGCCCGCGTCGACATTATTCAGCAGGCCCAGGTCGAAGTCGCAGTCGTCTACTACATCATCGATTTCGACAACGTCACGGCCATGCTGCTGGCTGCCTTGCGCGACGCCGCCGATCGGGGCGTCCGCGTGCGGATGGTGATTGACGCCAGCAGGAACACCATCCCCGACGCCATGCAGGCCCACCTCATCGAGCGCGGCGTCGAGATTCGCGAGTACCACCAGGGCAATTTGCTGCACCCTTGCTGGATCAATCGCCGCCTGCACGACAAGGTGGTGCTCTCGGATCGCTGCCAGTTGATCACCGGCAGCCGCAACATGGAGGACCGCCACTTCGGCCTGGCCTGCCGCAACTTCTGCGATCGCGACGTTTACCTCCGCGGGCACGTCGCCTGCGAGGCCGCTCAGTATTTCGAGTGCCTGTGGGCGAGCAATCAGATCCGCCCGACGAAGTTGAAGGATTTTTCGGCGGACTGCCCAAATGTCGAGGGAGATCATTACTGGTTGGCGCAGTCGTGTGTGCCGCGCCTGGGCAAGCGCGATCTCGCCGGCGGCAAGCGTTGGGCTAGCGCGTACCTCGATCAGGCGTGGGCGATCCTGGCCGAAGGGGAGATGATTACGCTCGATTCGGGCAACGACTGGTCGGCCGACCGGCCCCAGTTGCCGCCGATCCCGTTCCTGTACGACCCCGGCGGCCGCAAGCGGACCACCGAAGGGACCGACGAGGCGATGCTCGACCTGGTGAACTCGGCCGAGCGGTCAATCGTGATTGAGACGCCGTACTTCGTCGCGTCGCGCAAACTGCGCAAGGCGCTGCTCAGCGCGGCGGCGCGCGGCGTCGAAGTTCAGGTGATCACCAATTCGCTGACCAGCACCAACAGCAAGCTGTCGTACGGCGCGTATTCGAATCAAAAGCGGCTGCTATTGCGGCACGGCATCAAGCTGTGGGAGTTCCGCGGTCCTTGCGTGCTGCACGCCAAGAGCATAGTGATTGATTGCTGCGTGTCGGTGGTCGGCAGCTACAACTTCGACCCGCGCTCGGAGAAGCTCAACACCGAGGTGGCGGTGCTGGTCCGCGACTGCTGCTTCGCCCAGGAAGTGCGGGCGTCGATCGCCGCCCACCAGCGTCGGGCGTACCGCATCGCTCCCGATGGCCGAGCGCTGCCGACTGATGTGCGACACCCCGGCGCCGACGCTAAGGATCTCCGCGAACTGCACTGTAAGAAGTTCCTGGCGCTCTTCTTGAAGGGGTTTATCTAGGAGTGGGTGCCCAGGTTCCGTACTTGGCGATAGTGTTCGTAAGTCTTTTTAATGATGTTAGTTGCATCGTTTCTTGAATCCCCAGCACAAGGGTCGACCACGTGGTCGTATCAAGTGTGATATATTGCCAGTGGAAAATGTATCACGAGTGATATAATTCCAACGCCTTCCTAGGCAGCAAGTTCAATGAACGCCAGTTTGCCTTACATCATCGAACTGGAGAATCGTCGCAAGCTCCTCGGCATGACGAAGTCGACGCTCGCCGAGCGGGCGGGCGTTTCACTGCCAACCGTAAATCGCACCCTGTCGGGCAGCGAGCGAAGTCCGGCGCTGCCCACGATTGTGGCCATCGCCGCCGCACTCGGCTTGGATTTGAAACTCGAAGCCGCGCAAGAGCCCGACGACTTCCGGCTCGCGCAGGCCAAAGCCAAAGCGACGCGGATCGTTCAAATGGTGCAGGGGACGATGGCGCTCGAGTCGCAGGCGGTCGACCAGAAGACGATCAACCGGCTCATCGATCAGACCGTGCACGAGCTGCTGGCCGGCTCGCCACGTCGTCTCTGGGCGATTTGAGCGATGGACGAGCGGCTGCCTATCCCCGGCGAAACGCCGATTGATCGGTCGGGGCTGAAGATCAAGGGCATCACCAATCGTCGAGAGTTGAACATCGCCGAGGCGCAGAACATCCGCAAGGCGATTACGAAGTATCTTGCTGGGACACCTTCGAAGCGAACCGCGCCGTTCTCGTACGATTGGTGCCTTAAGCTGCATCGCGAAATGTTCGGCGACGTTTGGCGCTGGGCCGGCGCCATCCGCTCAATGAACTTGAACCTCGGTTCGCCGTCTCATTTGATCGGGCAAAGGCTGGCCGAGTTCGTCGATGACCTTACCTATTGGCCAGCCTCCTCAATGGACCTGGTGGAGCAATCGGCTCAATTGCACCATCGCGCGGTGAGCATTCACCCCTTCGAGAACGGGAATGGACGCTGGTCGCGACTGCTGGCCAACATTTGGCTACGAAGGCACAAGCACGCGATTGTCGTTTGGTCGGAAGAATTGATCGGCGACGAGAGTGCGCTTCGCCAGGAGTATTTGGCCGCTGTGAAGCAAGGTGATCAAGGAGATTTAAGCGCCCTGATCGACCGGCATCGCAGGCTGCTTGAGACCGCTTAAGCGGATTGAATCGCCCGCGAGATAGTGGGCGATGAGGGACTCGAACCCCTTGCCCGCGACAGCAGAAATCGCCGCGAAAACCGCACTTTCAGCCGATCGCGACCCGGCAGGCTACACACTTTGCTACGCGCGCTCGCTAGCACCCCCTGCTAGCGGGGCGGATACGGCCGGTGGCGCTAAGGTAACCCGCATCGTCGGGCTGGGCGGGCGGCCGGCCCTGGTCGCGGACGAGTGGTCGACGTCGGCGGGGTCGATTCCGGCGACCCGAGCCGATGCCCAGGCCGGCCCCCCTCGCCCGGTCGACTGCCGGACCCCGGCCGAGCTCGCCGAATCGAGTGCCCGGCTGTGGCGGCTGGTCGGAGTCTGGCACGACCTGACTGACGAGCAGCAGGAGGCGATTCTGGCGATCGCTGGCTTGCTACGCAATGACGAATAGGCTGCTTGGCATGAATCCACCGTGACTGCCGAGCGACCTGCCAGGAGCCCCAATTCGACAATCTGCTAGCAGTGAGCCACACGACAGCGCTCTTGCCGCCTAGGATGGGGTCTGTGACGATCGCCCCTCAGCCGGCAACCGCATACGGATGGCGCACGCGATTTGCACAACGGAATTTGCCGCTAGTTCATGCTGTTATCACCACTGAGATCGAAGATCAGATTCCAGCGATTGGTCGTACCCGGAATCCGGTCCCCTTGCTTGAACGAAAAGTTCGTGTAGTGCCGGAACTTATCGTTGAAAACGCAGGTGTACTCGACGCGACCGAAAATCCACATCGTCATCGATCCGTTGTCGAGCATTTGAGGATCAAACCCGCGCCAGACCAACTTCGTGGCGAACGGCGCCCGGGGCCCAAGGCTTGGTGGAACTGGACCGAATTCCGCGTTTCGGTATTCGGTGATAACCTGTGGGGCCTCCGTGCACGTAAGCGTGCGTTGAAAGGTGAGCTTATGACCCGGAGTCAGCCCCGTGTTCTCCATCGTGATCGTCGCGACGTACAGGTTGGCGCGCGAGTCATAAACCAACTCGCCGGCGACGACACTAACGTAGGCGCGCTGCTGAGTTTCGGCAGACGTGCGCGAGTGGTTCAGCGCCTCGGCCGCATACTGGTTCGCGACATTTGCCGCGGCGACGGCTTGCTTCGTTGCCTCCGCAGTTTTGGCGTTTTCCTCGGCGACATCGTTGAGGGCGGCCGCAGTGTTCCGCGTCGCGTCGGCCGTGCGTTGATTGGCCGCCGACTGCGCGACGATGGCGTCTGCGACTTTCTTCGTGGTTGCCTCGCCAGCCTTGGTCTGAGCGATCGCCTCCTGAGCAGCGGCAGCGGAAGCCTGAGCGGCGCGTGCAGCGTCGGCGGCGATCCCATTCGACACGACCATGATCGTGTTTTGGTTTTCTACCAGCGTGTTCATTCTGTTGGCGACAAGCACTCCCAATGCGGTAGCCAGCAATGTCCCCGCGGCAATGAGAAGCGTAAGTTGCGCCCCCGTAACGACCACCAGTTGCTGCTGGCGTTGACCATCGCCTTGGTTGTCCTTGGGCTGCCGCTGTTTTTCGTCGGCGCCACCTTCATCGCCTTTGGGATCGACGACCTTAGCAGGAAAGACCCGATTCATGGCGCCTTGAGTTGCAGTCTGGGTGTCGTTCTTGGTCTCATCGGACCCGTTGCCGGCATCCGACTTTTCAGCTTGATCAGTAGTGCTCATAACGGTGAAAACTCCTGACGCGCACACCGCGCGTACCGCGATCGCACACCGAAAAGCAAAGCTGCTTTTAGTGCCGATGCTTTATCCCGAGAACACTTCCCTGCTGCGCCAGTCGGGAAGAACCCTGGCGCGGGATTTACGAGCTAACGCCCGTCATGGGAGTCGAATCACGGTGGCGCTGGCCAGAGTGGCCAAGATGATGCCGATTGCTGCAACACCACCCAGTTGTTCTGGCTAGGAAATCCTACGCAGCTTAATTGTTCAGGCAAGGAAAAAGTAAAGGGCCGCGAACGCCGAAGCGGTCACGGCCCTTTTGGTGTTGCAGCACTCGAATGGTACCGGCGCTCGGTACCGAGACAAGCCGCGCGGGTACCGCGGTACCGAGTCTCTGATCTTGCTTATTCTCGCGCCGAGAGCCCGGTACCGAGTAAGCCGGGCTCGCTTGACGTCCGGCGCCACTGCATGCGATCGGCTTGCGTGTTCGCAACATCATCCTTGGACACTTGGGGCACACGATGCGCACCGGCAAAAGCAACCGTTGGCGCTTGCCAATTTCTCCCGCGAGCCGCTACGCTATTGAGCATCGGGACGATCGACCGGGTGGCCACCTGGCGGTCAAGCGGCCCCGATGGCGCGAGCGGTTCGATACCCCCGCAAGCGCCGTCGGCGCCGGCCCGATCGAAAGGGTATCGATCATGGACGATTCTACGTCTGTTTGCACTGCGGCTCCCCCAGTCACGATCGAGAAGCTCGTCAGTTTCGGACGAGCAACACTCGAAACCGTAAGCGCGTTCTACAACCTCCACGCGGTCGAGGATGGCGTGGACGAGTTCGGATTGGACCTGCGCTGCGAAGCGGATAAGGCGATCTGTCGGCTCGATGCCGCATACACCGAAGCCACGCGATTGTTGACTTTGCCGATCAGGCGATTGCTGCATGCCGCACGCAACCATGAAACGGTCGCTTTGGGCGGCGAAGAGCACCACAGCTGGAGCGAGGCCGCGCTGAGCCGACCAGGCAGTTTGCTCTATTTCATCGGCATGCTCGAAGACCTGGGCGGGAGCAACCGCACTGACGAGTGGCTGCGGATACTTCGCAAGCGCAAGTCGGAATGGCTACCTCGTGAAGTCCAGCAGTTCGATGATCCCTTGGATGTGTCGCATCGCAACCTCAGGGTCAAAATCGAAGCCGAGTTGAACAAGTCGCTCGCGATCCTTGGTCATGGTTTCGGTGAAGCCGGACACCGTTTCGTCGCGACGTCGGAGGTTCGCATTATCGCGGACAAGGCAATCCTGGTTGGCGCCACCGGTGCGGCAATTCCGGCAGTCGATGCGACTCCTGACCGCTCGCAATCAATCGCGCCAGGCTTTGGCCTTCGAGCCTTGGGCGTGACACACCTCGAACCTAACGGCGACATCGTGAAGACCGGCTACGGACTCCGACTAGGACCGCCGCCCAAACCGCAGGCCCCATTGCCGGCGGCCACGCTAATCGCGTTTGGCGTGAAGCCGGCAGAGAGCACAATGCCGACTGAACTCGTCTCGCCGGCGGGCAGCGTCGACGCGACCGCGAACCATCGTCGATGCTCTGGCAGAAATC
>CAZBWM010000056.1:0-3117 GCA_964495375.1 uncultured Planctomycetaceae bacterium | reverse complement strand
CTGGGCAAAAAAACACAACGAAGGCAAGTCGTATGGTGAAATCCGTGACGCATGGAATCTGCTGACCGAGGGGGAGAGAAAAACGATCGCGCCACTGGCCTTCAAACGAATCTCAAACGCCAAGAAGGGTTGGAGCGTTGTGCAGAAGGGCATTAAACAAGCCCTTGACGAACAACGCGAGAAGTAGGAATTCTGCAACTTTCCGACTTTTCCGCCCTATTTTCGCGGTTGACTCTTCCGACAATCCGCTCCCTACGATGCTCCAAGAGTTCACAAACTCATTTTGGAGCGTCGCATGGCAACTCTTCACACGACTCGCGAGATCGCCGAACTGCTCGGCACTGACACGTGGCGAGTTCGTCGACTTTTCGAGGACGGCTCGCTCGAGGAACCGGCTCGATTTGGCGGTAAGCGCGCGATTCCAGGCAGCATGGTGCCGGCGATCGTCGACGCGCTGAGATCCCGCGGCTGGCTGCCGGCGATTGCGGAGGTGGCCCATGCCTAGCGCGATCACCATCGCCCGCCAGTCGAATCACGCGACGCTGGCCAAGCCGGTCAAGCGCCGGCGGCCGCGGCCGCTCTTGCTGACGACGGCAGAGATAGCGCGGCGATTGCGGATTCACCCGCGGACTGTCGCCCTGCTGGTTGAACAAGGCGTCCTGCCTTGCCTCAAATTTGGCCGCAAGTTGCGCCGCTATCACCTGGCGACAGTCGAACAACACCTGGCGCGGCTGTCGCTGCAATCGGTCGCGCCGCTAGTAGCCGAGGGGCCGGATGGCGGACTGATCGAACGCGGAGAAGTAAACCGGTAAGGAAACCTGCCCGGTCGCTGGGAGAAAAGGCCCGGCGGCGATTTGCGGTCGCGCGCCGGGCTTCATGGAAGGTACCGACGAAATGGATTTTCTCACTCTTGCGGCCGGCCATCAAGTGGCCGCCATCAATTCACCGCTTGCCGGGCCCGCGTACATCGCCGGCGGGCTCGAGCGGTTCCGCGGCTTGCCGGTCGCGAGAGGCACGTTGACCCGGGTCACCGATTCGTGGTTCCAATGCGCCGACGACCCTCGGTATGAGTTCCGAGAGGCCATCTTGCGCATCGACTGCGAGGCCTGTGGCCGGCAGCACTGGCACGGCTGGCATCTTGGTCACCCGATTGAGCATCTGGGCTACCGCGTGACCGCGTGTCGCGTACATGGCGCGACCGGGTTCTACGTGGGCGTTCTTCCGCCCCCTGCTGTTCATGTGGTTCCGCCCGACGTCGCGATTCGCCGGCCGGTTCGACGTCGCCGATCGCGAGGTGCGGCATGAGTCCCGCCACACTCAACGGCCACGCTGGCGCGCATCTCGATCGACTGTTGTCGGCACTAAAGGGCGTGCGCGCCAGCGACAACGGCTATGAAGCCTGCTGCCCTGCGCACGACGATCAGCGAGCCAGCTTGTCGATCAGCACTGGCGACGACGGCCGCATTCTGCTGCACTGTCAAACCGGTTGCTCGCCGGCCGACGTCGTGCGCTCCGTCGGGCTAACGTTGGCCGACTTGTTTCTGCCGCGCGAGCAAAACGGCCACGCGGGCAATGGCCATGCGAAGCGATCAAAGGGCTTCGGCAAGATCGTCGCGACCTATCCGTACCACGATGAAAACAAAAAGCTGCTGTACGAAGTCGTCAGGCTCGAACCGAAGGACTTCCGGCAGCGCAGACCCGATGGCAAAGGTGGCTGGACGTGGCGCCTCGGTAAGACTCGGCGCGTATTGTTCGGGCTACCTCGCGTGCTCGCATCCGATCCCAAGCACACCGTCTACCTGGTCGAGGGTGAAAAGGGCGCCAATTCGCTACTCAAGCAATCGCTTATCGCTACGTGCTCACCCGGGGGCGCCGGCAAGTGGAGTCGCGACTACGCGGAGCCACTGCGTGACCGCTGCGTCGCGATCTTGCCCGACAACGACGCGCCCGGATACGCGCATGCTCTTGATGTCGCCCGCGGTTTGCATGGTATAGCGAAGGCGATTCGCATCGTCGAGTTGCCGAACTTGCCTGAGAAGGGCGACGTCGCCGACTATTTCGCGAACGGCGGCACGCGCGAAGCCTTTATTGAATTAGTGAAGTCGACGCCGGACTGGGAGCCATCGGCTGAGGATCAAGCGAAGATCGACCAAGCCGACAGCGCCGCTGTTGTCGTCAAAGTGTCGGCAAGGGAAGGACTCGATCCCGCGATCGACGCCCAGGCATACTTAAACTCAATCAATGTTGACGGCATCTCGCGACTGGTGTTTTGGCGAGGCGGATTCTGGCTCTGGGAGCATGGCAAATACACCGAACGGCAACAGAGCGAGATTCGCGCTTGTGTGATTCGCGACCTCAATAGTCGCTACAAGGATCTCGGCGTTCAATCTGTAAACGCCGTGATGGATCAGATTAAAGCCCAAGCGTACCTCTCCAGCAGCATTGAGCCGCCCGTTTGGATCGACAGCGCTCCGGTTGGCGCTGCCGACTGGAATCCAAAGGAGATTTTGGCGACTCGCAACGCAATAGTGCACCTGCCGAGCTACTTGGCCGGTAGCAGTTTTCAGTTGCCAGCGACGCCGCGGTTCTTTTCGACAAGTTGCCTTAGTTTTGATTTCGAGCCCGACACAGGACCGCCAACGCGCTGGCTTGACTTCCTATGGCAGCTATGGCCCGGAGATCAGCAAGCCATCGATTTGCTGCAAATGTGGATGGGCTATTGCTTGATGCCCGACACAAGTCAGCAGAGGCTGTTGATGCTGCTTGGCCCCACTCGTTGCGGCAAGGGCACCATCGCTCGAGTGTTGAAGCATCTTGTCGGTGATCACAACTGCGCTGGCCCTCAGTTCACTAGCCTAGCTGGCCCATTCGGGTTGCAGCCGCTGATCGGGAAGTCGCTGGCGATCGTGCCCGACGCGAGACTCGGACTCAGGCCGGATCAACTTGCCATCATTGCGGAGCGCATTCTTGCGATCACTGGGCAAGATCAACTCACCATCGACCGAAAGAATCGCGAAAGCATCGACTGCACGCTGCCAACGAAGTTGATGATTCTTAGCAATGAGTTGCCCCGCTTGCCCGATAGCAGCGGTGCGCTCGCCAAGCGATTCCTCATCC
>CAZBWM010000055.1:0-48596 GCA_964495375.1 uncultured Planctomycetaceae bacterium | reverse complement strand
GGCCGTGACGGATCCGGCGGCTCCCGCGCCACCCGCCAACAAACCTGGCGCAGGCAGCGGCGGCGATGATGGCGCCGCCACCGTGACAGCGCAACCTGCGGAAGGGGCAACGGCCCCCGAAACCGGAGCTCCGGCGGTGCCCCCAGCAGCCACCGACGCTTCCACGGCGGTGCCGGCAGACGCCGCGGCCACGACGAACCCAGCGGCCGAGCCCGCCGCGGGCGATCAGCCCGCCGCTGAGGGTGCGGCCGATGCTGCTGCGGCGGCTGCTCAACCGGCCACTGCGTCCCCGCCTGCGCCCGAAGACGAGCTGACGTTCGAGAGCTGGGAAGATTTCATGCTGCCGCAATCGGTCGAGGCGCCGCGCTATCGGCCGCTGAAGGCAGTTTATGATTCGATTCGCCGACGGCTTGCGGCGCGCCAGGTTGGGCCCAAGATCGACGAAGTGCTCGACCCGCTTAGCGACATTATTTTGGATTACGCGCACGACCTCGAGGACTACAACGCCGAGAAAGAGAAGAACAAAGACCTCAAACCCCCGACCCCGCTCGATCTGGCTGCCCTGGCCAAGGAGCATGGTTTGACGGCGCACTCGACCGACTTTATCAGCCGGTACGATGCTGCTGAAACGACCGACTTGGGCAAATCCTTCATCGAGGGAGGGCAAGGACAAACCTCGTTTGCGACCAGCGCATTCTCCGATGCTCCCCTTTACACGACGCAACGGTCGATCGACAACGAGGGAAATCGCTACCTGTTCTGGAAGATCGAGCAGACGAAAGAGGAAACCCCCTCGTTCGACGTGGCCCGGCCCAAAGTGCTCGCCGCTTGGAAGCTGATCGAGGCCCGCAAGCTCGCGCTCAAGAAGGCCGAGACGCTGGCTGCCGAAGCGCGCACGGCCGGCAAGAGCCTGAAAGAGGTGTTCGCCGCCCAAGCAGGCGAGGTGGTCGAGGTGGCCAATTTCACCTGGCTGACTGAGGGAGATGTGCTGGCGCAGCAGTTTGAGCGAGCGCCGCCGAAAATCAGCGAATTGCCGGGGATCGACGCGCCGGGCGATCGCTTCATGGCGGCCGTTTACGCGCTGGTGCCTGGTGAAGTGGCATCCACGATCAATGCCCCCGAGTCGATCGCGTACGTCGTGCGGATGACCGGACAAAAGTACTCCGATGATCTGCTGCGCACGCGATTTTTGGCGGCCACCTACGAGACGTATTTTGAAGCCGGTGCGTCCGATGAGCGTGCGTTTGTCGAACAGTGGGACAAAAGCCTGGAGACGGCCTCGGGGTTGACCTGGGTGCGGCCGGCCGATCAGCGAACTCGCCGCGCGGGGCGCGGGGGAATCTAGGCACGCCGGAGCGCCGCACGGCAGGCTGCCGCGCCGTGGACCGCCAAATCGTGGTCCGGGTAGGGTAGGAATAGGGGCGCCGGGATACGATAATGGATGCTTCGCCTGGCAGGCCGCTCGGCCTGGTGGTTTAGCTCACCTCTCGGTTCCGCTACCCCATGCCGCTCGTCTCGATCGTTGTGCCCGTGTATCACAATGCGGGCAGTCTGCCGGAATTGCTTCGCCAGTTAGACCGACTCTCCGCGGTCGAACCGGAGAGTTTCGAGTTTATTTTCGTCGACGATGGCTCACGCGACCGCTCGTTTGCCGTGATGGAAGAGCTGTGTCGCCGCGATTCGCGCGTGCGCGCCATCAAGCTTGCCCGCAATTTCGGCTCGAATGCTGCCTCGACGGCCGGCATCACAAGCGCGAAAGGGGATGCGGTCGTAGCCATTTCGGCCGACTTGCAAGACCCGCCCGAGCTGATTCACCAGATGCTCTCGCAGTGGCGCGCGGGTTACCGCGTGGTCTTGGCGGCACGAAAGTCGCGACGCGATCCGTGGTTGTCGCGGATTTTTTCGGCGGCGTTTTGGAAGCTGTTCCGCCGCTTCGCGTTGCCGACCATGCCTGCCAAGGGCTGTGACTATTGCCTGCTCGACCGTCAGGTACTCGAGGCTCTGAAAGACACCAACGAACCGGGCGCCGGGTTAGGCATGGTGTTGTGGACCGGATTTGAGCCGGCGGTTTTATACTACGATCGCCGCGAGCGCGATCCCCGCTTCGGCAGTTCGATGTGGAGTTGGTCGAAGCGCGTCACCTACTTGATCGACTCGTTCGTCTCGTTTTCGCACATGCCGGTACGGGCGGCCTCGGTGTTGGGGATCGCGCTGGGCACCATCGGCGTGTTGTATGCCGGGGCGATCGTCTTTTCCAAAGTGTTTCTCGGGGGAGAGTTGCCCGAGGCGTATGCCTCGGTGATTGTCGCCATTCTGGTCGTCGGCGGCGTGCAGTTGTTGATGATCGGCATCTTGGGTGAATACCTGGTGCGCGTGCTCGAGGCGACGCGGAAGCGGCCCCCCTTTATCGTCGAACGCTTCGTACAGGGTGGCAGCCCTCCCAGCAACGGCGTGCACTCGCGCGAATCCGAGGTGTCGCCTCAGGCAGTTGCCGATCTGCTCGCGCATATCGCGCCTGCTAGCGATCCGAGCGTCGCCGAGCGCGCACCGTAAGGTTGCCCACCAGGTTGGTTCCCCAGCGCCGGGCACGGGCCCCGCGGCCGTCGCCGGTCCAGGCCTCGGGCTTGAAGCCGGTTTCCTGCAAGAGCGCGGCCAGCGAACTGCGAGTGAAGTAGTGCAGGTGACCACCGTCCCAGCCGTGTTGTCGCCAATAGGCCATGTCACGCGTCGGCGTGCCGGTCCGCGGCAGATAGCCAAACAGCAGGCCCACCGTGTGCTTGATGTACGCCAGATTGGGAACGGTGAGCACGACCACGCCGCCGGGGCGCAGCACGCGGGCAATCTCGTCGAGCGCCGCGAATAAGTCGATCGTGTGTTCGATCACCGCGCAAGCGATCACCGCGTCGAACGCGTCGTCGGGCCACGGAAGCCTTTCCTCGGCACTGCCGGCCACGAGCTCGATCTTGCCGTTTAGCTGAGGATAACGCTTGGCGAAAACCGTCCGGGCGATGTCCACGGCGTTGTCCGACAGATCGATGCCGGCCAAGCGCGCATAGCGCTCGGCCAGCGCGGCGAGCATTTGCCCTTGCCCGCAGCCGATCTCCAGCAGTGCTTCGCGCCGCGGCTCGTCAGCCAACAAGCGGGCGACGTCATCGTAACGGTGCGTGGTCCAGGCGTGGGGCCGCAGCACGCGTGGTTGCCAGGCAGCGGCATCGCCCGAGTGCATCCGTTCATAAATGGCTTTGAGATCGGCGGGCATGCGGTCTCCCAGGGCGGAGGATTCGCGGTTGAAGAGTCTATCCGGAAACCACTCGCGATCGACGCTGCAACGGATTCCCGAATGGATGCTAACTGCCACATGCTAGCTCATCCGCTAGCTGCTGGGCTGCCAGCAACGGAAAAGTTTGCTTGATTCGCAAACTTCCCCCAGCCGATACAAAGTCGCCCCTTGCGCTTCGTCGCTCGGCAGGCTTCGAGCGAGGGATGACCGAGATCTCGGATGAGGCACACCGATGATACTGACGCAACGCTGGTGGCTCTGGCTACCGCTCTGGTCAATCTGCTTGACAGGTTGCGCGACGATGAAGGAATCGGACACGGCGCGGACCGGCGTCGAGCAACTGTTGATTTCCTCGGCAACCGATAAGGCGTTGGCCAAAGTCGATTTTCGTCCGGTGGCTGGGGCGCGGGTGTTTCTCGAAACCAAGTATCTCGATTGCACCGACAAGAATTACATCATCGTAGCCATGCATCAACGGATCATGGCAACCGGGGCCACGCTCGTCGACAAAGCTGAGGACTCCGACGTGATCGTGGAATTGACCAGCGGGGCGGTCGGCACCGATCGCACCGAGTGGTTCATCGGGTTGCCGCAGATTCCGCTGCCGCCGCCGTCGCCGATCAGCATTCCGCGGCTGGCGCTGTTCAGCCGCACGCGGTTGATCGGCACCGCCAAGCTCTCGATGGTGGCTTTCGACACGAAGTCCAAACGCCCGATCATGAACGTGGCGAGCGCCCTGGCCCGTTCGGATCTCAAGAAGTTCGACGTCATGGGAACCAACTCGGTGCAGAGCGGTTCGCTCCCCGAAGAGCTGTACGTGGCGACGGGCGAAGCAGAATCGCTGGCAGCCGGGGTGCGACATCGGATCGCCAAGACGTTGCCCCTTCCGCTGCCGGGTAAAGACGGCAAGCAGGGAAAACCGGCCAACTCCACGATGGCGACACTTTATCCGTCTCCGCCCCCCACGACGGCCGCGCTTGCTCCGCCACCGCCGCCACCCACGGCGCCGCCGGGCGGGGCACCAGGGCCCGCCGTCACAGGGCCTGCGCTCAAGTGAGGCAGGCAGGGATTGCGCGCGCAACTCAGACTGAGCAGCGAACCGGTCGCGTGAACCCGGCGGCGTGAACCGCTAGCTGCCCGATTTCTTCTTGAGGGCTCGTTCGAGATACTCGATGCCGGTGCGGACCCCTTCAAGTCCCGGGTTCAAGCGCAGGGCCCGGCGAAAGCTTTCGAGCGCCGCCGATTGATCGTGCATTTGCAAGAAGCACTGCCCAAGACCGGTGGCCGCGTCGAAATGATAGGGGTTCAGCTCCAAGGTTTCGTGGCAATCGCGAATCGATTCGTGGTAATGGCCCAGGTTGTAATGGGCGATCGCCCGCTGATTCCAGGCTTCGGCCAGGTTGGGCAGGCGGACGATCATTTCGGATGCCGCATCGAGCACTTCGCGATAACGCTGGGCCGAGTTGAGCCGCACGATCGAGGCCAGTTGCTGGCGCTGGGCATGATTGCCGGCGCGGCGCCAAAGTGACCGAATGCCGTTCTCGGCAATGGTTCGCACGGCGCGGTCCTCATCGACCAGGCAGCGGCCAAGCACGTGATTCGAGTCGTAATCGCCCAGGAAACCGATCGCCAGGGCGGCCGCCCGGCGCACATCACGACGCGCGTGCGTCGCCAGCCGCTCGAGTGTGCCGCTCGCATAGTGCCGCGAGACGTTTTTGACAAACGCTGCGGTATCCTGGTTGGTCAGGTATGCTTGATAGAACCCGGCCAGCGCCGGCGCGCGCTCACCACCGCTCACGTTGATAACTCCCCGACGAAGTGCGTCCGGCCCAAAAGGCCGACAAACAAGATGAGAGGCATCGCCGCGCACGGATGCACTGCGACAAGCCGTAACTTCGAGTGTAATTACAACCGCGTCAAGCAACAAAGAAAAAGCGATCACCTCCGAACGTCGCCAGCTTGAGGCCGCACCGCTTCGTCGCGCCTGGTCTGGCAATGGTTTCCCCGGTGACGACGCGCAGTGAACGCCTGCTCGGCAAGCGGTGACCGGTGACGCTGTGAAGCAATATTGAGAACTGAGGGCGCTTGGCCCTGACGATCTTGCCGGTTAGACCCAATATGCCAGCCGCCTGCTCACCACCCCGATCCCGGTCACATGCCCTGCCGAGCACTTGCGGCCGCGTGTCGTGCCAGGGGGCGGTTCCAGCGATCACCGCGTCGCGCGTCGGACGAGTGCTGCTGCTGGTCGTTTGTTGCTGGACGACGCTGGGCGTCGCGACGCGATTGACTGCCAGGGCCGGGCAGCCTGGGGCGCGCGCCGCGGCGGTCACCCCCTGGGAGAGCCAGGTAACGCTTGCCTGGTCGGGTGTGCCGCTCCGCCGTGCCCTCGGGGATCTGGCCGCCAGCCAGCACGTTGCCGTGCTCGTCGATCGGCGGATCGATCCCGGGCAGCAGATCAAGCTGGAACTGTCGAACGAACCTCTGCGCGCAGCGCTCGAGAAGATTGCCGCGACAACCGGCAGCGGAGTCGCGATCCTGGGGGACGTCGCCTACCTGGGACCGGCGGACCGAGCCGGGCAACTTCGCACGCTCGCCATGCAACTGGACGATCGACTGGCGAAACTGCCCCCCGCACGGCGCCGGGTTTGGCTGGTCGCTGCCAGGCTCGCGTGTCCTGAACTTTCAACGCCGCGCGGCCTGCTCGAGAAGTTGGCCGCTGACGCCGGTGTCTCGCTCCACGGAATCGAAGAACTGCCGCACGATTTGTGGGCGGAAACCGAGACGCCATCGCTGCCACTCGTCGATCGGTTGCTGCTGGTGGCAATCCAGTTCGATCGCACGTTGGAAATTGCCGACGACGGGCAGAGTGCCCGTTTGATTGGGATTGCCGAGCCGGTCGTCGTCGAGCGCAGCTATCCGGCCGGGCGCGACCCCCAGACGCTGCTGACGCGCTGGCGCCAAGCCGCTCCCGAGGCCGAGCTGCGAATTCAGGGGGAGCGGATTTTCGTGCGCGCTCGCGCTGAAGATCACGAGCGCATGCGTGGCGGATCGCAAGCGATTGCCAGCTCGGACCAGGCCGGCGCCAGCGAGCCCCGAGAACGCCGGTCGACGAACCGACCGGGGAGCAAGCGCCGGCCGATGGATGCGTTGGCTCAGACGCGCATCGATTCCTTCGCCGTCGAAGCCAAACCGCTCGACGCGGTGCTTGATACGCTCGGCAAGCGGTTACAACTCGAAATCGAGTTCGATGCCGAAGCGATCGAGGCCGCCGGCATTAACCTGCGGCGACTCGTATCGCTAAAGCTCGAGCGGGCGACGGTCGACGAACTGCTCGCGGCCACCCTCCGCTCCGCGGGGCTGGTACACGAGCGCACCGGAAACAAGGTTGTTGTCCGGCCTGCGGCCGCGGCAGAGCCGACGCGCCCCTAGGCACGTCGGGTCAAACCGTCGCCCACTCGAGTTCCTCCAGAGAATCAAATTTTCAAAACTGAATCTTGCGACGTGCGTCGTATCACAAGACGCGCGGTGTGCGCCGCCTCTACAACCACGGTGCGACAAACACCTGCCACATTTGGGCAGCCGTTTGATGCATCGTTACCGGCTCGCTGCGGCCATCGACGGAACCGCCATCGGGGCGTGCTTCGGCAGCAGGTGCGTCGCCTGGCGGCGGACCGTCGGGACGACGCTCCGGCCCGCGACCACGGCGTCGGTCGCCGGGGCCGCGATCACCAGGACCGCGACGCCCTGGACCACGCTGACCACCGGGCCCAGCTTGGGGCCCGCGACGCATTCGCTCGGTGATGCGAGCTTTCAGCTCGTCGGCATCGAGGAAGCCGTCCTTGTTGGTGTCGATTTCGTCGAAAGCGCCCTGGAGACGATCCGACGTTTCGTCCTTCGCCAGCTTGCCATCGCCGTTCTTGTCGGTCGACAAGATGCGCTGGACGATCGCGCTAGCATCGGGGCCACGTCGACCGCCAGGGCCACGAGTTTCAGGGCCACGGCCGTCAGGACCGCCTGGCGGCGGAGTGCCGGGGCCACCTGGTGGCGGTGGCGGCGGCGGTGGCGGCGGAACGGCGGCTGGCCCTCCGTCGGGTCCGCGGCGATCTCCGTGTCGGTCACGATCTGGGCCGGGGCGACCACGGCGGCGATCGTCTCGGCGCCCTTCACCGCGGGGAGGGCCGGCGGGTCCGCGCCCGATGCGAGCCTTCAGTTCATCGGCGTCGATGAAGCCATCTTTGTTCGCGTCGAACTCATCGAACACGCGCTGCAGACGCTCGGGCGCTTCCTCCTTTGAGAGCTTGCCGTCGGCGTTCTTGTCGTTCGACAGCATGCGTTCGATGATCGCCTTGGGATCGAACTGCGGCGGTCCCGCGGGAGCGGCGCCGGGTTGACCACCAGGTCGTCGAGCGTGCTCCGGACCCGGCCCGTGGTGCCGGGGCCGCGCATGATGATGACGGTCGTGGCCGTAATGCCCGCGACGGGCATGGTGGCCGTGCTTGCCATGATGGCCACGGTGCGCGTGGTGACCACCATGGGAGCGGTGGCCGCGATCGGCATGATGCCCGTGGTGGCTTCGGTGTCCGTCGTACCCGCGATGACAATGGTGCCCACGGTGATGACCCGGTTTACGGTGCCCAAAGCTGTGGTGCCCAAAGCTGTGGTGTCCCCAGCCACGGTGGCCCCAGCCACGGTGGCCCCAGCTATGGTGACCCGAGCTATGGTGACCGAAGCCATGATGTTTGAAACCGTGACGACCGAAGCCGCCGCGATGGCCCTGGAAGCCTCGATGTCCATGGAATCCACGATGACCGTACCATCCGTGATGGCGCCCCAAACCGTGGCGATGGCCAAAGCGAAGATGCGCGTGGCGGTGATGCGCGTGGCGGTGATGCCCATGCCAGCCCTGATGGCCGAACCCGCGATGGCCAAACGAGTGCTTGCCGAAACCGTGATGGCCGAAGTGGCCGTGATGACCACGGTGTCGGTGATGGGCCGATGCGGGGTGTGAGGCGAAGTGGTGCGGCCCGAAATGATGTGGACCGCGATGGTGCCGCGCGTGTTGCGGCCCGCCGTGCGATCCGAACTGGTGGCCGCCGTGATGCGGTGGTCCCGCATGGTGTGGGCCATGGTGTGGCGGCCCGCCGTGGTGCGGACCGTGATGCGGCGGCGGACCGTGATGTGGCGGATCGTGCGGGCGGCGGTGTTTTTTCTTGTCATCGTCGCCGTCGTCGTCATCCCCGTCGTCGCGGTCCCGTTTGCTCTTCTTTTTGGCTTTGCGCTTGGCCTTGGCTTTGTCGTCGTCCGCATCGTCATCGTCGTCATCCGCGTCGTCATCTGCTTCGTCGTACATCGCGTAGGAAGCGGGCATGAACGGATGGAAGTTCCCTTCTGCTTCGATCATGTCATGGCGAACGAATCCGCGGGGATTGAATCGGTCCCACCGCGAGGTTTCGTCCGACGGCAGTCCTCCTGGCGGTGGGCCAGGCGGGCCAAGCTGGCGAAGTTCTTCTCGACTCACTTGGCCGTCACCATCGCGATCGAGCTTGCGGAGGGCCGATGGTGCGCCGTCAATCTCAGTGGTACTGAGGGCACCGTCTTGATCGGTATCGAGCAATCGCAGCAGTCCGCCCGGAGGACCGGGGCGCCCAGGAAATCCGGGACCGCCAGGAGGCCCATCGCCACCGGGTCGGCGACCTTCCGGTCCGCGATCACCAGATCTGCGTCCTTCGGGACCGCGACCTTTGGGGCGACCCTCAGGACCGCGACCCTCAGGACCGCGGCTGAACCGTCGCGCGATGGCTGCGCGGGCCGCGTCGAGTTCTTCGCCTGAGAGCGAATCGTCGTCGTTGGCATCGAAGCGTTCCAGCAGCCGGCCAAACATCTCGCGGCGCGGTTCGGGAACCTCATCCAGGGCAACACTGCCATCCTGATTGGAGTCCAGCTCACGCAAGCGATCGAGTGGGGGGCCATCTGGGCGTGGGCTGCCGTCTGGACGCTGGCCCCCTTCGGGTCGCCCTGGCCGGTTGTCCGACTCTCGGCGACGACGCTGGCGCCGTTGTTCGGACTTATCGGACGGCGCCGAATCGTCGCCGCTCGCCACGTCTGTCGAGCCGAGTCCGGCCGTGAGCTCGTCGCGGTTCAACCGCTCGTTCTGGTCGGCGTCGGCAGTTCGCAGCAAGCGGCGGAAAAGACGCTGGTGGTCGTCGGGCACCTCGCCAGCGGCAATTTCTCCGTCGTCGTTGGCATCGAGGTGGTCGAAGATCGCCTGGGCATGTTCGGCCGGGGATTGATCGGGGTGATCGGCCGCGGGACCGGGTTGGATTGGAGTTGCGGCCTCGGCATCACCGGCCGCACTTTCCGCAACCGGTGGCGGTGTCACAGGTTCGGTTGGCTTGTCCTCTTCTCCGCGAACACTAGGGGTCAGCAACAACGCGCCAGCGGCGATTACCAGCATGACCGAACGAGCCATGAATCCGTCTCCTAATGACGCGATTGATGCGATGCGACCCCCACGAGTCGACAGGCAATTCAACCCTGATGATTGCCACGAGTTCCGGGAGAGTAACCGTCAGTTATGCGAACCGCCGGAATGTTGCCAAACTTTCCCAGCGAGCGAACGGGGGTGGCTGGATCGATCTTGCCCAGTTTCTGGCCTCCGCATACACTCGCTCGCGCCAGCGCCTCGAGTGCCAATTGGCGTGGTCCTGTTGCCGCCGGGCAACGAGTGGCCCGCCGGTTGAGCGAGACGGAGGGCGTCCGCCCGAATAGCCGGGTGCCGCGGACTCGCTGCAAGCAGCGCAGACTGCTGGCGCGCGTCGTTGCCCTTAGGACCGAACAAACCCCGCCTGTCCCGCGTACATCGTGCAGACCGTCCCCGGCGCAACGGGCGCCGATGAGCTGTCGTGCGAGGCTCTGCGGGCGAGCTCAAATTCAGTGAACCGCCGGCAGCCGCTAGTCGATGAAACGGGTGTCCTTTCAGAGCCCGCGAAGTCGGACACGACACGGAATGCGGTGCTGGTAAGCTGTGTCGTATAGTTGAACGAGAGAGTTGGCTTGCGGGATCTTAGCCAGCTAGCGAGCAATTCGCGTTTAATCGGCTGCTGTCATGGCGGTTGGTTGGCGCGGTAGCCGGCTGGCGCTCTTGGCGATCCATGCTCGATCGTTCGCGAACCTTTGTTCGCCGAGTTTTTTCTCATTTTGACCGGGTCTCGTGGTTTGATTTGGCTTGCATGCAGCGGTCGTGGCCCAGAGGGCCGTGGTCGCTCGGCCGTCGTGGCGGTGTAGGGAATAACCCCGCGCGATCGAGAGAGCCAGGATCGAACGAAGCCCACCGGGTGGTCGCGGGAGATCGCCGACTGACTGGTGGCGCCGAGCGGGTTGGCAACAAGCCGGCCAGCTCTTGGCGCAGTGGCGTTGCGACGGCTCTGTCATGCGGGAGTAAAGGAAATGCAGATCTACGGTCCGTCGCAGGTTCATGGTTCTCAACCGATTCGCCAGCCCCATATGACTCCGGCCGAAATGCCGGGTCGCGTGGCCAGCCCAGCGGCCGGGGGAGATCAACTCGAAATATCCGAAGTCGCCAACCGGTTACAACAAGTGCACGATCTACCCGATATCCGCGCCGAACGCGTGGCCGAACTCCGGGCGGCCATTGCCAACGGCACTTACGAAACCAGTGAGCGCATGGGTGGGGCCATCGAGCGGTTGCTCGACGAGCTCGCCTGACGCGAGCAGACAATTCGAACTTCGCAAGGCCGGGCTCACGCGCTGAAGGCGCCGTGAGCCCGGCCTGTTTTATTTGCGCTGTGCGGTTGCGCACTCCTCGTTGGTCGGCTGCCCTTTGGGTTCGTTGGCGGCCGGTTTGGCATTCCAGACGAAGAGCTCCGATTTGGCGTCGCGCCCATCGAGTATCCGGGGCGCAAACGAATAGAGCCGCGTGCCATCGGATGAGAAGGCCAGTTGCCGCACCGCCATGCTGTGCCCTTTGAGTTGTACGAGCTCCATGCCCGTCGCGACGTCCCAGAGGTGAATCGAGCCGTCGTCGTGACCGGTGGCGACGCGGCGATCGTCTGGCGACCAGCAGGCGCAGGTGAACTCGGCGGTCGCGATCCGCTGCAAGGTGCGCGCCGGTTCAAACTTGCGCAGATCAAATACTTGAAGACCGCCGGGGCCGACGACGAGCGCCAATTCGGATTTCGCAGCCAGCCCGAACAGGGCGTACTGGCCGGCCACGAATTTTGAGCGGCCGCCCGAGATCAGGTTCCACCGCCCGAATCCGATCCCATTGGCGACCGCGACCTCTTGTCCATCGATGGCAAAGGAAATATCCGGCGCGACCGTATTTTGCCAGCCGAGCTCCGCCAGCGCGTAGTTTTTTGAGGTTGGTGTTTTGAGTTTGCCGCTCGGTAGCTCGAGAACTCGGAGGCGATGACTGACATCGTTCGAGGTAGTCGCCAACAAGCGCTCATCGGTCGAAAAACGAAACTGCTTGGGAATATCGATGGCTGCGAGTTGCTGTTGGGCCTCTCGGGAATGCAGATCGTAAAGCTCGGCCGGTGGCCGCGTACGATGAACTACGAGATAACGCCCCGATGGCGAGAGGATGAGGCTTGTAACCGGCGCGCCGCTCGGTGGCGTGGGCGTCCCCAATTGCCGGCCGGTTTCGAGGTCAAATCGCAGGCAGTGGTTTTCGCCGTCGCTACAGACGACAAAATTCTGCCGGCTGCAAAAGGCCACGCACTCGGCAGCTTCGAACATCCCCTGCAGGGGCTCGAAATCTTGCGGGGGTGTTTTATCCCAGAGTCGCACTTCGCCGTCGAAACTCGCCGAGATCAGCGATTTTCCCTCGGGCATAAAGCTCAGCGTGGCGATCCGCATCGTATGGCCGTGGTGCGCGCCGCGCCGCGTGCCGGTCTGGGCATCCCACGTCACGATCGTCCCCGTCGAGCCGCCCACGAGCGTCTTACCATCCGGACTAAAGGCAAGCGCGAAACAGCGCGTCAGGTCCTTGTCAACACGAACGAGTTGTTCGCCTGATTGCGCGTTGAAAATTAGCGGAGACTCTTCCTTGGGGGCGACCGCCAGTTGTTGGCTGTCGGGCGAAAACGCCACCGAGTACACCATGTGCTCCAACCGGAGCGCCGGCATCAGGCGTGCGCCGGACTTGGCATCGAGCAGGTGAACCAGGGGCTCATCGCCGCCGACTGCCATTCGAGTACCGTCGGGTGAGATGGCGATCGTTTCGAGCCCTGTCTCGGCGACCCGCGTCTCGATAACCGGTTCGACGCCTGCGACGTCGATGAGTTGCACGAGCCCGTCTTCCCAGCCCGCGGCCAAGTGGCGTCCGTCGGGAGCCAGATAGATGCAGTTGGCGCGCTCGCCGCGTTCGACCAAGACCTGGGGTGGCGTGGCTTGCTCCCATGACCAGGCTTTGACGATGCCGTCGCAGCCGGCAGAAACCAAACGTCCGTCGGGCAAGAACACTAAACCGTTGATGCACGTGCGATGCACATCGCGCTGCGACGGAGAGGGGTCGCTGATCCCCGGCGCGACCGTCCGGGAGCTGCCGTCGGCGACGTCCCAGACGACGATCCGCCCCAAGACATCTCCGGTGGCCAGGTGCCGGGCATCGGCCGACAGCGCATGGCAATAGACTTCGCCGTCGTGCCCTGCGAAGGTTTGGCGCTGCTGATGGCCCAGGCGCCACAGATAGTGCCATTCAAAGCCTCGTCGATCGAGGGCCGTACTGGCGGGCTGAGCTTCGTCCAAGAGCATGTCCAGCGTACGACAATCGTGGCGCCGCCAGGCGGCGCCCGCCGTTTGCAATCTGGTCGCGTAGAGCAGGTCTTGCGTATCGCGCTCGCGCTGCGTCGCGCGATCGCGCTCGCGCACGGCAGCTTCGCGCTGGCGCTGCGTGGCCGCGATCTCGATGCGAAGTTGCTGAGTATTTCGAGATTGCAGGCCGATCAAGGCGAGTACCGCGGCGATCGAGACACAAACGAGTGCCGCCGCCGCCGGACGGCGGCGCGCCCATTTCGCGAGTCGTTGGATCGAATTCTGTCGCCGAGCGCGAATCGGCTCGTCGCGCAGCAATCGCCCTAAATCCTCTCGTAGCTTGCCTGCGCTCGCATAGCGCCGCGCCGGATCCCGCTCAAGGCATTTGAGACAAATCGCCTCGAGATCGCGCGAGACGGCCGGGCGCAACCGCCGGGGCGCAGTCGGCTCGTCGAGCGACACGCTCCGCATCGTATCGCGATCCGAACGACCACGATGCGGCGGCTGCCCCGTGAGCAATTCGTACAAGATGGTCCCCAAACCGTAGACGTCGGTGGTCGGCCCGATTTTGTCGATCTGCCCCGACGCTTGTTCGGGCGCCATATAGGCGGGCGTGCCGACCACCGCGATCGTTTTCGTCTCGCCGCTCCCCGCTTCGTCGAGCAGCGCCAGGCCGAAATCGGTCAGCTTGGGCGTGTAGTTTGCCAGTGACGGGTGGTCGATCGCGTCGAGCGCGAGTTGGGTGTTCAAATCGAGCAACACATTGCCGGGCTTGAGGTCGCGATGCAGCACGCCGTTGCGATGGGCGTACTCGACGGCGTCGGCCAGCGCGTACAAGACGCGCGCCGCGTCGCGATCGGCGACCACATGATTGCGACGCCACTCGGCCAACGTCGGTCCCTCACAGTAAGCCGAGGCCAGGTACTGAATCGGGCCCGCTTTCCCGACCTCATAGAGGGCGACGATATTCGGATGCGTGAGGCGGGCCGCGGCCAAGGCCTCGCGGCGGAAGCGTCGCTGCAGCGACGCCGAGAGGAGCGCCTCGGGGCGCGGCACCTTGAGCGCCACATGGCGCTCGAGCGAGGGGTCGTCGGCCAGAAACACCACGCCAAACCCGCCACGACCGAGTTCTTTGAGAATCTGGTAGCGACCGATCGAGTGAATTCCTGCCGCGTTATCGAAATCGATTAAATCGTCGGCCGTCACGTCGACCACGACGGCGGCCAGTTCCGCTGCGGTGGTGTCCGCCGCATGGCCTGAGAGAACGCTCCCCTGGGTGGTTCCCAGGGCATTGAGCTGCGCGATCAAGTCGAGACCCCGGCTAACGCTGGGTTGGTTCGTCGACTGCATGAGAGAGCTGTCTGGCGGGGCGACAGCACTGACAGCGAAATCGACGAGTTGCCGATCAAACTCGATCAGCACAGCGAGCGTGTCGGCATCGCCCATTAAGGCTGCGTCATCGTCATTGAGCGGCGGACTCGCCATTGCCTGCACCCAATTCTCTTTCCAAACGCGCCAGCGCTCGGGTCCACAATTTACGCACTGCTTCGGCGCTGCGCCCCATGTGTTGGCCGATCTCGTCCATCGTCAGGCGTTGCCAGTAGCGATACTGCAACACCAGGCGGTAGTCGTCGGGCAGTCGGTCCATGGCTGCCAGGATGCAAGCTTGTTGTTCGTTGGCAGCGGCTCGGCTGGCAGGGCCTTTGGTATCTAGCGCAACGTCGAAGCCCGCCGGCGAATCATCCGAGCCGTTGAGGCCGATCTCTTTTGCGGTCAGCCGCTTCTTGGTCCCATGAAAGCGACGGTTTGTGGCGTAAATCTCATTCAGCAGAATGCGACGCAGCCAGCTCACGAATTCGGCATGCGTTTCGCCGCGAAACTGCAGCAGATCGCGCTGGGCCTTGAGAAACGTCTCCTGCACGATGTCTGAGGGCCCAATTTTCTGCTTCAAGTCGCCGCGCAACTCGCGGCCTGCCACCAACAGCAAGTAGCTCCGACACGTTTCCCAGAGTTCCCCCAGTTTGGCGGATGAACCGTTACGGGCTTCGCGCAGCACGCCATTGCCTGCGAGCGCATCGCCCACCGCGTCGCTGGGGGTATCTGGCCGAACGCCGCTCAACGTAGCTACTCACTAGATGCGCATCGCGTGAAAAACCGGACGCCTTGGTAGCGGAGGAGATTATCAACCCCACTTTGCCAAAGTGCAATTTGCGGATGGCAATTTCATCGAACCCGACCCTTTCGCCAACTAGAGCCGACAAAAAAGGGGCCGGGCTCGCGCTTCAGTCGCGCGAACCCGGCCAAAGTAGTGGCTAGCGGTGTGGCTAGCGGTCAGTGGTTCGTGATCAGATTTCAGCAAGGCTGATCGCTGAAAACTTATCCCTGGAAACTACTCGGCCCGCTTCCCTTCGAAGGTCGTGGTGCGGGTTTGGCCGTCGAAATCGAACTCGACCTCCCCCTTAAGCGTGTCGCCGTCCAACTTGCCCTTGTAGTTGAGGACGAGCTTCTGGCCGTCCCGTTCGCGGGCCACGGTGAAGCTGAGCGTGTCGCCATCGAGCTTGGCGTCGGAGATCTTGGCTTCGCCGGCCGGTCCTTCGTATTCGCCGGTGATGGCGTCATCGCCTTGCGCGAGCTTGGCCTTGGTCTCGTAGGTCTCGCCGTTTTCGCCGGCGATCGTGATGTTCCAAGTGCCAGTCACGCTAGCGGCCTTACCGCGGGAGCCCGCGATCTCGGCGGTGCCGGTCTGGCCGGCCATGTCATAATCGGCCGTGCCAGCGAGCTTATCGCCCTCGAGTTTCACCTTGTACTTGACAACGATTTCTTCGCCGTTGAAGTCGTGCGTGACGGTAAAGGTGATCTCTTCATCGACGATCTTGCCGTCCTTGATTTCGGCGACCACGTCTTCGGTCCATTCGTACTTGCCGTCGAGCTTGTCGCCGTCGTGCTTCAGATGCAGCTTGGGCTCGAAGGTCCCACCTTCGCTCGTGGCCACGATCAGCCAGGTGCCGCTGAGATCGATGCTCGGCTTGGCGCGACCGCCGACAACGTCGAGCGTACCGGCCTGGCCGCCGATGTCGTAATCGACCGTGCCTTCATACTTCTCGGCGGTGAGCTTGCCAGTGAACTTCGAGGTGAGTTGCTGGCCGCCGAAATCGCGGCTGATGGCAAACTTTAATTCGCCGTCGGCGAAGGCCAGATCCGTGAGCTCGGTCTCGACGCCGTCGTCGCCGATCATCGTGCCGGCCAGTTTGTCGCCATCCTGCTTGATGTTGACCTTGAGGTTGAGCGTGGCGCCGTCGGGCGTGGCCACTTCCAATTGCCAGTCGCCGATCGGCGTGACTTCGTCGTCGGCCACGGCGATCGCCGGCAGGGCCACAATCGAGAACAGCAACAACCAAGCGAACATTGAGCGCACAAGGGTTTTCATGACGTGTCTTTCGTTAATCGAGATTCCCCAGAAGAGCGGCTCCCGACACCGTGGGGAACCGTGAGCGATCACTATACGATCCGGCCGGGGCGCCTGCCACGATGTGCGCAGAAATTTCATCGATTGCCCTCGGGAACGCTGCGACCGCCGCGCAGGTGTGAAGCCCGCTTCACGCTAGCTCATGCACTAGCACCAGGTTGTGGCCAGCGCCGGCCAGCCAGGTTCCTGAGACCAGCACAATGCGATCCCCCGTGGCGAGCGTTCCGGCCGTGCGCCCCCAGGTGTCGATATGCCGAACCAGGGCACCGATAGCGTCGATCGGGCCGGCCAACGGGCGGACTCCCCAGTACAAGCACATCTGTCGCAGCGTCTGCTCGCGATCGCTGGTCCCCACGGTCGGCACAAAGTTCCGCTGCTTCGATAAAGCCAGCGCCGTGGCCCCCGAGTGGCTCGCCACGACGATCAGCTTCGCCGAAATCTCGCGGGCCATCGCGCTGGCGCCGCCGACCACGGCTTGTGTGACGGGGAGCACGCCTTCGGCGCGGCGGCTCGCCGCCTCGCGCGGCGAAGGCAAGTGGGCGTAAAGTTCTTCGGTGACCCGCGCGATGCGGCTCATCGTTTCGACCGCGGCGCGCGGATAGCGGCCGATCGCCGTTTCGCCGGAGAGCATGCACGCGTCTGATCCGTCGAGAATGGCATTGGCCACGTCGCTCGCTTCGGCGCGGGTGGGGCGCGGCGAGTTTTGCATGCTGTCGAGCATTTGCGTGGCCGTGATGACCGGCTTCTGCAATTGCCGGCAAAGCGCCGTGATCCGTTTTTGCACGACCGGTACTTCGGCCACGTCGATCTCGACGCCCAAGTCGCCGCGGGCGATCATCACGCCGTCGGCTGCTTCGACGATCGCCTCGAGGTCGGCAACGGCTTCGGGCTTCTCGATCTTGGCGATGACCTTGGTGAGCGATTGTCGCGCGCGGAGGTAGTCTTTGAGTTGGCGCACGTCGGCCGGCGCGCGAACGAAACTCAGGCCGAGAAAGTCGGCGCCAATGTCGGCCGCCCAAGCGGCGTGCTCGTGATCGGCCGCGGTCATGGCCGGAGTGCTCAAGCGCACGCCAGGTAGATTGACCCCTTGTCGGCTGCGAATCGCGCCGGGCTGCATGACCCGGCAGCGGGCGCCGGCCGGCTCTTTGGCGACGACCTTGAGCCCGACGGTGCCGTCGGCCAGCATCACACGATCGCCGACGCTCAGTTCGTCGACCAAGGAATCGTACGTCGTCGTCAACTGGTTCAGCCCGTCGGTCGCGGCGCCGCGGACGAACCACACTTCTTGATCGAGGGCCAGGTCGAGCAGGTCGCCAGGAAGTTCTCCCAGGCGAATCTTCGGGCCAGCTAGATCGACCAGGATGGCCAACGGGCGGTTGAGCCGCTCGCTGGCCGCGCGGATCGCGTCGCGATGGGCCGTGTGCTGTTCGATCGAGGCGTGCGCCATGTTCAAACGAAACACCGAGACGCCAGCCGCGGCCAGATCGGTGATCTGGTCGAGACTGTCACAGGCCGGCCCGATCGTGGCGACGATCTTGGTGCGCGCCACCAGCGCCGCCGATCCGCTTGATGCCACATCCATGGTGCGGTTCCTTCCAGGTGAGAGTCGATCTAGGAACCCATCGTGGCGGCGGGATTGCCAAGTGTGCGAGCGGTCTCACTGTAACGTTCGCGACCGTGTGTGGTCGAGCGGTTCGACGAGCGAGCAATGTTCGCTCGGGAAATGTGTTTTTTGCGTTCTTTGCGTTCGAAGCCACGCTGTATGGCATTAAGTGCCTTGTTGGTAATGGGTTGTGTTTGGACGCAAAATCAAAAGTTTGCGTCCTCTTTGCGTCCGAAGTTGGCAGTTTGCGTCCGGAAGTAACAATCTCAAAGCAGCAATGTGGCTGGCTCGCATCGAGCTTCACCGCAAACCAACCATCGAACGCCATGAGGTCCCCTCCTAGGTGGTATTGGAGCAGGCGGCTGGAAAAGTAGAATACCTACCGTTCGGTATACGAAGCCGACCGGACCTACCCGCCACGCTGGATCGTGCGGGTGGCTAACGAGCCACGACGCCTTCCCCGCGTAATTCCGATGCGGTTTCGCCCCAGCCGCATCGTCCGTAACACCCGCCGACCTACGTAGTTGCCTGCCGCCCGTTGCCTCCGACTCTTTGCCGATCACTTATGCCCGTCGACCTGCAACAAGCCGAATCGACCAGTGAAGTCGCGCGGCACATTGCCAGCGCCGCGGCCCGCTTGTTCGCCGAACGAGGTTTCGACGCAACGTCGGTGCGCGACATCGTCGAGGCGGCCAAGGTCACAAAGCCGTCGCTGTACTACCACTTCAACAGCAAGCAGGGTTTAGCCGAGGCCCTGCTGAGCCGGCCGCTGGCGGCGCTCGTCGAACAGTTGCGGCGGATTGTAGAAACAACGCGCGACCCGGTGGTCTGCCTGGTCGAAATCCTCGAAGTGCAGTTCGCGTTTTGCCGCGACGACGCCGATCGCGCGCGGTTTGCTTATGCGGTCTTCTTTGGGCCGAACAGTTCGGCGCGGTGGTCGGAGCTGAACGAATATGGCCGCTCGCTCGCCGAATTCATGACCGCGGCCGTCGCCGGGTTGGTGCAAAGTGGCCACGTCGCGGCGGCCAATGCCGCGCGTTGCGTGACCGCCGCGCGGGGCCTGGTCACCGTCCATACGCTCGATTTTTTATATCGCGACGCCGCCTTGCCTGCCGGATTGGGGCGCGTGCTCGTCGACGATTTGCTCAACGGATTTGCCGCCGGCGGCGCGGCGCACGAAGCAACGCCGGTCAAGCGGCGCGGAGAACTACCCCGATGAAGCGGTTGCGTTGGTTAGTCATCGCTTGGTTACCGATCTTGGGCCTGCTTGGGCTGGCCGGCGGGTGCAGTCACGAAGGTGACGAGTTGGGCGACGTGTCGACCGAGGCCAAACCGGTCTCCGTCACGGTCGGTATCGCCCAACAACGCCAGCAAGAGTTGGCGATTGATGTTGTCGGTTCGCTCAAAGGCTGGGAAGAAGTAAAGATTGGCGCGAAGAAGTCGGGCCGCGTCGTCGGCACCTTGCACGATGTCGGCGATCGCGTCGCGGCCGGCGAGCCACTCGTCAAGCTCGAAACGATCAATGCCGAATTGGCCGTCGAGCAAGCGCAACGTCGTTTGGAAACGGAGTTGGCCAAGCTCGGTTTGACGAAACCGCCAGCAGCCAACTTCGACGTCCAGCAGATTCCGACGGTTGTGCAGGCGCAGATCGCGCTGGAGCGCTCGCAGAAGAGCTTCGCGCGCATTCGCGAGTTGATCAGCCGCAATGTCAGCACGACCGAAGCGTTCGAAAACGCCGAATTCGAGGTCAAAGAGCGGCAAGCCGCGCTCGATGCCGCGGTGCTTAACGCCCGCGCGACCTTGGCCGCGGCGCAAGCCAGCCGCGTCGAGTTGCAAGTTGCCCGGCAAGCGCTCGACGACCTGGAGGTTCGCGCCCCTGAACCCTCACGCTCGCCGCCGGGCATCGAGGGACCCGTGAGCTACGCCGTGACCAAGCGGCTCGTGGCCGAAGGGCAAATGATTCGCGAAGGGGACACGGTCGCCGAGCTGACCATCGAAAACCCGCTACGGCTCTGGGCCCCCGTGCCCGAGCGTTTCAGCCCTTACATCGCGGTGGGGCAACCGGCGCGGATTCATGTCGCTGCGCATCCCGATCAATCGTTCCCCGGAACCGTGGCCTGGGTCAATCCGGCCATCGATCCGGATAGTCGCACGTTTCAGGTTGAAGTCAGCGTGCCGAACAACGAGGGGCTGTTGCGCCCCGGCGGATTCGCCAAGCTCTCGATCGTGGTTCGTCACGAGCCCCGCTTGATGGTGCCGACCGAGGCGATTGTGCGGTTTGCCGGCGTCACCAAACTGTTCGTGTTGCGCGATGGCAAGGCCCAAGCGGTGCCGGTCGAAACGGGATTTGAGTCCGAGGGAAACGTCGAAATCGATGGTGACGTGCCCGACGGCGCGCAGGTGATCACCAGCGGCCAGAGCCAATTGGCCGATGGCACGCCCGTGGTGATTCGCGATTCTTCGAGAGCCGCCGCGCCGTCGGATCACGAAGGCTCGGCCGAGCGTACGGACGAAGACGCTTCTACCGAACACAACCCCGCCGACCATAACTTTGTTGGCAGTGCCGATCGTCGGCCCGCAATTGGCTCGCCGGCTTCGACCTCTCCTAGCCCGTCGGCCGCCGACCACAAGCATCGTTCGATCTATTGAGTTGCAGCGCATGAATATCTCCGAGATTTGCATTCGTCGTCCCGTGTTCGCCTGGGTGCTTGTCAGCGCGCCGGTTGTGATGGGCGTGCTGTCGTACCTGCAGTTGGGCGTCGACTTGTTTCCGAACGTAGACTTTCCGGTCTGTGCGGTGACCACCACGCTGGCGGGCGCCAGTGCTGAGGAAATCGAAACCTCGGTCACCAAGCCGATCGAAGACGCGATCAACACCGTCTCGGGCGTCGATCAAATCCGTTCGACCAGTCTCGAGGGGATGTCGGTCGTCACGGTTCGCTTCTTGTTGTCCAAGAACGGCGACGTGGGCACGCAGGAAGTGCGCGACAAGGTCGGCGCGGTCGTCAACCTGCTGCCCGAGGGGACAGAGAAGCCGGTTGTCGATCGCTTCGAGACCGACGCTGTACCGGTGATGACAATCGCCGTGTCGGGCCGCCGCGACCTGCGCGAGATCACCGAGCTGGCTCGCAAGCAGATCAAGGAACGGATCGAAACAGTCAACGGGGTCGGCGCGGCACAGCTTGTCGGTGGCCGGACGCGGGCAATGAACGTCACGGTCGACACCGATCAACTGGCGGCCTACGGCGTCTCGATCGAAGAAGTGCGGCAGTCGCTGGCGCGGCAGAACATGGAAGTGCCGGGCGGTCGCGTCTCGCAAGGCCCGCGCGAGCTGATGCTGCGCACGCTGGGGCGGCTCAACACGGCCGAGCAGTTCCGCGACTTGATTGTGGCCAGCCGCGGCAACTACCCCGTGCGCGTTCGCGACCTGGGCAAGGCCGAAGACAGCTTTGAGGAGCCGCGCTCGCTGGCCCGGCTCGACGGCCAGGCGGCCGTGAGCGTCATCGTGCAGAAGCAGTCAGGCACGAACATCGTGCAGGTCGTCGACGCGGTTCGCAAGAAGCTCGACTCGCTCAAGGCGGCGCTGCCACCCGACATCAAGCTCGAGATCATCCGCGACCAATCGCGATTCGTGAAAAAGTCGATCGAAGAAGTCAAATTCCACTTGCTGCTGGCCGGCGTGCTGGTGTCGCTCACCATTTTGCTGTTCATCCGCGATTGGCGCACCACGCTGATTGCTACGCTGGCGATTCCGACGTCGATCATTCCGACGTTCGCCTTCATGCACTACATGGATTTTACGCTCAACAACATCACCATGTTGGGCTTGATCCTGGCGATTGGCATCGTGATCGACGACGCCGTGGTGGTACACGAGAACATCTTCCGCTTGATGGAAGAGCACGGCATGGACGGCATGACGGCCGCCCGGCAAGGGACGCGCGAGATCGCGCTACCGGTGCTGGCCACGAGCTTGTCGCTGGTCGTGATCTTCGTGCCGCTGGCCTTCATGGGAGGCGTCGTCGGCCGGTTCTTCTCGAGCTTCGGGCTCACGGTCGCATTTGCCGTGACGATGAGCCTGTTCGTATCGTTTACGCTCACGCCGATGCTCTGCAGCCGGTTTCTCAAGCTCGAGCCAGTCGGCGACGGACATAAGAGCTCGAAGTCGGGATTTATCTACCGCGCGATCGACGCGGCTTACGGCGCACTGTTGCGCTGGTCGTTGTGGCTCAAGCCGGCCGTGGTCGTTGTCACGCTTTTGGTGATCTATTCGACGATGCCCATCGGCAAGGTGATGGGCGTGGCCCTCATCCCGCGCGACGATCAAAGTGAATATGAAGTGGGCATCCTCACGCCCGAGGGCTACACGCTCGAGCGCACCGATCGCGTGCTGGTCGAGCTCGAAGACCGTTTGCGCAAGCTACCTGGCACCGAGCACGTGTTCACCACGATCGGCAGCACCCAGCGCAGCGCGAAGGGGGAGGGGAGCGTCACGCGGGCGTCGATCTATGTGCGCATGAAGGAGCTCGAAGAGCGCGACTACACGCAGTTTGATGTGCAACAACAAGCCCGCAAGCTGCTTGAAGATTTTCCTGACCTGCGGGCGAGCGTCAACGACGTCTCGGCATTCCAGGGGACGCAGCGCGCGCAGATTTTTCAGGTCGAGCTGTCGGGCCCCGATCTGGAAAAGCTGGCCGAGTACTCCGAAGAGTTGCTCGAGCGCTTTCGCAAACTCGGGGGCATGTCAGACCTCGATACCACGCTTTCGTTGCGCAAGCCCGAGGTGCAAGTGGCCATCGATCGCGAGGCGGCCAGCCATATGGGGATCGCGGTCGGCACGATCGCCGATTCGCTGCGGATCCTGGTCGGCGGTATGCCGGTGTCGGTCTTCCGCGACGAAGGCGAACAGTACGATGTCTGGCTGCGGGCGCGCCCTGGTGATCGTTCGTCGATCAAAGACTTGTACGGCCTGGGCGTTTATTCGCCGCGGTTGGGCATGGTGTCGCTGTCGAACCTGGCCAGCTTGAACGAAGAGCGCGGGCCGACCGAAATCGAGCGTCTTGATCGGCAGCGCATTGTCACCGTGCTGGCCAACCCCGAAGGCATTCCGCTGGGCGAGGCGATCAATCGCGCCCGCACCGTGCTGGCCGAGATGAACTTGCCGCCACAGTATAGCTTCACGTTTGGCGGTCAGGCCGAGACGCTCAACGAAACGATGTACTACTTCGTGATTGCGTTCGTGATGTCGATCGCGTTCATGTACTTGATTCTGGCGGCCCAGTTCGAGAGCTGGTTCCAGCCGATGGCCATCTTGATGGCGCTGCCGGTCACGATTCCGTTCGGCATGTTGTCGCTGGTGCTGATGCGCACACCGATGGATATCTATGCGATGTTCGGGCTGTTCATGCTGGTGGGCATCGTCAAGAAGAACGGCATCTTGCAGGTCGACGCCACGAATCAACTGCGCGCCGGGGGCATGCCACGCGACGAAGCGATTTTAGTGGCCAATCACAAGCGGCTGCGACCGATCTTGATGACCACGGTGATGCTCGTGGCCGCGATGATCCCGATCGCGCTCGGGCAAGGTCCCGGCGCCGGCGCGCGGGCCAGCATGGCCAAGGTGATCATCGGCGGCCAGTCGTTAAGTTTGATCTTAGCGCTGTTGGTGACGCCCGTGTTCTACGCGCTGTTGGACAGCCTGGTGAGTTTCGCCCGGCGGAAGGGAATTCGCTTCAGCGTTCACCAGTCGGAGAGTCCGCAGCCCCATGCGGTCGTTGCAGAATTCGTTTCCACGGGAGCAGAAGCAGCGGCGCCGTCGATTGATCCGCTGTTGTCGACGCATGTGGAGACGCGCGCGGTGAATCCTCCGCACAAAGTACAACCGGCGCGCGAGCGGCCCCGCGCGCCACATTCGGCGGACGATGAGCCGCTGACGGCCGGCATCGGTTGATTGGCGTTCAGGCCGGGGCGTGATCAAGTTCCATCATGAGCGGTCTACAGTAAACCGCAGCGCCGGGGGATGAGAAAAAGCTTGACATTCGGTTGCCAGAGGTCTACCCTCCGAAACATTGGTTTGTTTCGCGGCAGCCATTTCTTTTTTCGCGCACTTCGGGCAACTTTTCGGCGGCAGTTTTTCGACAGTCGGGCCCAGGGTATTCACCGCAGGGCACCGCAATCACGTGGCAGTTCGTGATTGCTCGGCCCTCGTGGCGGCATCGCAAGTCGTTTTGCTTGCGCGCTGCGCCTCGCGTTCGACCGCCGGTATGTTGCGCTTGATGGCGCGTTGAAATGACGCTGCGAGCGTTTTGGTAGCGTCCACTGGCACGTCGCTGTCGCGCTGCGCGCGAGGCCGCCTTCGGCTGGAAATCTGCTCCGGCGTTTGCGTCCGTCGCTTGCGGTTCGCTGGCGCGAGGTCGCGTCCATGCACGTCTCGCGAGAGTTCGCGCCTGCGCTTACGACAGCGCAGCCGCGTCATATCACGTTGTTGCGCCCCAGTATGGTGCAGTCGCCCCATGCCTGGATCGCGGCGTTCACCCCTCCCCTGGGCCTGGCCTATCTGGCAAGCTCGCTGCGCGCGGCGGGGCATACTGTCGAGGCCATCGACGCGATCGCCGAGGGGCTCGAACAGTACCTCGAGGAGGACGGTTACACGTTCCAGGGGTTGTCGATCGAAGAAACGATCGATCGCCTTGACCCCGCGACCGACTTGATCGGCGTGTCGTGCATGTTTACGCAGGATTGGCCCTGGTTGCGCCGCGTGCTGCGGGCAATCCGCCAACGGTTTCCAAGCACCACGATTGTGATCGGCGGTGAACACGTCACCGCTTGCCCTGAGTTCTGTCTGCGAGATTGCCCGGAGATCGACTACTGCGTGCTCGGCGAAGGGGAGGCCACGCTAGTTGAGTTGGCGGCCAACATCGGTGATCGGCGGGGGAGCGACCGCGTGTCGGGGCTGGCGATGCTGCGCGACGGTGAGTTTATCCGCTCGGCGCCGCGCGAGCGAATCCGGGAAGTGGACAAGATTCCTTGGCCCGCCTGGGATTTGTTTCCCGTCGAGAAGTACTTGACGAGCGAGAACGGGCACGGGGTGCATCTGGGCCGCTCGATGCCGATCCTGGCCACGCGTGGTTGCCCTTACAAGTGCACGTTTTGCTCGAACCCGGTGATGTATGGCAATCTCTGGATGCCGCGCGAGCCGGCCGACGTGCTCGACGAAATCGAGCATTACCTGCATACCTACGGCGCGGAGAACATCGACTTTTACGACCTGACGATGATCGTCCGCAAGAGCTGGATCCTCGAATTCTGCCGGTTGATCGACGAGCGGGCGTTGAAGTTCACCTGGCAATTGCCGACCGGCACACGCAGCGAAGTCGTCGACGACGAAGTGAGCGCGGCGCTTTACCGCACCGGTTGTCGACACATCGTTTATGCCCCGGAAAGCGGCTCGGCGGAAACGCTGCGCGACATCAAGAAGCAGGTTGACCTGGCCAAGGTCACGGCATCGATGCGCATGGCGCTGCGCAATCGTCTGGCGATCAAGTGCAACCTGATCATCGGCTTTCCGCACGAAACGCGCCGGCAACTGTGGCAGACGCTGCGCTTCTACTGGCGGCTGGCCGTGCTAGGGGTCGACGTCTCGGCGATCTACTTGTTTTCGCCCTACCCAGGCAGCGATTTATACAACGAGTTGCGGGCCGATGGTACGATCGGCGCCATGGACGACGATTATTTTCGTTCGTTGGCCGCGTTCGCCGACGCCGTGAATGCCGCCAGCTATTCGAAACACATGTCGAGTCGCGAGCTGTTCTGGTATCGCACGCTCGGGATGCTGGTGTTCGCGATACTCTGCTTCGGCTTGCATCCGGGCCGGTTATTCCGATTGTGCAAAAACCTGCTGTGGGGCCAGCGGCACGAAACCATGCTCGAGACCCGCTTGGCCGCGATGATCAAACGGTTCCGCACGCCGAAACAGAAGCTCGCCACGGTCGAAGCGAGCAGCCGCACCCCGGTCCCAGCGCCGATCGCGCAGGCCACCTCACTCGGGGCGATGACGGGAAGTTGACCGCGATGACCCGGTGGTTGATCGCGCATCGCCCGGTGCCCGGCTTTGCGACGCTCAACTCTGCCGCGCTCGATCTATAGTTGCAAATTCCACTCGTCGCGGCCGTACTTCTCGGCGACGAGCCGCGCTAATCGCTCGGCCGGCAGAGTTTCAAGCAGACGCTCGGCCTGCCAGGCCTGTACGAGCGCTGCCCGGAGTTCGCCGGCAGCGATCGGCACGTTCGCCACGAACGCGGCATGCTCGCGATGCTGGCGATAGTCGGGTTCGCGTGGTGGGGGACGCAAATAGCGCGACAGCGCGTCCAGCGGAAAGTCGTAGAGCAGCGTACCGTGGTACAGAATCCAATCGCGCCGCACGCGCAGGCTGTTGCCAGAGAACTTGCGGACGCGGGCCGGTGCATCGTTGGAGGTATTGCCGGGTGCTTCGACCGGTGTGTTGAACGCCAGGTCGCTGGTACCGGCCGCCCGCACCGTGGGGAGCCAAGGGCGCAGCGCGGCTGCGTGCCTGTTGAGCACCGTGCGATGGGCCATGTCGATCGAGCGCAGTTCGGGCCGCAGTTGGCAACTCAGCACCAGCGTATACATCATCGAACCGGGGCCGATCAGCACGGTTCCGCCACCACTGGGCCGACGTAGCACGGGCACGCCGTCGCGCCGGCAGGCCGTCAGGTCGACTTCGTTCTCTGCCCGGCAGCCGCGTCCCAGCACCACTGCCAGGCTCGCCGACTCCCAGATTCGCAGCACCTCGCCCGTGAGCTCGCCGGCGCCGGCAGTTTGCCAGGTCTCGGCTTCTTCGAGTAGTGCCTCGTCGAGTGCGAGGTTTTCGGCCGGCGTGGCACAACTATGGTCGAGTAAGAGCATGATCCGATCGTTTCCGGCGGTCGAATTGTCGCACAAATTGTCGCACGAAATGTCTATCTGTGGGGGGCATGCCGTTGACGCTGGCGGAGGGCCACCTAGACTGGGTCATTCTGATCGCAACCCGCCCGTCGCCCCGCCGCAGCTTCGCTCATCATGACCGAACCCGACGCCTCCAGCCGCTCCGTTTCGGCCACCGACTCGTTGCCGCCGGTCGAGCCCCCGAACTTCGGCTTCATCGTACAGTTGTTCGTAGTCCCAGCGGTGATCGTCGGCATCATCGTCGTGGTCTGGCTCGGTTTCAACTGGCTGGCGCAGATGGGGGGCGATTCATCGAGCTACGTGCGGGCGTTGGAACACGACAACCCGGCCCGCTGGCAAGCCGCAGTCAACCTGGCGAATGCCTTGCAGAAGCCGAACAGCCGGCTGCGGAAAGACGAAAAACTCGCCCAGGATCTCTCGGGAGTGCTTACTTCGGCGCTAACTACAGAGCCGAAGCCGAGCCTGGGGCGCGACGTCGATTCGGAAATCACGTTGCGGGTTTACCTTTGCCGGGCCTTAGGCAAGTTCGAAGTGCCGACTGGCCTGGATGCTCTGCTAGTCGCCGCCACAACCGAGCGTAATGAGTCGGAGCGGCCGGTCCGCCGCGCCGCGCTCGAAGCAATCGCACAGCTAATCGATCAAACGCCCTCCGGCGTGGCGCCCGCCCGTGAGAAGCTGCTGGCCACGCTCGATACGTGCAGTGCCGACGCGGATGCCGGCATCCGCGGCCGCGCGGCTTACGCTTTGGGCGTGCTCTCCGGCGAGAGCGGTTCGACCGAGCGCGCCGTGGCGCTACTCGATCGGCTGCTGGCCGATCCTTCGGCCGACGTGCGCTACAACGCGGCCACGGGACTGGCTCGTCACGGTCACATTGAAGCAATCCCCGTGTTGGCCGAGATGCTCGATCCGGCGCGTGTGCAAGGGCTCGACACCGAGCCGACCCCCGCCGCCCAGTCGCGCAAGCAGACGATCATCGCCGCCAATGCCCTGAAAGCTGCCGACAAGATGGCCGCCGCGGGCAAAGTCGCCGAGCTCGAGCCGCTGCGTCCGGCCATCGAATCGCTCGCTCAGAGTGCCAGCGACGCCGGCGTCCGCGACTTCGCGCGGAAGCTGGCGGAGAAATTCGCGGAGACCGCCGAGGTGCCGGCCGGCAAGTAGCCGTTGCGAAGCGGACGACCTTCGACTTCTTCGCATGCGCCTACTTCTGCCGCGCGATCACGCGGTGGAAGTGCAGCTCGACTTCGCGATCGACCACGCGGCGCACCCCTTCAACCAGGCAGTGGGGCTCGTTGTCTTCCTGACCGCGGCGGACCACATCGGCGAGCTTCGTCCCCGGCGGCACGGTGAAGGTCGACTGATGGATGATCTGGTTGCCGGCGTCGAGCTCCGGCACGATGAAGTGGCAAGTCGCCCCAAAGGTGAGCATCCGCGATCGGTAGGCGTCGTCATACGGTCGCATGCCGGGAAAGCTCGGCAGCAGCCCGTGGTGCAGGTTGACGATTCGCCCACCGGCATACTTCCAGCAACTGCTCGGCGGCAGCACGCGCATATAACGGGCCAGCACGATATAGTCGACCTCGTACTGATCGCAGATTTCGATCAGCCGTTCGTCGTCGGGCGCGCCTTGCTCGTCGCCGACTGAGTGCCAGTCGACGCCAAACTGCTCGGCCAGCGAGCGGCAGTGCGGCCGGTTGCCGATCATCACGGCTGCCGTCGCGCGAATCTTTTCGTCGCGAATCGCCCGGAGCAAGGCCAGTGGCGGCTCGGTGCGATAGGTGGCGCAAATGGCCAGTCGCGGCCGCTCGGCGCGCAGCTCGGGAGACCAGACGCGAATCGCCAGGTTCTTGTGCCGACCGATCTCGTTCATCGCCTTCTGCAAGAGCGGGTATTGTTCGCGCTCCAGTTCGATCCGCAGCAGCATCGCAAAGAGATGCTCCTCGTCACGGTCATACATCTGGATTTCGGCGATGTTGGCCCCTTGCCCTGTGACGTAGTGGACGATGGGATCCGCTAGCCCACGGTTATCGGGCCCGACGGCGGTGATGATGATTCGCATCGAAGGGGTATCGCTGGGTTCTGCGGATCCGAGTTGTGGCGGTACGGCACGCCGCAGCGAGCGGGCATTGGCCGATCCGCGTGGGCCGGTACGATGGGTGGCGGGCTCATGAGGGCAATGCTCAATCTTAGCAGCGCCCGAAATTGGCGGCAGGCCGCGAGTTTAGGGCGTCCTTCGCCGGAACCCTACCTTCGAGGTGGTATATTGATCGAGCCACGGGGTAGAATCGTTCGCTGGGCGAATTGCCCGAGGGAGTTCGCAACGCTCGTCGCAATCGCAAAGGGGCGCTTCGAGTGGGCCGCGGGCACGATTGCGGCGTACCGCATCGCCAGGGGAGATCGGCCATGCAAATGCCCGTCATTAACGTCGGCGAATCGCTGATTCTTGGCGCGG
Organism: uncultured Planctomycetaceae bacterium; assembly: GCA_964495375.1. Classification (GTDB taxonomy): domain Bacteria; phylum Planctomycetota; class Planctomycetia; order Pirellulales; family JAEUIK01; genus JAIESQ01. Next base: position 19,060 of record CAZBWM010000055.1, on the reverse strand, counting down.
CGCGCTTCGCGCACGTGGCGTTGGCGGTTCTTGCCGTTTTCTTGGTGCCGCTAAGCGCGCCGTGCGATAGTCACGCACAGCAAACGCCCAGCGAAGGCTCGCAAGCCGCGCCCGTCGAACAAATCAAGATCGAGAATTTTCGCTTGCCCGATTTTCGCGGTCACGAGCATGCTCTGGCGGACGACGCCGCTGCTCGGCTGGTGGTCGTGGCCTTCCTGGGGACCGAATGCCCACTGGCAAAATTGTACGCTCCGCGACTGGCCGCCCTGGCGGAGGAGTATCGACCGCGCGGTGTGGCCTTTCTGGCCATCGACTCCAACCAGCAAGACAACATGACCGAGCTGGCGGCCTTTGCCCGCACGCATGGCTTGACGATTCCAGTATTGAAGGACGCCGGCAACGCCGTGGCCGATCAGTTTGGCGCTCAGCGGACACCGGAGGTCTTCGTACTCGATGCGCAGCGGGCGATTCGCTACCGCGGCCGCATCGACGATCAATATGGCTTTGGCGATAACGGCGTGGCCTATCAACGTTCCGAGCCGCAACGTCGCGACCTGGCCATCGCGCTTGACGAGCTCCTCGCCGACAAACCCGTCAGTCAATCGTCAATCGCGGCGCCCGGTTGTCTGATCGGTCGGGTGCGTAAGCCCGACACTGCCAGCGAAGTCACGTATGCCAAGCAGATTTCGCGGTTGTTGAACCAGCACTGCGTATCGTGCCACCGGCCTGGTCAAATCGCGCCGTTTTCGCTGACATCGTACGAAGACGCGGTCGGCTGGAGCGAAATGATCGGCGAAGTCGTCGAGCGTCGTCGCATGCCCCCCTGGCATGCCGACCCTCGGTACGGCCATTTTGCCAACGAGGCGCGGCTCAGCGATGAAGAACGAGAACAGGTGCGCGCTTGGGTGGCCGCCGGCGCGCCGCAGGGGGACCCCAGCCAGACGGCGCCGCTGCCGGAGTTCACGCCCGGCTGGTTCATTCCGCAACCTGATGAAGTGCTCTACATGAGCGACGCGTCGTTCACCGTGCCCGCCGAGGGGACCGTCCCCTATCAGCGTTTCGTAGTCGATCCAGGCTGGAAGGAAGATCGTTGGATCAAGGCCATCGAACCGCGATCGGGCAACCCAGGCGTCGTGCATCACATCGTCATCTACCTGTCGACGCCCAATGGCCCGCGCACGGGGCCGGCGGGACGAATCAAAAACGCGTTGTTGACCGCGACCGCGCCCGGAGTTCGCCCCCACGTGTGGGAGGAGGGGCTTGCGCAATACATCCCCGCCGGCTCGAAGCTGATCTTCGAGATGCACTACACACCCAACGGCACGGTTCAGCAAGATCGCAGCTACGCCGGCATTTTGTTCGCCGATCCGAAGTCGGTGCGCAAAGAAGTGGCCGTGCAAGTGGCGGGCAACACCACCTTTGCCATTCCGCCGGGCGCGGCCAACCACCAGGTCGAATCGTACTACCCGTTCCGGCAGGACTCGCTCATTCTCTCGATGTCGCCGCACACGCATTTGCGCGGCAAGGATTTCCGCTACGAGCTGGTTCTGCCCGACGGGAGCGTGGAGACTTTGCTTTCGGTGCCGCAGTACGACTTCGGTTGGCAAACGACCTACGTGCTGGCCGAGCCGAAACTGGCGCCCAAGGGCTCAAAGCTGCACTGTACGGCGCACTACGACAATTCGCCCGAGAATTTGGCGAACCCCGATGCTTCCCAATTAGTGCGCTTCGGCGAACAGACTTGGGAAGAGATGATGTTTGGCTGGTTCGACATGGCCTTGGTCGACCAGGATTTGCAACAACCGCAGACGACCATCTCGCGCACAGCCGATTTCAACCAACGCGTGAACGACGGCACCATCGGGCTCGACGACGAGATGCGCGCCGTCGCTCGCCAGGCCCTGCGCTCACCGGAAGATTTCGAGTTGTTCTGCACACGGCTCCAGGAGTTACTGCCGCAACTCGATCGCGTCTGCGTGACGTATCTCGATCAGGGGAAGCTACGACCTCGCCAGGTCTATGAATTGACGGAGCTCAAGACGCCACTGCGCACGACCGGCAGCTTCGTGTTCGCCGAGGGGGAAGAGCTCGCTACCTACGGCGAGGCCACCGCGCCGAAAGTGCACGCCGACTTGACGCAGCTCCCAGGCTCGCTGGCCAAGCGGCTCGCCCGCAAGGGATTGGCCAGCAGCGCTCACATTCCGTTGTCGATCGAGGGGCGCGGCCATTCCGTGAATTTCTGGAGCACGGAGCGCGACGCCTTTTCGCCGGCCGCGGTCGAGCTGCTCGCCTCGCTGGTGCGCGAAATGCCGGGCAAATAACTCGAAGTGGTAGTTTTGCGTACTACTTAGGCTGACCGTAGCGCCGCGCCGATCGACATCACCAGCAAGTAGCTCAACCAGGCTGCTCCGGCAACGACCAGGCCGATGCCCAGGGCGGCCGCGCCCACGATCAGCCAATCGGTCCAATGGCTCGGGCGACGGCCAGCCGGGCCGCCGATCAGCGATCGCTCGTAAAGCGCCAGGTTTCGGGCATTGGCCTTGAACCAGACGTCGAACACGTCTCCCACGACTGGTAGCGCTCCGAACAACGCGTCGATCATCACGTTGACGAGCATGCGGGCCACGACAATTCGTGGCGCCCCGAGCTTCATGGCGGTGGTGACGATATAGAGCGAGATCGCGGTCGTCACGGCGTCACCGACGCCTGGGATCAGGCCGATAACCGGGTCCAGCCCAATCTTCCAGCCCAGGCCCGGGATTTCGAACGCGGTGTCGAGGATGCGCGTCAAAAAGCGGATACCGTGATAGTGCTGCTGAGCATTGCGCGTGGTATCGCTTTGCACCCACTCGGCGGCGCCGGGCGTGCGGAACTCAGCAGGTATGACAGTGCGGTCGAATGACATTTTGGCAGTCAGGCCTCCTTGACTGAAAGGGGAACGCAAAGCTCGTGCCGAGAATCTGGAGCGAGGCCGGCAAACCCCACCTCTGCCGTGCTGGGCTCTGCCCGGGCGGCTGCTAGCAATTGCGGCGTCCTACAGGCTTTCCCAGTTATTACGCTGGCCACTTTTCACCAAGGCATCGATCACGCGCATGTTGGCCACGGCGTCGCCAATCGGCGTGGGGACCGGCAAGTCTTCGAGAATTGCTCGCGAGAACAAGTCGGCCTGGATACCGTACTGATCGCATGTCTCGAAACGGAGCTCTTCGATCGTGCCATCGACGTCGAGCCAGGCCCGGCACGGCCGATCGGTCGGCGCGTTGAAGGGGATCTCGATTTCGATTCGGCCGCGCGTGCCGTAAATGTTGACGCGCTGATGTGGCACGAGTTGCGTGGCGCACGTGAAGATCGACGTGCCAGCCTCGAATTCCAGCAGGCCCGACGTTAAGCGATCGACGCCGAACCGGGGGTCGTGCTCGAGCGTGCCGACGACGCGCGTCGGTTCGGCACGGAACAAAAACCGCGAGAGCGAAATCGGGTAGCAGCCGATATCCATCAGGGCCCCGCCGCCCCACGCGGGATTGTGCAAGATGCGATCGGGGTTCTCGTCGAAGTAGGAGAAGATCGTCTGAATGGTGCGCAACGGGCCGATGCGCTCTTCGTCAACCATCTGCCGGGCCCATAGCCACTGCGGATGATGGCGATACATGAAGGCCTCCATCAGCTTGAGCCGCGGATATTGCCTGGCGGCGGCGACGAGCGTTTCCGCCTCGGCAGCCGAGAGCGCGATCGGCTTTTCGCAGAGCACGTGCTTGCCCGACTCGAGCGCATCGATCGAGAACGGCACGTGCAAGTGATTGGGGAGCGGGATGTAGACGGCGTCGATCTGGTTGTCGGCCAACAGCTCTTCATAGGAGCCGTACGCCTTGTCGATCGACAGCTCGCGCGCCACGGCTTCGGCCTGCGCCAAGCTGCGGGAGGCGATGGCCGTGACTCGGGCGTGAAGATTATAAGGCGACTTGCGCATGCCGGGAATGACTTGCTCGCGCGCGATGAGCGCGGTGCCCAAGATGCCCCAGCGAATCTGTTTTTGCATGGCGTGCTCCATCCCAGTGGCGAACGAGCAGGAGGGCTCATAGGCAGAAACGCGCGAGCTTGAACAAGCTGGTGTCGCCGTCGTGGCTGATGATACGAAATTGGCGAAGAAACTCCACGCCTTACGAAGATCGATTGAAGCTGATTTTCAAGCAGTCTTGCAGCGATGGCGCAGCAAGCCGCAAGACACTCCGGCCGCGGCCAGCACGACCATCGTTAACGAATCCGATTCTGGCACGACCGCCAGCAGCGCCTCGCGAAAGTTGTCGGCGAGCACTTGTCGCCCTGCCTGGTTCATGTGGACCTGATCGCGCAGCAATTCTGGACGTGCGCGATTCGTGGCATCGTTCAGAATATCGAACCAGTTGTCGTCGAAGTATAGATCGACGTTTGCTAACGACGACGCCAACTGTTGATTGAAGAGATTCACCACGCTGCTAGGGTTAATGAGCAGTCCACTCAATTTGACATCCGGCAGCAGATTGGGGGGATAGGCCGAAACTATCACGCGCGGCGTTAATCCATTGGCGCTTTGATGCGACTTTAGCAGGTCCACTACGTGCTGCACATCAGCCACGGTTTGGTCCATGGCGATCAGAAATTCGCTCAGCGTCGTGATGCCGTTGAACGTGGCCAGGTCGTTGCCACCGATCAAGACGAGCGCCACATCGGGATCTTCCGCGATCCACCCCAGTTTGACCATGTCGATCGCCATCCGATCGGCGGTTTGGCCGTTGATACCGCGGTTGATCACGGTGAATTGACCAGGTCCGAATTGCTGATTGAGGTCGTTTTGCAGAAGTGTCGGGTAGGCGCCATCCCCGAACGTGTTACTGTCGCCTAAGGCCATGACACGCAACGGCGCGGCGCGGGCCGGTGTGACTGAGACCAGAGTGCAGATCAGCAGCCACACGAGAGCCTTGGCAATCGTCGGCCACGCACTCAGACTGGTTGGGCGAGAGCGGTCGCGACAACCCCAGGGGCTTCTCATTAATACCCGGACAATCGTCATCGGCTAATACCTCTGACCAAGGGTCAAAGCGCGTCTTCGTCAGTATGACTGAAGTTCCTCACGAGGTAACGCAGAATTGGGTCAGGACGGAGATGCCTGTTTCTGATGAATCCGGGCCCTTTCCAATAGCAACACGCTAAGTCCGGCCATAGCTTCGGCTTGCCGCAAGCATGGAGCCTGAAAAGGCCACAGCCGACCGCGCTGGTGCACGAGGCGACCATTCGGTTGATCTGTTGATTTCGGCGCGGGACCGGCCCGGTTTCCTCAATCGCGCCTAGGAAAACTCGATGAGATTGACTTCTCCGTCGCGGCCGGCAATGCGCCCCGTGCGGCCGACAAACTCACTGGTGGTCATTGCGGTCAGCAGGGCCTCGTCTTCACGGCGAGTTTGTGCCCAAGCACGCTGACCCGCCGCGGTGCGCCCCAGCACGATGCCGAAATCGGGCGCGCCCGAGGGATCGTGCCAGACCGTGTAAGCGTCGACCTCCAGTTCGCCCTGTGGCGCCAGATCGACCTCCAGCGGTGTGGGCTGCACGACTTGCTGGCGAAACTCTTCGCTCGGCGTGCGCTGCCAAGGGCGCGCCGGTTCTCGTGCACTATACAGCCCCGCCGCGTGCTTGGTGCAGAACCAGCCGTTGGCGGTCACCAGGCCGAATTCCTCGCGATGCGTGCGGCAGCGCGCGACGGCTTCGACAATCGCATGCATGGTGTAATTGCAGCCGGCCCCACCGAAGTACGGCAGCCCACCTGTCAGCGCGCGCGGCCTTGGATCGGCGCGATCGATTCCCAGCGCCCGCTCGGCAATTCGCACCATGCAGTGAAAGCAGCTATAGAGATCGAAGAAGTTGATGTCACTTAGCTCGATGCCCGCTTGAGTGAGGACATCGGCCACCATCGCGCGGATGGCGGGCGAATCGGCCAGGTCGGGGCGTTGGCTCACGTACCAGATGTCGGCCGCGTCCTGCCCTGCCCAGGGATAGACCCAACGCTCGCGGGGAATGCCCAACTGCGCCGCATGCTCGGTCGTCGTCATAATCAGGGCTGCTGCCTGATCGACTTCCATCACCGCATTCAAGTACTTGGTGTACGGGAAGCCAACCATGCGGTTCTTCGGCGTGACGGTGACGATCTCCTCGGCGCTGCGCGCGATTGGAAACCAGGCGTGCGGATTCCGCGCGGCTACTGCGCTGTAGGATTCGCCCCAACTCCCGAGCACGCGACGCTCTTCGGCCAGCGACTGGACTTCGGCGATGCGCAAGGCGCTGGCCAGCATTGGGTAGACGCGCGTCGGGTGATCGGCAAAGTGGTCCTGTTCGACCTGCGAGCTACCATGGATCTCGCGGCCGACCATCTCGATTTCGACCGGCACCGGGATGAACTGTTGCCCACGACCGGCGCGAAAGGCGAGCGTCGCCGAGCGCCCCACTTCGCAACCGGTGAGAATGCTGACGCGGCTTTCGCCGGCAGCGAGCCGATCGCAGGCGCGATTCACGAGCCACTGCGGGAAGCTACCGCTGATAGCCGTGTACTCGAACGTGGCTGGATGGATGTCGAGCTTGTCGGCCAAGGCCCGGGGAGCATCGGGAGGCCAGTAACTCAGCATGTTGACGACGTGGAGCGAGTCGGCCTCGCGCACGAGCGCCGGCGCGCCGGCATCGAGGGCCGCCGCGCGCACCACGCTACTCATGAAGTCGAACGGCGGAATGAAGTCGTCGACCGACTGCGGCCGGTTGGTGTGCTGAGCGACGCCAACGATGATCGGCGTCGCGCGGTTTGCGCGGGAGCTCGCAAAACTGCTCGCGGCATCAGCCACTGAGCTTTTCTCCACGCTCTGCCCGATCGCGCAAGTAGTCGCACGGTTCGTACATGGCGCCGAACTGCCGGCTCCACTCCGTGAGCCGCTTGGCGATGTGCTTGGAGCCGAGCGAATCGGCCCAGTGCATCAGGCCGCCGCGATACGGCGGGAAGCCCATCCCCATCACCGTCGCCACGTCGATGTCCGAGGCGCGAATGGCGATCCCTTCTTCCAGGCAGCGGCACGCCTCATTCACCACGCCAAAGAACGTGAACTCGACGATGTCATTGTCGGTGAGCTCGAGCGCTGGCGGATTGCCGGCGTCTTTGCGCGCGGCCGCCACGAGCTCGGCCAAACCGGGATCGGGCTGCTCGGTCTTGCCGTCTGGGTACTGGTAATAGCCGCGGCCGGTCTTCTGCCCGAACCGCTTGGCGGCGAACAGATGCTCGACGAGTGTCGAGTAATACGTGCGATCCTGATAGGCCTCGGCCATGATGCTGCCGGCGAACTTGGCGACGTCAACGCCGGCCAGATCCCCCATGCGGAACGGACCCATCGGCATGCCGAAATCGAAGATCGCCTTGTCGATGCGGTAGGGATCGACGCCATTGTCGACCAACAGGCCAGCCGCTTGCCCATACGGGAAGAAGATGCGGTTTACCAGAAAGCCGACGCAGTTGCCTACGGTGACCGGCGTCTTCTTGATCTTCTTCGACAAGCCGATGACCGCGTTGAGCACCTCAGGCGCGGTATGCTTGGTACGCACCAGCTCGACCAGCGGCATCACATGCGCCGGCGAGAAGAAGTGCGTCCCCAACATCCGCGGTAGGGCCTTGGTATTCTGGCCGATCATCTCGATGTCGATCGTCGACGTGTTCGAGGCCAGCACGCAGTCGGGCTTGGTCGCCTTCTCCAGATCGGCAAACACTTGTTGTTTGAGCGCGATGTTCTCGACCACCGCTTCGATGACGATGTCGAGCTGATCGAAACCCTTGTAATCGGTCTGCGTGGTCAGCCGGCCGATGGCTTCGTCGTATTTCTTCTGCGAGAGCTTTCCCTTCTTGAGGCGGGAGCCGAAGTTACTCTCGATGCGCCCACGCCCGGCGGCGGCCGCTTCGTCGTTCACTTCCTTGAGAATGACCGAGATACCGGCGTCCAAGAGGGCCGTGGCGATACCGCTGCCCATGGTGCCACCGCCGAGCACGGCCGCCCGTTCGAACTTGCGCGGTGGAAAGTTCTGGTCGGTCACTCCAGGGACTTTGACGCAGGCCCGCGATGCGAAAAACAAATGAATCAAGCCAGTCGCCTGCGGGGCAGCCAGGCACTTGGCGAAGTTCTCAGCTTCGCGGCGGATGCCGACCACATAACCTTCGCTCGCTCCGGTCAGGATGCAATCGAGCGTGTGTTGCGGATGGACGAGATTGCGGGCTTTATCCCCCATCATCATCAAGCCCATCTGGCGGAACTGCTCGGCCTCCTCCTTGCTGATCAACTTGTCACCGAGCTTCGACGCGCGAACCGGCTTGAGAGCCCCGGCGATCAGTTTCTTGGCGGCGGCCTTCGCGGCGTCGAGCAGGCTGGCCGGTTCGACGACTTCCTGCACGATGCCCAACTCCAGGGCTTGCGGCCCGGGCTGCTCGATACTCTGCAGGATCATCTCCGAGCCTTTTTGCAGGCCGGCCATCGCGCCGAGCTTGTCGGCCAGCACGCGCGGCAACCGCTGTGTGCCACCGGCGCCGGGGAGCAAACCAAGCTTCAACTCGGGGAGGCCGACACGTGTGCGGGTCGTGGCAACGCGATACTGGCCGGCCAGCGCCACCTCGAGACCGCCGCCGAGCGCGAAGCCATCGATGGCAATTACGACTGGCTTGGCGTTGGATTCGAGTTGATCGAGCCAGCTTTGCAGGCTGTTGGCCAAGGATGAATCGGTTTGCTTGCCGCTCGCCTGGCCGAGCTCGCCGATATCGGCGCCAGCGATGAAATTATCGCCGGCTCCGCGAAGAATGATCGCCTTGACTGAGCTATCGGCGTTGGCGGCTGCGACGGCCTCGGCCAGCCCCATTACGACGCGCTGGCTGAGCGAGTTGACCGGCGGCGAGTCGATTGTGATCAGAGCGATGTCGTCGAGCTTTTCGGTGCGGACGACGGGCTGGCTGGCGGCGGCAGGGTCTTTCGGCATGGCAAGGGCTCACTTCGATGGCGGGTTGCGTTTTTCGGCTTATCAGCCGCGCATCGTAGAGCCACGCGCCGCGCCATTCAAGGGGCCGCCGAGATCAGATTAGTCGGTCTTTCCCCGGGCCGCACGGCGCTCGCGCCGCTCGGCCCTTTCACGCTTCCGAGGGCGCTCGAGTTTCGACGCCTCGGCCTCGCCAGCGGTCGACGCGATATCGGCCGGGCGGGCATTGGCATACCCGGCAATCGCCGCTGCAAGTTTCTCGACATCGGCTTTGGCGTCGGCAGAGAGTTTTGCCCGATCGATCGGCGACTTTTCCTGCGGATCAGCCGCCAGATCAAAAACCTCTCCGTTGCGATAAAGCTTCCAGGAGTGATTGAAGGCGAATTCGCTGGGGGGACCACCATGGGGCGAGTACCACGAGTAAATCCAGTCGCGCGGCTGGCCAGCTTCACCGCGTACCTGTGCCAGAAAACTTCGCCCGTCGATCGGCATGCCCGACGGTACGCTCACACCAGCCGCTTCGCAGATCGTCGGCAGAAAGTCGGTGCTGTCGATCAGGTCGGTGCAGACTTTGCCCGCGGTGGCCTTCCCGGGCCAACTGGCGATCGCGGGGACGTGCATGCCCGCGGCCGTGGTCGTTCCCTTGCCGCCGATGACGACCCGGTCTCCCATCATCGAGCGGGTGCCGCGCCCGGTGCCGTTGTCACCGACGAACAGCACCAGGGTATTGTCGCGCAGCTTGAGCTCGTCGAGCTTGGCGATCAGCCGACCGACGAGCTTGTCCATGTACGAGACCATCTCGGGAAAGTGCTTCTCGGCGTTGTTGACTTTCTCGCCCGTGGCCTTGGGGTCCCAGTCGGGGCTGTCGGGCGTCGGCTGATACGGCCCATGCGTGAGCATCATCGGATAGTAGAGAAAGAAGGGCTTGTCGCGGTGTCGGGCGACGTAATCGAGCGCCCACTCGTTCACGAGATCGGGGCCGTACTCGCCACCGGTGAAGTCGCGTGGTTGGCCCTCAAAGTCGAGCCCGGGATTCGCATAGCGCGGCGCGCGGCGCGTGTGGTTCCAGAGCACATACTCATCGAAACCGAAATGCTTGGGGTTCGTCGGTTCCTTGCCGAGCTGCCATTTGCCAGCGACGGCGGTCGCAAAGCCGGCGTCGCGAAACAGGTTGCCGAACGTCTTGAGCCGGGTATCCATCGTGCCAAACGTGATGTAGTTGCGCACGTTGTAGGCGCCAGTCATCAGTTGCACGCGCGTGGGGGTGCACAAGGGCTGCACGAAGCAGTGATCGAATCGCACCCCTTCGGCGGCCAGACGGTCGAGATTCGGCGTGGGAGCCGACGTACCACCATTGCAGCCGAGCGTTTCGTAGCCGAGGTCGTCGGCCATGATCAGAATGACATTAGGCCGCTCGGCGGCCGTGATGCTCGTTGCCGGCACAAGTAACACTAGCGCCGCACTAAGTCGGAGCAAAGATCGGTTCATCGTGCAGATCCCGCTGGGCCTGGTTCGTTTGAGTTTTGATTGTAGTCGGCAGGCTGACACGTTTAACCTGGAAAGCGGTCAAGAGTTCCGCTCCAGCAAACTTCGCGGGCAATTCCGTGTCGCATGATGGCAAGACTCGACGGGTGGCCCAGCCGCTTGTCGGCTGGGTCGCGCAGCGACAAGAAACCCTCGAGAATTGACGCGGCTGCAATGGACCACGCGGCATGAGTAGCTTCTTGTGGCTTCGCCACCCGGCTGCGAGCAGCCGGGCCACCCGAATCACCCGTGACCTTGATCGGCTTCGCGATGGTAGTGCTGGGCCGCTTCGACGAAAGCGTCGAGCTGCGCTTGATCGCGAAAAGCGAGCTTTGGGATCATCACACAGAAGGTTGGGGCAAGGTAGATCAACACATGTTGTGGCGAGACATCGACGCGCTCGATGCCAGGCCATGCGATGAACGATTCCGAGTATTGGGTTTTGGTGTGGAAGCCTGTGGCATCGATTGTTGCGCGATGCCAGCCGAAGAACGTGCGATTGCGCCCCTGCGCGAACCTGCGTCGAAAGACTTGCTCAAGGGTCTTACGCCTCTGGCCGTCGCGCGTGATGTAGAACAATAAAACCGCCACGCTGGCAAAAACTGCCGAAAAGATGAATCGACCAGGCTGGTTGCCAGTTCGCGCGATTAGCGCTGCACAGCCTAGAAAGAACAGACCCGGGCCGAAACGCTGAAACCAACGTCGCAGCCGGATATTAGGCCAGGTCTTGTAGAGGTGCATTTCGAAGTCGACGTAATCTTCAATCTGCAACTCAAATTCGACTGTGTAGGTTCCGTGCCCGTCGGTCGTCGCGCCGAAGGGTGACGTTGCGCCCGCTGTCGGCGCGTGCGGGACGCCATCTTGTGGCGCGGCAAACGGATTGTCGGTCATCGCGCGCTCTGGCATGCTGCCCATTCTCAGTACCCCACGGCCGCGCCGTCTTTGCGCGGGTCGGTGCCACCTTGCAGCGTGCCGTGCTCCAGGTCGATCCAGATGCCTTGGTAGCCGCCGAAGCCGCCGGCCCCTTCGCCCTGTTTGACGTTGTGCCCCTTCGCGCGCAATCCAGCAACCGCGGCCGCCGGCACGCCCGACTCACACAGCACCACGTTCGGCTCATCGCTGGCCGGCTGCCCGGTGGGCGAGGCGCTCCCCAAGTGCCGCACTCGCGCGGCGTCGCCGGCTTGCTGCACGTTCATGCTGAAGTCGATCATGTTCAACAAAACCTGCACTTGACCTTGCGGCTGCATGTCTCCCCCCATAACGCCGAACGACAGCCAAGGCTTGCCATTGCGCGTGACCAGGCCGGGGATGATCGTGTGGAACGGCCGCTTGCCGGGCTCGAAGCGGTTCGGGTGATCGTCGGCCAACGAGAACAACGCACCGCGGTTCTGCAGCGCGAAGCCCAATTCGCCGGGGACCATCTGCGAGCCGAAGCCATAAAAGTTGCTCTGGATGAACGAGCAGCAGTTGCGATCCTTGTCGACGACCGTGAGATAGATTGTGTCGCCGCGCTCTTGCCTTGGATCGCCGGCCGGCACGTCGACGGCAGCCCGCGCCAGGTCGATCCGCTCGCGGCGCCGCTCGGCGTACGGCTTCGAGATCAGCTCGACGGTCGGCACGTCGACGAACGCGGGATCGGCGTAGAATTGCGCGCGATCGGCGTATACGAGCTTCTTGGCTTCGACGATGCGATGCAGATACTCGGCCGAATTGTGCCCCAGCGCTCGCAGGTCGTACCCTTCGAGCAGGTTGAGCATTTCGAGCACGGCGATCCCTTGCCCCGGCGGGGGGATCTGCCAGACGTCGAATCCGCGGTAGTTGGTCGACACCGGCTCGACCCAGTCGGACGTGTGCTTGGCGAAATCCTCGGTACCAAAAAACCCGCCGACCGATTGGCTGTAGGCGACGATCTGGTCGGCGATCGGGCCCTGGTAGAACGCGCCTGGACCGCTCGCTGCAATCTGTCGCAGTGTGGCGGCCAGCCGGGGATTGCGGAATAGCTCACCGACTTGCGGCGCGCGTCCGCCGGGAAGAAACGCCGCGGCCGACGTGGGGTACCGGCTCAAACTTCGCTCGCTCGATTTCCAATCGCCGGCGATGATCTCGCTGACCGGGAAGCCCTTGTCGGCATAGTCGATGGCTGTCGCCAGAATTTCCGGCAACGGCTTGCTGCCAAATCGCTCGAGCAGCGTACCCCAGCCCGACACGCAGCCGGGTACCGACCACGAGAGGGGCCCCGACTCTGGGACGAACTGGCCCTGCTTGCGCAGCACTTCGCGCGTGAGCGCCCGCGGGCTGCGTCCGCTGGCGTTGAGACCGTAGACTTTGCGGGTCTTGGCATCCCAGTAGATGACATACAAGTCGCCGCCGATGCCGCAGCTCATCGGCTCGACGACGCCGAGCACGGCGTTGGCCGCCACGGCAGCGTCAGCCGCGGTTCCTCCGGCGCGCAGCACTTCGAGCCCCGCTTGTGACGCGAGCGGCTGACTGGTGGCCACGATGCCATGCTCGGCGACCACGGCCGAGCGGCTTTGATGCGGATCGCCGGCCGGCCGATCGTAGCCGGCGGCGCTTGGCTGTTCGTTGACCGGTTCGGCCCCCCGCGTGAAGTTCTCGCCGACGATCCCCATGGTCGCTCCGAGTAATTGAAACAGTAGAAGCAGTTTCAAAACCTTGCCTGGGTGCCACCGCCGGATTGGCCAGCCGTGCAAAGTTCGATATGTCAGCCCGGTCATCGTGCAACTGCCTTTATGGAGAAATGAACCGCTCCCCGCGTGAAATTGGGTCGTGGGTCAGTCTGCTCAGCTCGGAGCCCGAGCGGTGTCAGGAACCGATTCAAGTGCCCGCCAACTATTGCCAATCCGCTGCTTGAATCGGTTCCTGACACCGATCGGATGTCGCTTTCTATTAGACTGATCCACTACCCGAGACGGCCCGCCGCGCGCGGGGTTGAAAAGTGCACGGCCATTGTCCCCACTGGCAGTGGCAGAAGCCAATTGAATGTCGCAGAAAGTTCGGGGGCCCGATTGAATGTTGGGAGGCAAGCTCATGACTGACTCGATCGCCCGGCTCATCGACCACTCACTGCTGCACCCCACGCTGACCGACGACGAGCTGCGAGCCGGCTGCCGGCTAGCCCGGCGGCTCGGCGTGGCCAGCGTCTGCATCAAGCCGTATGCCGTGCCGCTGGCCGTCGAACTGTTGGCCGGCAGCGTGGTTCACGTCGGCACGGTCGTCGGCTTCCCGCACGGGGCCAATACCACGGAGACGAAGGTCCACGAAGCCGATCTCGCCTGCCGGCAGGGGGCCGTCGAGCTCGACATGGTGATCAACGTCGGTCGGGCACTGTCGGGCGATTGGGCCTACGTGGCGGCCGACATTCAAGCGGTGGTCGACGTGGCCCACCTGTGGGGAGCACTCACCAAGGTGATCTTCGAGACCGATTTTGTCACCCGCGACGAAGATAAGATTCGCCTGTGTCAGATCAGCGAGCGGGCGGGGGCTGAGTTCGTCAAGACTTCGACCGGCTTTGGCTTCGTCCGCCAGGCCGATGGCAGCTACACCTATCGCGGCGCCACCGAGCAGGATGTGCGGCTGCTGCGCGCCCACGTTGGCCACAGCGTGCAGGTGAAGGCCGCCGGCGGCATCCGCAATTATGAAGACGCGGCGAAGATCCGCGCGGCCGGGGCGACGCGGATCGGCGCCACGGCCAGCGAAGCGATCATCGCCGGCGAACTAGCGGCCCAGCGGCCGGGGTCGACGGCTCGTGCAGTTTCCAACTGATCTGGCTTCGCCTGGTCCGCCGAGTACCCCCAGTTGAGGGAGCTGGCGGACGCGAAATAAGCCTTAGCAACCGAATGATCTGCCGTTGCTGGCAGTTTATCGCCGGTGACCGATCGACAGCCTTTCCAAACTTCGAGAGTTTCCTTAGACTTCAGGAGAGACCCACCCGCGCACTATCCAGTGCGCACAGCCAAATAGCGCGGCCTGCCGGGCGAATGACATGCAGGGGCTGGCATCCTTCAAACAGTGCCGCCGCAAATCTGCCGCAGACGACTGACCGATGGATCGAACGGATCGCCCGGCGCAGTCCGCGCGACGTCGGCTTGCGTAAACAACTTCAGGGAGCATGGCAACTGTGCCGCAGGAAAACTTGGGGCCGCAGGAGACCTTCGGCGTGTCGGACACACTCGATCAAGCGAATCACCAGGATGGACACCTCTCGCAGGCCGTGGCGGCTGTCGAGCTGAGCGGCGCTGACAGCCTTCATGGCAATGACTCCCCGTCGGCGCGCGAAGATCGCAGCTTGCTCGATGCGGCCGCGGCCCTGCCCGCGCAGTTCCGCGAGCGGATCAGCCGGGGGATCGACTGGCGCGTGGTCGGCTGGCTTGGGTTCATCCACCTGGGCGCCTTGGCCGCACCGTTCTACTTCACGTGGAAGGGCGTTCTTCTGGCGCTTGTGCTCGGCTGGCTCACCGGCGGCGTCGGCATCTGCATGGGGTATCACCGGCTGCTGACGCATTCGAGCTTTAACACCTTCCGCCCGATTCGCTGGATCATCGCGTTCCTGGGAAACCTGGCAGGGCAAGGCTCGCCGCTGATGTGGGTTGCCCAGCATCGCCGGCACCATGCGTTCAGCGATCACGAGGGGGATCCGCACTCGCCTAAGCATGGCGCGTGGTGGAGCCATATGCTGTGGCTGATGCCGACCTTTGACACCAAGTACTACGAAGCGTTGTTTCGCCGCTACGCACCCGATTTGCTGCGCGATCCGTTCATCCGCCTGTTGGATAAGACGTTCGTGATCTGGTACCTGGTGACGGGCTTGGCGCTGTTTCTGTTCGGCTATTCGATCTGGGACGCGCGCACCGGTTGCTCGTTCGTCGTCTACGGTATGTTCGTCCGCATGGTCTACGTGTTGCACAGCACCTGGTTTGTCAATTCGGCGAGCCACATCTGGGGCTATCGCAACTACGCCACGAAGGACAACAGCCGCAATCTGTGGTGGGTTGGTTTGCTCACTTACGGCGAGGGCTGGCACAACAACCATCACGCCTTCCAGCGGATGGCCCGGCATGGGCATCGCTGGTGGGAGATCGACCTGACCTACTGGTCGATTTGCATGATGGAGAAGTTGGGCCTGGCCTGGAATGTGGTGCACAGCGTTCACGGTGCGCACACGCGCCGCCGCAAGGCCGCCCGACGCCGTGCGGCGAGGCGAGCGCGATAAGTACAGCCGCTGGCTCGTTTAGTGCTGCGATTAACGATCGCAGTCCGCTAGCAGCGCGAAGCACCGAGCGCTTCCTACCTGTACTCGGCGCTTCCCGCACTTATTCGTTACCGCACGCAGTTCCAAGGCGCCTGACGCGGCACTCTTGCCGCGGCTCATTTGGCCAGGCCTTTGACTTCACACAACGGCACAATCGTGCTGGTCGAGCGGTGCAACTGCGCGATCGTTACTCGCGAGAGCGCCAATTCGGTCGCGGCATAAACGCGGTCGAGTTCTGCGTGTAGCGGGCAAAGCCGAGTATGCGACGTCAGCCCCAAAGGGCAGCGGCGAATCCGCTCCAGCGGCGCCACGGCATTTACCACGTCGAGAACCGTGATCTTTTCGGGCGAGAGCGCCAGCGCATATCCCCCGCCAGGGCCGGGCTGCGAGCGCACTAGCTTCGCGCGCACGAGATCCTGCAGCACTTTGTGCAAATAGCGCCTGGGCACCTTCGTGCGCTCAGCGAGCTCATCGGCCGACTCGGTCTGAGCGGGGTCGCGGCCCAACCAGACCGCAGCGCGCAGCGCGTATTCGGCAGTTTTGGACAACATGAGTTTGGTTTCTCTTTCCACCTTAATACTACACCTTGACATGCAGAAATCAAGCAGTACAGTCAGGGCAGGTTCGTGAGCTCTCAGAATCGACTCGCACTGGGTGCGGGAAGGCGACGTTGAAAAACCTCGAAGCGACTCTCTCAGGCTCCAGACGGATGCGACCCCGAGCGATCATCGAGCAACGTGTTCTCGCCTTCTCGCTGGCCACGGCGATGCTGGTCTTGTCGGCGCTGGCGCTATCGGCACCGGCCGCACTGGCCGTCGACGACAATGAGCGGCCACCGATCTCCTATAGCCAAAGCACTCCGGACAATTGTGTCTCCAGGCTGCAAGCGCGTTTGGATCGGGGCGAATTGCAGTGGGCCCACGAAGATGGTCTCGGGTATCTCAGGCCATTGCTCGATGCCCTGCACGTGCCGGTCGAATCGCAACTGCTCGTCTTCTCCAAGACCAGTTTGCAGCGCGATCGAATTTCGCCACGATCGCCCCGCGCGATCTATTTCAACGACGAAGTTTACGTCGGCTACTGTCGCTCGGGCGAGGTGCTCGAAGTCTCCGCGGTCGATCCACAACTGGGGGCCGTGTTCTACACGCTCGAACAACAGCCGGCGGACCGGCCTCGATTACTTCGACAGACCGACAACTGCCTGCTGTGCCACAGTTCGTCGCGCACCGATGGCGTGCCAGGGCACCTCGTGCGTTCGCTGTTCGTCGATGCGGGAGGGCAACCGATTCTCTCGGAGGGGAGCTACTCCGTGGATCATGGCACGCCGCTCGAACAACGCTGGGGAGGCTGGTACGTCACGGGCACGCACGGCTCGCAAGCTCACCTGGGAAACCTGATTATCCAAGGGAAGGACGTAGCCCGACCGGTCGACAACGCGCTTGGGCACAACGTCACGCAACTGCAGGATCGCCTGTCCGTCGAGAACTACCTTGCGCCGCATAGCGACATCGTCGCGCTGATGGTGCTGGAGCATCAAACGCTCGTCCACAATCGCTTAACCAAGGCCAACTACACCGCGCGGCAAGCACTCGAATACGAACGGGAAATGAATCGCGCGTTGGGCGAGCCCACATCCCATCGGCTCGACAGCACAACGCGCCGCATCCAAGGCGCGGCCGATGATCTCGTCGAAGCCCTGTTGCTGGTCGGCGAAGCGAAGCTGACCGCGCCAATCGAAGGCACGTCGGGCTACGCGGCCGCGTTTACTCGCATTGGCCCACGCGACCAACAGGGGCGCTCGCTGCGCGATCTCGATCTGCGGCGGCGGCTGCTGAAGTATCCTTGCAGCTATCTAGTCTATTCGCCGGCGTTCGATGCGCTGCCGCCGGAAGCACTCGATTGCGTCTGGAAGAGGCTGTGGGATGTGCTCAACGATCCCGCGGACGTTGACTCGTTCGCCAAACTCTCCAAAGCGGACCGCCGAGCAATTCTGGAAATCCTGCGGGCAACCAAGCCCGGTTTACCGACGTATTGGGCCGCAGCAGGGCCTCCTTGAGAGTTACGGCTTTCGACGCGTGGCTCCCTCACCGCTCCCCGGGCAACGCAGTGTGATGCGCCCCCAAACTCTTCCACCCGAGATTCAGGCATGAAGCGATTGTGGCTGTTCTTTACCTTGGTCATGGTCCTGTCGTTCGCGGTCCTCGGATGGATCGGCACGAGGATCTATCAGGAGAAACCACCGCTGCCCACCGAAGTGATCATTCCCGAACGGGACGGAGGGGAGCTTGTGATGACCCGTGGCGACATCGAAGCCGGACAGAATGTCTGGCAGTCGCTCGGCGGGATGGAAGTCGGCTCGATCTGGGGGCACGGCAGCTACGTTGCGCCCGACTGGACGGCCGACTGGCTGCATCGCGAGGCCATGTTCATCCTCGATCGCTGGGCAACGGATCAGTTTCAGCACACGTTCGCCGAGCTCTCGGCCGAACAGCAAGCCCAGCTACAGGGCCGGCTGACCGAATCGTTGCGACGCAACACGTACGACCCCGCCACGGGCAAAATCTCGATCGATCGCTTGCGTGCCGAAGCTTTTGAAGCCAACCGCTATCACTATGCCGAAGTCTTTGTGCACGGTGAGCCCGAGTATGCGATTCCCGCGGGCACGGTGACCGACCCAACGCGCTTGCACCAGTTGGCGTCATTCTTCTTCTGGACTGCCTGGGCGGCCACCACGAACCGTCCGGGCGATGATATTTCCTACACGCACAACTGGCCCTACGAACCGTTGGTCGGCAATCGCCCCTCGGGCGAAGCTGTGGTCTGGACCGGCGTGAGCATCCTCATGCTCTTGGCGGGCATCTCCGGCATGGTGTGGTGGTATGCCGCGCGGCGCTCCGAAGAGCCCGCCCCCGCGCCGCCGCAGACCGATCCGCTTGGCTCCTGGCAATCGACCCCGTCGCAACAAGCGACGATCAAGTACTTCTGGATCGTGGCGGCCTTGATCCTGGTGCAGATGCTGCTGGGCGTGATCACCGCGCATTACGGCGTCGAGGGGGACGGCTTCTATGGCATTCCGCTGTCGAAATGGCTTCCCTACAGCGTCGCTCGCACCTGGCATGTGCAAATCGGATTGTTCTGGATTGCCACGGCCTGGCTGGGAGCGGGCCTGTTCATTGGCCCGCTGGTCAGCAACATCGAGCCCAAAGGGCAAGCGCTCGGGGTCAATCTGTTGTTCTTGGCGCTCTTGGT
>CAZBWM010000054.1:0-48613 GCA_964495375.1 uncultured Planctomycetaceae bacterium | reverse complement strand
CATC
Source organism: uncultured Planctomycetaceae bacterium (assembly GCA_964495375.1). Lineage (GTDB taxonomy): Bacteria > Planctomycetota > Planctomycetia > Pirellulales > JAEUIK01 > JAIESQ01. The sequence goes on along the minus strand of CAZBWM010000054.1, from coordinate 48,609 downwards.
GAAGCGCACTTCAGCGGCGACCGTGTGCTGTTATTGGCCGATTGCTGCCATTCGGGCGCACTGTATGACGAGGCACGGCAGCGCGGCGACGACCAGATCGCGTATGCCGTGCTCACGTCGTCCTATTCGCACAATTTATCGACCGGCAACTGGACCTTCAGCGACAGCCTGCTCGCCGGCCTGCGCGGGGAGCCCAAGGTCGACCTGAACGAAGACGACGTCATCGAGCTCGACGAGCTGGCCCGCTATACCGAACTGGAGATGGCGTTCATCGAGGGGCAGAAATCGATGTTCACGTCCGTCGCCAGTTTCCCGCACAAGGCCCATTTGGCCGTCGTCGATGGTAGTGCCGGCGAAGAACCTGATCCGCGCGTCGGGCAGCGGATCGAGGCCTGGGACCAGAACAAATGGTATCGGGCCAAGGTGATCGACGCTGACGGCGACCAACTGCAAGTGCACTACATCGGCTATGACGACAAGTGGGACGAATGGCTCGGCCCGGAACGCGTGCGCCCTTATCGGCCCTCCCAATTCGCCGAGGGAGACAAGGTCGACGTCTGCTGGAGCGACGACAATTGGTATCCCGCCCGGGTGCTCAAGGCGTGGTACGGCCTACACCTGGTGCGCTACGATGACGAAGACGCTTCGTCCGACGAGTGGGTGGGCCCGAAATCCATTCGGCTGCGGCAGGAATAAGTCACTCGAAAGCGCGCAGCATCGATGCCGGCCAGCTCCCGGTCGCTACTTCTTGTAGCCCGCCATGTCTTCGAGGCGCAACAGTACCAGCGAGCTGAAGGCGATCGCGTGGGTCGCCGGAGCTTTCGACCGTTTGTTCGGCGAGGCGCCGCGCCCTGCGAACTTGAGCGTGTGCTTCCCCGGTTGCAGTTCGTGCAGGTCGAGCCCGAACCAGCCCCAGTCGCTCCCCGTGTTGCACAAATCGATCTCGGGCCCGGCCTCTTTGCCATCGACCAGTGGCTGATAGCGACTGCCGAAGACCGATTGCATCAATCCGGCCGTAAGCTGGTAGCGACCTTTCTCCGCGATCTCGAAGTCAATTTCGAGCTCGGCGTCGGCCTTGCCCGGCGCGTAGACCAGGCCACTCGATGACTTGGTCAACAGCAGCGACGGCTTGGCCCGCACGGTCAAGTCTTTGACCGGCAGGACGCGATACGGGGCCACGCGTTTGTCGGCCGGCGGCCAGGCTTCCTCAGAAAAGGCAATCGGCGTCTGATACCAGAAGGCCACGGAGCTGAGCCAGTCGGGGCGTTCTTCCGCCGAAGCGATCTGAATGCCGGCGTCCGAAAAGATGCTCCCCTTATGCTCCATCGCCATTTTCAGCGACTTGCGAAAGCGAATCGGATCGTGCAAATGCCAGCGGTACGCCGTGACGCGATCGCCGGGAAACACTCCCTCCCATAAGCTGACGCCGAGAAATGGTGTCGAGAATTGGCGAAAGCCCCAGGCGTCGCCGAAATAGTCCTCGGTGCCGGTACCGCGCAGCGACGGCGCTGGCTCGCCGTCAATGTAAAAACGATCGTCCCCTTCGCCGAACCAACCCAGCTTCACCTGCTGCACCGAATACACGGTCCCCACGTAGTGCCCGCTCCCTTGCGTCTCCAGCAGCACGTAGTCTCCCGGCGCGGCGGGCATCGCTTGTCGATAACGGGCGTGAAAGTAGAGCGTGTCGTCAGCTAGCGTGGGCAGCTTCTCCCAATCGAGGTAGTAGTAAAAGGTGACGTTGCCGTAATTGGTCGCCTCGTTGGTCATGGTCACTTTAGCGCTCTGGCGAAACGGCATCCGCCAGAAACAGTTTCGCGACCGGCCATACGACGACACGCTGACCGGCAGCGATTGAAACGACGACGCCGCGCCATGCCCGACGCCGAAGAAATCCCCCAGCGGCGCCTCGACGCTCGGCTTCGTTGCGCCGTCCCAATAGATGCGCAACACCATGGAGCGGCCGGCAAACGGATCGGCCGAATTCAAGGTGTTCCAGAAGTGTGTGATCGCCCCCGGACCTTCCAACTCGGCGAGCACCAGCGTCTCGCCGGGGCGAATGGTGTGCGCATCACCGTTCTTTTCCAGATCGGGGTTCGCGCTCGACACGCGACGCGTCTCACCCTGGGCCGGTCGAGTCAGCGACTCGAACAAACTCGTGGCCGTCGCGCCAGTACTGGTAGCCGCCGCACGATCCGTTGCCGCGTTTGAGGTTGTTATGGCGGCCGACTGTCCGTGGGCAAACGTGGCCAACAGCATTGAGCTCAAGACGGCCGACGCGGCAGCAAGGCAAGTCACACGCATGATGATCTTCGCGAGGGGCAATAGGATCGTTGAGGCAAGGTGAACGGGGACAGGTCGAGTACTGGTTCGCGGGGGAATGACCGCTAGGACGCCGCATCGATCTGCCGATCGTCGGAACACTTCGCCAATCGGCGTCCGGGAAGTCCACGCGATTATAGTTGAAGCCACGGCTGGTGCCCCGCCAAGGCCATGTTTTCCGCCGGTCAGGCGCGGCATTCTTTTTTTCGGTAGTGTCTTAACAGTGTGTTGCTCGCCTAGCGCGTCGCCGTTCGACCACGGCCCAGGCGGCTTTCCAGGCGAGGAAAACGGCCAGGGCCAGCATTGGCCACATTCCTCTTTCAGCCGAAAACTTCAGTTGCCAGAACCAGAAATGTTGACCTAGCCCCCAGTATTCAACAGTTTCTGGTGGAGGCATGGCGCGTATGGCGTTATACGTGTACTCCTTTGACCGATAAGGTGGAGCTGCCATCCACCACGCCGCAATCGCGGTGAGAACCAGTACCGTCGAGAGCCGGAAACGGAACCAGCGGCGATGGGGCTTGTCGTCCATGCCGTCAGGATAGCAGGGGCCTACGGGATCGACACAGTCGCGTGGCCAGGACGCGGGCTGCTCGCGACCGGAAGTGGCTTGCGTTCCATAAGTTCCGATTATTCTTGACCTTGAGCCACGTCGTGCATACGATAACCTCCTCCCCAGAGCGGTTGTCTTGGTTCTGGTGGTGTATAGGGTTCACTGAGGGGCTTATGTGGGCCAGGCGGATTCGACGATCTGTCGGATGGACGCGGCCGCGCGACTATCGTTGGTCATGGTCGGCCGCATGTTCTGTGCGGCCTGATTTTTGCGCTGGGAACCTAAGTAGCATGGCACGACCCAAAGGAAAGGCATTGGCTCGCGTCAGCAAAGCCAAAGCCAAATCGGAAAACGTGGCAGAGATCATTCGAGAAATTCCGGAAGACCTTCCGGTTTTGTACTCGAATCACTTTGTAGTCCAGTATGAGGCAGCGGTCTTCAACCTTCTGTTCTTTCACATTCAACCGCCGATGGTCTTGGGTGATAGCGCAAAGCAGTTAGCCGCCGTCAAGAAGATCAAGAGCGTCAAGGCGAAGTGCGTAGCAAGGGTGGTCATCCCAGCCGACAAAATGGAGGGCGTCATTCACGCGCTTGCCGAGAACTGGCAGCGCCGTGTTGATTTGGCCAATTCGCAGACTCCAACTGAATAGAGCTAAGCCGTGGCGACCAAACCAGAGCGTTACCTTATAAGCTCCGTGCAAGCGAGCACGGCAAGCCCCGCCGCCAGCGGTAATGTGACATCATCACCGGTGCCATTCGGGAGCGCCGTTTTTTCGTCGTCCCCGATGCTTGGCTATCCGTTGCAGGCAGTGCCTACTCGCCTCACCGCAAAGAACATTACGGCTAGAGCCATCGCGGATCGCATCATTGACCTGTGCCATGAGCACGGCGAGGTCATTACCAATATTAGACTGCAAAAACTGCTGTACTACGCGCAGGCGTGGTATTTGGCGCTGAAGGCCAAGCCTTTATTTGCTGATACCTTTGAAGCATGGCCTAACGGGCCAGTACAGCCAGATGTCTACGCCGCATTTAGTCGCTTCGGAACCTCTCAAATCGAGCGACCGGCCGCCCAAATCACTCTTCCCAAGGCCGTCGAGAGTCATCTTGGCGAAGTGTTGCGAGCGTACGGGCGCATGTCAGCGTATGAACTGAGTCTTTTGGCCTGCCAGGAAGCTCCCTGGATTGAGGCGCGTGCTGGTCTTCCATCTGACGCGATGTCCAGGGCCGAGATTTTGCAGTCGTCGATGCTCAACTATTACAAATCTCGACTAGATGGCCAGAAAACAAAAAAATAAGGGTGGCCTCGATGCATTCGTCGGGCAACTGCGGGCCGGGAAGATTCCGACGCCTCAAGCGCCAGCATCGGAAATCTCATTTTCCTTCAAGTACGTTGACGACGCGAATCCCAAGTTCGGAATTCAGCACTGCGACGACCTCGCGGGCTATTTTTTGACATTGTTGCCGCGTCTTAAATCCATATGCCAACTGTCATTAAATCAGTTCACTATCCCGTCCGGGAATCCCAAAAGCCTTCGCTCGCACGAGATTAAATTTGATCGGACCACGGAAGCTGGTTTTCCGACTCGACCCGATCTCTGGATGCAAAGGCCGTGGCAGTTTGAGATCAGCGCTAACAAGTATGGCCGAATACACGGATTTCTCCTTGGAACTGTCTTCCATGTCGTCTGGTTTGATCCGAAGCATGCCCTGTATTCCGATTGAAGCGCGAACCGCTTTAGTCTCGCCGTGTCGATGCTGAAATGGACAGTCAATCTCTCGGCAATTGGCCCGCTGGACCGCTCTAGCTTGGAGAGCGGTCCGCGTCTTGGTGGCGCAGGCGTCTTATAAGCGTCCGTAGGGGTGTGCCTGCGCGCACCGGGTTCGATTCCCCCTCTCTCCGCTAGCGAGTCCGCTTAGCGGCTTTCACCAGCACCTCGCGCGCCCAGGCTACAGGCTTGGCCTGCTTCGACGCTGCGGCCTTCTCAATCAGGGCTGATTCGTCGGCGGTCAGACCAATCTGTAGCACAGTGGCTTGGCGCTCTTCTGGTGCCTTAGGTGGCCTTCCTCGCTTGGTTGCCATTGAATTATTCCATTAGAAAAATTATCGGATTGTTCTTGCAATCGCCGATTTATTCTAATAAGATAATTCTCGTTGGCAACAACAAAAAACCCCGTTGCAGTCTTGGCGGACCGCAGCGGGGCGAGAAAACAACCCGGCTTTCGCTAGGCTGCCTCCGACAAAGCCATTCTAGCGTAAGCCGCCAACCAAGGCGACTTCGTGATGATAGTTTGTGCCCACGCGCAGGCGAAGCAGTTCGGCCGCGACCGGAAAGGCAACCAGCGCTTTCGCTGCCTGCTTTGCGGCAAGACCTGGACAGTCCGCGCGCCCAAGCCGCTGGGCACCATGCGGGTTCCCGAAGCTGACGCCAAGCTGGCCTTGCGCCTGCTGACGGAAGGTATGTCGATCCGTGCTACGGAGCGCACCACGGGCATCAACCGTAACACGCTCTGCAAGCTGGTGGTGCTGTTCGGCGATGCCTGCCAGCGCTTCCTAGACAATCGCATGCGGGGCCTGACGCTGACTCACCTGCAATTCGACGAACAGTGGACCTACGTCTACAAGAAGCAATCCAGGCTGACCACGGAAGAGCGCGCCACCTGTCACGACAAAGGCGACATTTACCTCTGGACCTGCGTTGACCAGAAAACCAAGCTGATGCCCAGCTTTCTGATTGGCAAGCGCTCGGCCGACAACGCCCGTCGATTCCTGATGGACGTAGCGGGCCGGCTGATTATCCCCAAGCCGCACGCCAGCGATGCCCATGCCTTTGCGCTGGGCACCTACAAGCCGGTTGTCCAGATCAGCGCGGACCGCTTCCCAGCGTATCCAGAAGCGGTTGACCTGGCTTTCGGGGCTCATGCCAAGTTCGGCACGATCCAGAAGGAGTATCGCAACGCCAAGCAGATATACACGCCGTCAGAAATGGTCGGGACCAAGCGCACGGGCATACGGGGCATAGGCCGGCGCGAAGAGCGCACGATATGCACCTCGCACGTTGAGCGGCTGAACGGGACTCAGCGCGTCTTTATGAAGCGGCTCAACCGGCTGACGTACTGCTTCTCAAAGAAGTTGCAAAACCTGGAAGGGGCATTCGCCATGTTCGCCGCGTACTACAACTATTGCTGGCAGACCAGAAAGCCGGGCAAAGCAGGGTCAAAACGACCGACCCCGGCTATGATGAATGGGCTGGCCGGACACGTCTGGTCATTCGATGAGCTTTTCGACGCGGTGCTCAAGCCTTAGGAGCGTCGATCGGGAACTCAATTGCGAGCCCCTTTTCGGTCGCTAGAGCTTTGAGAGCGGAGATCGCCTTCGATAGCGTTCCCAGCGCGTCCTTTGGAGAACTGCCGGGGTCGTAACCAAGCGGCTGGTCGCAACCTGGACAAGCTTTGAATAACGGACTGCCCATGAATTCGAGCAATTTGAACTCAATGGCAGTACCGCAGACCTCTTGGGTCTTGGGGTCTTTCTTGTTGCATGTCACCCGAACGGTTTCAAGTTCGCCAAGCGACACGAGCAGGGTTGTCTTGGTCATGCCTTTATCGTACCAAGTGCCGGACGCTGGCCAATATCGGGCGAGCAACACACTGTTAAGACACTACCTTTTTTTCCAATTCTTGTCGAATTGCGTTTTTGCCGCTCGACTAACAGGTGAAGGAAGCAAATCGCCACCCCGCACCAGGCGATGCGAAGGCACACGGGCAGAGCCCGTGGCACATGGAATTCAAAGTGAACCACCACCCAACTTCAGGATCAAACCGCAGTCACCAAGGAGACCAATCATGAGCAAGCCGCAACCGATCCCGACCGGACACGAGCATTTGATTCCCCACCTGGTGTGTGATCCCTGTTCCGCAGCGATCGAGTTCTACAAGCAGGCATTCGGCGCCGAAGAAATCCACCGCATGCCCGAGCCGGGGGGCAACCGCATCATGCACGCCGCACTACGGGTGGGCGAAAGCTTCGTATTCCTCAACGACGACTTCCCCGAAGCGTGCGGCGGCCGCTCGCTGTCTCCCAAGGCGCTGCAAGGCACTCCTGTCACGCTGCACCACTACGTGAAAGATTGCGATGCCGCGATCCAGCGCGCCGAGCAGGCGGGCGCCACGGTCCTGATGCCAGCGTCCGACATGTTCTGGGGCGATCGCTACGGCATCGTCACCGATCCGTTCGGCCACCAGTGGTCCTTCGCGACGCACATCAAGGACATGACGCCCGAAGAAATGCAGGCGGCGATGCAGGAAGCGTGCGCCCCGGCGGAACAAGCAGCCGGCTGAAGCAGGCTACAGGCCGCAGACTACAGACTGCAGGAAAAAGCCGGATATCCGCCCGCGGTTGAACACCGACCACTGACCGCTAGCCACTGATCACTGAACACTGACTACTGAACACTGACTACTACAAGGACACCTGCCATGAAAAAAGCACTCTATAGCACCGCGCTCTTGGCGTTGGCTGCCATGCTAAACGCCCATGCCGCCGACAACCCGACTTCCTCCAAGCCGGCCAAGACGCCGCCGCAAGAGGTCGTCTACGACGCGGCCGGCGCCTTCGAGTTCCTTAAGACGCTCTCCGGCGAGTGGGAAATGAGTGGCGGTCACGACCATGGCGGCGGTTCGAATGCCGTGAACTTTCGCACCACGGCTGCCGGCAGCTCCGTCATTCAAACGATCTTCGCCGGCGAGCCCCACGAGATGATCACGGTGTTCCACAGGGACGGTGACACGCTGCTCTTGACCCACTACTGCGCGCTACAAAACGCGCCGGTCATGAAGTTCGAGAAGACCGACAAGCCGGGCGAGCTGAAGTTCGTCTTCCACGGCGGCACGAACTTCGACCCCAAGGTCGACGCCCACGTCCACGAGGGCGTGTTCCAGATCAAGGATACCAATACCCTGGAAATGAACTTCGTCAGCTACTCGAACGGCCAGCCCGACGAGATGCCGGCCTCGACCTTGAAGCGGAAAGAAAAGTAACCGCCGCCACGATGACCGCTCGGCAAATACCTTGAACCGCCGCGCGATGGATCAGCCAAATGACGCGATCCATCCGCGGCCGGTTCCGACACCCGCCGCCACGGCAAATTCCCACCGCCGGGGGCGAAGTCCCGTGGCAGCGGCACGCAAATGTAACCACCTCGGTGTGCACCATCTCCGCTCTGAATTTTCGTGCGGAATTTTTCTGCGGCACACGATGCCCCTCGAGCGATCACTAGATTAACATTGTGTCATGTAGGCGTCCTCCCGCCCGGGTGGATCCCTTCAACCGCCCTCAACATCGCTGCGAGGCGACGTCGCACGCGCGTGGTTGAGGGCCCCTTTCGTTGAGGGCCGTGCGGAGCGTGGCTCCGCGCGCCAGCGATGTTGGCCTCTGCCAGGATGGCGCATGGCGACCGAGGGTCGTCGCTGTTCGACGATGTCGACAGTTGGAGCGAAAGCGCATGCGCGAAACCGAGAATCAGCGACTCAGGCGGCGCTATCACGAGCTTCGAGCGCGGCCTTGGAGTGAGTTGTTCCAGCGCGGCGCGGACAAGCTCTGGGTCTACGCCTCGACGCCGCTAGTGGCTGCGCGCCGCAGCGGCGCCACGTTCGAGTGCCTGGGCGAATCGTATCACTACTTCACCCACCCCTACAATGCGACGTGGCGCAACGAGCGCGCCGTTGAGATCCCGATTGCCCTGCGGTTTTTGGCCCAGAACCGCGGCCAGCGCGTGCTCGAGGTGGGTAACGTGCTGTCGTACTACACGCGCGAAGTCGATGCCTGGCCGGCCAACTACGACGTGGTCGACAAGTACGAGCGCAGCCCCGGCGTGCAGAACATCGACTTCTTGTCACTGTCGCCGAGCGAACCGTACGACGCCTTGATCTCGATCTCGACGTTCGAGCACATCGGCTGGGACGAAACCCCGCGCGACCCGGCCAAGGTCGTGCGCGCCCTGGCACACTTGGCGCGGGTGGTGCGCAACCGCGAACGGGTGCTGCTGACGTTCCCGCTCGGCTACCATCCGCAGCTCGACGCGTTGGCTGGCTGCGACGGCCTGGGCTTTTGCCAATCGAGTGCTCTCGTACGAGTGAACCGGCGCAATGACTGGCGCGAAGTGAGCGTACGCGAGGCGCTGCCGCGCCGTTACGGTGAGCGCTACGCAGGGGCCAACGCGCTGTTCGTCGGCCTGGGGCTGAAGTCGTAAGGCCGGGCGCCGCGACGGCGTTTGGCGCGCAACGACCGCCCCCTTAGGCCAGGTGCCGCTCGACATGCTGGCGGATCGCGTCCTCGATCTTGCCTTTGAACATCACCGCGGCGAACGGCAAGCTCCCCTGGATGTGTACTTCGGTAGTGCGCACTTCGACCGTGCCGGTGCTCTTGAAGCCCATCGCGCCGACGCGGAAGCTGCCCGTCTGCTCGGTCCACTCTTCGTGCAACTCGGAGAGATGGCTGCCGTACTGGGCTTTGACCAGCTCGATGAGCCGCTTTAGTCGATCGGCGGCTTCTTGCGGTTCGAGCGAGTGCGGAACAGTAATCGTGAGCGATGGCATGAGAAGTCCTCCAGTCTGGTCCAAGAATGTATTCTAGCGTGGCGAATGAATGCTACGGTACAAATTGCGATTGTGCTGGCTGGCGTTCATGTGCTGCGTGGCGTCAACTGCCGAACAACTCGGCCACTGAGCAGGAGAAGCCGGGCAAAACGTTGTTGTCGGTGAGCCGATCGTCAGCACACAGCGTTTCCACAGCCTGGCCGCTGCGGTGTACGGCGACCGTTTTCGCATCTGGGTCCAATACCCACACGACCACCGTGCCGGCGTCCAGCAGCATCTGCACCCGATTGCGCACCGCGGTAGCCGAGTCGGATGGCGAAATCACTTCGGCAGCCAGCGTCGGCGCTAAGTTCCAAAACTGCACCGGCAAGCCGTCGGCCGGGATCTCCTCGCGCCGCACGAACGACACGTCGGGCGCGAGCACGGTGTCGGGGTCACGCTGAATTCGATAGCCGGTATCGGCGCTAAACACCTTACCCAAACGCCTCTGCCTGACATGCGCCGTAATCGCGAAGGCTAGATTATTGACAATATCTCCATGCCGCGCCCCGGCCGGCGTCATCATCCGCATTTCTCCGCGAACGAGCTCGCACAGCTTCTGCTGCTCGTGCGGCAGATTCCAAAGATCGTCGGCGGTCATCAGGACGGACGAACGTTCATGCATCGGCCGGCATCTCCGGGCACAGCACCTTTGATCACAGCGACATGCTTACTCGCGCTGCGAAAAACAAATCGAACCCACGGCACTCTATTCTAGCGGATTTCACCGATCGATTCCCCCCGAACCCCGGCCTGGTTAGCGGTGTCGTAGTCAGCGTGTCGTTGTGAATCGCGGGCAGATCGGCGGTGCCGCGCTGCGCAAACCCTCGATTCCGAACGCTTCAACCAGCCAGGAAGCTCAGCCACCCGGGCGCCTACATCGACGCCACCCCCGGCTTCGGCATGGCCAAAACGGCTGCCGCCTGCTTCAATCTAGCGATCGCACTCACAACCTACCCAAGTACGGAGCCTCGATGCGCGGTGCGTTCGACAGTTGGTGGCGTGCTCCCGGCGGCGGGCGCGAAGTCCTTTCGCTGGCCATTCCGCTGGTGATCTCCACGTCGTCGTGGACGATCATGCACTTCATCGATCGCATCTTCTTGTTTTGGTATGCGGCCGACGCCGTGGCCGCGGCTCTGCCGGCCGGCATGCTCAGCTTCTCGATCGAGTGCTTTTTCCTGGGCGTGGGGGCCTACGTTAACACGTTCGTCGCGCAGTACTACGGAGCAGGCCGTCCCGAGCGCATTGGCGTGGCGGTCTGGCAGGGGATCGCGCTGGGATTTGTCTCCGCGCCCATCCTGCTGGCCACGATTCCGCTGGCCCCCTGGCTGTTCGACGTCGTCGGCCACTCGCCCGCCGTCCGCGCGTACGAAGTCACTTACTACCAGGTCCTTTGCTGCGGCGGTGGCGGCCTGGTGGTCTCGGCCGCGCTGTCGAGTTTTTTCACCGGCCGTGGACAAGTGCGCATCGTGATGATCGTCGACTCGCTGGGGGCCTTGACCAACGTCGTGCTCGACTACGCCTGGATCTTCGGTCATTGGGGCTTCCCCGAGTTGGGCGTGGCCGGCGCGGCTTGGGCAACCGTCGTCGCTCTCTGGCTCCGCACGGTCATCTACTTTGTTCTCTTCCTATCGCCGGCCAATCGCGAGCGCTATGGGACCGCCAGCGGCTGCCGCCTTGATATCGACCTCATGCGACGGCTGCTGCGCTTTGGTTCGCCCGCCGGCGTGCAGATGCTGTTGGAAGTGGCGGGCTTTACCGGTTTCTTGATGGTGGTCGGCTGGCTCGGCCCTAGCGAGCACGCGGCGACGAACCTGGCCTTTACGATCAACGCGCTGGCGTTCGTGCCGATGCTGGGCTTTGGACTGGCGGTCACCACACTCGTGGGGCAGCACCTCGGCGAGAATCGGCCCGACGTCGCGGCCCGCGGCGTCTGGTCGGCCTACGCGCTGGCCACGATCTATATGGCGGCCGTTTCGGTTCTGTATCTGGCGGCGCCCCACTGGTTCCTGATGGCGCATGCCGCCAAGAGCGATCCGGCGGAGTTCAAGCGGATCAGCGACGCGGTCACCATTCTGCTGCGCTTCGTGGCCGCCTACAGCCTGTTCGACACGATGAACATCGTCTTTGTCGGCGCGCTCAAGGGGGCCGGCGACACGCGCTTCATCCTGCTTACGTCGCTTTGCCTGTGCCTGGTGCCGATCGTGTTGCCGTGGGCGGGCATGTCCTACTTCGACTTTGGCCTGGTCGGCTGTTGGAGCGTAGCCACGCTCTGGGTTTGCGTATTGGGAACAACGTATCTCGCCCGCTTTGTGCAAGGGAGTTGGCGATCGATGCGCGTGATCGAGCCGACCGTGGTGACGGACAGGCCGCCGACCAAGGGCGCGGCGCACGTCCCCTATCACGAACCGGCCGCCGGTGAGCCGGCCGCCGCCGGTCACGGCGAATCTTGCTAGCACGCCTCGACCCGCCCGGCTTGGCAAACCTGGGCGCTTCTGCCGGGCGTGTCGCTTGTATCGCAAATGCGCCCCGCCGCCAGTTTCGTCAGCCGCTGCGCCGCGTCGTCTCGATAAATGGAGACGATCCACTTCTACCCGTTGGTGATATCTTGCCGACTGCGGGGAGGCCCGGCCCGAGGCCCTGCGACTCCTGGAGACCGAACGATGAAACGCATCGCGCTGGCGTTAGCACTTTTGGCAGCAGCTTACGGTATGCAGCCGCGCTCGGCCGACGCTAATGGCTACGGCTGCGGTTATGGGTCGAACTGCTCGAGTTGCTCGACGTGTCGCGGCGGCCACGGCACGATTTACGGCGCGCGGGGCTATGGCCCGTATTACTTTTCGCGCACCGGCTATTACGCGCCGCTGAACGTCGGGCCAGGCTACGGCCCCGGCTTCGGCGTCGGCTACGGGTTTTACTAGTCGGCCGTGCGACCCGCCCCTTGGCCCCTCGCACGACGCCGCTCCAATCTAAAACAAAACCGGCCGCGAGAACTTGACGTTCCGCGGCCGGTTGGATTTGTCCGTCGCGTTAAAGGGCGAAGGCCCGCGTGCTAGACGGCCGACTCGGCCGTTTCACCGGTGCGAATCCGCACCACGTTCGACAGGTCGTGCACGAAGATCTTGCCATCCCCCACCTGTCCGGTGCGGGCGGTTTGCAGGATCGTGTCGACCACAGCGCTGACGTCCTTATCGCCGACGACCACTTCCACCTTGATCTTGGGGACGAAGTCGACTTCGTACTCGGCGCCGCGGTAGGTCTCGGTGTGCCCCTTCTGGCGACCGAAACCGCGAACCTCGGTGACCGTCATGCCGTGGACGCCTTTGCCGCTCAGGGCGTTCTTGACGTCTTCGAGCTTGAAGTGACGCAGGATGGCTTCAACTTTCTTCATGGCTACTTTCCTTATGCAGAGGGTTGTGTGTGTGAGAGTTGTTTTCGTTGATCCCTGGTATTGCACGCGGCGGGCCAAACGCGGGCGCCCTATCTGGAATTTGCAGTCCGCTCGCGTTAACCCATTACGGCGTCGATAGCTGCGCTCGATTGAATTATCGAGGCGCCAGATTCACGCGGCGATTCCACCGGTGAGGCGCGCCGCGCGCGGGCGTGACGACGATTGGCGCATTATGTGATGGCCGCCCTGCAAACGACGCTACATTCGGCAGTTAGGGCGATTGCCAGCGTTTTCGCCACGATTCACGCCGCCGTGGCGCTGTCACACGAATGAGGCGCGCCGCGGGGGCCGCCGATACAATGCCGCGATGAAGAGAACCTCTCGATTGCCAAGTGTCCGACGAATGTCCGCAGTTGCCAGCTTGTTGATTTCCGCGTTCGCTTGCTCGTCATCGACCGCCGCAGACGCTCCTCCCGCGCCCGTCTTTCCCGGCAAGACCTGGGAACGCCGCACGCCGGCCGAAGTGGGACTCGATGCCGCGAAGCTCGACCAGCTCGCCGCGCTGGTCGAAGGGCGCGGGTGCGTCGTCCGGCACGGCTATCTCGTCTATAGCTGGGGTGACGAAGCCAAAAGCCGCGACGTTGCCTCGGCTGTCAAACCGCTGATCAGCACGCTGCTGGCGATCGCCGTGCAGGAAGGCAAACTCAAAAGTGTCGACGAGCACGTGGCCGACGTGCTACCTGAGCTGTCCACGCTCGATGGCGGCAAAAACGCCGGCATCACGTGGCGGCACTTCGCGTCGCAAACCTCCGGCTACGGCCTGGCCGAACCGCCCGGCACCGCTTATGGCTACAACGACTTCGCCCTGGCGCTTTATTGCGACACGCTGATGGGCAAGATCTTTCAGCAGGATGGGGACGAAGTGCTGCGAACGCGGTTGGCCGAGCCGCTCGGATTCGAAGACCCGTACACGTTCACCAAGCCGCGACCGGGGCGGCTCTCGGCGTCGGTGCGCGATTTCGCCCGCTTCGGGCTGCTGTACCTGCGCGGCGGCCGCTGGCGCGACCAGCAACTGATCGAGCCCAAACTGTTCGCGATGCTGCTCACGTCGCCGATCGCGGCCAATTTGCCGCGCACCAGCGGTATCGATGCCCCGATGCTTCCCGATCAACGCTCCCTCGGCGGCGGCAAAAACATCACCCCAGCGGGCCCCGGGTTCTACAGCTTCAATTGGTGGTTGAACCGGCTCGATGGCCAGGGGCGCCGGCTTTACGTCGACGCCCCGCCGGATACTTATCTCGCGGCAGGGCATGGCGGCAAACGGATGCTCTGGATCGTGCCGTCGCTGGATCTGGTCGTGTCGTGGAACGACTCACCGCTCGAGGACCACGACGACAGCCCCGGCAACGCGGACACGAAGTGCAACCGAGCGGCCCGGCTAATGGTCGAAGCCGCGGCGAAGAATGAGTGAGGCGGAGAAGTCTCGCGCAAAGGCGCTAAGAATTGACACAAGCATCAATCAGCTCACGCGGAGCCGCGGAGTTCGCGGAATGAACTCCCGTTGATCCACAGAAGATCGCAACCGTTCTGCGAACTTTTGTGCTTTCTGTGAATCAACTTTTATGTCTTTGAATTCCTTTGCGCCGTTGCGCGAGATCTGAATTCTTCGCGCCCTTGCGCGAGTCGCTCTCTTGACTCCGCGACTCCGCGTGAGCTTCACACCCCGTGGATCACCACGGTTTTGAGCTCCGTCATTTCGTGGATCGCGTACTTGGGCCCTTCCTTGCCGAAGCCGCTCTCCTTCAGCCCACCGTACGGCATCAAGTCGGCGCGCCACTGCGGACCCCAGTTGATGTGCAGGTTGCCACTGTCGACGCGCCGGGCGAAGCGAATCGCCGCTTCCAGGTCGCGCGTGAAGATCGCCGCGCTCAGCCCATAGCGGGTGTCGTTCGCCAGCCGGATCGCTTCGTCCAAATCGGCCGCCCGAGTGACGGCTACGGCCGGGCCAAACAGCTCGTCGCAACTGATCTTCATCGTGGGACGCACGTCGGCCACGATCGTCGGCTCGACCAATGCGCCGCGCCGCCCTCCACCGGTCACGAGCCGGGCGCCCCCCTCCACGGCCTCATCGATCCATTGCTCGACGCGCTGGGCGTCCGCCTCTCGGATCATTGGCCCCATCTTGGTTTCACTCTGCAGTGGATCGCCGACCCTGATCTGCTCGACCTGCGGTTGGAAGGCGTCGAGAAAGTCGCCGTACACCTTGCCGAGCGCAATCACGCGCTGCGTCGAGATGCAGACCTGCCCGGCGTTCGAATAGCCCGTGGCGGCCGCGGCTTTGGCGGCCAGCTCCAAATCGGCGTCCTCCATCACAATCAGCGGGCTGTTCGAACCAAGTTCGAGCGTCACGCGTTTGATGCCAGCCGTGCGTAGGATGTGCTCGCCGACGTCGCGGCTGCCGGTGAAGCTGATCTTGCGCACGCGCGGATCGGCGCACAGTCGATCGCCGAGCGTGCCGCCCGAGCCGGTGACGCAGGCGATCGCTGCCGGCGGCAAGCCCGCTTCCAGCAGGATTTCGACCATCCGCAACGCCGACAGCGGCGTATCGCTGGCCGGTTTGAGGATCACCGCGTTGCCGCCGGCCAGCGCGGGCCCCACTTTGTGGCACACCAGGTTCAGCGGAAAATTGAACGGCGTGATCGCGGCCACCACGCCGCACGGCACGCGCAATGTGAAGCCGAGCCGGCCCGCCCCGCCCGGCGCGCCGTCGAGCGGCAGCACTTCGCCACCGAGCCGCTTGGCTTCTTCGGCCGAGACCTCGATCGTTTCCGCGGCCCGCGAAGCCTCGAACTTTCCTTCGGCGAAGATCTTCCCTTCTTCGCGGCTGATCAGCCGGCCGAGCTCGTCAAGCTGGCCGCGCATCAGCTCGGCCGCGCGATGCAGAATCTGGTAGCGATCGAAGCCACTCATGTCGCGCATGATGGCGGCCCCCGCCACGGCCCCGGCAATAGCGGCGTCGACGTCGGCGGCCGACGCCTTCGGCACGGTGTCGATCGTGGTGCCGTCGTATTTATTGCGAACCGCGATCGTCTCGGGCCGGTCGACCCATTGGCTGGCGAGGAACATTTTCATCAGGGCACCTTCACGCGCCGCTGAGCCGCGCGCACTTCGAGTCAAGGGTTTCCGTCACTGCTGAGGATTATGCCGCATCGCTCGCGAGCGGCTAAGGAACGGCCGCGAAATAACTTCTCCCTACACCCCTCTCCCCTCGCAGGGGAGGGCAGGGTGAGGGGACAAAGAGAAATGGAAGTTATTTCGCGGCCGTTCCTAACTCTTGAAGTGGACACGGCAAGCGCCGTCGTCGCAAGCCTCGACGCGGCCGAAGCGGTACCGCATTCGAGCGACGACACCATACAGCCAGTTCCACAGCGGCAGCGAGCCGGGGAAGTGCAGAAACGGCGACAACCACCACAGCCGGGGCAATCGGCGCGAGAGATAACGCACGGCTGCCGCCCCCCTGTGCCGACCGCCGCGCGGATCGATGACGACCATGTTGCGCATCAGTTCGTCGTGCGTCAGGTCGGGGTAACGCTCGGACACCAGCGGATCGTGCAGCGAGACAAAGCTCAATCGCCCGTGACGATCCCAGCGGGCAAGCCGCTTGACCTGGGCCGTGCAAATCCGGCAATGGCCATCGTAGATCAGCACATCGCGAGCGCCCGGGCCGTCTGCCGGGCGTTTCGCCTGGTGATCGGCCGCCTGCACCGGTTGGGGGTCGAGCAGTTCGGTTGAGGTAAGGAGTGTCATGGCAGCACCAGACGAAACGCAGGGTACTCGGCCGGGTCACGGAAACAAACCGCCCGCGATTTGGCCCAGGGTCGCCTAAGAGCCTATCCGAAAACCACTCGCGAGCGGCGTTTGGCCGGCAACGGGTCGGATGCAAGGAAAAACGACGAAGCGTATTGGAGAGAAATCCACTGAGGAGTGATGACGCCGCAGACGGCCCGTTGCATGGCCAAACCCTGCGGGACCGGGGGCTTTCGACCGCCGGCTGCGTCGTTCCGACTCCCTGGATCGATCCTCTGATACACGTCGTCGTCACTCCTTGCCGGACGGTCGAAATCCCCGCGGTCGCCGCCGCGATGGGTTCTCGGATAGGCTCTAAGTCTACTACTGCAACCGTAATCCCACAGCGGCGGATCACCGCATAGCGGGGGCGGCGTGGCCAAAAACCATTCGCCTTGATGCCACGTAATCGACTAAAATAATCATAGGTTGCGTTGACGCGGCCCTGCGGGGCAGCGACCGATTGAGGTGGTTTGGGCAAGCTCTGCTTCGAAGCGAGAAATCTTCGCCCTCTCTAAGCCAGGAATCCACGCCATGGAACAGCTACGCTCCGACCTGCGCCGAGCGCGTCGCCGTTTGTTCTGGCAAGAGCTGCTGCGGGTGATGCCGCGGTTCTGGGCGTTGGCTCTGGCGGTCGCCGCGGCTGCGGTCACGGCCGACCGTTTTTACCCCATGGGCATTGAACCGCTCGGTTGGGTCGGCGGAGCCTTGGTGCTCGGAACGATCCTGGGCTTGTGCTGGACCTGGATCATCGGGGGCACTTCGCTCGACGCCGCGACCGAGGTCGATCGCCGCTTCCGCTTGCAAGACACCTTGGCTACGGCCGTGAGTCTCTCGCCGAGCGAGCTCGACACGGCTGCGGGCCGCGCCGTGCTGGCCGACGCCACGCGCCGCTTGAATCAGATCAACGTCGGCGAGAAGTTTCGCGTGCGGCCCGACCGCTGGTTCCTGCTGCCGGTGGTGCCGGCGCTGGCGCTTGTGGGCGTGTTGTACCTCTTTCCGGCCGCGGCTGAGACTCGCGCCGCTTCCGTGGCGCGTCAGCAGGAAGCAGTCCGCAAGCAAGTGCAAACTTCCGCCCGCGAACTGCAGCGCCGCGTGGCCGAGCGCCGCGCGAAGGCTAAGCAAGAGGGCCTGCATACGGCCGAAGAACTGCTCACGCGGTTGGAGAAGGCGACCGAGCGTGAGCTGGCCGCCAAGCCGCCCGCCGAGCGTCAGCAAGCGCTGGTAAAACTGAACGATCTGGCAAAGGAGTTGGCCGAGCGCCGCGAACAACTCGCCGGCTCGGAGCAAATGCAGCGGCAGCTCGAAGCAATGAAGAACCTGGGTGCCGGGCCCGCCGACAAGTTCGCCCAGGCACTTCGCGAAGGCAATCTCGACCTCGCGATGAAGGAACTCGAAAAACTGGCCAAGCAAGTCGAGAAGGGGGATCTCAATGCCGAGCAGCGCGAACAACTCGCGCAGCAGCTCGACAAAATGAAACAGAAATTGGCCGAGCAGGCCGCCGCCCAGCAAGCTGCCGAAAAGAAGCTTGAACAACAACAGGCCGCCGCCGAAGCTGCCGGCGACAAGGCCGAGGCCGGCCGCATTGCCGAGAAGCTCGCGCAATTACGCAAGCAAGGGGGCGGGCAGAACGGTCTCGAGCAGAAGATGGCCGAGCAGATGGCCCAGGCCGCCAAGGCGCTCCGCGAAGGGCGCACTCAGGACGCCGAAGCCGCGATGAACGCCATGGAGGAAGAGCTCGCGCAAATGCAGGGGGACATGGCTGAGTCTGAGCTGCTTGATGCGGCGATGGACGAACTGGCCGACGCCAAGCAATCGCTCAGTTGCAAACAATGTCAAGGGCAAGGCTGCGCCCAGTGCCGTGGCGGTCAGCAAGGCATGGCTGGCCGAGATCAACAGAACGGTCGGGCCAGCCGCGGTGGACGCGAGTGGGGACGCGGGCACGTCGATAATCCACCGCCGCAAGATCCGCTTGAAACGCAATCGTTCGATTCACGCGTTTCGCAGCGAGCTGGGCAAGGGGCCGCCAGCATCGTCGACCTGGTCGATGGCCCGCAGGCCAAGGGGCGCGTGACTGAAGAAATCGCCAGCCAGTTCGAAGAAGCGCAGGCCGAGGCGGCCGATCCGCTGACCGGTCAACGGTTGCCGCGCGCGACCCAGAGCCACGCCCGGCAGTACTTCGAATCGCTGCGCGAAGGGACGTCCCCGACCACGAACACGGAAACGGCGGAGCCTGCCGACGGCACCGAGACAAAGGGCACTGAGAACGATAGCACCGAGATGGACGACGCCGACGCTGGCGCCGCTGCGGCCGCCGCCCAACCGGCTGCAGAATCGGTCGAGCCGGCCACCGATCCCGAGTAAAACTCTTCGAGAAATCACTTCCCCGAGCGCTTATCTGCCATACTGAATTGTGGATCGCGGATCTCGAAAGTACGCTGCTGCTCCCGGGCAAAATGCTGGCGGATCGATCGGAGTGCTCGTGACCCGCAGGCCGCGAGTGCGTGGCTCGCTTCGCCGTCCGTTGCCGGGTTGATAGCCAATTGCCCCAGGGACAGTTGAGTCGTCGCATGCACATCGCGCCGTTGTTGATCGTGATATCGTTGGCAGGCGAAACTCAGGGCGCGCAGCTCGGAGACTCATCGGCGCCGGCAGGTTCGTCCGCGACCGTGCGCGTCGCGGCGCGTCTGGCACAGCCGGCACCGCCGCCGCGGGGAAGTACCGCGGCGCCGGGCAACAACGCTCCACGTCGCGCGGCGCCATCGAGTCCAAGTGCCGGGGGCGCCGCGGCAGGCCGCCCCGCGGCAACATCAGGCCGTCCCGCGGCAGCACGTCCCGCCAGTAGCGGCACGACAGGCGCAGCGACTCCGCCCCGCAGGGTCGAAAAGGTCATCGAAAAGAATCGCGACGGCAAAGTGGTCGTCGAGCGCGAAGTCTACAAAGACAGTCGCGGCAAGCCGATTCGCCACGGTCTCGAAGTCCGCTATTACGACAACGGCCAGAAGGCCTGGGAACGCCGCTATGCCGATGGTCGCCGGCATGGCGCATGGACCGAATGGAACAAAAGCGGTGAGAAAACCGCCGAGGGCACGTTCGAGAACGGCAAGAAACACGGACACGAGATCCGCTATTTTCTCACCGGCGAACCACGCTCCGACATCGAGTACGACCACGGCGTCAAGCATGGCGCGTATCGCGACTGGCAGAGCCCGGGCCAGCCCCTCACCGATGCCACCTACGAGCATGGCAAAGCCCATGGGCGCCACCAGCGGTGGCACTCCAACGGCAAGCTGCGGATCGTCCAGGAATTCGACAAAGGCGAAAAGCACGGCGAGGAGAAGTCGTACTATTTCAACGGGCAGCCCGAGCGCGAAGGAACGCGTGTGCATGGCAAGTTCGAAGGTCTGCTGCAGGAGTGGTTTCCGTCGGGGCAGCTCAAGCGGCGTTGTTCGTATAAGAATGGCGAGATCGATGGCAAGGCGGAGTCATGGTTTGAGTCGGGCCAGCGGGAAAACCTCGCGCAGTACGAAGAAGGCAAGCCTATCGGCGACTGGGTCCAATGGGTCGCCACGCCGACGTACCATTTGCTGGCCGAATTCAAGTACGTCGACGGCGAGTTCCACGGCTTGCAAAGAAAGTGGTTCGAGAAGACCGATCAAGTGGAGTTCGAGATCAGCTATTTCGAGGGCAAACCCGACAAGGTCGGCCACGAGTACTACGAAAACGGCCAGATGAAGGCCGAACGGCACTTCGATAAGGGCAAGCGCATTGGCCGCTGGACGACCTGGCACGAAAACGGCAAAGTTGCCACGACCGAAGAGTATCGCGACGGCAAGCCCCACGGCGTGTGGGAAGAATGGGACGAAGGAGGGCAGCGCGTCGCGCGCAAAGAATTCCGCAATGGTGAGCTCGTCGGGGGGCCAGCCGCAGGGGCGCCGGCGGCCGGTGCTGCGCGTCCCAAGCCGGGCGGCGCCGCAGCTCCCAAACCGCGCACTGCACGTCAGGGAGCGCCGCGCTAGCCAACGTCACGGTCATCGATCGCGGATCGCCAGCGGGCGGCTAGCCGTTCGCCCGTCGCGGGATCGTGAACGAATAGAGAATCGTCACCGCGCCAACCGAGATCAAGCTCCATGGCGCCCACTCGGGCGGCACGAACTCGCGGTTGGGGGCCGACTTGCTCGAGACGCTGACTTCAACGGCATCTGTTGCCTTGAGCGTGGCTTTATCAACGACCAGGAATTCGGCTCCCAGGATGACGGCGCTCGTCCCCAACGCTAAAAACAGGGCTCGCCACATCGCTCACCTCGTCAACTCGCGGGACGACGTTGCCGGCCACGCCGGCTCGAACGAAATCCGGGCGGCAGAAATGTCCACCACGCGCTACTCGTCTCATCGTCCAACGCCGCGCCGTGGGTGCAACAATCCGCTTCTCGCGACGGCGGCGCCGGTCGTGCGGGCGTTGCGCTCGCGCCGTAGCGCGCGGTACCGTCCCGTCCGCGCCGGGCGCGGGCCCTTGGGAGTGGCGCTAGGGCTATTGCTGCTGTGCGGGGCGCCGGCGCCTGCGCGACCCGAAGAACCGGCCGTGTTGACCGCCGCGGGCCTGGTGCGGCAAGGCAATCTTTGGGTGCTCGAAAAAGAAGCGAACTGGCTGGCCAACGTGGCCAACTTGCGCCCGTTGGAAAAGTCGGCCGCCTCGGCCGAGCAGCAATTCCTGGCAGCCTTGGCGGCCAACGAGCAGCGCTTCGCCGAGCTGGAACAATTGCGCAAGCAAGTCCGCGAGTTGCAGCGGCTGGCCGCCAGCGCCGACGTCTCGCGGCGCACCAAGTTGCAGTTGGCCGACCAGGTGCGCGTCAATCAAGAGCTGATCGGCCGGCTCGAGCGCGAGGTCGCCGACCCGCGCGAAGCCGATCGGGCGGCCACGGTTCGTAAGTCGCTGATCGAGTGGATCGATCGCCGCGCCACCCTGGCCGAGGCCCTGCTGGCCGATCGCAGCCAGGCCACGAGCCTGGCCCAGCGCTACGCCGAGTTGGCGAGCGACCCGGGCATCCTCGTCGCACTGGGGGACACCGCCACGCGGCGCCGCCTGGGCCCTAGCCGAACGTTCGAGATTCAAGCGGCGTCGCTCGACAAACTTTCGGCCGCCTTTTTCAGTGAGAGTTTTCCCGTCTATCGCGACCACGGCTTCTGGCGCGTCAACGTTGTGCTCGAAGAGCGCGCGGCGCGCACGCTCAACTTCTTGCCCACTGGGACCGAGCACTTGCTGACCGCGAGCCTGCTGGAAGCGGCCGAAATCAAGGTCGATCCGCAAGCGCCCGAGATCACCCTGCAAACGTCGGGCGGTCGAGCCGTGCGCGGGCGACGCATCGAACTGGCAAAGCTGCGGATCGGCAACCGCGTGCTGACCAAAGTGCCGGCCATCGCGCTGTCGCCAGAGGGGGAGGACCTGGGCTCCCTGCTGGGGGGCAAAGCGCTGGCCGACTATCGCCTCGAGATCGATCACGCTCGGCTGCAAGCCAAGGTGCTCAGCGGTGCCGCCCAGCCAGCGGATGCCGGCGCTGGCGCCAACGGAGCCGGCAACAAGGCCGCCCAACCGGTAAACTGACGAACCCTCGCGCCGCACATCTGGAACATCCGCTAAAGCTGCCCTGCACCGGGCGGCTTTCCTCGCCGGCACGGTCATGACCGTAAACCCGAGAGCCTCATCCATCCGATTTCTTTTCGCAGACGCTGCGCGGGACCGCGAGGACCCAATCGTGCGGCGTCCAGAGGGTGCGCTGCCAGTGACGGACCCGCTGCCGCGCCGGATCGACTCGCCAGGTGTCGCGCGACTCGCCCGGCATGACTGCCGCGACACCGCGCGAGCAGTTTCGCGCGACTCTGTAACAAGTGCGCCAGAGCATGACAACGACCATTCTGAAACACTGTCGCCAGCCACACAGTGCCGTCCTGGTTCAATTGCCGGCCAGCCGCGACGTCGTCACTTTGACAGCATCGCGGACTCCCAAGGTGCAAATGCCCTATTTGCTCGGGCACTTGGCGGCACAGCGGCGAGCACAGCGTGGGATTGACCTAGATTTGTCCGGGGCAAGTGCCGTGCAGACCACGGCGATGGAACCAGATTGTGCCGAAACCAGCGATCGCGCGGCACTGGCCGATTAACGCGATTGTTCGGTATGCATGAACTCCCTATAATGCGCTGGGCCCATAAGACTTGCATCCGGAGCTGAGGGGGTGGCAGAACGACCTAAAGTACTCGTCGTTTGCGACAGCCGCGGCCACGACGACCCGCTGCTGGAGCAACTTCGGCAGACCGCCGACCTGGTGGTTGTCGAGGGTATGCTCCGCGCTCTGGGCCGGCTGAAACGCGAAGAGTTCGCCGGCGTCTACGTCAGCAGCGCCCATCTCAAGCAGGCGTTCGACGTCGGCAAGCTCCTGCAGAATGAACGCATTTTGCAGGGGATGCCTGATGCCGCGCTCTTGCTCGACAACGACAACACCATTATCTGGGGCAACGGCCGGCTCAGCGAGTGGAGCGGCCGCGGCAGTGTCCTCGGTCAGAACTTCTACGCCGTGCTGGGCAGCCCCGAGATTCTCGGGCCCGACTACTGCCCCTTCCACACGGCGCTAGCCACCGGTTTGCCGAGCTCGACCACGCTGCGTTCGTCGGACAACCGCTACTACCACGTACACGCCACGCCCTGCCGTGAAGTCGAGGGGACGATCAACTACCTGATCGTCACCGTCCGCGATGTCACCAACGAGACGCTGCAACAGCAGAAGTTGGCCGCCATCCATCGGGCCGGGGTTGAGTTGGCCGATCTCACGCCCGACGAGCTCTCGGGCATGTCCGTCGACGAACGCATCGAGCTGTTGAAGTCGAACATTCTTCACTACACCAAAGACCTGCTGAACTTCGACGTCGTCGAGATCCGCCTGTTGGACAAAGAGACAGGCCGGCTCGAGCCGCTGCTGGCTGTCGGCATGGAGCCCACGTCGGTCGAGCGAGATCTGTTCGCGCACACGCAGGAGAACGGTGTCACCGGTTTTGTCGCCGCAACCGGTAAGAGCTACTTGTGTGAGGATACCGCGCAAGACCCGCTGTACCTCGAAGGGGCCAAAGGCGCTAAGAGCTCGCTCACGGTACCGCTCATTTTGCACGACGAAGTGATCGGCACCTTCAACGTCGAGAGCCCCGAGCCGCGGGCCTTCAGCGAGAGCGACCTGCAGTTCTTGGAGATCTTCACGCGCGATGTGGCCGCCGCGCTCAACACGCTCGAGCTGCTCGTCGCCGAAAAAGCCACGACCGTGGCCGAGAATGTCGAAGCCATCCATAGCGCCGTGGCGCTGCCGGTCGACGACATCCTCAACTGCGCCGTGCAGATCATGGAACGCTACATCGGGCACGAGCCCGAGGTGGTCGAGCGCTTGCAGCAAATTCTGCGAAACGCCCGCGACATCAAGCAGGTGATTCAGAAGGTCGGCCAGAAGATGACGCCCAGCCAGGCGGCGCCGCAATTGCTGCAACAGGTCGAGCGCCCGCTGTTGCGCGGGCGGCTGGTGCTGGTGGTCGATGCCGACGAAAGCGTGCGCAGCAGCTCGCACGCCCTGCTCGAACGTTACGGCTGCATTGTCGAAACGGCGCACGACGGGGCCGAGGCCGTCTTCATGGTGCGCAGCACGTTGCCGCACGGCGGGTACGACGTGATCATCGCCGATATTCGCCTGCCCGACATGTCGGGCTACGACCTGATGCTCCGCCTGCAAGACGTCGTCGACCCGGTCCCGCTGGTGTTGATGACCGGTTACGGTTACGACCCAGGACATTCGATCGTCAAGGCGCGTCAGGCCGGGCTGAAGGAAGTGCTTTTCAAGCCGTTCCGTCTCGATCAATTGATCGAAACGGTCGAGCGCGTGGTCACCTCGCCGGGGGTCGCCAAGCAAGCGGGCGACACTGTGAAACAGGCCTAGTGCTTTGAAACAGGCCTAGCGCCGTGCGACAGGCCTAGCGCCGCACCCACGCGGACATCGTCGATCCGGGGCGTTGAGACAGCTTGCCCTGCGCGCAGCAGGCAGCTACGGTTAACGCAGACAGTTGAATTGGCCCCGACCGAGCTCGCTGGCACGACGCCCCGGTCCTTCGCTGGGAATCGTTATCGACATGCTCGTTCTCGACGTGCTAGTGGTGGTGTTGGCCTTCGTGGGGCACGTCGGGCTGTGGGCGACCATCGTCAATCGCGTTCACGCCACGGCGCTCTCGCAGCCGATCGTCAAACTGGTTACCTACTCGGGCCTGACGTTTCTTGGTCTCGCTCCGCTGGGCGCTGCCGTTTGGGCGTTTAACGTCGGGGCCCTCACGTTGCGTGGCATCGAGTTCGCCCATTTGCCGACGGCCCTGCAAATCTATGGCGGCTTCGCCCTGCTGCTGAGCCCTGGTTCGCTCCTCTGGTACTGGCGATACGGGTCGCATCGCCCCCAGTCGCGGGCGCTCTCCAAAGCCGCGGCCGAGCGCATCGACATGCCCACCCGCCTGGGGCGCCACCCTATGGGCAACGGGCTACGCGCCCTCATCACCCGGCTCCCGCGCAACGAGTGCTTTCAGCTCGACGTTACCGAAAAAGTGCTCGAGGTGCCCCGCTTGCACCAGGCCCTTGATGGCCTGTCGATCGCCCACCTCTCCGATTTGCACTTCACCGGTGCAATCGATCCAGGCTACTACCGCGAAGTCGTGGCGATCGCCAACGAATTTGATCCCGATCTCGTGGCCGTCACCGGCGACCTCGTCGACAAGCCCGAGTGCATCGATTGGGTCGCCGAGACGATCGGCCAGTTGCGGGCCCGCCACGGCGTGTACGTCATCTTGGGAAATCACGACTTCCGGCTCAAAGGGCACCTGCGCCACCTCCGCGCCGCGCTCGACGCCTGCGATCTGCAGCAGCTCGGCGGCCGCTGGCAGCAGATCTCGATCGATGGCATCCCGCTCGTGCTGGCCGGCAACGAGCTCCCTTGGATCACGCCTGCCGCCGACCTGGCCGACTGCCCGCCGCGCGAAGCCGACGGGCAACCGCTCCGCGTCCTCTTGTCGCACTCACCCGATCAGTACGGCTGGGCAAAGCGTCACGATTTTGACCTCATGCTGGCCGGTCATACGCACGGCGGGCAGATCCGGTTGCCGCTGGTGGGCGCGATCTTCTCCCCCAGCCATTTTGGCGTGCGCTACGCGTGCGGCGTCTTTCATGAACCGCCGACCGTGCTGCACGTCAGCCGCGGCCTGTCGGGGCTCGACCCGCTGCGCTACAACTGCCCCCCCGAGCTCACCAAGCTGGTTTTGCGCTGCCCGGCGCGGGCCGCCACGCGCCACGCCGAGCAACTTGTCGCGCAGCGATAGAACCAGGGCTATTGCGGGTGCGTCAATTCCCCGCCTGCGTCGCAGCAGATTTTGCCGAACGCGACGTCTCCCCCACCCAGCGCTCGGCGATGTCGCGCAGGTTGGGCTCCACTTGTTCGGCCGTCAGAAAGTAGTGCCGTTCGAGTCGGCCGATCGACGCCGCCAGCTCGCGATGCGCCGGCTCGCTTAGCCCGTTGTTCTGCTGGATGTCGCGCAACAGGCCAATCACCGTGAATGGCGTGACCTCTTGCGGCATCGCAAATCGCGAGGCCGGCGCCGGCCGCCGGCGCCGCAGCAGCCAGACCAACGTGGCGATCACCACGAGCCCCGCCACCACCACCGCGAGCGTGATCCAAACCCACCGCAAGTCGCGGCTCGCATAGCGCTCGGCGAGCGCAACCTGCGGCTCGACCGTCACCAGGTCGGCGTCCTCGTAGCGCTGGTAGAGCATCTCCTTGACCGGCAGCTTGGCGGTCGCGAACTGGAATTTGTCGGGGCGCTGTTCGGGTTGTTCGGACGCCGCTTGCAGCGCGATCGTCCAAATCCGCTCCGAATCAATCGAGTTCTCGCGCGCGTCCTTGTCGAACTGCGTGACCGAGACGCCGCCATCCTCGTTCTTCACGATGTCGAAGCCCGCCGGTTTGAAGTCGATCAACTCGGCGAACTCGGGCACCAAGCCGCGCGCCATGGCTCGCACTTCGAGGATCAGCTTGCCTTCGGCCGCTTGCCGCTCGTCGAGCGTTTGCGTAATGCGGAGATCCGTGGCCGGCCGCGCAGGCGATCGCTCCGGCTTGGCGTCGAGCGGCACCGCCGGCGACTCCACCGGTAGAATCACGTAGCCCGACGTGTCCAGAAAATCCAAATCCAACCGCACCGGTGGCAGCTTGTCGATCTCAGGCCCCTTGGCCTTCAACAGCAGGTACGCATACGGAGTCGTTCGCCAGCCATACTCGGGCAACGCCCGCGAGTTGACCTCGGCGTCTTGATAGGTGATCGACACCACCTCGAAGTGATCGGCCATCGCCTGCATGACGATGTCGCGGAACTTGTCGCGATAGTTCTCCAAAGGCCGGCCGAAGTTGTAGTAGTACGATTGGTTGTTCGCCTGGTTTTGCAGATAGCGTCCGAAGCCGCCGCTTTCGCGCTCGATCTCCTTGGTGTGTACCAGGCTGACGAACACGCCGAACGGCTGCTTGTGGCCGACCACGTCCGCGCCGTCGATCCGCGCCTCGAGCTTGATCTCGGTCACCAAGTCGCCGTAGTAATCCATCAGCTTGCGGGCTTCGAGCGCGAGCTTGTGATCGCCGACGATCTCCAGCCCGGCTTTGAGATAGCGGAACTTGAGCTCCGCCTTGGCCGAACTGGCGCGCGTGAACAAGTCGTTGGCGAACTGCGACAGATGGTGCTCGGCCGTTTCGCCCGGCAGTGCCAGCAGGGCCTGGCGAATCAGTGGCGGCTGCTTGGGATCGGGCACCTTGCTGCCGGTGATCCGCGGTAGATCGACCGAGCCCAGGCTGGCATAAAACCATTGCTCGTACACCGACAGGCTTTGTTCGTCCTCGGGCAACGTGGCCACGGCCTGGCCATACAGCTCGGCCGCCTGGGCAAACCGCTTGAGCGCGGCGCCGCGCACTTCCGAAAACTCCGAGCGCTTCTCCAATTGCTGCTGGTATTCGTTTTCGTCATGCAACACCGCGGCTTCCGCCTGCACGAGCGCCCAATGATCCGGATACTTGGCCAGCCCCTTCTGACACACCGTGCGGGCGACCTCAAAGCCGCGCAGCACCTCGGCCTTGATGTCTTGCTCGCGGCGATTGGTGCCGGCCTGCTTCTGCACGTCGGGGGCCTGCCACACCGTGGCCAGGTTGCCGCGCATTTGCTGGATCATTTCGGCCAGCGCCCGTGGCTTCAAATGATCCAACTGACCGAAGACGCTCTCGATCGATTCGAGCCGATAGACCTCGGCCTTGCTGTGCGCCGTGGTGAAGGCGCGGGTCAGCAGTTCCTCATCCAGCTCGCCGATCGGCAGGGCCCGCAAGCGCTTGATCCACTCGGCCAGCTCTTGCAGGTTGCGCTCCTGCTTGGAGCGCGTGAGCGGAATGCGTTCTGCCCGGCGCTCATATCCCCAGTAGTAGAAGAACGGATTCCCCTGATCGCGCTGCTCATTGGGGTTGTGGTTCGAAATCCAGACCCGCAAGAACTGATTGGCCAGCTCGCGTGCTTTGTCGGCGTGCGTGGCGGCCAATTGCTCGATGAACGGGAACGCCTTGGCATCTTCGTTCACCTTCAAATAAAGCTGGGCAAACGTGCTGGCGAACTTGGGCGCCAGGTCGGCACTCACCAGGGCGAGCCACTGCTCGTTGGGGCGCACCTCCAGCAGTTCGTCGGTCTTAATCGGACGCGCCATCCCTTCGCTGTAGCGAAACGCCGAAACCTGCGTCTCATCCTCGACGAAGAAGTAGTTGCCATAGCGATCGCGCTGCCAGCCCGGCCCCATCCGCTCGCGCTGGTCGAGCTCGTTGCTGACCTGGGCTTCGCGCAGCCAACCGGTCGCCAACAGCGAGAGCGTCTCCTTCCATTCGGCGGCCCGCTCGGGCGCCGCCCTCAGCAAGGCTTCGACGGCGCTGCGCTGCAAGTCCAGGCTCTTCAACCGGAAGGCCGCGTCGGTCGGCCGAGAAGCCAGGTTGGTCGACACCAGCGTGCCGATCGCCGTGAGGATTTCCCGCCCGCGCTCGACCTGCGAGCTGAAGCTCTCATCGAGCCAGGCCTGACCGAGCTCCTTGCGAACGCGTGGCGCGAGCTCGACCGCGCGGCGCAGCGCTTGTTCTTTGGCTTGCTTCAGACGCGTCCGCTTCTCGCGGGCAGCCCTCTTCGCCTCGGCGGCTGCCACCGCCGCGGGATCCGCAGGCGCGGTCGCTGGAGCGGATGCCGCCGGCGCACCCGCGGCAACGGCTGCAGGTGCAGCGACCCCGGCTAAAAATGTGCCTGACGCGCCAGCCGGAGCCGCGGCCGGCGCCTGCGCAAGCGCGGTCGCCCGAACTGCCCGAACCGCAGCGACAGCGGTTGTCGCGCGGCTGACGGTAACTGTGCCCGACGAAATAACCCCGCGATTCACCTGCGCGGGCACGGCAGCCGCGGCGGGAGCGCCCGGTACCGCGGGCGCCGCGGGAGTTGCCGGCGATTCCTCTTCCCCTTCGGGCTCCGGCTCCACAGCGATCGGCAGCACGGCCTGCGTCGCGCGCCAGGCTTGTTCGAGTTGTTCGGCCTTATGTTCTTTGCCGTGTAGCGCGAGGTAGTGTCGCGCCAGCAGATTCAAAGCTTCGGCATCCTGCTCCTTGGCAGCCTCGTCAAGTGGTGGCAAAAACTTGCCGCCACGAATCTCTTCGCCCGACGCGAACAGCAGCTCCGCGGTCTGTCGACGCGTGAGCTTCGGCTCGGCCCCCTCGACGTCGACGTTCAGGGCGCGCAACAACACATCGAGATCATTGCCCGCGGAGATCGCCTGACGCAGCAGCGTGCCAAGCCGATTGAAGGTCGTTTCGTCGGCATCGTGCGGAGCGGCGACGACAAGCCCCGCGATGTCGGCCATGCCGAACTGATTGCGCTCGAGAAATGCCGCGCCGCCTCCTTGCCCGCCGGCGGAGAGCATCGCTTGCATCGTGGCCATGTCGGCCGAGTCGAGGATCATGCGCTGCAGCATCTGCGGATTGAATTGCGGTTGCCCGCCGTTGGGGCCAGCGCGGAGCATTTCAAGCATGCGTCCGTAGAGCTCGCGTCCTTCGTCCTTGTCGAGCTTGGCCAGATATTCCTTGACGGCCGGCCAGTCTCCCAGCGTGACATTGCGCGTGAAGAGCTTGAGCTCATAGTCGAAGGTCAGTTCGGCGCGCACCTGCTCAATCGCGGCGCGCTCGGCCTTCAGTTTGTCCGCGGCGGCTTTCTCGGCGGCGGCCTTCTCCGCTGCCACCTTTTCAGCGGCGGCTTTTTCGGCCGCGGCTTTCTCAGCAGTGGCCTTTTCTTCGGGCGTTTGTTCGACCGCTGTGGCAGCCGGCGTCTCACTCGCCGGGGCTTCACTCGCAGCGGCTGCGGGCGCTGCGGCTGCAGCATCGGGCGAGGCAGCCGGTGCTGCCGGATCGGCGGGCGCGGCGGCTTCTGCCGGAGCGGCTTGCTCGGCGGGTGCGGCGCCTTCAGCAGGCGCTGCCTGATCTGCCGGCGCGGCCCCTTCGGCTGGTTTGGCGTCAGGCTTCGCGGCGTCGGCCGCTGGCGAATCGGCAGGCGTGGCCCCCTCGGCGGCCGCCGGCTCGGGCGGCAGCGGCGGCAACTTCGGCGCTTTCGGCGCCGGATCGAGCCAGGCCTTCAAAATGATCGACGGCCGGCGATCGAACTGCAGTTGCTGAATCTTTTGCAGCCGCTTTTGCTTAGGATCGTTCGGATTGGGCTGCCCGCTCGGCGCATTCGCCTGCGCTTGACCCTGCGCCATGGCGGCCTGGATCAGCGCCTGTTGCTCGGGCGAAATCTCGCCGTCGATCTCGAACGACAGCGCCGTCGACGTTGTGGCGGGGGACACCACTACGCCGAACTGCCCGAAGGCCGGCCGCCCCAGCGCAAGCGCCACAAGCGCCGCAAAGGCGAGTTTCGATTTCATGGCCCGTTCTCCGTGTCCTAAAAAGGCGAGTCTTACCTGGCGGGTTTGCGCTGCGGCGCTGTCGTCGAATCAGGTTGCTTGGAGCGCGCGGCACAAACGGCGCGCCGGCAGTTCATGTAGGCAAGATCTACCGGAGCATGCATGCTCACGACCCGCGATCGTCCGGCGGCGGGCCGGCGCTCGCACCGCGCGAGTCTTCTGGCCCCTTCTTCTCTTTGGGGGTCTTCCCTTTCCCCTTGCATTTGCACTGCCCGCTACAGCAGCCGCAACACTGCTTGGGGAGTGGCAACGCCTGCAATTCGGAGATATCCATGCGGGCCAGGCGAATGGCCGCTTCCAGATCCTGACTGTGCGTGGCCGCGGCGTCGGTTTCGCCAGCCGCCGTGCTTTGCTCGGCCAGCAAGCGATAGTTCTGACGCGCGGCCTCGATCTCCGGTTCCCACTTCTCGCGAGGTTCTCCTTCGAGCCGCATCAGCCACGTCAGGTAATACTGCACGCTCGCCATTGCGTCGCGCGTCTCGGTCCGCAGATCGGCGGGCGTCGATTCGTCGGGCGCGATTTCGTTGGTCAGCTCGAACAACTCATCGTATGCCTCGGGCAAGCGGCCAACTTCCAACTTGGCCTTGGCCCGCTGGAGTCGCGCGCGGCGGCTCGCATCGACCTGGTCGGCCGGCAGCACGGCCAGCGCGTCGTCGTAAGCGGCAATCGCCTGCGGCCACTTTTCGGCCGCGACCAGCCGATCGGCTTCGCGCAGATTGAAGGCCGCTCCATCGATCGACATCCGTTGCTGGCCCGGCCCGTAGTGATATGCGGCCACGGCGGCCGGTACGAGCAACCACGCGGAGAGAAGAATGCCGCGCATTGAGTGCCTCCTTTAACTCTGGTAACTCTGGCGGGTGCGAGAGCCTGAAACCTGTTCCGGCGGAGTCGGCTGGTAAACGACCCCGCCGGAAGTTGGTTTCAGGATACCGCCGGCGACGCCGACAAGCTACGCGATTCTGGGCCGGGCGGGCCTGAAGGCCGGCCGCCCGGCCAATGAAGACGATTTCAGCGGGGGGCCAACCGCCCGCTACTCCCGTTGCTGCCCCAACTGCTCATCCGCCAGCCAGATGCCGTGGAAGCCGAATGGAATCCGCGCGGGGATCCGCACCCGGGCCACGGGCGGAGAACTGAAGTCGCGCGCGTCGATCACTGCCAGCTCGCTCTTTTCGTCGGCCGCGTCGAAGACGTAAGTCACCAGCCAGCCGTCGTCCTCCTGCTGGGCGTCGGGCGCGGCGACAAAGACCCCTTCGCCGGCGAAGCGGCCGGGGCCAAAGTCGTGTCGTACGCTGGTGCCGCGCTCGAGGTCGTACTTGACCAGCACGTGCATGTCGAGCGCCATCGTATAACCGTAGCGCGTGCTGCGCCCCAGCCGGCTATCGTTGATGCGTGGGAAGTCGCTGCGCAAATCGTCGAGCGGCTTCTCACGCACCGCGCCGGTGGCGAGATTGAATCGCCATTCATAGAGTGCCGAGGGCGTATCGAGCGGCATCGCGTTGGGCGAACTCGAACTTGCCGCCGCGTGCTTCGCGGGCGACGTCCCCACAATATCGGGATACTCGCTCAATCGGCACGCGACCAACACCACCTCGTCCCCATCGTCCCAGGCGTTGAGCGTGTGGAACACGAAGCAGGCCGGCGCTTCGAACCAGCGAACGTCGTCGGCCCGACCGTGGCGGGGCAAAATGCCAAACCGCGAGCCGAGGTCTGGCTCGTACTTCAATAGCGGTTCGCCGCGCGACATCCGACCCATGTTGAACGTCGCAGGCAGCTCCATGAAAATCGAATGCCGGGCCGTGATCGCGAAGTCGTGCATCATCACCGAGCGGCGCAGTTTGACCGGCACCGTGCTTACGAGCTCGCCCGCCGCGTTGACCAGGCTGTACTGCACGACCGGAGCCATCGCCGAATAGCCGAAGAACATCATCTCGCCGGTCTCGGCGTCGACTTTCGGATGCGCGGTGAACGGATGCCGCAGCCGGCCGCCGTAGGTCTGCACGCCGACGGTCTCCAGGTCAGGCAGATGAATCTCGTGCGGCGCGCCCCCTTCCCACAAGGTGAGCAGCCGGCGATCGTGCCAGACGAGCGCCGTGTTGCCGGCGTTTTTGAAGAGGGGTTCGCCCGCGAGCATTTTCGACATGTCCGGCGTTTCGGCCAAACCGGTCCAAAGCGCCTTACCGGCGGCCCGTTCTTTCTTCCAGCCATCGGTGCGAACCCAGCGATTGCGGTAGCTCGCCTGACCGTCGCGCAGCAGCACGCCGTGCAGCATGCCGTCGCCGTCGAACCAGTGGTATCGGCCGCGCGGCGGGAACTGCGGATTGGGCCCGGTGCGCACGTACATGCCCGTGAGCCCCGCGGGCAGCCGGCCCACGACTTCGAGCCGCTCGGCGGTGATCTCTTCGTGGACGGGGGCGAAGTTGCCGGCAAGAAACGGGCTGGGTAGCGACTCGTTGCCGGTGTTCGACGCGTCGCCGCTGGCGTTCTCGCCCTCGGCCGCCGACGCCAGGGGAATCGCCATGCCCGAGGTCAACAGCATCGAGGTCAACGTCGAGCGGGTGAGAAACTCGCGGCGATTGGCTTCCACGGCGGATCTCCTGCGCGGGGCAATTGTGCATGGGAACGGCTGTCGTTGATCGACGGCCCGTCAGATATCGTACCCGACGCGATTGAACGCCGCAGCCGGCGTGGTAGCATCGCAGGACAGACGGGCCTGGCCTCCGAGATTCTCGAGAACCGCGTGTCGATGGCAACTGATCCAGCAGAGCGGCCCCAGGATGTCGTCTGGGATGCCATCGTCGTCGGCACCGGCATGGGAGGCGGAACGCTCGGCGCGGCGCTCGCCGCCGCCGGCTGGCGCGTGCTGTTCGTCGAACGGGGGCGGTCGAGCCTTTACCCGACCGACGACTGCATCCGCGACGGGCTTCCCGACGACCTCCCCAATGTCACGCGGATGCCCGAGCGCGAGTATGTCGAGCTGCTGGCCCGCGGCGGGCGTTCGACCGACCTGGTCGAAGACATCAGCGGTTTGAAGCCGCCGACGTTTACCCCCTTCATCGGCGGTGGCACGGGCGGTTCGACCGCGCTCTACGGCATGGCCCTCGAGCGGTTGTTCGCCGAAGATTTTCACCCGCGATCGGCCCACCCGCCGGTCGATGGTGCGAATCTGCCCGAGAGCTGGCCCATCGACTATGAGTCGCTGCGCCCCTGGTATGCGGCGGCCGAGCGGCTGTACCGCGTGCATGGCACCGCCGATCCGCTGCGCCCCGGCGACACCGATTGCCAACTGCTGCCGTCGCCACCGCTGACGCCCACCAATGCCGAGCTGTTCGCCCACCTGCAAAGCAAAGGATTGCATCCCTACCAGTTGCACATCGGTTGCGAGCACCTGCCTGACTGCCAGAACTGCCAGGGCTATCTTTGCTCGCGCGATTGCAAGAGCGACTCCGGCAATCGCTGCTTGCGGCCCGCGATCGAACAACACGGCGCGACCTTGTTGACCGGCTGCACCGTCACGCGGTTGGACGCTGAAGGCGCCAGCGTGCGGCGCGTCGTCTGCCGACAGGGAGATACCGAGCTGGTACTGCGCGGCCGCTACGTGGTGCTGGCCGCCGGCGCGCTGGTGACCCCGGTGCTGCTCTTGAATTCGCACTCGGCCGATTTTCCACAAGGGTTGGCGAACTCGTCCGACCAGGTCGGCCGCAACCTGATGCGGCACTGCATCGACATGCTGATGGTGCAGATGAACGCCAAGCAGCCGGTCCAGGGGCAGATCAAAGAGCTCGCGTTCAACGATTTCTATCATCACGACGGGCAGAAGCTCGGCACGTTTCAGTCGTTTGGCCCGTTGCCGCCAATCGCCTACTTCTTGAATCAAGGGACCGGTTGGTGGCTCAGGCTGTTGCGCCCGCTGCTGGTCTATTTCGGTGAACAGCTCAAGGCCAAGGGGCTGGTGGTCACCACGATCATGGAAGACCTGCCTTACCAGAAACATCGCGTGCTGCCGTCGGAAAAGCCCTTCGACGGATTGCGGCAGCGGATTCGGCTGAACTACGCCTTGCAGCCGTACGAACTGTCGCGACTGGCCACGCTGCGCAAGGCGGTCGAAGATGTCTTGAAGCCATACAAGCTCGTGCAACTGCGTGGCGCGAGCGAGAATCGAGCGATTGCCCATGTCTGCGGCACCTGCCGGTTCGGCGACGACGCGCGGACCAGTGTGCTCGACAAGAACTGCCGCGCCCACGACGTCGACAACCTGTATGTCGTCGACGCCTCGTTCTTTCCTTCCAGCGGCGGCATCAACCCCAGCCTGACAATCGCCGCCAACGCACTGCGGGTCGCCCAGCATCTGCAAGACCGCGGCCGGTAGCCGTCAACATTGGTCTAGCCACTCCTGGCAAGCGCGACGTGCACACGTCGCAGAACCGGCGCGACCGGGCGCACCCACGATCGGCCAAATGGCCCGTCCCATAACCTAGACTAGCGACAACGTCCGGCAGAGCGAGCTCCTCGAAAGCTCTGGCCGATAGTTGGGCCGTTCGGCCTGCACCTCGCGGTCGACGCTTGTCGCCGCGGGAACAATTCAAAACCCACTTGCGGATGGCCGCGTGCCAAGGGTGATTCGTGGACGAACCAACACCACGTCGAATCCTCGTTGTTGACGACGACCCCGCCTGCCTGCGACTTTTGGAACGTCTGCTCTCGCAAGCGGGCTATCAAGTCGGCTGCGCCAGCGACGGCGCCGAAGCGTTCGCGCAAACCCTCGCCTTCCGCCCGCAGATCATCGTCACCGATTGGAAGATGCCGCGCGTCGACGGGCTCGACCTCATCCGCCGCGTGCGAGCAGAGGTTCCCTGGTATCCCTACATGATCTTGGTCACGCATTCGTCCGCGCAAACGCTCGGGCTCGATTCAGGGGCCGACGACTTCATCGCCAAGCCGATCGCCGGCGAAGAACTGCTCGCCCGCGTGCGCGCCGGCGAGCGCATCGTCAGCCTCCAGGAGCGCCTCCGGCACAAGAATCACGAACTGCAAATCGCCAATCAGCAACTCGCCGAGCTGGCCGTTACCGATTCGCTCACCGGCTTGTTGAATCGCCGGGCGTTTCAGGAAGAAGCCCACAAACGCTGGCAGCAAATCGATTGGTCGATCGAAGCGATCAACTGCTTGATGATCGACATCGACCACTTCAAGCGCATCAACGACTCCTACGGCCACGCGGCCGGCGACACGGTGATCTGCGCCGTGGCCCGCGCGCTCAAGGCCCGCCTGCGCAACAACGACATCGTCTGCCGGTTTGGCGGTGAGGAATTCTGCGTGCTCTTGGTCAACGCGTCGCCGGCCATCGGTCGGCGCGTGGCCGAGCGGTTGCGCGAAACCGTCGCGCAGATGCAGCTCCCCGGCTTGCCGGCCGGCGTGCGCTGCACCATCAGCGTCGGCCTGGCTTCAGGAGCGCGCAGCAGCACGTCCGTCGAAACGTTCATCGACTGGGCCGATCAGGCGCTGCTGAAGGCCAAGCGTGCCGGCCGCAATCGCGTCGTCTGCTTCGAGCCGCGGAGCAACGATACCCGGCCGATCGCACTACCGCAGAAAAATATCAGCCCGGCCGATGCCACCGAGTTCGACGGCGCGAGCTGGCGCGAAGCGATCGACGCCCTCGGCGTCGTGCTCTCCTGGCGCGATCCCGATCGCGCGGCGCACGGGCGTCGTGTCAGCCGGCTGTGCAGCGAAGTCGCGCGCCAGTGGCAATGGAGCGACGAGCGCCGGCAACTCGTCGAGGCCGCCGCCCTGCTGCAAGACATCGGCATCCTCGCTGCGAACGAAGTCAGCGGTGAGCCGTCGACCGATCACCTGCCGCGCCACGTCGATCGTCGCCGCGGGGTGGCCCTGGCCATCGTGCAAGAATGCTTCGCCAATCGTGCTTTGACCGCCACGCTGCGTCATTTGCCAAGCGCGGGGGCCGAACGACCACTTGAGCCCGAAGAAGACGTCGCCAATCACCTGGCCGCTGCCCGGCTCCTGGCGATCGTCAATCGCTACGACGAACTGGTCTTCGGACTCGACAATCGTGATCGCCTCGAAACACCCGCGGCGCTCGCGGCCCTGCGCCAAGAGGCCGAAGCCGACTTCGATCCCCGGCTCGTCGAGCGCTTCTGCCACCTGGTCGGCGAAGGGCAAGTGCTCGAAGCGGTCGCCGGGGCGTAGCAAAGTCATCGCTCCGTGGCAAAGCCATCCTGGCCGAGCGGTGCAAACAAATCGTGGCATGGCCATCCTGGCCGTGTTATTCATGGGCTGGAAGCCCATGCCACGGGAGAGCAACTTCTCTCGTCATCACGGAGCATTGGGCGATCACCAGCGAAACGCTAAACTCAGGAGCCGCTTGATTGCGCACCATCTGCTGCCCGAGAAGGACCAAGATTCATGACCGCCGGCAATCTCGAATTCGGAGGCGAAGAGCTGTTTCGCTCCACGCCCGATCGCGTCTTCGCCGTGGTGACCGACCTCGATGGGCTAGCGCGCAACGTCCACGACTTAACGATGGCCCGGCGGATCGACGCCCACACGCTCGAGTGCACTGCCCGGCCCGGCTTCGGCTTCATGCGCGGCACGCTCAAGTTGGTGATTCAACTGGCCGACGTCAATCCGCCCGAGTCGGCCACCTTGTCGATCGACGGTCGCGGCATCGGGCAAAGCTTGCGCGTCACTTCGCGGCTGGCGATCAGCCCCTTGCGTGAAGGCGGTTCGCGACTTTTGTGGACCGCCGCCGTGACCGACCTCAAAGGGCTGATCTCCACGATCAGCCCCGCACTGATCCGGGCCGCGGCCGACCAGATCATTCGCACCGCCTGGAAAGATCTGCGCAAGGAACTCGGCGAAGCAGAAGCTTAACGAACGGCCGAAAAATGGCTTCTCCGTTATCCCCTCTCCCCTCGCGGGAGAGGGGCTAGGGGTGAGGGGGGCGCAGCTTCTCGCGCGATGTGGCGTACGAATCCTAGCCCGCAGCGCAGCAAGGGACGGGCGCGGTTGTCCTGCTGATTCACGTCGGACGCGAAGCAACGAATTGCCCACACCTCGATAGCGGCAACGCCGTGGCCGTTAATAGCCAGGTGGCGGCAGCCCCTGGTTGCGTCGAGAGCGATCATGCGAGCCCCAACCGGGGCGACAGTCAACCGCCCGTCGCGCGACAAGCCGGTTACCACAACGACACGACGGCACGGCGGCACGGCGAAATACCGCGCCAATCCACGCGCATGCGCATTCAACTCGTGACTCGAATTGCCTTCCGGCCTGAAGGGCCGAGTTCCACCAGCCCAGCCCGCAGGGCTGGGTCCGGATGGGCACACGAATCCGGCCCTGACAGGGCCGTTCATTCGCGCCAGCACCTGCACGTTTCTGCGATTGTCGCCACCAACGAAGGGCGCGCGTTTGACGCGCGTTCGCCGCAGGAGAACGTGTTGCGAAACCGAATGCTGCGGCAACCTCGAAGGGGACGGGAGTCGTTTCCGGTTCTTCGTTCCGCTCACTTTATCAGTGCCGAACGGAACAACTCCTGTCCCCTCAGCGTCGGCTACTAAAGAATCCGCCCGCCCGTGAGCTTCCGCCAAGTTGTCTGGTAGCGGCGATACGCGGCGCGGCCTGTCTTCGTCAATCGATAGCTGGTCCGCGGTTTGCGCTCGACGAATTCCTTGAGCTCTTCGACGTATCCGGCCGTGACGAGCCGGGCGATGTGCGTCGAGAAATTCCCTTTCGTCAAACCACTGGCCGCCAGCAGAAAGTTGAAATCGAGCCACTCCGCTTCGCTGAGCACCGCCACGATCACCAGCCGCGACGACTCGTGAATCAGCGGATCGAGGACGCCGCTTGGCGCGGCGCCATTCTTGGCGCCGTTCTTCGCGCCGTTTGTTAATTCACTCTTCGCGCCGCTTCTTGCCTCCTTGTCGGCCGTCATGACAGCGTCTCCGTCGCGACGCCATCGCTATCGATACCATTACTGTCGACGTCGTTTCCGTCGACATACATGGCGCCTGTCTCTTGTCGCCACTCGCGTTGCCGCTTGAGGATCGAGCCTGTGGCAACCACCGCCGCCGCCATCGCCAAGGCCGAGCAGCAGGCCGGCAGCGGCGAAGTTGTCGCCAACCGCGGGCTGGCGAACATATAGACGCCCCACGTGCCGGTGAGCGCCGCCGCATACGCCAGGTACTCCCAGAACGGCACGCGCGTGTAGCGATAAATGTAAAATCCGACACCAAGTGCCGCGCACAAACGCGTCCCCCAGATCAGGATGCCGTAATAGACGGCGTCCGGCACACGCCCGCGAAGCAGGTTCAAGAGCGAGGCTTCACCAAAGACGAACAGCAGGCAGACCGCCAGCGCAATGAGCCGAGCTCGCCAACTTCCCGCACACAGGGGATTGCCGAAGGGGCTGCGAAGCGAACCCTGCCGACCGCTGCGCACCCAAGTGATGATGAACCAATAGATCAGGATCACGCCGCTCCAAGCGGTGACCAGTCCCATGCCGGCGATCCCCCAACGCACCACGTCGGGCAGTGGAGCCTTACCTGCCAGCACGAAGGCCCCCAGGCCAACGAATGTTATCCCCATGGCCGCGAAAGCTAGCGATCGCGCGATTTCGAATCGGTACCGCGTGTAGGCAGCGGCACTACGTGCCTGCTCGATCGCCCTGAGCGTCTGCGGTGGCAGGTCGAGTGGATTATCAACGGCGGCGTTCATAGGTTGCCCTGGTTGGATGTCGAGGGAATGGAAATGTCACGTGACGCTTGCGACGAACAGGCGAAGCCGATTTGCGGCTGCCCGGCGGTGCTTTGACCGCGAATCACTTGTTGCAAACCGGTTTGTACAGAAGACTAGTCTATAGATTCAGTATCGGCTGTCAAGGGAAATCTCGCCAGTGGCTTTCCGGTCGCAGGTGGTGATTCTCCTTCAGCCCCCGCGGGGCGATCGCCGCGAAGTCCCCGCAACGCATGCGCAGCGACGAATTGCCCACACTTCGATAGCGGCAACGCCGTGGCCGTTAATAGCCAGGTGGCGGCAGCCCCTGGTTGCGTCGAGAGCGATCATGCCGAGCCCCCACCGGGGCGACAGTCGACCGCCCCTCGCGCGACAAGCCGGTTACCACAACGGCACCGCGACACGACGGAGCGCGCTTTGGGCCTTCCGGGCGCCACTGCTGGCTTGCCCAGCAGTGTGCCCCTTGTGCGACTTGGCGCACGAACACCAGCCCGCAGCGCAGCAAGGGACGGGCGCGGTTGTCCCGCTGATTCGCGACGGACGCGAAGCAACGAAAAGGTTCACCCATCCTTAGCCGCGCAGCGGCGACAGCGCAGCGCGCGAATGTAGTCATCACGCTGGAGCGTGATCAAGTTCCGTCACGCGGGGCATGACGACTACATTACGAGATGTCTACCGTTCGCGCTACCGACGAGAAATATGTCGCCGCTGCACAACTCGCTGGCTTATTGTTATTCGCGAACCGAGTCCGTGGGCTCGCGGCGATCTTGCAGCAGCGAAAACGCCGCGACGACATAGCCGCATACATAACCGAGCGGAACGCCCAGGATCGTCGCGCCGCAGACGATGCCGATCCAAGTTTCGTAGACGTCGCGAATGCCACCGCGTCGAAAGAAGACGGTCAGCAGCAACCCGAACATCATCAGCACGCCCCCCCCGACCGACGCCCTGCGTGGATGCTGTGGCCAAGCGAGCTGCGCGCTGCCGGCCAGCACCGTCGTCGCGAACAAAAACAGCGCCATGCCGCCGGGCAGAACGGCGAACAACACGGCCGACGCGGTGGTCACTGCTAGCAAATAGCGAATGCCGAACCGGCGCCGCATGCGCGCCGGCCGCGCCAACTGCCGCTCGAGCCACGGCCTGGCCGGCAGCCGACGCGCCTCGATCTCCGGCAACTGGGTGGAGTCCATCGTTTGAGATAGCCACTTCCGAGGTAGTCGGCGCGGAATGGATTATGCCCACGTTCAGCGCGCTCGCAATCGTCGCGCAACATGCAGCGCAATTCCACATCTCACCGCATTCCGAAATCCTGCGCAATTGCAGTGCCTGTTAAGAATACCTGTAACAATTCTTGTAGTCGGTTCAAGCAGTCGTATAATCACGTCGCTCTATTTGATCTAAGGTATGAGCTGATCGATATTCGCAATCTACAAAGGGGGGTAAGTGATGATTCGAATGTTCACGGCAATGCTATTGCTCAGCGTTTCAGCGGACCTGAGCTTTTGCCAAGAAGTGGATCGGCCCACAGCAATTGCGCCTGGCACATTGCTATTTCGCGAAGAGAGCCGACTTCTGCTGCATTGCTACGATGCGCCTCAAGGTGGGCTCTTGGTGGAATGGGCTGATTCCGAGAGCCCAGCGAACCGAATGACAAAAGCCGACGATCCCCAGGTGCAAGGTGTAATTGAGCGTGGAGATTTGATCGTACGCATTGACGGAAAGACGATTTCTTCGCTTGCGGACTATTTT
The DNA here is from genome assembly GCA_964495375.1 of uncultured Planctomycetaceae bacterium. GTDB lineage: Bacteria > Planctomycetota > Planctomycetia > Pirellulales > JAEUIK01 > JAIESQ01. The sequence goes on along the minus strand of CAZBWM010000054.1, from coordinate 7,304 downwards.
CGCATCATGCGCAGCGTCGGGCCGACAATCACCATCACAATCCGCGACGTCAATACCGGTCGGCAGATCGATTGGTTAGTGAAACCCGTGAAAGTATCTGTGCCCATTGGCCCAGATACGCAGGTTCAAGTCAGCAATTCGAAACTGCACGTGATTTATGCAGCGCTAACCGACGATTCGAGCATTGGGAATTTTATCAAACTGAATGTCCCGGAGTTTCAGAGGCTCATTGAAACGCAAATTCGGCAAGACCGCCGTGGTTCTTTTGTGACGTTGACTGGAGCGAATTGCAACGCAAGCAGTATCATCGCAGCAGTCGACGCTCTTTCCGTCGCGCCACAGGATTCCATTTTTGTAATGTACGAAGGACATGGCGCGTATGACCCAGCGATTTCGGGCGGCGATCCTGCGCAAGGCCACTTTTTTAGCCTTCCAAATGGTGATCTTCCGCGCAAGGATTTGCTTCATCATGTGCTGGCGAAGCGGCCGCGTTTCACATTGTTGATGTCGGACTGTTGCAACTCTGCCAGCAAGGTTTCGTTGCGGACTTACCAGGCGGTAGAGACGAAGCTGCATGCGCATACCGGTTGGAGAGCTCTCGAAGAGTTGGCTTTCTGCTATCGAGGTGTGTTGGACGTCACCGCTTGCTCGCGCGATGAGTTAAGCTGGTTCAGTTCGGACATCGGCGGATGGTTTTCACACACGATGATTTACAGCCTGTCGAACATGACAACAGAACCGTCACGAAAGTGGGATCCCATATGGACCAGAATTTCAAAGAAGACGGACGAGTTGTTTGCGCAGAAAAAGCAACAATTTGGTGCCACGAATCAGCAACTCAACAATCAGGCTCGGCAGGTACCAATGGCTTTCGCGTTCGACGTTACGCGTGATGAGCCAAGCGATACTCCAACAGCCATGATTACGACCGAGATAATGCAGAGTAAACTGGTGAATCCTTAGAGCCTCGCGAGTCGCCGTCATCGCGGCCCGTTGAAGCTCCGCGGTTGCCGGTGATCGATGACACGGACGGCTTATTAGGGATAGACCGATATCCTTTTGCCCGCTCTTACGGTCTGGGTCGCCAAGTGGGACGCAGAAAGGCGCGACAGGCGTTAGCTCCGGGACGCAAGCGGGACGCGGCGATACGCGACAGGCTTAAGACCATCGGCTTGCGGGACAAGTGCCTGGCAGCACTGGCCGCGGCCTCGGCCGTACTGGATACCCGGACGCAAAATGGCCCACCCGGACGCAAGCCGGACGATCACCCGGACGCAAAACTCTGCGCGGCCCCATCGCCCCAAGTTGTGCCGTCTATTCGAGTTCGGGTTCAATATCAAGACACCCGGAGGCACCCGGACGCAAAATCCCGGAACAGTTTGTAGAGGAGGGGTGAGGCGTGAACCTGTCGTGCTACCGGAACTCTCGGTCTTGCGACCATTTCCAATAGCCGATCGGCAGGTCCAACTTGCCAGGCGAGATCTCGATTCTCTCGACCAATTCCCGATTCGCATTACGTACGTCGACCGCGAGCACCAGTTCGACCGTGTGATTCGAGCCGGCGGGCAGTCTCCAGAAGCCTTCCAGCATGTCGTTTACGTTATGCAACGCCTCATCGACAGCCTTGGCCACGATGGCTCTCATTTCGGGTGAAGCTTCCGGCGGCAACGTTGCCATTGCCTCATCGCGACAATGTCGGATCAGGTAATAGCCGAACGTGTAGGCAGCGTCCTCTTCTCGGTCTGCTGGCTTGACGCGCCATTCTTCATAGGGACGAGGGATCGATTTGGTTTCCACCTGGCGCCTCGCAAGTACAAGTAGGGTGTGCGCAGCACACCAGACACAGAGTATGCCATGGGCGTGCACGACGCAGCGGTGCGTTTCACGCACCCTACAACTGCCACCCGGACGCAACCCGGACGATCACCCGGACGCAAAACTCTGCGCGGCCTCATCGCCCTAAGTTGTTCCCTCTATTCGAGTTCAGGTGCAACATCAAGACACCCGGACGCACCCGGACGCAAATTCCCGGAACACCTGATAGCGGCTAGTGGGCAGTGATCCGTGGTCAGAGAATACGGGTGAACTCAGGCCTAGCCACTGACCACTAGCCACTGACCACTAGCCACTGACCACTAGCCACTGACCACTGACCACCGCCTACGCCGCCAACCGCTCGCCCGACGTGGCCATCGCCTGATAGGCGGGAATGACCTGCTTCGGTGGTCCGTCTTGCCGGATGTGGCCGTGGTCCATCCAGATCACCCGCTCGCACAGTGTGGCCACCGATGCCAGGTCGTGGCTCACCAGCACGACGACTCTTGCCCGGGCCAGCAGCTCTTCGATTCGCTTGCGGGCTTTGTGTTGGAAGGCCAGGTCGCCGGCGCTCAGCACTTCGTCGACGATCAGGATCTCGGTCTCGATAGCCGTGGCAATCGAGAAGGCCAGCCGCACGCACATGCCGGCCGAGTAGTAGCGGACCGGCATGTTGAGAAAGTCCCCCAGCTCGCTGAACTCGGCGATCGCGTTGAGCTTGGTGCGCATCGACTTGGGGGTTTCGCCCTGGAAGTAGCTGCGGAAGGCGATGTTCTCCCAGCCGCTCGCTTCAGGCTCAAAGCCCAGCGTGATGTCGAACAGCGAGGCGATCTTGCCGTTGACGGAGCGCCGCCCTTGCGAAGGGAGATAGATACCGGCCAGCACCTTGAGCAGCGTGCTCTTGCCGGCGCCGTTGTGGCCGATGATGCCGACGCGATCTCCCTCGCTGAAGTCGAGGTTGATGTCGTCCAACGCGCGCACGGTGGTCGACGTTGACCCGCGCGTGCGGAACATCCCCTTGAGGATGTACTCCTTGAGGCTGATGCGGCCATGCGTCCGCACGCAGAAATCGAGTCCGACATGTTCGAGCCGAAGGTGCGCCATCGCGGCGGTTCCTCTCGCGTTGCAAAATCTAGAGATAGAAAACCAGCCGGCGCTCGAGCCGCGACAGCGTGTAGGCCGTCAGCAGGATCATCACGATCACCAGCCCGCTGACCATGGCCACGGCCGACAGGCTCGGCGGCAGCCCTTCGAGAATCGGCCGCCGCAGCGTTTCGACCAGCGCGGCCAGCGGATTGAGCCCGGCGATCCAGCCGATGCGGCGCTGCGCCAGCATGTCGATCGGATACATAATCGGGGTCAGGTAGAACAGCACCTGCAGCAGGATTTCAATCACGTGTTGCGTGTCCTGAAACATCACGTTCATGACGCCGCACAGCAGGGCCAGGCACCAACCGAACAAGAACAGCATCACCAGCGCCGGCAACAAGTAGACCAGCGCTAGTGCGTTATGCACGCCGCCAAAAATGAAACTGAGCAGGATCGCCACGACCAGCGCGATCAAGAAGTGAAAGCCGCAGGCGAGCGTCGTCCGCAGCGGATAAATGGCCATCGGCGCCGATTGCTGCCGGATGTAGGCCTCGCCGTTGATAAAGCACTGGCAACCCTGGTGGGCGATGCCCGACACAAAGTTCCAGAACGCCAGGCCGACCAGCAGGAAGGGGGCATACGTCCGCACGTCGAGCTTGAACAGCGTGGCGAAGACCGCGCAGAACACGAACGTCATGAAGATCGGGTGCATCAGCGACCAGCCGATCCCCAGGATCGAGCGGCGATACTTGGCGCGCAGGTCGACGCGGACCAGTGACATCCAAAAGTAGCGCAGCCGCCAGATATCGGTCAGATAGTTCGAGACGACTTCTCGCTGCATGGCATTCAAAGCGTGGTTCCCTCTCGCGAACTTTTTGATAATCGGGCCGGCCGCGGCCGAGCGCTCGTGCGACCGCCGGCGAACCGGTTACGCCGCCCATCGCGACGCAGGCACTTCGACCTCGGTCGCGTCAGTGTCGACAAAACTGTTGGTCTCGGCATGAATGATCCGCGTGCCGGCCGCGTTGATCGAAATCGGAATCTCTTCGTAATCGGCGAACGCCTGGCGCATGCCGGCCTGCCGCTCGGGCGGAACGAAGAACAACAGGAAGCCGCCGCCGCCGGCCCCCAGCAACTTGCCGCCCCAGGCGCCGTTGGCCAGGCCCGTCTCATACATCTCGTTGATCTGCGGGTTCGACACGCCGGCATCCAACTGGTGCTTGAGCGTCCAGGCGTCGTGCAGCATTTGCCCGAAGCCGGCCAGCGATCCACGCCCGGTCAGCAGCTCGTAACCGTCGTCGACCAGCTTGCGCATCTGCGACAGGTGCGACGTGTTGCGATCGATCTTCTTAACTTGCTTGGCCGCCACATCGCTGGCCCGGCGGCGAATGCCCGTGTAGACGAGCATCAGGTGCGAATTGAATTCGGCCATTCGCTGCGGGCTCAAGGTCAAGCGGTGTACGCGGATGTCGTCGACGTTGCGGAATTCGCAGAGGTTGAAACCCCCCATCGCGGCCAACGTTTGATCTTGGCAGCCGACGGTTTCGCCGAGCACGTTGCGCTCCAGATCGATCGCCCGATAAGCGAGATCGAGCGGATGGACCAGCTCGCCGCGCACGGCCGCCAGCGTGTTGAGCACGCCGACCACAAAGCTCGACGACGTCCCCAAACCGGTCGACGACGGGAGCTCGGCCATGTAATCGACTTCGATCCCTTCGGTGATGCCCGCCGTGCGCAGGCATTCGCGGAACGGCGCGTGCTGGATCGATTCCAGATCCGGCACGCACTCCACCTGCCGATAGGCCAGGCGAATCTTGTAGTCGAACAGCTTCGAGTAGAGCCGCGTCGCCGAAACGTAGCAGAACTTGTCGATGGCGGTCCCCAGCACGGCGCCCGGGTGGCGCGTGAAATACTCGGGGTAGTCGGTGCCACCGCCGAAGAAGCTGATGCGAAACGGGGTCTTGCTAATGATCACCGGCCACCTCGACTGCAAAATGCCGACGCACGAATCGCGACGCCGCGCGAATGGTCTCGGGCGTGCCGATATCCAAAAACTCCGCCTGCGTCCGCTCGACTTCCAAGCGGGCTCCGGCGGCCAACAGCGCCGGGAATACGTCTTGTTCGAGACTCAGCGGCGTGCGCGAGTCGAAACGTTCAATGACGCGGCGCTTCAGCACGTAAACGCCGGCGTTGATCAGGCCGGCCCCCGGCTGCTTCTCGCGAAAGCCAGTCAGGCGATCGTGATGGTCGACCGCCAGTTGCCCGTAGCGGCTGGCGTCGGGCACTTCGACCCCCAGCACCACGCCATCGACCGCCGGGTCTTCGAGCCGTGGCCAGACACCATGCCAGTCGGCGAGCACCAGCGAATCGGCATTGGCGATCGCCAGCAGTTCGTGATCGCAAGCCGCGGCGGCCAACCGCACCGCGCCACCGGTCCCCAGCGGTGAATCTTCGCGCACGCAGCGCACATTGAGCCCATGGACGGGGCGCTCGATCAGTGCGCGCTCGGCGATGTCGGCCAGATGCCCCAGCGAGACGATGAACTCGTCGATCCCTTGCGCGGAAAACTGACGCAGCACCCAGGTGATGAAGGGCTGACCCGCCACTTCAATAAAGGGCTTCGGCATGTCGGGGTAGAGCGACCGCAGTCGCGTCCCGGCGCCGCCAGCCAGCAAAATTCCGCAAACTTGCTCGGGCATAGTGTAGTGGCTAGTGGTCAGTGATTCGTGGTTAGTAAGTTCGATTGCGCCGGCTCGCTCGGCGATTTGTCGATCAATCTCAGGCCATCGGTCGCGCCGTCGTAGTTCGCCGCGAACCAGCGGATCGTGCGTCGCAGCCCGGCTTCGAGCGGCGTCTCGCACGCCAGCCCCAGCGAACGGAGCCGCGCAACATCGAACACCTTGATCAACTGCCCGTCGGGCTTGCTGGTGTCCCAGGCGATCTGCCCGTCGAAACCTGTGAGGCGACGAATCGTTTCGGCCAGCTCGGCGATCGTGGTGCTCGTGCCCGACGACACGTTGACCGGCTCGGCCAAATCGTACTGTTCGAGAAAGTGTGGAATGGTCGCGGCCACGTCTCCGGCATAGACGAAGTCGCGCAGCGGGCGGCCCGTGCCCCAAAGCGTCAACTCGGTGGCGCCGCAGCGCTGCGCCTCGAAAAAGCGCCGCACCAGGCCAGGCACAACGTGCGAATCGCGCCGGGAGAAGTTATCGAACTCGCCGTACATGTTGCCCGGCACGATCACGACCGAGCACAGTCCGCACTGCTCGCGATACGCCTCGGCTGCCACCAACCCTTGCTTCTTGGCCAACGAGTAGGCCGCGCTGTCGGGCTGCGGATAGCCGTTCCACATTTGCGCTTCGCTGATCGGCGATGCCGCGGCCGCGGGATACGCACAGCCCGGCATCGGGTAGACGAGCTTCTGCACGCCGGCCCGGGCCGCTTCGTGAAACACGTGCGCGGTCAGCAGCGTGTTCTGATGAAAGAAATCGGCCGGGAAGTGGCGATTCGCGCCAATCCCACCGGCGTAGGCCGCCAGGTGCACGACCCAGTCGGGCTGCTCAAGGGCGAATAGCCGCCGCGCCTGGCCGGCGTCGAGCAAGTCGTAATCCGTGCTCGACACACCGACGACCTGCTCCGCGCCATAGCGCGCGGCGAGGATCGGCAGCAGGTGCCGTCCCAGAAAGCCAGTCGCGCCGGTGACGAGGATACGTGGCATGCTCATGCAGATGCTTGATTCGTGGTGCGGTGTCTGGTTATTTCGAGGCAGTCGCTGACGATCCGTTGCTAGTGGCCACTCTTAGCCGGCCGCGTGCAGCGGCGCTTCGCGTTCGGCTGCGGTCAGCCAGGCCGCGTGCTCGTCGCGAAACCAGGCGACCGTTTGCCGTAGCCCGTCAGCCAGCGGCGTTTGTCGAAAGTTCGGCAAAAGCTTCGTTAGCCGGGCAATGTCGAGGCACTTCGACCGCGCACCAACATAGCGCGACGTATCGAAATCGATGCGATCGAAGTCAAAGCCCACTTCATCGCAAATCAACTGCGCGAAGCGGCGGATCGAATACTCCTGTCCAGCCCCGATGTTGACGATTTCGTTGTCGGTGCAGGCGGCCAGTTCGACCGTCGCTTGCACAAAGTCGTCGGCCAGCACCAGCTCGCGCGATTGATGTCCGTCACCCCACAGCACGACCGGCTCGCCAAGCATCCGGCCGCGGACGATCTTGCGCAGCAGATCGAAAATAAAATGCAACTGTCGGCCGTCGGTGTGGTAACCGGGGCCATACAACGTCGACGGCACCACAAACAGGTACTTCAAGCCGAACTGCTGGGCCAACGCCCGCAGCCCCACGTAGAGCATTCGCTTGGTCATGCCGTAAGTGAACAGGCTGTCGATCGGCAGGCCGGCC
>CAZBWM010000053.1:0-48787 GCA_964495375.1 uncultured Planctomycetaceae bacterium | reverse complement strand
ACCGGCGCCGCGGCCTGGCGCTGCGACTGGTCGAGCGTTTGCTGTAGCGCCTCGAGCGAGGGACTTGGCGATGCTTCGCGCAGTGGGTTCGGTGAGGCTTCGGGCTCAGGTGAATTCCCTTGCGCAGGCCGATTGGCGGGTGCCCGCAATGCGGGTGCCCGCAGCGCCGGTGCGCGGGCCGTGCGCTCGACGTCACTGCGATGAGCGCGGCGCGCGCGAGTGCCATCGGGCGATGACGGCAGCGCAGTTGGCGGCGCGGTTGACGTGCCCGATTCCGCGGGTTCGGCTGCCGATGCTTCCGGCAGGAGATCGTGTGTGGCGCTGGGCTCGTCGGCGGGTAGAACGCTCGGCGCTGCAGGCGGGGTTATCGGCGAGCCGCTCGGCGCAGCGTCCGACGGACGCTCAAAGGCGTCGTCCCCGGTTGGTGGCAGATCGGTGGGGCGCTCGTCGGCGGAGTTGGGCGATTCGCCGGGAAGGGCGCCGGGTGTATCGGACGGCATCCGCAGCGGCGGCGCATTGGGGAACAACGGCTCGACGGGTGGGAAAGTCCCTTCGCCGGGGCGCGTCGGAGTCGTTCCTGGCGGCAAGGTTTCGGGAGACGTGGCGCCCGGCGGCACGTTTTCGGCCGCTGTGCCCTCGACGATCATGCCGTCGTAAGGTTGCTGCCCATAACCTGGTGGGCAACACGTCGCGCAGTCCGGGCAATTCAAGCGCCAGGGTTTCCAGCAGGTTGGGTAGTACCCGTAGAACTCTGATTTGGGAAAGGACTCAGGAGTCTTGCAACGCCAGGGCCACCAGAAGCGGCTTTTCTGCTGCTCGACCGCCTGCGCACTGTGCAGGGAGCCGAGCACGGCGATCACGATCGACCAGCGAATCGTCAGACCTCGCATGACAGCCACAGTCCTTTGCGACACTTGCGCTTGGCAACCAGGAACAGGTGAAACGCGCGGTGTTCGTCACCCCAGCGGCCGACTAGAAGAACCCACCGCCGGGGATGAACAACCCGCCACTGTTGCCGCGAATACTGTACGTTTTGTTGGCCCGCACCACCTGGCCGCCCAAGAGCGTGAACCCGAAGATCTGCTCGAACGGAGTGGTGACCTTGGTGACAAAGGCGTTAAAGGCAATCCACTTGTCTTCGGCGATGTAAATACGATCGCCCGGCATGACCTGGTAGTTGGTGGTGGTCGAAGCGCCTTGTGTGATCGCGTTCCACTCGACCGGCAGGATCTGTTGCTCCCCCTGACCGTGCGGCGCGGGGCGTGCGATCCAGACGCGCTTCGAGGAAATGCTTGCCAAACCGTTGACCTGGGCGAGCGCGTCGAGCACGGTTTCGTTTCCGGTCACGGCGAAACGCTGCAGGCCATCGCCTTGGCCAGCGCCCTGCTGGATCACGTAATAGACTTTGCTGTTGTAGGCATACACGTCGACCGAGATATCGGGGTCTTCGAGGAATTGCGTGAGGTGCTTTTCGATCGCCGCTTTCGCTTCGTCGAGCGTCAGCCCGCTGACATAGACGCCGCCGTAGGTACCCAGGCGGATCTTGCCGTCGGGTCCCACGAGGTGTTCGCCTTCGATCTGTTGCCGCGCGCCCGATTCGCCGAGCGAGATCGAGACGACCACGGTCTGCAAGAGCTTTTCGAGATGGGCTTTGACCGCCTCTTGCGATTCCTCGATGGTCAGGGTTGCCACGTGTACCGTGCCATACGGCGGCCCGAGATTGACGTTGCCGCTCGCATCGACCTGGTAGTTGCCCAGGATCGGCTGATCGGGCAGGGCGCCGATCACCTGGATCTGCACCACATCGAGTGGTTCGATACGATAGGGGGCCTTCGGGACGATCTTGATTGCTTCGACCACCAGGATATCGGGTGGCTCGACGCGATAGTCGGGGAGGCTCGTCTTGCACAGCTCGCGCGGCATCTCGGCCTGCGCTTCGTCGGGAATCAGCGGCGCGTTGCACTTCCAGAAGTGCGCCGTGTGCGTGCAGCCATTCGTCAACATAGCCGCCAGCAGGCAGGCGACGACAAAAGGTCGTTGACGTTCGTGACGCATCGCACGCTTCCCTTGGTCAGGAATCGCCGGGCTGGCCGCTTACCCCAAAGCAGGCATGCCAGCACCCGGCGCTTCGCGCGGGCACTTCCGGCGATCCCGCCGCATTGATCGGCCAGTCGAGCCTGGTGACTTCGGTAAAATATGCTCGATTTAACGCCTGCAGCGACTTTGCGGGTGGCGAGGAGTTTTCCGGCAGGCCCCAGATTGCCGCGCTCGCGTGAAAACCGGTGGTGCCGCCAGCAGGGCGGATGCTGCGGAAGGTGAACCAGCGCGCGGCTAGGTTCCCCTAGGGCCAGCAGCTAGCATGGCCAGCACGGCGTGTGAGAGATCCCCAACGAGTGAGTGCCCTACGGATGTCGGTTCTGGTTACGGGAAACGCCGGGTTCATCGGCAGCCACTTTGTCGAGCACTTGCTCGCCGGAGGGCATGTCGAGCAGTTGCTCGCCCACGCTGGTAGCGAGCAGTTGTTTGTCGGGGGCCCTCCGCGCGTCGTCGGGCTTGACAGCTTCAACGACTATTACGACCCCGCGCTCAAGCGCGCAAACGTAGCCCCCTTGGCCGGCGACCCCCGCGTGACGCTCATCGAGGGAGACTTCTGCGACGCCGAGTTGGTCGAACGGGTGTTTCGCGAACACGCGCCGCGCGTCGTCGTTCACCTGGGTGCCTACGCGGGCGTGCGCTACAGCGTCGAGCATCCGCTGGTGTATGAGCGCAACAACGTGGCCGGCACGTTGGTGCTGTTGGAAGCCGCGCGGCGGCATCCTGTCGAGCGGTTTGTGTTGGTCTCGTCATCGACCGTTTATGGCGCGGGGGCCGTCGCTCCGTTCGTCGAGAGTGCGCCGCTGGGCGTGCCGCTAAGCCCCTACGGCGCGACCAAGCAGGCCGTCGAGACATTGGGCCTGACCTATCAGTTGTTGCACGGCGTGCCTGTGGTTTGCTTGCGACCATTCAGTGTTTATGGCCCGCGCTTGCGGCCCGATCTGGCGCTGACGATCTTCTGCAAGGCGATCGCCGAGGGGCGCCCGCTACCCTTATTTGGCGACGGCACGGTGTTGCGCGATTTCACGCATGTCCGCGATTTATGCGCGGGACTAACGGCTGCGATCGTTGCTCCGCACGTCGTCGGCCAGGCGATCAATCTCGGTCACGATCAGCCGATCGCCATTCGCGATGTGATTGCCGAGTTGGAACGCGCGTTAGGGCGCAAGGCACTCATCGAGCAGTTGCCCTCCAAACCGGGGGACATGCCATTGACGCACGCCGATCTGACCAAAGCGCGGCGTTTGCTCGGGTACGAACCACGCATCGCGTTTCGCGAAGGGGTCGCGGAATTCGTCGAGTGGTTCCGGCAATCGCGCGCCTGACATCGCCAGCTTCGCAATGGCGGCGCGGGTCAGCGAGGCTCGGGCGCTGGTGGCGTGCCCGGCCGCTGACTGGTCTCGTCGATCAACGTGATCTCGTGCGGCGACGCAAGATCGGGGCTGGCTTGCCGGGTGCGGCGCAGTTCGACCAGCGATTGCTGCAAGATGTTGTTGCTGACGTCGCGCCGCCGAGCGCGGCCGAGCGCAACCATGATCTCGGAGAACGAATGTTTCCAGCCGAGCTTCTTCACGCCACGGGCCCCATGCCGAGTCGACCTGGTTCACGCTAGTCCACGGCCACCTGACTCAACGATTCTCACCTCGAGTAACAGGTTATCGTAACGCGCCTGGCGACGCCAATCGGGTGTTCGGAAAGTCGCGCGGGACGCCCCGGGCGGGCCTGGTTTGGACCGGGCGGGTTCTCGGCCGGCCCCCCTTCCAGGTGGATGTTGTCGATAAACAGCGTGCGCGGTTGATCGAGCCATTCGACATAAAACTGCAGCACGCGAATCTGCGACAGGTCCATCTGCCGTGTGGCGGGGGCGTTGGCGATCTCGTCGAGCGGAATCCGCACCCGATGCGTGCCAGCCGGCACGCGGGTCGGCAACTCGTAGCGGTCGCTACGATCTCGATAGCTGTGATAAAGGTCGAGAATCTTGATCATCACATCGAGCGGCGGCCCCTCCGACAACCAAACATCGAAGACCAAGGCGGCCGCCGGCGTCGAGTTGCCAGGCGATACGCCAGTGGCCTGGCGCACGGCTCCGCGCCAGTCGTACGGCGTCCAGATCATCAGCGCGCCAGGATATTTGCCTGCGTGCAAGTCGACGCGCAAGCTGAGGTCTCCGGCCGTGACATGCTCGCGCGCGAGGGTGCCGTCGGCGGATTGGAATCGCCAGCGCGACAGCTCGAAGCGATCCTCGAACGAGGCAATCATCGGCAGCTCGCGCTTCTGCCGCCAGGCATCCCAATACGTGATCGAGCCTGGCACGCTGGCGACCACGAGCGCCGCGACGGCCGACGCGGTCAACAGGCCGCGCCGTCGTACCGACGTGCTCTCGCGTGCGAGCGCCACGCAAAGCGCGGCGGTCACCCCCAGCACGTTGGCCCACAGATCGGCCCAGCTCGAAGCGCGCCCCGTCAGCTCTTGCGCAAGCTCGATCATCCCCGAGGCAACCGTCAGCGTAACGCCGATCGCAATCGCCGCACGGACACTGCGCAGCACGGGGGGCAATTGAAAGAAGGCCACCAACGTGACCAGGCCAAACAAGGGGGCATGCGCCAAGTCCATGAGCGCCGCCCCTTGCCGCGTGATCACGGGCACTGGTATCAGCAACAGCGCCATCACCAACGCAGTAAAAAGCAAGAGAATGCGTGGATGACGTGGGGGCATCGGATTGCCTAGGTGTGGTCGGGCCCTCTATCTTAGTCTCGGATGAAGAATCGCCTATGGGCCGACGCGCCGTGTCGCCCCGCGAAAGACGGACGCTCGGCCGAAGATTACGCTTGCGGGAGAAAACCAGATCGTGACGGCACAACTGCTCGATGGCCGCGAACTTGCGCGGCAGCTTCAGGATGAAATTCAGGAGGGAGTCGCCGCATTCGTGCGGCAAGCAGGCGTGACTCCCGGCCTGGCCGCCGTGCTGGTGGGAGAAGACCCAGCCAGCGAGGTCTACGTGCGCAACAAGCAGAAGGCGTGTGAGCGCGTCGGCATCGCCAGCACGTTGCATCGGCTGCCTGCGACGACGACGACCGACACCTTGCTCGAGCTGGTTTCGCGGCTCAATCAGTCGGTCGATGTGCATGGCATTCTCGTGCAGTTGCCGCTGCCGCCGCAGGTCGACGCGCTGCGCGTGCTCGATGCCGTGTCGCCGGGGAAGGACGTCGATGGGTTTCATCCCGAGAACGTCGGCCTGCTGGTACAAGGGCGGCCGCGCTTCGTCCCCTGCACGCCGCTGGGGATTCAGCGGCTGTTGGAGCGCAACGGCGTCGAAACGGCGGGCCGCGCGGCGGTCGTCGTCGGTCGCAGCGATACGGTCGGCAAGCCGATGGCCCTGTTGCTCGCGGCGCGCGGTCCAGGAGGAGACGCCACGGTAACGATCTGCCACAGCCGCACGCCCGATCTGGGCGCAGTCACGCGCGCGGCGGACATCTTAATCGTGGCGATTGGTCAGGCGCGCCGTGTGACCGCCGAGATGGTCAAGCCGGGGGCCGTGGTTGTCGACGTCGGGATCAATCGCACCGAGGCGGGCCTGGCCGGCGATGTCGACTTCGCCAGCGTTCGCGAAGTGGCCGGCATGATCACGCCCGTCCCCGGGGGTGTGGGCCCGCTGACGGTGACGATGTTGCTGGCCAACACGCTGGCGGCCGCCCGCATCAGTCAGGCGTAGCGCTGCGTAGATTCTGCAACCGATCCGAATTTGCGTTGCGGAGCAGCACGGCAGGGCTGACCCAAATTGAGGTCTCGACCTATAATTCTCGCGCGGACTTGCGCCGGTTCGCCGTGTGCGCTTCGCATGAGAATCTGAAACCGACACCTCAACGGGGTAAGTTGTCGCCGCGTGGCCATTTCCGCAGACAAGTCCTCCGCGCTGCGTAGCGTGCGCTTTCGCGTGCCCGATCTCGATTGCGCGGAAGAACTGCGGCTGATCGAACGGGGGCTCCGCGAGTTGCCGGGCATTGTCGCGCTCGAACCGAACTACCTCGAACGCGGACTGCGTGTCGAGTTCGACCCCGCGCGGCTTGACGAGTCGGCGGTCGCCCGCCGGCTTCGTGAGATCGGATTTCCTGGCGAGATTGTGGCCGCCCCCGTGCTTGCGGTCACCACACCACCAGCCCGCCGACCCGTGCTGCGCCCTGGCACGTTGCTGGCAGCGGTGTTGTTGGCATTGGCCACCGTGGGCTGGCTGTGGGTTGGTGACGAGCCGCTTGTCATCGGGCTGGCCATCGCCGCGACCTTGGCCGCCGGTGTTGATGTCGCCCGCGCCGCCTGGCGGGCGATCCGCCTGCGCGCGATCGACATGAACGTGCTGATGACCGTGGCCGCGGTCGGCGCAATCGCCACGAGTCATCACTTCGAAGCTGCGACCGCCATGCTGCTATTCGGTGTCTCGCTCTGGCTCGAAGACTTCAGTTACGCTCGGGCGCGGAGCGCCGTGGCTGCTTTGGTCGAGTGCGCGCCGCGCGTAGCCCATCGGCTCGAAGGGAGCCAGATCGTCGATGTCGATCCGCTGACTGTGAGGGCGGGCGACCTGCTGCTCGTGCGGCCCGGCGAGCGGATCGCGGCCGACGGGCGCATCGAGCGTGGCAACTCATCCGTCAATCAAGCGGCGATCACCGGCGAAAGCGTGCCGGTCGACAAAGCGGTTGGCGACGACGTTTACGCCGGCACGCTCAATGGCGAACAAGCGCTCGAAGTTCGCGCCTCGCGACCCGCGCAGGGGAGCGTGCTGGCGCACATCGCCCGACTCGTCGAAGAAGCGCAGTCGCGGCGCTCGCCGACCGAGCGCTTTGTCGACGCATTCGCGCGGCGCTACACGCCGGCGGTGATGATCATCGCGGCGCTGGTGGCCCTGGTTCCACACTTCGTGCTGCGGCCGCTGGGCCTGGTGATCGACGGAGACGCCACGGCCCGGGACTGGCTTTACCGCGGGCTGGTGCTGCTGGTGATCGCCTGCCCTTGTGCGCTGGTGATTTCCACGCCGGTGACGATTGTCTGTGGTTTGTACGCGGCGGCGCGGCGCGGATTATTGGTCAAAGGGGGACACAGCCTGGAACAAGCGGGCCGCGTGCGGGCCATGGCCTTCGACAAAACCGGAACCGTGACGACAGGGCGCGCCCGCGTGACGCGCGTGCTGCCAAGCGGGGCGTGCGACGAGCGCAAACTACTGGCGGTTGCCGCGGCACTCGAAGCGCAAAGCGAGCACCCGCTTGCCCGCGCGATCGTGGCCGCCGCCGAGGAGCGCGGAATCGCGCGGTTGCCGGCTGACAAAGTAGGCGCCGTGCGCGGCTTGGGAGTCGAAGGGACGATCGGCGAAACCCGCTATGCTATCGGTAATCGGAAGATGCTCGTCCAGCGCGGTATCAACTTCGCGGCGACTGATGGCATTTCGATCAATCAAGCACCAACCGCGGAAATCGAAGTGCTGATCGCCGCGGGGCAACAGATGCTCGGCGCGATCTACCTGGCTGACGCTGCGCGACCGGATGCCCCCGAGACAATTGCTCGGCTGCGCGCCGCGGGGTTGGGCCCGTTCTACATGCTGACGGGGGATCGCCGCGAAGTGGCTGAGGAGATGGCCCGGCAAGTTGGCATCGAGCACGTGTATGCCGAACTATTGCCGCAAGACAAACTCGCGGTCGTCGAGCGGCTCGTCCGCGAGCACGGCAATTTGGCGATGATTGGCGATGGTGTGAACGACGCCCCGGCGCTGGCCGCGTCGAGCCTGGGCGTGGCACTGGGAGGGGAAGCGAGCGACACGGCCCTGGAGACCGCCGATGCGGTGGTGCTGGCCGGGCGGTTCGAACGGCTCGTCGATCTCGTGCAATTGGGCCGCCGCACGCGCCGCAAACTGGCGGAGAATATCGTCGCCTCGCTAGTGATGAAGACGGCCATTCTGCTGTTGGCCGCCGCGGGGTTGGCCGGCATGTGGATCGCCGTGGCGGCCGATGTCGGCGCGAGTCTGTTGGTGATCGCCAATGGCATGCGGCTGCTGCGCGCCGCACAGCGATAAGAGTTGCTGGCTTGCCATCCCTCGTGGTCGCGGCCAAACTGTTCGCATCAATCGCTCGTCGCCGTTGCAGTTCTCGTCGTGGGGAAGCACGTTGGGGAATCCGCTGCCGGTATCCACGAATGCCCATCCGCTGCTGGAGCTGCGCGGTGTGTCGCGCTCGTTCCCCGGGGTCGCGGCGCTCGTGGATGTCTCGTTCGATCTGCAGCCGGGCGAAGTGCATGCCGTGGTGGGCGAGAACGGCGCCGGCAAGAGTACGCTGATCAACCTGATCTCTGGTGTGCTGCGCCCCAACAGCGGTACAGTCTTGTTAGCCGGTGCGCCGGTCGAGCTTGGCAGCCCCGTCACCGCACGACGGCACGGCATTGTCACCGTGCACCAGGAGGCCGAGTTCTTCGCCACGCTGTCAGTCGCCGAAAACATGGCTTTGGCGGTTGGCTTGCCGCGCTGGAGTGGCGTGTTTGTCGATCGCCGAGCCGTCGCGCGCGATGCCCGGCGGGTAGTGACGCACCTGGGCGAAGCGATCGACGTGGCCCGGCCGGCCGGGCGATTGACGGTTGCCCAGCGGCATTTGGTGCAAGTGGCCACGGCGGTCGAGGAGCAAGCGCGGATCGTCATTCTCGACGAACCAACTAGTGCCTTGTCGGCCGCCGAAAGTCACTGGCTGTTCGAGCAGATCGAGCGACTGCGCCGCGCCGGCGTCGGCATTGTTTATATCTCGCATCGCCAGGATGAAATCTTCCGCCTGGCCGATCGCATTACGGTGCTGCGCGATGGAGCGCGCGTGTGGAGCGGCGCCAAGGCGGATGTCTCGCCGGCGCAGCTTGTCGAACTAATGGTCGGCCGCGAGGGAATCGACCTCGCGAACAATCGCACGACAACTTCGTTCTCTGCGGGTGCATCACCGCGCATGGCCGTTCGCAATCTGTCGAGTTCCAACGGCCGCGTCCGCGACGTGTCGCTTGCCGTGAATGCCGGCGAGATCGTCGGAGTGTACGGCCTCGTCGGCGCGGGGCGCACCGAGCTGGCACACTTGCTGTTTGGCCTGGACAATCCTTCACAAGGAGAAATCGAGATTGATGGCCGCTCGGTTCGCATCCGTTCGACCGACGACGCCGTGTCGGCTGGCATCGCCTACTTGCCGGAGGATCGGCTGCGACAAGGGATCTGCCGTGACATGTCGGTGCGCGACAACACCGTGCTGGCCACGCTCGCTCGCTGGCAGTGCGGACCGCTGAGGAGCGCCTCGCGTGAACGAACCGCCGCAACGGAGCAACTCGCCACGCTGGGTGTCCGCTATCGCGGTCTCGAACAGCCGATCGGCAATCTCTCGGGCGGCAATCAACAGAAAGTCGTGCTGGCACGCTGGCTGCTGACGCAACCACGCGTGCTGGTGCTCGATGAGCCGACGCGCGGCGTCGACGTGCGGAGCAAAGCCGAAATTCATTGCTTGCTGGCCGATTGCGCGGCGGCCGGCTGCGCGCTGCTATTGATCAGTTCCGACCTGCCCGAGGTGCTGGCCAACTCCGATCGTGTATTGGTGTTTCGCGATGGTCAGGTCGCCGGCGAGTTCCTGCCGAACCAGTGCACGCCGGCCGAAGTGGCCCGCGCTGCGCTTCCGCCGGATGCGGCGCCGGCACTGACCGTGGATAAGGATCCAACCGACAGGTGGAAAGTCGCGACGACTCCGGCTCGCGGTGGGCGCAACTGGCGATTCGCCCCGAGCGAGCTGGGCTTGGCAGTCGCCATGGCGGCATTCGTCGCATTGTTGACCGTCACTACCGACAATTTTTCGACAGCCGAGAATTTGCGCGGCCTGGCGACGGGCGCAGCAGTGTGGACCATTCTCGCGCTAGCCGCGGCGCCGGTGATTATCGCCGGCGGGATCGATATTTCGATCGGCGCGATCTTCGCGCTGGCCGCCGCGGTCGGCGGCTTGGTGATGAAGCTCGACGGTCCGCCGCTGGCGATGGTGCCCGCTGGGATTGCAGCGGGACTCACGGTTGCCCTGACAGCGGGGCTCACCAACGCATCGCTCGCGCTCGTCGGTCGCTTGCATCCGATCGTGGTCACGCTGGGGATGATGGGAGTCTACCGCGGTTTGCTCGTGCTACTGACCGGCGGAGAAACGATCCACGGCATGCCCGCCGCGTTCGACGCCCTGGCCAACCGGCGCGTGGCGGGCGTCAACGGGTCGATGCTGGTGCTGCTGGCCGCGATCGGCGCGGCGCACGTTTGGCTCGCGCATACCGTGGCGGGGCGACACCTCTACGCCGTTGGCTCGAGCAATGCGGCCGCGCGGCTGTTTGGCATCTCGCGCGCCCGGGCTTGGCTGGTGGCCTTCGGTGGCGGCGGGTTACTCGCGGGACTTGCCGGCTTATTGCAACTCGCTCAAGACGGCTCGATGCAATCGGTGATGGGAACCGGCTACGAGCTGCGGGCGATCGCCGCGGCCGTGATCGGTGGCACCGCCATCAGCGGCGGCCGCGGTAGCGTGATCGGAGTCGTCCTGGGGGCCGCGCTGTTGAGCCTGGTGTCGAACGCGCTGGTGTTGTGGCAAATCTCCCGCTATCACCACGACCTTGTGGTCGGTGGGCTGATTCTGGCGGCCGTGTTATGGGACCTCCTGTGGCGCAAGCTCGAACCATAACTCCGGCGACGACCAGCGGGCCGGCGCTGTCAAGTGGGCCAACGGCTTGGCGCCGGTGGAGCGCCGCGCTGGGGCCGTGGCTGATGCTGCTGTTGGCAGTGGCGCTTTTGAATGCCGAACACGTGAAGTTGACTGCGGTGATGCGGTTCTGGCCCGCCTGGGCTGAGACTGGCACGCTGGCCGTCGCGCTTACGGCCATCATGCTAACCGGCGGCATCGATCTGTCGGTCGGCTCGATCATGGCGCTGGCCGGCATGACGCTTGGCTTGCTCTGGCGCGACGCGCACTGGCCGATTGCGGCCGCCGCCGCCGCCGCGGTGCTCGTCGGAGGTGTCGCCGGCGCAGTGAATGGCACGCTCATCGTGCTAGGGCTGCCATCGCTCGTGGTCACCTTGGCGACGATGGCCTTCTATGCCGGCCTGGCGCTGGCGATTTCCGGCGGCGAGCGAATCAGTGGATTGCCCACCGCGTTTTGCGATTTGGGACGGGAGCGACTCGCCGGCTTGCCGAACCAGGTGTGGCTGCTGGGCGCAGCGCTAGTCGTTGGCTTCGTCGTCGTGCATCACACCCGCTTCGGCCGGTATCTCTACGCGATCGGCGACAATCGCACGGCCGCCACGTTCGCTGCCGTGCCGGTGCGGCGGCTCGAATGGTCGCTGTACGTCGCCAGTGGCCTCGTCGCAGGCGTGGTGGCGGTCTTCTATACTGCCCGCACGGGGGCGGCGATTCCCACGGCCGGCCAAGGGCGCGAACTCGAAGCGATCACCTGCGTAGTGCTGGGCGGAACACTCGTCACCGGCGGCTTTGGCGGAATCGGTCGCACGGCGCTGGGGATCTTGGTGCTGGCGCATCTGGAGATCGCGCTGCAGTTCGCCGACGAATTGAAGATCACGCTGCCGGGGAGCGACACGCCGTGGCAACTGACGGGTCACGCCCGGCTGATTATCCTCGGGGTACTGCTGGTCGCGGTGGCGATTTGGAACCAGCGGGCCCGGGCGACGCGAAGTTGAAATTGATTCTAGGACTTTGACAAATGCTCGTACGCTTTTATCTCGCATTGCTTCTTGCCTTGCCATTGTTCGCCGGTTGTGGCGGCTCGGCGAATCAATCAGCCACGCCTGAAGGCGACGCCAAGCTGCGCATCGGCCTGATGCCCAAGTTGGTCGGCATCGCCTACTTCACCGCCTGCAATCGCGGCGCGCAACAAGCCGCGGCCGAACTGGGGGTCGAAGTTACGTACGATGGCCCACCGGTCGACCGGGTCGAAGAACAAAACAAGATCATCGAACGCTGGACTGCCCGCGAGTTTGACGTGATCGCCGTGGCGCCGAACGACCCCGAAGTGGTCGCCGAACCGCTGCGGCGCGCACGCGAGGCCGGTATCGTCACACTCACCTGGGATGCCGACGCGAACCCCGCGACTTCCCAGCGGCAGTTGTTCGTCAATCAGGCACCGATCGAGTTGGTGGGCTTCGCGCTGGTCGACGTGATGGGCGAGGCGCTCGGCGGAGAAGGCAAAACGGTGATCATCACCGGCTCGGCCACGTCACCGAATCAAAACGCCTGGATGGAGGCCATGCACCGCCGGCTGGCCGAGCGCTATCCGAAAATCACGCTGTTGGAGACGCTGGTCAGCGACGAGGACCAGGGCAAAGCCGCGCAACTTGCGCGCGACGTGTTGGCTGCCCACCCTGATCTGAAGGGCATTTGGGGCATCACGTCGATGGCGCTCCCCGGCGCGGCCAAGGCCGTGCGCGACGCCGGCCGCTCAGGGCAGGTGATCGTCACCGGGTTGGGGCTCCCCAACGTGATGCGCGAATACGTCACCGATGGCACGGTCCCGAAGTTCGTGCTCTGGAACGCCGAAGACCTCGGCTACCTGACCGTCCACGTTGGTGCGCGATTGGCGCGCGGCGAGTTGCCGCCCGGCCGGCACGACTTCGGCCGCTTGAAGCAGATCGAAGTGACAGAGAGCGAAGTGATCCTCGGCCCGCCTGTGGTGTTTGATCAGGCGAATATCGATCAGTTTGATTTCTGACGATGCAGTGCGTTGCGCAAATCACAAGATCGAAGAGTTTTGACCACGAATGGCACGGATAACGCGGATACGATGCGAGTATCGCGGGTCGCTAAAGCTACGCCAGAATCTCGCGGATCGCCTCGCCGCGCGCGATCGGGAACGGTCGACCTAGCGGATCGTGCAGCTCGGTCGCAGGCGGCATGCCTAGCGCCGTGAAGATCGTCGCCAGCAAGTCGCCAGGCAACACCGTCCCCTCGCGCGGCTCGCCGCCAAGGGCGTCCGAAGCGCCGTGGATCATACCGCCGCGGATGCCACCGCCGGCCATAGCGATCGAGAAGACGCTCCCCCAATGATCGCGCCCGCCCGCCGCGTTGATCTTGGGCGAGCGGCCGAACTCCGACAGGCAAATCACCAACGTCTCATCGAGCAGATTGCGGGCGATGAGATCCTTAATCAGCGCGGAGAACGCCTGATCGAACGGTGGCAACAGCGCCGTGCGCAAGCGATTGGCCTCGTTCGTGTGCGAGTCCCAGCAGGGGGCGTCGGCCGGCTCGCTCTTATCGCGATACCAATTGACCTGCACAAGCCGCACGCCCGCTTCGATTAGCCGGCGCGCCAACAGCACGCTCTGACCGAACTGCGAGCGGCCGTAGCGATCGCGCGACGCGGCCGTCTCATCGTCCAAACGGAACGCCGCTCGCGAATCGCTCGACGTCAACAGATCGAAAGCCTGCCGCGTGGCGCCGTCATAGCCGCCGGCCACGCTCGCGCTCCGCTCGGCCTCGCGGCTCAAGCGGTCGAGTTGACCCAACAGTTCGCGCCGCTGTTCGATGCGCGACAAAGTGAGCGACTCAGGCAGCGAAAACTCGGGGATCTGAAAATTGCTCGAGGCGGGCTCGCAGCGGAACATCCACGGATCGCGCGGCGTGCCGAGGAAGCCGGCATCCTGCCCTGGCCAGGTCGAGCCATCGGTGTTGAAGATGTGGTGCGGCAGTCGCACGGCGGCTGGCAGCGACGTCTCACCGCCGTGCAAATGACGCACGACGGCCCCCAGGTTGGGCCAGTTGTTCGGCGCGCCAGGGTTGGCGTTCTCGAAATTCATCGGCTGATGCGGCACGCCCGTCATCATGTAGTAGCCGCTCGACGAGTGGGCGTTGTCGCCGGTGCGCATCCCCCTCAGCAGGCAGAGGTGTTCGGCGAGCCTCGCAGTCTTCGGCAACAGTTCGCCGATCTGCATGCCAGGCACGGTGGTCGCGATCGGCGCGAACTCGCCGCGCACTTCGGCCGGGGCATTGGGCTTGGGATCCCACGTCGAGTGCTGCGGTGGGCCCCCCATCAAGAACAGCACGATGCAACTTCGGGCCCGCCCGGTCGATGGGGCGCCCTCGGCCGTGGCGGCGTGGGCCGCACGCTCGCCGCGCAGCAACTGGACCAGCGACAGCCCGGCCACACCGAGCCCGCCGGCGCGCAGCACCTCGCGGCGTGACAGCCGGCCATGTCCGACCGATCGACTTGGCACGTTTCGAGCCATGCGGTGCGTTACTCCCCGCCAGGTAGCAATCCGCCGAACATCAGGCGGCTCGTGCACTCGCCTAACGCGATCTTCATGATCGCCAACGACGTATGCTCTCGCCTGATCGCTGAGACAAAGCCTAACCGGGAGCCGGTCGCCCGGTCCAGCAGATTTGAGCCGCTATTTGGCCGCTGCGATGTCCCCTTGGCGTCGCCACGGTCGGATATCCCTTGTGCCGCGACGTCACTGGCCGATTTGCAGTTGTGGAGCGACCCCGCGGCTGGTCAGAATAGGCAAATTGATAGGTCGCAGGCCGCCGAGTTACCTGGCTGCTGTAGTGCGTACCCACCACACTCCGCCCGCCCCCTGAGGTCTAACTGATGAGCCGAATGGATCGACGCCTGTTTTTGGGAACCGCCGCCGGAGGGCTTGCCGCCCTGGGGGCCAGCCGCTGGACCCGCGCCGAAGAGGCCACAGCCGCCGCGACCGTCACCGGGTCGGAGACAACCCCCGCCCTGCCGGCCCGCCCCGACACCTTGTTCCTCACCTGGCAGCGCGATCCGACCACGACGATGACCGTGCAGTGGATCGGTCCCGATCTGCCGATGGTCCCGAAGATCGGCTACGCGCCACTTGGGCAGGACGCCTGGCAAACGGTCGACATGCGCAAGACCGCGTACCCGCTGACCGATCAGCACGTCTATCGGGCTGAGCTGACTGGTCTGTCGCCGGGGACGGAATACCAGTTCCGCATTGGTGAAGCCGGCACGCCCCACCGCTTCCGCACGATGCCGGCCAAGGCGACCGACTCGTTCACGTTTGTCTCCGGTGGTGACTGCGGCACCAACGAGCACGCGATCGCCAACAACATCATCGCGGCCAGGCAAGACCCGATGTTCGCGCTGATCGGCGGCGACCTCGGCTACGACAACGGTCGCGACGCCCCGACCAGCATCCAGTTCATGCGCAACTACAGCCAGCACATGGTCGACACTCAGGGGCGTTTGATCCCGCTGGTCGTGTGCATCGGCAATCACGAAGTCAACGGTAGCTACAACCGCAAGCGCGAGCACGCACCGTTCTACTTCGCCCTGCACGACGGGCTGTACGCTGAGACTAGCTACGCGGCGTTGGACTTCGGCGACTACTTGAGCCTGGTGCTGCTGGACGCGGGCCATGTCACGTCATTCGGCGACGCCCAGGCCGATTGGCTCGACAAAACGTTGGCCGAGCGGTCCACGCGGCAGCACGTGATCGCGGTGAACCACGAGCCCGCTTATCCGTCGAACCGCGCGTTCGGCGGCATCATCGGCGGCGGTGGCGGCAACCGCAAGTTCTGGGTGCCGTTGTTCGAGAAGCACAACGTCGACCTGGTGCTCGAGCATCACGACCATACGTTCAAGCGCACGCACCCGATGCTGGGTGGTCACGTCGACAAAAACGGTATCCTCTACCTGGGGGACGGCTCGTGGGGGAAGATTCGCCCGCCGGTCGCTCCGGAGAAACGCCCTTACCTGGCGACCGCCGCCGAAAGCTATCACTTCTCGGTCCATCGGCTCGAAGGGCCGCAGCGGTTCCACATGGCGATCGACGACCACGGCAAGATCATCGACGTCTGCATGACCACAAAGCGTTCGCAGACGCCGGTGAGTGGGTAGTGAACAGGGATTAGAGGTTTAGGGGTCAGGGGTTAGGAATTGCGCGGGGTGCTGTCCCCAGGGCGACAATCAACTGTGGCAGGAGAGCAGCCGCGAGCAGCGCTAGATTGGTTAGCCGCGGAGTTTACTCCGCGCGCTAGCGGGTTCGAGATTGCGATCGCTCGAAAGCTGACACGACGACGTCGCGCGAGCTAGCGCGCGGGACAAGTCCCGCGGCTAACAATCGCCGAGCATTTTTCACGATGGGAATTTGGTGGCTATGACTCGATTGCAAAACCTCTTCGTCGTCGGACTAACGGCGAGCGCTCTAGTTGCCACCGCTGCGCCCTCGCCAGCCGCCGATGCGCCCGCGGCGGCGAGTCGCTCGGCAAGTACAGCCGTCAACGCGCCGCGGTTTTTGTCCGCTCGTGAGCCAGCCACGGGCAGCGCGCTGCGTCCCCCCGCCCGCTGGACCGCCACCGAGAACGTCCTCTGGAAGACCGACCTGCCGGGGCTCGGTTGGGCCTCGCCGATCACCTGGGGCAATCGGCTCTTCATCACCACCTGCGTCAGCATGGGGGAAGAGCTCAAGCCGCGCAAGGGGCTGTACCTCGAAGACCTCGACGCCCGCAAGTACAAGCCCGACAGTGCCGAGCATGTCTGGAAGGTCTACTGTCTTGATCTAGCCACCGGCAGTATTTTGTGGGAGCAAGTCGCTCACGAAGGGGTGCCGGCCAAACCGCATCACATCAAGAACACGCTCGCTTCAGAAACGCCCACCACCGACGGCCAGCGGCTCTACGCCTACTTCGGCAATGTCGGCATGTTCTGTTACGACCTGGAGGGCAAGCTGCTCTGGAAGCGGCTGTTCGACGCCCATGAAACCAACCTCGGCTGGGGCACCTCGAGCTCGCCGGTCGTCTACAAGGACCGCGTCTACATCCTCAACGACAACGAAGAGGATAGCCACCTGCTGGCTCTCGACGCCGCCACGGGCAACGAACTGTGGCGCGTCAAACGCGACGAGAAGACGAACTACAGCACCCCCTACGTGTGGGAAAACTCCGAGCGCACCGAGCTGGTGATCTCGGCGATCAACTACGCCCGCTCGTACGATCTCGACGGCAAGCTCCTCTGGCAGCTCAAGGGCAAATCGATTCTGGCGATCCCGGTGCCGGTCGAGCGCTTCGGCAACTTATATCTCACCAGCGGACACGTCGCCTGGGGTGAGAATCCGTTCTACTGCATCAAGCCGGGTGCGACCGGTGACATCTCGCCGAGCGCCGATGCCAAAGCTCCGCTGAACGAACACCTGGCCTGGTATCAGCCAAAGGCCGGGCCCTACCACCCCACGCCGCTCATCCTGGGCGAGCAAATCTTCGTGCTGCTGGACCGCGGCATGATGATGTCGCTCGATGCCAAGACCGGCGCGGAGATCTACCCGCGTAAGCGCATTCCCAACGGGGGCGCGTACACTTCGAGCCCCTGGACCGACGGCGAGAACGTCTTCTGCTTGAATGAAGATGGCGTGACGTTCGTCGTCAAGCCAGGGAGCCAGTTCGAGGTGCTCGGCAACCACGCGTTGGCCGAAGACGACATGTGCATGGCCACGCCGATCGTGCTGGGTGACAAGCTGGTGATTCGCACCAGCGCTCGTGTCTACTGCCTGCAAGAGGGTGCGAAGCTGGCCGCGGCCCAGAAGTAGCGAAGAAGTCGTAGGGTGCGTGAAACGCGCCAGTTCCTCGCACGAGTGCAAGCCGGTGCGCGGCGCGCAACCGGGCAATTCCGATTGAATGGGTGCCACTGCTGGCTTGCCCAGCAGTGCAGCAGATCGGCCGCACGCAGTCCCAAAGCGATTCGATGCTAACCGATCGCGAGATCCGAAAACTCGTCAACGCAGAGCTAGCGAAGGTCATCGACCCATCGCGCCGTGCAGCAATTCAGGCGATATTAGTTTTGCCGCAGATTCTGCATTTGGAATGGAACTATGGCAATCAAGGCGAGCGGTTTGAATGCTGGTTGGTCGGCCTGTCAATTCGCGGCGAGCGTTTGGTTTATTGTGATGCGGGATTCGGCCCCACTTACCCTTGGGGGGTACTAGACGCCGATGACCAGTCGCTGGGACGCGATGACCAGTGGCATCTCGGACTTGAGCATGATGCCATTGGAGCTCGCATCCTCGAACCTCCGTTGAACTATCGGGTGCCTTGAGTCTTGTGCGGCATTTGCTCGCGACAACAACCCATCAACCGCCAATAGCAAGTTCACGCGCCAGTGCGTAGAGTCTGCACTCGCGTGCATACCAATCGCGGCGTGGACTTTCGCCCCTGTGGCCCACGCTGCTACGATCGTCCCATGTCCTGGTACGCCCATGTCATCCTGATCCGCTGGACGCAACCGCGCTTGCCCCAACAAGTCGTCGACGAGTTCCAGTGGCCGGTCGTCGACTCGGGCAACGTCGTCGGCTTCGAAGACGCCACGTCGTCAGTTCAGGCGACCGGGTTTCCGATCGGCGCGTCGGGCGATTGGACGATTATTTGCGATCCGACGTTTCGCTTCGTGCGCCCTGATCGCGGCAAGGGGCTGTGGATCCCCAAGCTTGCCGCGGCGCTGCGGAAGATTTCTGCCAACGGCGCGCTGGTTTTCGGCGTGCTGCTCGAGGGCTCGACCGACACGCACGGTTTCGCCGTTTGCACCGCTGGCAAGCTCTCGCGTTTCTGGCTCCGCCAAGGTGCGCGCGTGGTCGCCGACCGCGGAACACCGCTGGCCGCCGAGCACGGGCTTTTTACGAACGAACTGCAAAGCGACGCCGAACAAGCCGTACTGCGACTGATGGAAGAAGTCGCCCTGCCGATGGAGCGGCTCGACGAGGTCGAGTTCCATGTCTTCGATGTGCCACCGCGCCCGGAACCAACGATCGACGACTTGATCGCCCAGCTCGACGGCCCCGACTGGCGACAAGCGGCGGACGCGGCCTGGCGCCTGTCGAGAGCTTGCATTCAGCCCGAGCGAGTGATTCCAAAACTGGTAAAGTTGCTCAAGTGCGACGACGCCACCACGCGCGGCGTGGTTGCCGCGTGCTTCGGCGACTACGGTGCACAGGCGCGCGGCGCCGTGCCAGCCCTGATCGAGGCCTTCTCCGACGAAGGCAGCGGGTGCTTTCAGGGCAAAAAGGCTAGTTTTCCCGTGCGCTTTCGAGCCGCATTCTCGCTCGTCAGGATCGACCCCACGTGCCCAGAAGTCATTCCGGTGCTGCGCGAGGCCATCCGTTACCGCAAGCTCGACTATGCCCGAGCGGAAGCCTTCGACATGATCGAGACACTAGGACCCCGTGCGGCCGAACTTACGCCCGACTTGCTCAAGATCGCAGCCGGCAAGGATCGCCACGGTCGAGTCCGCGCGCAAGTCGCGTTGCACCTGATTGATTCGGCGTACGAAGTTACGGACGATGTCGCCAAGAATACGTTGTCGCTGATTGCAAAATACGGGCTTGAGCCCGGCCCTGTGCCAGTTCTTCAAACTAAGGCCGCCGGAAAAGCAACTCCATGAGCAACTCCGTGCCAGAAATCCTCGTAAACCTGGCCTGGTCGATTCCCTACCTGATCGTCTATCTCGTCGCTGCCGTGATTGCCATCGTGCGTTGGTCGCAGCACCCGAGCGCCTCGCTGTTGGTTCTGCTGGCGGTGATCGTGCTGACGTTCACCGCGATCGTCGGCGATGCGGCGTTCACGCTGGCGATTCACGCCCGGGAAGACGCCGGCTGGGACGCAGGGCAACTCGGCTTCGTGCTAAGCGCCCTGCGGCTGGTGCGCGTATTGTTGAGCACAGTGGGCCTGACGCTGTTGATAAGCGCCGTGTTCACCGGGCGACCGACCACGGCGGTCGGGCTCAACTGACAGGCGCTCCTGTTGCCCTTGGGCACCATCGGCATGTCATCTTGGCGCGCGAAAAAAACCGCCGGCGATGCATGCATCGCCGACGGTTTCTCAATGTGTCAACGCGAGCGGAGCTCGAAAACCGGTATCGGTGCCAGGTGCACACCGGCCGGCTCTACTTCTTGCCGGCCCTACTTCTTAAGCGCTTCGTTGTAGCGCTCGCCCACCTTCTTCCAGTCGATCACGCTATAGAAGGCCGAGATGTAGTCGGGGCGGCGATTCTGGTACTTCAGGTAATAGGCGTGTTCCCACACGTCCATCCCTAAGATCGGCGTGTTGCCGTGCGACAGCGGGCTGTCCTGGTTGGCCGTGCTTTCGACCACCAGCTTGCCGCCGCGATCCAAGGAGAGCCACGCCCAGCCGCTTCCGAACCGCGTGGTGCCGGCCGCGCTGAAGGCTTCCTTGAACTTATCGAAACCGCCGAGCTGTGAGTTGATGGCCGCCTGCAGCTCGCCGGTCGGCTCGCACGGCTTGCCTAAGATCGTCCAGAACAGCGAGTGGTTGGCGTGACCGCCACCGTTGTTGCGCACGGCCGTGCGGATCTTCTCAGGCACCTTGTCGAGGTTGGTGATCAACTGCTCGATCGACTGGTCGCCGAGATCAGTCCCCTCGATCGCCTTGTTCAGGTTGGTGACGTAGGCGGCATGATGCTTGTCGTGATGGATTTCCATCGTCTTGGCATCGATGTACGGCTCGAGGTAATCAAATGCGTACGGCAGTGGGGGGACCGTGTAAGCCATGGGTTGTTCCCTTTTCGCTAGCGATAAACTGACGGTTGATTGGCGATGTTGTACGTGAAATATTGCGAAGATTCGAGGAGCGACCGAAAAGTAACTCCGGTTTTCATGCCCCCCTCGTCCCGCCCGCTCCCGCGAGGGGAGAGGTGTCGCGGAGAAGTTACTTTTCGGTCGCCCCTAGGGGCTCGCTCAGTGTCCAGAACATACCCGAAGCCCAGGCGCCAGGCAATGCGCCGGGCAGCAAGTCAATTGCTCGAACTTACGGATGCGTAATGCCTTGGGGCGCGTGGTGGCAAGCGTGGGTCGTGTAATGTCAGGCACGTCCATGCTGAACTGCGGAAGCCGTCGCGCTGTCTGAGTCTGGCATTCACCGGGAACTCGAACAGCAGTGCGCGGGCGTCAGCGCAAGTGCCTGGTGGCGGTCTAATGTCGCGCGAGAGTGGCGACCGCGGAGCGGCGGACATGCTCGTGGTGTTTGAGCCACGATTCACACGGGTGAGAGAATCGAAGCCGCGACCACGAAACGCCACGCGAAGTGCCGTTAATAATCGCCGACGACTTCTTCGCCGTCGCGCGAGCCTAGCGCCCGCCACACCGCCAGGTCGATGGACGACTTGATGAACCGTACGCCGCCGTCCGCCATTGCCAGATTAACGCCGCCAGGGTGCCGGCTCGAGGCGGTGACCGCACCGCCGTTGTTGTTGGGGGAGTTGCCGCGTGTGCAGTTCCATGAGTTTGGCGGCATCACATGGTTGTAGCGCGTCGTCATGTAGTTGCCATTGATCCAGTTGCGGCCGGCGAACGAAGTTTGCTTCTTGTTGCCGATCATGCTGGGCAAATTGAGCGCGCGGCAGAGCGCATAGACCTCATCCGTCGTGTCGGACTTGGCATTCTTGGGGATCTGGAACAAGTCGCTTTCTTGCTCGACCAGGTTGTCGTCGCCGTCGCCGCGAATCGCTTCGGAAAAGAGAGCCGTGTTCGAGCCGCCGTCGATGATCTGGGCGATCCGGATCGCTTCGTTCGTGAGGAAGACGCCGTTGTTGTCCTCGCGCGCCGTGGGCTGGTTTGTTTCGCTGGTCAGCCCAAACTTGTTGCCGGCGTTCGCGCGGTAGTTATTCTTGCCCCAGTCAAATTGATGGGCCCCGAGATCAGCGTCGATCATGCGGTCGTCGATGTCCGAAGGGCAGAGGAAGAGCGGGATCTTGACGAACCGCGCATCATTCTGCTTGGCCGGCACGTTGAAGTTGAACTGCAGCGTGATGTTGCCCAGCTCGATGTAACGGAACAATTCGGTGTGCTGGCCAAACGCGTCTTCGTCTCCTTGCCGACCGATGGGGAATTCGCCGCGGGCGTCGTGGAACATCAGCGCGGCCAGCGACAACTGACGCAATTGATTCGAGCAGTGGGTGCGCCGCATGGTCTCGCGGGCAGCTTGCACGGCCGGCAGCAATAGCGCCGTCAGCACGCCGATAATCCCGATCACCACCAACAGCTCGACGAGCGTGAAGCCGCGACGACAATCCGTTTTCTGGGGAGGCATATCAATGACCCTTGGCGATCTGTGCGCTGCCCATCGGTTGCTCCACCGCGGCAGCGCACAAATCGCACAAAGTTCGCGCGCCGGGGGACTGGTCCGCACGCGAAGGAGACTCGACAGGCTCCCGAGAGTTGGGTCGCCACGAACTACCACGGCCGCCTTGCCGCGTTACGCAGTGCAACGAGTGCGGCGCTATTGCTAGCTCCGCTTCGCCTGACCCAATAACGGGCCACGTTTCAATTACGCAAATTGCGGACCAGTGCACTCGTGCACGCCATCGTCGCAGAGGTCGCAACGCCAAGTGTTGAGCTAAGTCTTGTCGCGGTTCGCCATTTCCCCCTCAACAATGGGGTGAGCTCCACTCAAAGCACGTCGATGAGCAATTGCCGGTGATCGATCCCCAGCAAATGGCAAATTGTCGCCAGCAAATCTTTCGGGCGCACAGTCGATCGACTACATCGCCGTCGAGGTTGTCGCCGGTTACCCATCTCGCGAATGCCGGCCATGCCGTCAGCGACAATTAGAAAGACCAGGAGGGGCCAGACGTGGGGCCCGCGGAGGGAAGTTAAGAAGGCGGAATCCCATGGTTGCTGGCCCCTCCTGACAGATCGGGCAAAAAAAAGGACGGCGAGCGTGAGATCACGTCCGCCGTCCCCGAGGTCAGCCGGGATGAATTAGCTGGCGCGAAGCTTGTTGCGGCGCCATACCAGGCCGAGGATGCCGA
Source organism: uncultured Planctomycetaceae bacterium (assembly GCA_964495375.1). Taxonomy (GTDB): domain Bacteria; phylum Planctomycetota; class Planctomycetia; order Pirellulales; family JAEUIK01; genus JAIESQ01. Next base: position 25,888 of record CAZBWM010000053.1, on the reverse strand, counting down.
GCCCCATGCCGGCCATGGCCAACGTTGTCGGCTCGGGCACGGCAGTCACGGTGAGGTTCACCTGGCTGGCAATCGACGTGTCGATTGCATAGCTGAAGCCTGTGGGGGCGGTGCCGATCGACAGTCCGTTGTCGATCAACTGTCCGGTGTAGTCGAACAGCCGGTAAACGCCGAGGCCAAAGCCGCCGAAGTCGGTGATGTTCAGCGTACCATCGAGCGTCAAATCACCGGTCACCTGGGTAAGATCGTTAACGCCACTACCGACGACGCCGGCGGTGGCCAACTCGTAGTTGAGGTTCGTCAAGGCATCGAGCGTCAGGCTGCCGGTATGCAGCGTCTCGGGGCTCGCGCCGGGAGCGAGGATACCGCCGCCGACGAAAGTCACCGGACCCGCGATAAAGCCGCTTCCGCCCAAGGCCCCAAGGGCGTTGACGGTCACGCTGCCGGCGCCCGTGGCCGAGCCGGTCGTGTTCGTGGCCAGCAGAGTGCCGTCGTTGACGGTGGTGTTGCCACCGTAGGTGTTGCCTTGCGCGAGCGCGAGGATACCGGCGCCTTCCTTGACGAGGCCGCCGGCGCCCGACACCACCTGCGACAGCGTGAGTTTGCCATAGGTGATGGGGTTTGGCGGAGTCGGCGCCAGGTTCGCGTTGACGAAGATCGTCGAGTCGGACTCGAGCGTCACGGCGTTGTCGAAGCTGGCGGTACCACTGTTGTTCTGAAAACGCAACGCACCACTCGGGTTGACCGTGCTGACGTCTTTACCGGTGCCATTGAGGGTCAGCACAGCGCCGGGGGCAAGGCTCCAGTTTGTCAACACGGCTGAGCCAAGTTGAAACTGACCGCCGGCGTTGACCTTCACGGCCGCCGCATTGGCAAACACGTTGTCAGTGATCCGCACACCACCGGCGTTGACGACCAACGTCCCCTCGAAGCCGGTGGCCGGCGCCGTGGGAGCCACGTTGAACTCGATGTTGCCGAGCCCTTCTTTGGTGACCGTGATGTTGCTGGCCGCGGTAGTGCCGCCAGGGCTGTTGTTCGAACTGTTGAACGTGGTGCCACCGTTGTTCAGCAGGTTATGGTTCTGGGTGATTACCGTGTCCGAGGCAAACGTCACCGGCGCGAAAATTACGCTGTTGAAGGTGCTATCGATCGGCGTGGCGGCATTCTCCGTGTAGGTTGCCGGCCCGCTGCTGCTCTGAAAGATCAGCGAACCGTTGCCATTGGCCCCAAAGCGAAGCGTGCCGGTCGTCAACGCACTGTTATTAACCGTGATCGCTCCGACCGTGATCAACTGGCCTGGCGTGTTGCTCAACTGCACGTTGTAGTTGCCGGCGGGCGCGGTCGAAGCGGGCAAGTTGAACGTGGCCGTGGCGTCAATCGCATTGGGGAAGGTTCCTTCGGGGCCGCCGGTCCAGCGTGCCGACGCGTTCCAATTACCGGATTGGTTATTGGTCGGCACGTAGATGAACTGGGCGTTGGCCGTGCTGGCGCCCAGCAGCCCGGCGGCGAGCGCGGTGAGCACCGAGTTTCGCAGCCAGAGTTCACGATGCTTTGCGAGAGGTCGTGTTCTTAATGCAGTCATTGCTAAAGGGTCCTTTTATTCGCGGTTCAGTTGAGCTTTGCCGGCGGCGCGCAACGTGGGCGCAACCGGACCATCAGGCTTCGTTTCAAACGAGGACTTGCCGCCTGCGGCGGGTCGGCGCGCGACTCCGGAGATCCGGTCAATCGCGCGTCGGGCGCTAGTGAAGAGGCTCCCGGCATCGGGTGGCCACAGTTGCCGCGGCGCGGAAATCGAACACCATCGCGCACGCAGCAGCGCGAACGACCGAGCCAAAAATCGACACCTACGGGGCAACTGTCGCCGAGCCGAACGTCCTGCCTGGGCACGACATTAAAGCTCGGACTGGTGGAAGGATCGACGTTGACGAGATCCTGGGCGCGCCCCAGCGGGCGACCCAGTAGATGCCTCTGGCGGCATCAATCTGACAACGATCCTCGAAAGACCAAGGTTAGGTCAGCGACTCCTTTGGAATCGACGCCTGCCTCTGGTGCGCGACCAGTCAGCGACGGAAAAGGTTTAGTAGCATCCTACCTGGATGACCGGCGACTGCGAGGGCTTCGCAGGTCTGCTGAATCATCCCGACTACGACCGACCCGAACATCGCCGGGGAGTGCCGGCACATTCGCCAGCTCACCCGCAACTGTTCTGGCCAACCCGTGAAGACCCGTTTGATTTCGCGTCTTTGCAGGCTGTTCTCCCTGTTGGGCAAGCTGCGTGCCAAAAACTGGTGGCGCATATGCCCGACTTTCGACTCCCGCGTCGGCGACGCAAAAATTGGTGCCGTGATCAGCAAAATCCTTGATGCGGGCCAGGGAACAACCTTGCGAACCGCGCGGGCCGCCGTACGATCTGCTGGAGAAGGCGCCCAACCGCCACGCATCATGGTCATCGTGGCCGATGACCTCGGCGATCACGAAGGCAGCTTAAACGAAAAGCCAAACCAAAGTCAGCAAGTTCACAAGCTTAACCGTGGTATTCACTCGCGCCGTCGCTCGTCGGCCACGGAACAGGCAAGATTGACAAGCTGTTGATCGCTGATGCGTTTGCGCATGATGCCGCGCGAGACCTTAGTGCTGGCCAACGATTCTCGCGGCCTGTCTCGCCACCTGCTCGCCGATGGCGCGAACTTCGGCAGCCAATTTCGGGTCGCGAAACTCTCCCTGCTCGTCAAACGCACGATACGCCTCGGCCACGCCGGCTTGTTGCGGCAGTAGCCAAGCGCCTAACCCGCGGCCGACGGCGCGCAAGCCCGCGAGCGCGCCGTCCGGACCCGCCTTGCCTCCTGATACGCCGACGAGTCCGATCAGTTTACCTTGCCAGTCGGCCATGTCCGTCAGGTCGATCGCATTCTTCAGAACGCCGCTGAACGAACCATGGTATTCGGGCGTGGCGAGAATGAAGCCTTGTGCGGCACGCACCTGCTCGCGTAAACAGAGCACGTCGGGGGGTGGCGTCCAACTCTTGCTGTTGCCCGAGCAGAACGGCAGGTCGTAGTCGCGCAGATCAATCGATTGTACATCGGCGCCGGCGGCCTTGGCGCCGGCAAGCGCGACAGCGAGCGTCAATCGCGTAAAGCTCAACGGTTTGATGCTTCCGCAAAGTCCAAGCACCAGGACGCGCCGCGGCGACTCGGGCGACGGTTGAAACGCGCCGACTTCCAGATTCTCGCGAAACGACATCCTGGCAACTCCACCGACAAGTCGAACGCAGTCGCGCCAAGCTAGGCGCGCTCATCAGCGCCATCGCCCGAAGCTGCGGGCTTTGCCCGTCGCATCACGCGCTGCAGGATCGTCTGCACGAGTGTCTGGAACGGCGCCGGGGTGCGCTCTCGCGGCCGCGGCAGTTCGACTTTAAACGACTGTACCGTGCGGCCGTGTTCCAGCAATACCACGCGATCGGCCAACATCACCGCCTCTTCGATGTCGTGCGTCACCAGAATCGCCGTAAACTGGTGCTGCTGCCAGAGCTCGGCCAGGAGCAATTGCATTTCGATTCTTGTCAGTGCGTCGAGCGAACCGAGCGGCTCATCGAGCAGCAGCAGGCATGGCTCGCAAACCAAGGCTCGCGCCAGGGCGATGCGCTGCCGCTGCCCGCCGGAGAGGATCGCGGGCCAATCGCCGGCCCGATCGGCGAGCCCCACTTGCTCGAGTGCGTCGTCGACGCGAAGTTTCTCGTCCCGCGGCAGCCCAAGCGCCACATTCGCCCGCACGCGCAGCCAGGGGAGCAGTCGTGCGTCTTGGAACATCATCCGCGCGTGCCGGTTCAAGCCCGCGAGCGACTGGCCAGCGACGTCGATCGAACCCGAACCAGGTACTTCGAGACCGGCCACCAAGCGCAGCAGCGTGCTCTTTCCGCAGCCGCTATGGCCAACGAGCGCGACAAACTCGCCGGGAGCGACCGCGAGATTTGCCTCGCGCAGCGCGACTTGCTCGCCAAACACCTTGCTGACGTTCGACAACACGACAGAAATGCCGTGCTCTTGCGTGGTCGCGGCGGCTGCCAGACCGTGCGGCTCAGTGCTTTCAAGGGGCGCCGGAACGACGCGTCGATCTCTCGGACGGGATTGCGCTGCAACGGCACCTGCCATGGGTTCGCGCGGCGCCTCGCAAGTAGCTGCTCGTTCGCCTGTCATGGATTGCTCCGCGCAGTGGGCCGCTGTGAATAGGCCGTCTGATAGGCCGGATGCCAGCGCAGCCAGTAGCGTTCGAGCCCGCGCGTTACGACATCGGCCAGCTTGCCCAGCAAGGCGTAAATCACGATCGACAGCAAGACCACATCGGTTTGCATGAATTCGCGAGCGTTCATCGCCAGATAGCCGATACCAGCCCTCGCCGAAATGGTTTCCGCCACGATCAAGGTGAGCCACATGGTCCCCAGCGCGAAGCGCAGCCCGATCAAGATCGAAGGGAGCGCCCCGGGGAGCAATACCTTCCAGAAGAGTTGCGCCGGCCCCAGCCCATAGACGCGGGCCATTTCCAGCAATCCGGCATCAACGGTGCGGATGCCGTGAAAGGTATTCAAATAGATCGGAAAGAAGACGCCGAGCGCCACGAGAAACAGCTTGGCCTCTTCACCAATGCCGAACCAGAGAATTACAAGCGGAATCAGCGCCAAATGCGGAATGTTGCGCAGCATCTGCACGGCGGTGTCTAGCAATCGCTCGGCCGTGGGCCACAGGCTGGTGAAAAGCCCCAACGCGAAGCCGAGTCCGCCGCCGACGAGTAATCCCGCGCCGGCACGTGCCGAGCTGATGGCTACGTGTCGCGGCAGTTCGCCGCTGACGGTCAGGCGATAGCCGGCCTCGAGGACAGGCAACGGCGCCGGGAGATAGCGCGTCGAGAGCCAATTGAACTGCACGCTCGCTTGCCACACGACCAACAAGATCGCCGGCACGACCCAAGGAATCAATCTCTTGCCGAGAGCTGTCAGCGTGCGTTTCATGCGATCAACTGGCCGCCTGAGGAGCAGGGCGAACCGCGCGGGGAGCGTCGCGGTTGGCGATCATTTCGCCGCGCCCTTCGCCGAAGGTGCTATCGCCGCGATGCGTCAGCGGCAAAAGCGGGAAAAGCAGTTCCGCGACGGTGTATGCTTCTTCCAAGTGCGGATAGCCCGAGCAGATAAAGGTGTCGATTCCGACCTCCGCGTACTCACGCATCCGCTGGGCGACGATTTCGGGGCTGCCCACGAGCGCGGTTCCGGCTCCGCCGCGCAGCAGACCAACGCCGGCCCACAGGTTCGGGCTGATTTCCAATTGCTCGCGGCTGCCACCATGCAGCCGACGCATCCGCTGCTGACCGACCGAATCGTGCTTGGCGAGCACCTGTTGCGCGGCCTCGATCGCACCGGGATCGGCGTTCGATAGCAAACGGTCGGCGGCTTGCCAGGCTTCGGCCTCGGTTTCACGAACGATCAAGTGCATGCGAATGCCAAAGCGCAGCGTGCGGCCATGCTCGGCAGCGGCCTGGCGCGCGGCTGCCAGTTTCTCGGCAACCTGATCTGGCGGCTCACCCCAGGTGAGGTAAACATCGATATGCTTGGCAGCCACGCGGAGCGCGGCCTCGGACGATCCGCCAAAATAGAGGGGTGGATACGGTTTTTGCCGCGGCGGAAACGAGAGCTTGGCTCCGCGCACCTCAAGATGCTCGCCGGCGAACGTGACTTCGCCGCCGGCTGACATCTCGCGCCACACGGTGAGGAATTCGTCGGTCAGATCGTAGCGCACGTCGTGTGGCAGGTGGAGTCCGTCCCCTGCCAATTCGACCGGATCACCGCCAGTCACCACGTTGACCAGCAAGCGCCCGCCTGAGAGCCGATCAAACGTGGCCGCCATGCGCGCGGCGACGCTCGGCTGCATCAGCCCCGGCCGAATCGCCACTAAAAACCGCATCCGCTCGGTGACCGACATCAACGACGAGGCCACCACCCACGAGTCTTCACACGAGCGACCCGTCGGTAGTAGCGCACCGCGAAAGCCCAGATGATCGACCGCGCGGGCGACCTGTTGCAAATAGCCGAGCGTGGTCGAACGCCCGCCGGTGCTGGTGCCCAGATAGCGGCCGTCGCCGTGCGTCGGAATGAACCAGAACAGCTCCACAGCGTGATCCTGTCGGTTAGGGTTGGGGCAGCTCGGTTGAAGCGGATCGACCAACGAACCGTGCCGCGGCGCTCTGCGGAGCACAGCAGGTAGGTATGAGCTCGTCGGCTCTGTTTAGGGCGCCCTTCGCGGCGGCGGCAGCGGTCGGCGCGGCCAGCGGCTTCGCGCCCGCCGGTGCCTGCCAGATTGCCTCGGAAACAAGAATCGCTCGCGGAATCAGGCCCAATCGCAGCAGCGTGTCGGCAACCTGCTGCTGGTAGGCAATCGTCTCCGCGCCAATCGCTTCGAGACCATAACGGCGCCGTGCTTCGCAACGGGCCAGCACGTCCTTGGGCATGCCGAGACGGGGAGCCAAGAACGCAACCACTTCGTTCGAATGCGCGGCGGACCACGCGCTCGCCAGTTCGAGCTCCTCGATGATCGTCAGCAGGGCCTCCGGTTCACGCTGGGCAAGCGCTCGCGAAGAGAAATAAAAGCCGCGATTCTCCACCAGGTCTTGGCCGTCGATCAATGTCCGCGCGCCAGCTGCCAACTCGGCCGCCGCGAAGTATGGGTCCCAGATCGCCCAGGCATCAACGCTGCCACTCTCGAACGCCACGCGGGCATCGGCCGGCGGCAAGAATACGGGCTCGATATCCGTGTACTGAAGGCCATTTGCTTCCAGGGCCCGGACCAGAAAGTAATGAACATTGGCCCCTTTCTGCAGAGCGACTCGTTTGCCTTTCAGGTCGGGCAAGCGCGCGATCGGCGAGTCTTTAGCAACGACGATCGCCTCGCTCTGAGCGCCGTGCCCCTCGCTGGCGACATACAGCAGCGGCGCGCCTGCCGCTTGCGCAAACACAGGCGGCGTTTCGCCGGCATGCCCAAAGTCGATGCTGCCGACGTTCAAGCCTTCGAGCAACTGGGGGCCGGCCGGAAACTCGGTCCAAGTTACTTTGATGCCGCGCTGGGCAAATCGTTTATCGAGCGTGCGGTTCTCTCGCAGCAGCCCCAACAACAGGCTCGACTTCTGAAAGCCGATGCGCAACTCGCGAAGATCATCGCCGGCCGTGGATGCCGCCGAGTTATCGCCAGGGGACGTGGTGTCGCGACCATCGCCGGAGTCACCGCAACCGGCGAGGGCAACCGCAACCGCCGCCAAGAGCATGCCATAGAGTGCCGAGATAGCACGTGTCGCGACCGCCTCGCCGCCGTGTCGAGAGGTGGCCACGCCGCGAGCTTCCTCGGTACGGCACGTGGTGCCGCCTCGGATCGCGCCACCGCCGCTGTTTTGATTGGACAAGTGAAACGATCCTTTCAACCGCCAAGCCAGGGAGAGTTCTGCACCGCCACGAGCAAATGACATACCTACGCGAACCGTCTGGCCTGCCACACGACAGGCAGGCCAGAGTTAGGTGGATGCCGTGGCCGACGGAGCGATGCGACCGAAGCAGCCAGCAAATAGGCTAGAAAGGCCGTCGCAGACCGCGAGCCAGTCGAGCAAATATGATGGAAGCAGGGCGCCGGGGAACCCGGATTACGTGCTAATTCCGGCCCCACTCATCGCCCGTATATGGAGTCAAACACGCCACCCTCGGCAAAGAACTTCGCATGGGCGGCCTCCCAACTGGGTACGATCCGAGTGATTTCAAATAGTTCGAGGTCGCCAAATTCATCCGCGTGCCGCTTGAACGTGTTGGCGTCGATTGGGCGATAGTAGTGCCGAGCGATGATCTCCTGTGCCTCATCGGAATAGAGAAACTTTGAGGTACGCCTCGGCGGCCGCGCGCGTCCCTTTACGGTCGACATTGGCATCGACGACCACCACGGGAGGCTCGGCGCGGATACTCGTCTTGGGATAGATGATCTCCAACTCCCCCGCGGCTTCGTCGACTTCAAGCCGGGCTTCGTTCTCCCAGGTGAGATGGACGTCGCCGATCTGTTTTCGCGCAAAGGTGATCGTGGCCGCCCGTGCCCCGGCGTCGAGCACTGGCACGTGCTTGAACAACTCTGTGACAAACCGCTGAGCGTCGGCCTCGCTTCCGCCGGCCACCAACACCGATCCCCAGGCAGCGAGAAAACTCAGCTTGCCGTTACCCCCCGTGCGCGGATTGGGCGTGATAATCTCCAGGCCATCGCGGACCAGGTCGGGCCAATCGTGAACGTTCTTGGGATTCCCCTTGCGAACGACAAAAACAATCGTTGAGTAGTACGGCAGCGAATGATGCGGCAGCCGCTCTTCCCAGCCATCTTTTACGAGGCCGTTCTGGCGGATCAGGTCGATATCGCGCCACATGGCCAGAGTCGCGACGTCGGCATCCAGGCCTTCGACAATCGCCCTCGCTTGATTGCTTGAGCCGGCATGCGATTGACTGATCGCCAGCGGGATGCCGGTACCACGCTCGTAGACGGGAATAAACGCCGAGTTCAGAGCGGCCCACAGCTCGCGCGTGGGGTCGTACGAGACGTTGAGCAGGCGCAAGGGTGCGGCTTGGGGTGCCGACGGCTGGTTCTGTGCCCCGCTGGCCGCGGCGCCGGCGCGATTGTCGTAGCCACAGCCGCTCGTCGCCAGCAGGCTCAGTGCGGCAAAACAGCAGACCCATTGCGCTGCGAAAGTCGAGCGCCTGTCAAATTGTTGAGTGCGGAATCCTGCCCTGAAAACATGGCATCGCATGTCGTTCCCTGTTCGTCAGTAGATTCGTCCTGCGGAGGCCCCACGTGGCTAATCATGCGTCGCATCTTGCCGGTCGCGCGATCGGGCACCAAGGTGGGCACGATGTGGACTTCGGTAGCGACGCCTGGCGGCAGCCCCAGCTCGAGTAGTTTTTGCAGATAACGAGATTTCGACCCCCCTGCGGCCAGGCTGGCACCAGGCACCAGTTCGAGGCGAACTTCCAGTCGATTGCGCTCGACTTGTTCCACCTGCCATTCGCGAATGTCACGCAGCGAATCCGCGGCATGATGAAAGAGCACGCCCGATAGCAAGCGATCTCGCTGTCCCTCGCGTATCCAGAAAACTTCGGCGTCGCGTCCTTCGATCCGCTCGATGCGAGGCAGGCGGCTGCCGCACTGACAGGGCCGCGTGGCCAGCGCGACGCGGTCGCCAATTTCGTAGCGAATGAACGGCTGCACCCGATTGGCCAGATTGGTCACGAGCACCTTGCTGCCCAGCGTGCCTGGCGGAACCGACCGACCATCGGCATCGACGACTTCGAGAATCGCCCAGTCGGCGTTGATGTGAGCCCCGCCGTTCGTCGGGCAACCGTCGGACAACAACAGACATTCGCCCCTGCCGTAGTGATCGAGCACCGGCACTCGCAGGGCGCGTTCGATGCGCTGGCGGGCCGAAGGAGTTAGCTGCTCGCAAGAGCTCGATAGTTGTCGCAAATGGGGCAGCCGCAACTGCGTGCGCTGGCGAACCAACGCTTCGAGCACACTCGCGTAACCGACAATCACATGCGGGCTGAACTCATTAAGTCGATCGATCAAATCGGCTTGCATCGACGACAGTCGCAGTGGATTGACAAATCGACCGACAAGCTCGGGCATAAACTCGAAGGCGGCTCCCGAGGGAAAGAACCCGCGGTCCATCGTGATGACCGCGATGCGGGCGGGATGCCGCAATCGTCGCAACCCTTCGCGCAAGCCGGGACACCCGACCGTATTAGCCCGCGCACTCATGAGTGCAAACGTGATTTCGATAGCGCGGCGATCCTGCACGATCAAGAGCGGCGGCCCCTGGCTGCCTGACGTGCGACTCACCGCGTATTGACCGCGGAACCAGCGACCCAGGTTGGCGTGATCCGCTACGAACGCTTCTACATCGTCGCAGCGAACCTGAGGATCGGTTACGACCCGATCGAATTGCTCGCGAAGTTCAGCTTTGGTGGTCGTCGGTAGGTCGGTCAGCGGCGCGCGAGAAAGGTCGATACCGCGATACTTCTCTCGATAGAACGGCGACCCGGCCGCGGCAACTTGCAGGAGCTCTCGCAAGCGCCGCTGGGCCAGGCCGGCGATCGACTTGGGATCACGCCGAGTTACGCCGGCCAATCGCAGCGTGAGGACCGAATGTGTCAGTAGCGAGGCGAGCGACATAAGAATGTACTGGATTTCCGCGAACGAAGTCTGTAACTCACAGGCGTTACACAGACGTTTGGGCACTGGTGATCGGGGCGATCCACTCGCCGACAATTCGTAGCGGCAACACGGGCATCGCTGGCGCACTTGATTTACTTGCCGGTGATTTGGCCGCGAGTGATTCCAACTCCAGCAGGATCTCGCCGTGCAGCACCTCTTCCAGTTCGACAATCGCCCGGGCAGCAGTCGCGCCGTCGAACACGCGATGATCGTAGGTCAGGCGCACGTCGAGCGTGCCATCGGGCTCGAAGGTGCCGTAGTTCAGTACGGTGGTGAGCGGCGAAAGCAGATGCAAACTCGCCGCGCCGATCGCGCCCACCACGCTCACGCCGTAAGTGCCGAAGGACCGCGCCCGATAGAGTCCGTCGACCGATAACCCAAGCCACCAGACGAGGCGACGGATCGGTCGCGGGAATCGGCTCAGGAGGAGCGCCTGTCGAAACGAGTCGACGCTTTCCAGCGGAACTGTTTTGAACCAGCGCACCCGACGGCTCAGTTCGTCCAACGGGACCAACTCGGGCTGCGAAACGCGGCCGACAAACACGCCCGACTCGCCGCGATACTCGCGCTCGACGGTGAACGTCGCCAGATTTGTCGGATGCTCATAGAGCCGCTGCCAGGGGAAGCTCAAGAAGGCGCGCCGTAGCTCCGGCCGTCGATGGGCAACGATCGCATACGCTTTGAGGAAGATCGCGCACCAGCTCACGGGATCGCGCGACTGTTTACGAGCGGTCACCAGATCGCCCAATTGCATGCGCCGCTGCATGGGCACGCTGGGCACCTTCTTGGCGAAATGCAACAGGTCGCAGACAAAGCGCCGCGGCAAGCTGAGCCGCAGGTCGGGACCGCGCCGATGGGACATGGTGGTCTCAAGTACTGGCAGGTGGCGGCAATCCCGGCCGCTGTGCGCAGAGGCTCCTTCAACAGTTTCCAACCGGTCGTTGGGCAAACCTTGTGCCAGGTAAGAAACGGGCCCGCAGTACGCCGGCGATCGGCGTTTCTGTCCGTTCAGCCGCGCCCCTTGCGGGCACGGCCAGCAAATCCGCTCGCATCACTATCAAGAGCAATCAATTGATTTCAACATTCTCTGCCCAATCGATCGCTCGCGTTGATGTAGAAACTTACCTCGGAGTGACGCGCTCATGACAAGACGCCGGCAAGTGCCGCGAATGGCGCAAACGGTTAACTGTGGGCTGGAGGGCCTTGCGAACGAAGATTGATTGCCGCGACAACTATTGTCTGGCCACCGAAGGCGCTCGAAGAAACTGCCGCAGTTGCCGCCGCGAGACAACCCGCACGCGGCGCCTCTTTAACAGTCGCTCACTTCCATGAGTCGACACGATCAAATAGGGCAATCGCCGGCACAGCAGCGCCAGTTGTTGAGAGTTGGAATTCGCGCGGGCTCGCTAGCGATTCCAGGGCATTTTAGCCAGCAACATGCCCATGCCGCAGGTGTCGGTAATACCGGCGAACACCAGTCCCGCGCCGATGAAAGCCGATAGTCCAATGAACGCCGGATGAACCAACCAGGCCAGCACGGCTCCGGTCAGCACGAGCGATCCGGCCGCGATCCGCACCTGACGCTCGAGCGAGATGACCTTCTTGCCGCGCAGTACGGGCAAGCCTGCCTGGGCCGCTGCCAGCGTCCCCCCCTCGACGTTGACGACGTTTGAGTAGCCTGCCTGCTGAAAGCGCTCGCACGCCTGACGTCCGCGCGCGCCCGATTGGCAGATGATGTACAACGGCTCGCCCCCCGCGTCGATGCGAGTCTGCATCACCCGTGCGGGGTCAAGTTGTTCGAGCGGCACGTTGCGGGCGAACTCGACGTGAACTTCGCGAAACTCTGCCGGCGTGCGCACATCGATCAAGTCAACCTGACGCCCTTGCTTGTGTTGAGCCAGTACTTCCGTGGGCCCGACAACAGCAGTGCTCATCGCTCGCTCCATCGTAATTTGTCCATTCGCCGGTCAGGATGCTTGCTGTATCTGATTATATCGGACACCAGCAAAGTTGGGGATTACGCGCGGCGCAAACCCCAGGGGACCGCATCCTGCCAAACCACGTCCCGCTAGCCCACCTCACACTAGACCTCGGTGGCGATCCGCCGCACGGCGTCGACCAGACGATCGATCTCCTCAGGAGTATTGTAGAAGGCCAGCGAAGGGCGCACCGTCGATTCGACACCGAAACGCCGCAGCGAGGGCTGTGCGCAATGATGGCCGGCTCGCACCGCGATCCCTTCCTGGTCGAGCATCCGGCCGACTTCTTCGGTCTTGCGATTTGCCAGCACGAACGATAGCACGCCGACTTTCTCGCGTGCCGTGCCGATCAATCGCAGCCCGGGAATGCGGATGAGCCGCTCCGTCGCATACTCGGCCAGGTCGTGCTCGTATTTGGCGATGTTCGGCAAACCGAGCCGGGTCACGTAGTCGAGCGCAGCCCCTAGCCCCACGGCGTCGGCCACGGTCGGGGTGCCAGCCTCGAACTTGGCCGGCGGGTCGGCATAGGTCGTCTGCTCGAACGTGACATTGCGAATCATGTTTCCGCCCCCTTGCCAGGGAGGCATGATCTCGAGCAATTCCTGCTTGGCGAACACGGCGCCGATGCCCGTCGGGCCGAGAATCTTATGCCCCGAGAAGACAAAGAAGTCGGCATTCAGTTGCTGCAAGTTGATCGGCGTGTGGGCGACCGATTGCGCTCCGTCGATCAGCACCCGCGCGCCGTAGCGCTTGGCCATTTGCGTCATTTCGGCAACGGGCAGAATGGTGCCCAGCGCGTTCGATGCATGGGCCAGGCCCACGAGTTTGGTGCGAGGGCCCAAGAGCGCCTCGTATTGTTCGAGCATGACCTCGCCCCGATCGTTGACCGGGATCACGCGAATCACGGCCCCTTTCTCTTGGGCGATCATTTGCCACGGGACAATGTTGGCGTGATGCTCGAGCATCGACAGAATGATTTCGTCCCCTGGCTGCAAAAACTTGCGGCCGTAGGTCTGCGCAACGAGATTGATCCCCTCGGTCGTGCCGCGCACGAAGACGATTTCGTTGACCGTCGACGCCCCCAAGAACGTTTGCACCTTCTTACGGGCATCCTCGAAAGCGTCGGTTGCTCGGGCGGCCAGCGTGTGCGCGCCGCGGTGAATGTTCGAGTTGTCTTGCGAGTAGAAGCGCGACAAAGAGTCGATCACGCATTGCGGCTTCTGCGTCGTCGCGGCGTTATCGAGCCATGCCAAAGGCTTGCCGTGGATGCGCTGTTGCAAGATTGGAAAATCGCGACGAATTGCCGATGCATCGAGCGCACGCGCGCCCGACCGCGGCACCGAGATGTCGGCAATTGGCCGGGCATCGGCGCCCGCAACTGGGATGCCGGTCATCAACTCGGTCGGCGAGCGGAAGCGCTCGCCGCGAACCCGGTCGGCAAAGGCACGGGCCCCTTCGCTCGGACCTAATGGTGAATTGCGAGCGTCGGGCAAAGTTCCGTGTGCGCCTGGCGAACCCGAGTTGGCAACCACGGCCGGCGTCACCACATCGGGCGCGCCGGGCAGCACCATGTCAGGCCGGGGGAGCGGTCCAAAATCGGTCGGCATGCCGGGCAGCGGATTCGGCAATCCGGTCGGCGGGCTTGCCGTGCCGGTCGCGCTCGCCAACTCGTTGAACATCTGCGTGGCGATTCGCGCGAGCATTTCTGGCGTCGGCCCATTCATACTGGCAAACCTCGATTAGCGATTGAAGTCAGGCGATGGACCGTTACTTGGGGTTTTGCTTGCGGTGCTCGTAGTCGTGGTAGTAACCGACTTCGACGTTCTCGAGCACGCCGATGGCGTCGTCGGTCAGCACGGCGCATGAGAAGTAGAGCGTCAGCAAGTAGGACGCCACACCGAGGCTGTCCAAACCCATCAGCCGGGCCGACAAACTCGGCATGATCTCGCCGGGGATGCCCGCCTGGTGCAGCCCCACGACCCCTTGCTCGGCCTCGCCCACACGCAACAGCAGAATGCTGGTCGTGCCGAGCCATTGATTCCCCTGGAAGCGGCTGTTCATCTCCAGCTTGTCGCAAGGGACCAAAGGCACGCCGCGCCATGTGATTACCGGCGTGCCGAACAAGTCGGTCGTTACCGGCGGTACCCCACGCCACGTGCACTCGCGCTCGAAGGCCGCGATCGCCTTGGGGTGCGCCAGAAAGAACGCCGGCTTCTTCCACACCAATGCCAAGAGCTCATCCAGGTCGTCGGGGGTCGGCGCGCCGTAGCGCGTGCTGATTCGCATTGCCGGATCGACTGAGTGGATTAGCCCGAACTTCTTGCTGTTGATCAGCTCCCACTCCTGCCGTTCTTTGATCCCTTCGATCGTCAGCCGCATCTGCTCGGCCAACTGGTTGAAAGGATCGTTGTACAGATCGGAGACACGCGTATGGACGCGGACCACCGTCTGCACCGACGACAGCGAGTACTCGCGCGGGTTAGCCGAGTAATCGACGAACGTCTCGGGGATCTCCACGTTCTCGGCGAAGCCCGACACGAGGTCGATGTTCCGCTCGCCGTAACGATTGACCGTTGAGCGCAGCTCCAGATGCTCGTCGATCGCCCGTTTGAAGTCGTCTTGCAGGTTGGGCAGTTCGCCCAGCACCGCGTCGAGATCCTTGCGCGAGAGGGTCAGCAGGATGCAAGGCGTGAGCGTGCGAACCGTCACGTCCGACGGACGATCGGAGACCAGCTCCGTCTCGCCGAAGTACTCGCCTTCGGTCAACAGGGCGATCCGCAGGTTACTGCCGTGGACCCCCTTGCTGGAGACTTCGACCTGCCCTTGCGCGATGATGAAGAACTTGCTGCGGTCTTCCCCTTCGACGATCAACTTGTTGCCCAGCGCCACCTCTTCGGTCTTGAAACGCCCCGCCATGCGGCTGATGATCTCGTCGGGCAAGCGCGAGAAGAGCGGCACGCCGCGCAACGTCTCCGGCGGGAACGAAGTGACACCGCCGCTGACTTCCACGCCGATCCGCTCGGCCTTGGTCAATTCGACCTTGGTCCGATTCACCCGATAGGTGCCGCCGTCGACCTGCACCCACGGCAGCAGGCTCAATAGCCATCGCGGCGTGATCGACATCATCTTCGGCGACGTCTTCGTCGTATTCGCCAAGTTCCGTGCGACCGCGGTCGTCACGCTACGCTGCAATAAACTGCCTGACATGGTGCTTATGGCCTTTCCTTGGGAAGCGTTGCTAAGTCCGAATCATTCGGGCTAAATGCCCAGACCGCCTTCAAAGCCATGCATTCCGCGATGGTAATAGTCGTGGTAGTAGCCGACTTCGACATTCTCGAGCACGCCGATGGCGTCGTCGGTCAGCACGGCGCACGAGAAGTAGAGCGTCAGCAAGTAGGACGCCACACCGAGGCTGTCCAAACCCATCAGCCGGGCCGACAAACTCGGCATGATCTCGCCGGGGATGCCCGCCTGGTGCAGCCCCACGACCCCTTGCTCGGCCTCGCCCACACGCAACAGCAGAATGCTGGTCGTGCCGAGCCATTGATTCCCCTGGAAGCGGCTGTTCATCTCCAGCTTGTCGCAAGGGACCAAAGGCACGCCGCGCCATGTGATTACCGGCGTGCCGAACAAGTCGGTCGTTACCGGCGGTACCCCACGCCACGTGCACTCGCGCTCGAAGGCCGCGATCGCCTTGGGGTGCGCCAGAAAGAACGCCGGCTTCTTCCACACCAATGCCAAGAGCTCATCCAGGTCGTCGGGGGTCGGCGCGCCGTAGCGCGTGCTGATTCGCATTGCCGGATCGACTGAGTGGATTAGCCCGAACTTCTTGCTGTTGATCAGCTCCCACTCCTGCCGTTCTTTGATCCCTTCGATCGTCAGCCGCATCTGCTCGGCCAACTGGTTGAAAGGATCGTTGTACAGATCGGAGACACGCGTATGGACGCGGACCACCGTCTGCACCGACGACAGCGAGTACTCGCGCGGGTTAGCCGAGTAATCGACGAACGTCTCGGGGATCTCCACGTTCTCGGCGAAGCCCGACACGAGGTCGATGTTCCGCTCGCCGTAACGATTGACCGTTGAGCGCAGCTCCAGATGCTCGTCGATCGCCCGTTTGAAGTCGTCTTGCAGGTTGGGCAGTTCGCCCAGCACCGCGTCGAGATCCTTGCGCGAGAGGGTCAGCAGGATGCAAGGCGTGAGCGTGCGAACCGTCACGTCCGACGGACGATCGGAGACCAGCTCCGTCTCGCCGAAGTACTCGCCTTCGGTCAACAGGGCGATCCGCAGGTTACTGCCGTGGACCCCCTTGCTGGAGACTTCGACCTGCCCTTGCGCGATGATGAAGAACTTGCTGCGGTCTTCCCCTTCGACGATCAACTTGTTGCCCAGCGCCACCTCTTCGGTCTTGAAACGCCCCGCCATGCGGCTGATGATCTCGTCGGGCAAGCGCGAGAAGAGCGGCACGCCGCGCAACGTCTCCGGCGGGAACGAAGTGACACCGCCGCTGACTTCCACGCCGATCCGCTCGGCCTTGGTCAATTCGACCTTGGTCCGATTCACCCGATAGGTGCCGCCGTCGACCTGCACCCACGGCAGCAGGCTCAATAGCCATCGCGGCGTGATCGACATCATCTTCGGCGACGTCTTCGTCGTATTCGCCAAGTTCCGTGCGACCGCGGTCGTCACGCTACGCTGCAATAAACTGCCTGACATGGTGAGGTTCCGGGGTTGTGTCGGGACTCAATAGAAGCCCATCTGTGCTCTGCGCAAAAGCCAAGCAAAGTTGCTGGCGATAATCGCACGCTTAACTTGCAGAACGCCGGCCGAATTGTGCCGCGTCGACAGCTCGTAGCTGGCAGCAACGTGCGCAGCAAAAGCACGCCAGCCGACGCGAGATCCTCGTGAAGGATCCAGCCGCGATTCCTTTTGCCTTTCGAGAGAAACCGCAAGGCGTCACTTCTGGGTTGAACCCAGTCGGCGACGCGCACCGCCATCAATCCGTGCCTGGTGTCTTTTGCAGTAGGCGCCGATCGGGGACGAAAGATCGGCGCGAGGATTATTGTCTACCTCCGATGTATTACTCAAGTACCTCGACCGAAGGGGTCCGAAATGAAGTAGCGCGAATGTGAATCTTTACCTTGTTGACCGCCGCTGTGACCATGGCCCCGACGAGCGAGAAGTTGGCCCGGTCAAATGCCCGAACCAGTGACGAGTTGCCGGCCAATCGAAGCGTTCGCGCTCGGCTGGGCCCTCTTGCGGTTTGCATCCGTGGGCCGTAACTAGCCCGCCCTAAGCGACCGTGCCCACGCCGCTCAGATCACGTACTCGGGCACGGTTTGCAGGTCGCCGGTCTCTTCGGGCACAAAGACGCGCACCCGGCGCGGGGCCACGAAGACGATTTCGCCGATCGCTAGCGCCAACGCCACGCAGCGCTCGACGTTCAGTTCGACCTGAATCTCCAGGCCGAAATCCTCCGACCGCAGCGACACCTTGGCCACCGGACCCGCGGCATGCACGCGCAGCACGCGGGCCGGCAGTCGTCCCGCCGCCGGCGTGCGTTCGATTTCCAGCTCGTGCGGGCGGATGTAAACCGCCGCCGCGCTGGCATCGACGTCAGCATGCTCGGGCACTTCGAGCTCGAAGCCGCCGAGGTGGGCTTTACCGTCGTGCACGCGGCCGTGAAAGACGTTCACATTGCCCAGAAAGTGCATCACGAAAGCATTGGCCGGATGGTCGAACACTTCCTGCGGCGAGCCGAGCTGCTCGATCCGACCGCCGTTCATCACGGCCACGCGATCGGCCACCTCGAAAGCTTCTTCCTGGTCGTGCGTGACGAACACGCTGGTCATGTGAATCTCTTCGTGCAGCCGGCGAAGCCATTGCCGCAACTCGACTCGCACCTTAGCATCGAGCGCACCAAACGGTTCGTCGAGCAACAGCACCTTGGGCTGCACGGCCAGCGCACGGGCCAAGGCGACGCGTTGCCGCTGCCCGCCCGACAACTGCGACGGATAGCGGCGCTCGAGCGATTCCAACCGCACGAGGTGCAACAGTTCGCGCACGCGCTGCTCGACCACGGGACCGCGGATACCGCGCACCCGCATGCCAAAGGCGACGTTCTCGAACACGTTCATGTGCCGGAACAAGGCGTAGTGCTGAAACACGAAGCCGACATTGCGATCGCGGGCCGAGCGGCGCGTGACGTCTTCGTCGTGATAGTGGACGCTACCGCGATCGGCCGCTTCGAGCCCGGCGATGATGCGCAAGAGCGTCGTCTTGCCCGAGCCGGAGGGGCCAAGCAGCGCCAACAGCTCCCCGCTGCGAGCCTCGATCGAGACGTCGTCGAGCGCCGTGAAATTGCCGAAACGCTTGGTGACCTTGCGCACCGCGATACTCATGACTCTATCTCCACGGAGTGCAGTTTCGCCGCTTCGGCCAGCTCGCGCTGGGTGCGGCGTTCGAGCACGGTCTTCAGCACGAGCGTCACCAGCGCCAGCAGCATCAACACCGAGGCCAGCGCGAACGAACCCGGCGTGTTGTAGCCCTGGAACAAGCGATCGACGCGCAGCGGCATGGTTTGCGTCTGACCAGGGATATGCCCCGACACGACGTACACTGCGCCGAACTCACCCATCGCCCGCGCGTTGCAGAGCAGGATGCCGTAGAGCAGGCCCCACTTGATGTTCGGCAGCGTGATCTTCCAAAGCACTTGCCAGCCCCGAGCGCCCAGGCTCACGGCGGCCAGCTCTTCGTCGGGGCCGATCGCTTCCAGCACGGGGATCAGCTCGCGGGCTACAAACGGCAGCGTGACGAACATCGTCGCCAGAATCAGCCCCGGCACGGCGAAGATGATGTGTAGATCGTGCTCGCGCAGCCAGGGCCCGAAGTAACCTTGCAACCCGAACAACAGCATGAGCTGCAAGCCGGCCACGACGGGCGAAATCGCGAACGGCAGATCGATCAGCGTGGTGAGCACCGAGCGACCGGGAAAGCGAAACCGGGCGATCGCCCAGGCGGCCGCCACGCCGAAGATCAAGTTCGCCACGACAGCCGTCGGCGCCACGATCAACGTCAGCCAGATCGAGTGCCGGGTATCGGGATCCTCGAACAGATTGTCCCAGTACGCTTGTACTCCGGCCGAAAACGCCTGGTAGAAGATGTTCACGACCGGGATCACGACCAGCACAACTAAGCTGCTGCAGGCGACGAGAATTAACGTCAACCGCACCCACCACGGATCTTGCTGGGCATTCTTCCAGTTGGAGATGTTGTTCGTCGGGACGCTGTCGGTCGAAATCGCGTCGTACGGCGCGGGGGCCGCGCTCGATGCCGGGGCAGCGGCGTCGTCCACGAGTGCGCCGCTCACGTGCGGCCGGGGTTCGGACGCCACCGAAGCTGCGACTGTCGCTACCGCGCTACTAGTGGGGCGCGCGACGTAGCCGATCGATTTGCGCAGCGGTACCAGCGTGGCCGTGCGCCCGACCGCCCCCGCGCTTCCCTTGGCGAAACGTGCGTGTGGATCAGACATGGGATCGCTGGCTCCAGCGCTCGAGTACGTTTATCACGATCAGCGTCGCGAACGAGATCGCTAGCAGCACCACCGCGATCGCCGTGGCTTGCGCGTATTCGAACTCTTCCAGCCGATCGACGACCAGCCGCGAGGCGATCTCGGTACGAAACGGCATATTGCCCGACACGAACACCACCGAGCCGTACTCACCGAGCGCCCGGGCAAAGGCCAGGGCAAAGCCGGTCAGAATCGCCGGCAACAGCAGCGGCAGAATCACGCGCGTGAAGGTCTGCCAGCGATTGGCGCCGAGCATCGCGGCGGCTTCCTCGACTTCGTGTTCGACACTCTCGAGCACCGGCTGCAACGTGCGGACCACGAACGGCAGCCCGATGAACACCAACACCAGCACGATCGCCGAGCGCGTGTACGCCAGCTCGATGCCATAGGGAAACAGGTACTGGCCGAGCCAGCCGTTTTCGACATACAAGCTCGAGTAGACCAGGCCCGCCACGGCGGTCGGCAGCGCGAACGGCAAGTCGATGATGGCATCGAATAGCCGCTTGAACGGAAAGCGATAGCGCACCAGCACCCAAGCCAACAACACGCCCAACAGCACGTTGATCACGGCCGAAGCCGCCGACGCACCGACCGTCAGCACGTAGGCCGCTCGGGCCCGCGGTGTCCAAACGGCCGCCCAAAACTGCGCGGGGGTGAGCGTCGTCGCCTTAGCGATACAAGCCGCCAAGGGAACGAGCACCATCACCGTCAGGTAGGCGAGCGTGAAACCAAGGCTCAGCTTGAAACCGGGCAGCACTCGGCGTGACATCGGACCTTCTCGACCTGAATCGCAGACGACTTTTAGGAATCGCTCGACCTACACGCGACGAGCTCGACACCTTGGCGACGAGCTCGACACAACCGCGACGCCACACTACTTCTCGGCCGCGTTGGCCTCGGTGATCTTGTCGAAGATCGCCCCCTCGGCAAAGTACTTCTCGTTGGCGTCGGCCCAGTCTTTGGCAACTGCCGAAATGCGGAACAGCTTGATGTCGGGGAAGTCTTCCTTGTGCTTGGCCAGAATCGCCTCGGTCGTCGGACGATAGTAGTTGCGGGCAATTAGCTCTTGCGCTTCGTCGGTATAGAGGAATTCGAGATACGTTTTGGCCAGTTCGGCTGTACCATGGCGTTTGACGTTGGCATCGACGACCGCCACTTGCGGCTCGGCCAAGATGCTCACCGAGGGATAGACGATCTCGAGTGCGCCCTGGGCTTCCTGCACTTCGAGCCGGGCCTCGTTCTCCCAGGTGAGGTGTACGTCGCCGATCTTTTTCTGCGCGAAGGTGACCGTGGCCGCGCGGGCCCCCGAGTCGAGCACCGGCACCTGCCTGAACAACTGCGTCACGTACTTGAGCGCGTCGTCTTCGCTGCCGCCGCGGTCGAGCACCGCGCCCCAGGCGGCCAGAAAGCTCAGCTTGCCGTTGCCCGACGTCTTGGGGTTCGGCGAGATGACTTCAACCCCTTCCTTCAATAGATCGGGCCAATCCTTGATCTGCTTGGGGTTGTCTTTGCGGACCACGAACACGATCGTCGACGAGTACGGCAGCGAATTATTGGGAAGCTTCGTCTCCCAGCCGGCGTCGATCAGGCCGGCGCGGGCGATCGCGTCGGTATCGTTCCACATGGCCAGGCTGACGACGTCGGCTTCGAGACCTTCGATCACCGAGCGGGCCTGGCTGCTCGAACCGGCATGCGTGACGCGAATCTCCAGCTCCTGACCTGTCTTCTTCTCGTGCTTGGTTTCGAAGGCCAGGTTGAGCGCCTTCCAAAGCTCACGCGTCGGATCGTACGAAACGTTCAGCAGCTCGACCGCGGGCCCCTTGCTCGTCGAGCTCCCTTCCGACGTGCAGCCCACCCATACGGCAGTCAATACCAAGAAGGCCATTGTTGAAAGCGGGAAAGAACGTGTCACGACGAATATCCTTTCGTTGGAAACCGAATCGGATTCTGTGGAAACGATGGCGCCTCTCGCGCCACAAACGGGATCACTGCGACTCGGAGGCGACTTCTTTGCCCGCTTTGGTCACCAGCGCGGCAAAGACGCGCATCTGGATCGACTCGTTGATCCAGCGGACCGAGTCGTCGCCGAAGACCGCGTTCATGCCGCCGGGATGGAACGAGTAGGCTTCGCCCGAGCCGTTGGTGCCGTACACGCCCGTGTTGCTGGGCCAACTGTTCCAGTCGACGACTTCACCATTGGTGCAGTTCAGGGGGCAGGGGCCGGGGAAGGTGAGGCCATCGTAGCTCGAGCCGTCGAGGGCGAAGTCGCTCGCCGGACGGCACCAGCCGCCGCCGTTCATGCGGTGCTTCTCCGAAGGGAGATTCTCCTGCAGAACTTCGATCCCCTTACGGTAGGTCCGCGGGCGGCCCGCCGATTCGACGATTAGCAGGGTGTTCGACAAGCCGTCGAGCACGTCGCGCATTTTCGTGATTTTCGGTGCCCCCGTTGATAGCTGGCGGGGGAGGATGCCGTCGCCCCATTGATCGGCCAGGCCGGCTTGAAAGAGCCGCTTCTCGACGCCGGTGATCGGCGAGTAGTCGGTCGTGGCGCAGAAGCCGACGAAGGTCGGATCGTCAGGAGCGCCGTCGAGATTCTGGTCGCCCTGCGGCGTCGAGGGGCATTGCAGAATCGGAATCCTGGTCCCCACCAAGGTGCGGTTGGGTTCTTGATGCCAATTGATCGTGCGGTTATAGAGATTGAAGAGTGCTTCCTGCTCGAAACTGGGCAGCAGGAACGTAACCCACGCGATGCGCGGAGCATTGGTTAGGCCCGGTGGCCGTAAGCTACCCGCGAAATTCCCCTTGGTGTCGTGGAAGTTGTGCTGGGCAAGACCGATTTGCTTGAGATTGTTGGTGCAGCTCAAGCGGCGACCGGCTTCACGCGCGGCCTGCACGGCTGGCAGCAACAGCGCGATCAAGACACCGATGATGGCAATCACGACGAGAAGTTCGACGAGCGTGAAGCCCGCAGGATGATTCCGCCTGTTCATGATTCAGCCTCCTTGGCTGGCGAGTATTTTGGTGGGTGGGAGGGTGTAGCCGTGGGAATGCCGCGCGGGGCTGTGTCGCCCGAGCGCGAAGAGAATGCTTAACGAGCCAGACCGCGCCGACTTAGCGACGCAGGCGGACCTAGCGACGCAGAATGAGCGGCGGAAGCTGATTCGGGCCCGACGCGATTTCCACCTCGACATCGGTTGTGGCCGGCACCGCGTACTTGGCCGGCAGCACGTTCGGGCCCGGCTCGGCATCCTTGCCGTTGACGACGAGCTTGTTCCACTCGATGGTCAACTTGTATTTGCCGGCCGGCGCGCCATCCCCCGTTTTGAACGTCGTCAGCACGAAGCGGCCATCCTTGTCGACATAACCCGTCGGGCGCGGCACGTCTTTACCCAGATCTTGCTGCGGATGCAGCACGACCAGCGCGCCGGGGGTCGGCTTGCCGGCGAACGCCACGGTGCCGCTCGCCGGAAAGGTCTGCAGACGCACGGGCTCTCTGCTGCAACCGCTCGCGGCAACTAATAGCGATAGGGCCAGCATTGCCAGTAGCCCCCGGGCCGCGCGCGAGAAAGCGTGATTCGTTGTTGTCTCGAAACTAATCATTGGTATCAGTCCCCTGAAAATTGCGAACGCCGTTGTCGGCTGTTCGTAGTTAGGCTGTCGTCTCCGCGATCCGGCCGCATCCGGCGGTAAATCGCTCTCTTGTCGACGTCCCGACCGCCACACTGTCCGGCGGCTGGAATCACGGTCACCCCGGCCGCTGCAGGCGCCGGCGTTCGGTTCGTTCGATCTGCACCACGACTCCATCTTGCACCACGATGGAAACCTCGCCGTAGCGGAGGCCGCGAAGGGCATCGCGAACCTCGTCCATTGCCTGCTCGAAGCGGGCAGTCCGTTGTTCCGTCCTCAGGTCGGTCGTGTTTTGGCTCATGAGGGGCACCACACCAGGTTGGCTGTCGGATTTCCTAGTTCGGGCTTGTAATTTGCACTCGACAGGATCATCATAAAGTCGATAATCATACTGATGATGGTTTGGCACAACTATTGTGCATTACCCGTGCCACCCAAACGCGGGATTACGCACACCAATAGGAATTAAGGGCTTACGTCAAAGAAGCCGTAAAAGTCAACCAACGTTCCGTGCTCGGGCACGGATTGTCCCATCGCATTTCACGGAACCATCAAGGACGCAAATCAGGTGTCTACCACCATGCAAACCTCCGCCAGCTTGATCGATGCCGTGTGGCGCGAGGCCTGCCGGCATATCCAGATCGACGAAGCCCTCGAGCTGATCGCCCCCCTGGTCGCCGAAGTGCTCCCCCATCGGGCACTGCTTTTGCGCCGGGTTGATCGCGAGCGGCTGGTAGTTGAGACGGTCGCAGCGGCCGGCTACCAGGCACGCGACTTCCTGGCCGGATCGCGCGAGACGGCCAACCCCAGCGTGGGGAGCGAACTGCTGGCCTGGTCGCGGCAGCGCCGCATCGTGCGCTCCGGTTTGGATGGCAGGGCAGACATTCCCGCGGGGCTCGTCCCCACCGACGTGCGGGGCTCGTGGCTGGTGGCGACCTGGCAATTGACCGATGGCTCGGCCGGGGCACTGGTCGTACTGGGCGAAGTCGACGACGAGTATGGACCTGACCACGAACGAACGGTCGAGGCGCTTGTCGAGCCCGTCGCCACGGCGATGGAGAACGATCGCCGCGTTCGCGAGCTCAATGCCCTGCGGTTGGCCGCCGAGGCCGATCGTCAATCACTACTCTCGCGCCTGGGCCGCAACGACATCACCGATTCGGTCATTGGCGCCGAAACCGGCTTACGCGAAGTCATGCAGCGCGTCGAGCTGGTCGCCCGAACGGAGGTGCCGATCTTGATTCTTGGCGAAACGGGCTCGGGCAAGGAAGTGGCGGCCCGCGCAATACACAATCGCTCGCGCCGCGCGGCGGGGCCGTTCGTGCGCGTCAACTGCGGTGCGATCCCATCTGAGTTGGTCGACTCCGAATTGTTCGGTCATGAGCGCGGCAGCTTCACCGGCGCTACGACGTTGCGTAAGGGCTGGTTCGAGCGCGCCGACGGCGGCACGTTGTTGCTGGATGAGTGCGGCGAGCTGCCGCTCAGCGTGCAAGTGCGATTGCTGCGCATTCTGCAGGATGGCACGTTCGAGCGTGTTGGCGGCGAGAAGCAACTGCACGTCGACGTGCGGATTGTGGCGGCCACGCATCGCGATTTGCAGCGGATGGTCGCCGAGGGGAGCTTTCGCGAAGATCTCTGGTATCGGCTGGCCGTGTTTCCGGTGATTCTGCCGCCGCTCCGGCAGCGGCTCGAAGATATTCCGGCGATGGCCAGTCATTTCGCCGGCCGCGCGGCCGAGCGGTTGGGGCTGCCAGCTTGCACACCATCGGCCGATGACATTCTCCGCCTGCAGAACTACCGCTGGCCGGGGAACGTCCGCGAGCTGGCGGCCGTGATCGAGCGTGCGGCGATTTTGGGGGAAGGTCGCTTCCTCGATATCGGCACGTCGCTAGGGCAGGTGCCCACTGCGGGCGGAAGCGTTCCGCAGGCGCCGGCGTCGCAACCGCACCTTCATTCGCAGTCGCTGGCTCGGTCCACATTTAGTGAGCATTACCTGGCAGCGCCTGGCGCGGCGCCACCGTCGGGCGGATTCCCGTCGCTCGACGAAGCGATGCGTCGGCACATCGAAGCCGCGCTCGCCCGCACCAAGGGGCGCATCGAAGGATCGCAGGGGGCTGCCGCGCTGTTGAAGATCAACCCGCACACACTGCGAGCCCGGATGCGCAAACTAAAAATCGCCTGGCAAGTGTACCGGGCCAACGACGTCAAATACAGCGACTGAAGTTCGTGATACCCAGTGGCAAGCAAAAATTCGCCGACGACACGTGAACCCTATCGAGGCGCTGAACGGCGGGAGTTCCTAGAATCTGGCTCGCTGCACTGGCTTTTTTGCACACTTTTGTCACCGTTGAGTGCGCCAACCAATCCAGGCCCGCTGCAAGTGATTCGAGAGTAGTCGCTCGCAGCGGGAGACAAGACGTCAAGCGGAGAGGACAGGATTC
>CAZBWM010000052.1:0-49743 GCA_964495375.1 uncultured Planctomycetaceae bacterium | reverse complement strand
AGCTTGTCGAGCTAGTGCTCTAACCAACTGAGCTAATCGCCCTGCGTGGCTGGCCGCCGTCTGGCGGCAGTTCAACTATCCTACGTTTTCGACTCTCGCGTGCCAGGGGCCGGAGACGAATAACCGCCAGCAATTCGGCCAGACCGTTTTCGACATGCCGACCCTGCCGCCGGGTTCACTCGTTCCACCGCTCGCCAGGGCTGGCCCCGCGATAAGCCGCACTTGCGGCCGAGCGACCTTATTCTATATCTTTCTTGGGGTTGCGGCTCGGGGAATCGACTCTTCGCGCCCACTTGGGGTTGGCTGCCGAGGGATTTCGCCGGCAATACGGCACCTCGGAACTGGATTGGGGCGCCCGTCGGCGCGTCCGCCGGCCAGGTGCGCCCGTCGGTCGGTGGCATCACCCTCCGCGTGGTCGGCCACCGAACCTGTTGCCGCGTCAATCGCTCCATTGCTTACGGAACACTATGGTCACCATCGAACTACCTGACGGCAGCACACGACAATACAGCCAGCCGGTGAGGCCGCTGGATATCGCGGCAGAAATCGGCGCGGGCCTGGCCAAAGCCACGCTGGCGGCCAGCATCGACGGAAAGGTCGTGGGGGCCGACACCCCGTTACCGGGCGACGGCCGCGTGCAACTGCGCATCTTGACCAAAAAAGACCCCGAAGCACTGGCCGTCATGCGGCACAGTTGTGCGCATGTGATGGCTCGCGCCGTGATGCGGCTGTTTCCCGACGTCAAGCTGGCGTTTGGTCCGACGATCGAAAACGGCTACTACTACGACTTCGATCTGCCGCACAAGCTGACCGAAGAGGACTTCCCCAAGATCGAAGCCGAGATGGCCCGCCTGATCAAGGCCGATGAACCGTTCGAGCGGCTGGTCGAACCGCGGGAGAAGGCGCTCGCCTTGTGCGAACAGTTGGGGCAGCCCTTCAAGGTTGAACATATCCAGACCGGGCTGTCGCAAGACCCCACGCTGTCGTTCTATCGACAAGGCGAGTTCATCGACCTGTGCCGTGGCCCGCACGTGCCCGGCGCGGGCAAGATTGGCGCGTTTAAGCTGTTGAGCGTGGCCGGCGCTTACTGGAAAGGGGATTCCGAGCGACCACAATTGCAGCGGCTCTATGGCACCGCGTTCTTTAGTAAGGAAGAGCTCGACGCCCATCTGGTCCGACTCGAAGAAGCCAAGCGCCGCGATCACCGCGTGCTGGGCAAGCAGCTCGAGCTGTTCTCGGTCAATCCCTTGGTCGGCTCGGGCCTCATCCTCTGGCTGCCGCGCGGGGCGGTCATTCGCGGCGAGCTCGAGAACTTCGTTCGCCAGGAGCTCATCAAGCGCGGCTACGAGCCTGTCTATACACCGCACATCGGCCGGGTCGAGCTTTACATGACCTCGGGCCACTATCCGTATTACGCCGACAGTCAGTTCAAGCCGATCGAAATCAGCGAAGACGAACGCTATCTCTTGAAGCCGATGAACTGCCCGCACCACATCATGATCTACAAGTCGCGGCCGCGCAGCTATCGCGACTTGCCGCTGCGGCTGGCCGAGTTCGGCACCGTCTATCGCTACGAGCAGTCGGGCGAATTGGGGGGCATGACCCGCGTGCGCGGCTTCACTCAGGACGACGCCCACTTGTTCTGCACCGAAGAGCAGGTCGCCGACGAGTTCCGCGGCTGCCTGGAGATGACCCGCCACGTGCTCAAGTCGCTGGGGCTCGACGACTACCGCGTGCGACTTGGGTTTCGCGACCCGAAGAGCGACAAGTACGTCGGTAGCGCCGAGAGCTGGGAGCGGGCCGAACGGGCGCTCGAAGAGGTCTGCCGCGGTATGGACCTGCCGCGGTTGGATGTCGAGCGTGGCGAGGCGGCGTTCTATGGTCCCAAGGCCGACTTCGTCGTGGCCGACTGCCTTGGTCGCGAATGGCAGCTTGGCACCGTGCAGCTTGACTACAACCTGCCGAGTGCCGAGCGTTTTGGCTTGGAATACATCGGGGCCGATAACACCGCGCATCGGCCTGTGATGATCCATCGCGCTCCGTTGGGTTCGATGGAGCGATTCATCGGCGTGTTGATCGAGCACTTCGCCGGGGCGTTCCCGCTGTGGTTGGCCCCCGAACAGGTGCGGGTGCTGGTCGTCAGCGAGAAGGTCGAAGAGTTTGGCCGCAAAGTCGAACAGCGCCTGCGCCAGGCAGGCCTGCGCGTCACGGGCGACTATCGGGCGGAGAAGATCGGTTCGAAGATTCGCGACGCCCAATTGAAGCTCGTTCCGTACATGCTGGTGTGCGGGGCCCGCGAGGCCGAACAGGGCTCGGTGGCCGTTCGCGACCGGATCGACGGCGATCTGGGGGCGATGCCCGTTGAAGCGGCGGTGGAGAAACTGCTGGCGGAAGTGGCCGCCAAAACGGTTCGCAAGGTCGCCCGCAGCGAGATCGCTCCCCAGAAAAAAGAGGCCGCCGGAACCGAGTATTAGGCCGGAAATGCCGCGTGTTGTCCGGCAAGTGGCCTGCAATTCGGACCCCGCGATAGCGTCGTGTGCCGATTGTAGGGGTCGACGAGCCGGCGGTGGACGGCCTTTCCCCGAGCTGATCTCGCGGGAATCCGACTGGCCCACAGCGAAGGCGGTCCGGTTGAGATAAATCGCGGTTAAAGTGGTTGACGCCCCTTTCCGTCCCGACCCATACTTTCGCTTAGGGGAAGGCGATAGATTGCCAACCCACGACAGTAGCCGACCCACACCGAGCCACGAGAAGCATGTACGGCAGTGGCCGCCGGGGGAGCGAGTGACTCGCCCCGACGACGTGGGTTTTTCCATCAGGCTTTTGGAGGACAACAACAATCGAACGCTCGCAGAGAGTCAACGAACAAATTCGCATTTCCCCGGTGCGCGTGATCGGACCCGAAGGTGATCAGCTCGGTATCTTGCCGACCGACGACGCGATGCGCCGCGCGCGGGAGTCTGACTTGGATCTGGTCGAGGTGGCGCCCAACGAGCGCCCGCCCGTTTGCCGAATCATGGATTACGGCAAGTTCAAGTATCAACAAAAGAAACGGCAGCATCGCGGCCACGCCCATCAAAGCAAGATCAAGGAAATCCGCGTCCGCCCCAAGACCGGCGATCACGATATCGAGGTCAAGGTCAACCGTGCCCGCGAGTTCCTCACTCACAAGGATAAGGTGATCGTCTCGGTCATCTTCCGCGGTCGCGAGTTGGCGCACATCGAAGAGGGGCAGCGCGTCATCAAGCACGTGCTCGTCCAGCTCGAAGAGATCGCCAAGGTGGAAAGCCCGCCGATGCAGCAAGGCAAGCGCATTGTCTGCATTCTGGCTCCCAAGTGACACCGCGCGACCTGCCGGCGCTTTCGCGCTGGCGCGTCGCCGCCCTGTTTTGGGCTTCGCCTGGTAGTGCGCTGGGATTGTTGGTCGGCGCCGTCGCGCTCGCCAGTGGCGGGCGCGCGCGGCGCATCGGCCGTACCCTCGAATTCTGGGGGGGCATCCTCCCTTGGTGCTTGCGACGCGTTCCGTTGGTGCGCGGCGCCGCGGCGCTGACCTTGGGCCATGTCATCATCGGCCAGAACGAAGCGGCGCTCGCCATGGCGCGCGCCCACGAGTGGATCCACGTCAGGCAGTACGAACGTTGGGGGCCTCTCTTTCTGCCGGCGTACTTCGGCTGGTCGGCATGGTTATGGGCGACCGGCCGACACCCCTATCTCGACAACCCGTTCGAGATCGAAGCGTACGAGCAGGCCGACTAAGGAACGGCCGCGACATAACTTCCTGTTCTCTTTGCCCCCTCACCCTACCCTCTCCCGCGAGGGGAGAGGGGAAAAGGGACAAGTTATATCGCGGCCGTTCCGACGATTTCGAAGGGGCCGCTAGTGATTCCACGCAAACTCCGTTGAATTCAAGAGCGTCCAGAACAAGTCTTCCACCGCGTGATGCCGTGCATCGCCGGTCGTGCCTGCCAGCCGCGCCGTAAAGTGGCGCCGCTCGTCGGGTGTTGGTCGCCGCGTGAGGACGGTCAAATAGGCTGCCTCGACCGTACGTTCATCGTCGGGGGCCAGGGCCGCCACGCGCCAGGAGGCATTGATGGGATTTACCCCTTTGACGGCCTCTTGGACTGCTTTGCCATTGAGCAGCAACAATTGCTGCGGAATGGTGCCGATGGCTGGCGCGAACTCCGCCTCGCCGGCGTCTCCAAAGCGCTTCACGAACTCCGCGCGACCGACCGAGCGCAGGAAACCAATCACCGGGCTGGTCTCTGGATCAATGGTTTCGAGCGACGACGCCTGCGCAATGCTATAGGCCAACTGCTCGGGCCGCAGCCGGGTAAGCGGAAAAACGTTCCACGCCAAGGCGGGCGAAGTCGCCTCATCTGCGCGCGCTACCTTCGTGTTGGTTTCGCCGAGGCTCATGGCGCTGTCGTAGGAATTGTCGCGGCTATCGAGCCGCATCACATCGAGCGCTGCCAGAATGCGGATCGTGCGCCGCAGATTGAAGCCGTGCCGTGCAAAATCATCGGCCAGGAGTTCAAGCACGGCATTCGAATCGGGGGAGGCCTCCGCCTCCGCGGACTCTTCACTCGCCAGCGGAATACTATCGATTGGCTCAACGAGCGCCCGGCCGAACATGACGCCCCACAGCCGATTGACCGTCACGCGGGCCAAGGGCTTGTTTCGTGCGTCGGTCACCCAGGCCGCCAACCGCACGCGCGGCGCCCCTTGCTCGGGCAGCAGCTCGCTGGCGAAGGGCACGCTCGGCGCGGCGCTCAGTTCGTCGGCGTAGTTCTCCGGTTTCTTAATCATCAACTTTCCGCGGGGGCGCTTCCCTTGCTTTTCGACGCGATCGTAAATGCCGGTTGCCCCCTGGCGCGTGTCGGCGAAGAAGGCGGCCAGCCCGCGGAAGTCGCTCTGCTTCCAGCGATCGAACGGATGATCGTGGCACTCGGCGCAATCGATGCGTGTGCCGAGAAATGCCCGCGACACCCGACTCGCCAGGCGATTGGCGTCGATGCGTTTCTCTTCCACGATCCAAGCCGCGGTCACAAAGTTGGTGGCCGGCTGGTCGGTCCACAAACCGCTCGACGCAATTAAATCGCGGACGATCGCATCGTAGGGACGGTTCTCGGCCACGGCGTCGGCCAGCCAGGTGACGAAGCGTCGCCGCCGAAAGATCAGAAACGGACCATCTTCGATCCCGACCAGCGGCCGCGCCAGCCGCTCGGCCAGGTAGTCGGCCGTGCGCCGCTGGGCGAGCAGCCGCTCGCGCCACCACGAAATCCTCTGATTAGGCAAAACGGTTTCCAGTTCGCGAATTTCAGCCAACGAGGGGATCGTGCCGGTCAGGGCCAGCGACAAGCGTCTCGCGATCGTCAGCTCATCGGCCACGGCGGCGGGCGCTCGCGATTGCTGCCGCCACTGTTGACGAAACAGCGCGTCGACTGCCGCGACCGTGGCTGCTTCATCAGCCGCTAGCTTCGGCGTAGTTACATCATCAGCCACATCGACTGACGCATCGTCCGGGGCCGGCGATTCGGTTGTAACGCGTGCGCTACCCGCCTCGCGGGCAGCATCGTGCGACCTGGTCTGCGGAGCGATCCGGGCGACGAGCGCGAGAACGCCCGTGATGCAGACGACGATGAACAGCAGATCGCGGCGTCCCACGATGGGTGACCTTTCTGGCTGGTCGAGCGGTGGCGGCCTGATGCGCACTTAGGAACGGCCGAGAAATAACTTCCAGTTTTCTTAGCCCCCTCACCCTACCCTCTCCCGCGAGGGGAGAGGGAGTAAGGGAGAAGTTACTTCTCGGCCGTTCCTTAGCTACCGCGCACCAGGATTCATATTCTAGCTATTCGCCTCGTGGCTCCCGACCTGGGAAAGATTCTTTCCGTTATCGAGAAACGAACTGCCTCCCGGATTGCGGGCTCCGTGTGCTGGGAGCAGCGATCCGCTGGCTTTGGACCCGTGTTTTTTTTGCGCTCTAGCGCTCCAGGCGACGTTACCGTGCGTTAAGTGGCTTCTGAGTCATGGATTATCGGAGAGCGCAAAGCGAAGATCTTTGCGCACCGCTTTGCGCTCGGGTCGGCGATTTGCGCGCTAAGGCCTTGGCCGATGCGGCGAAGGTGCTCTACCGCTGAAAACATAGTGGTTTGTGAGCAGGCGATCTCCGATCTGGCCACGACCCACTGACCTCGATTAAGTGTTCCGGGATTTTGCGTCCGAAGATTTTGATATTGAGCCCGAACTCGAATAGACGGCGCAACTTGGGGCGAGGACGGCTCGCGGCATTTTGCGTCCGATGACGGGCGTTTGCGTCCGAAGCCTGATCTTTCCTGTCGCCTGAGGTCTGTGGCCTGTGGCCTGTTCTGAACCACGGATTGCACGAATGGTTGCATTCGTGCTCCGTTCATCCGTGTGATCCGTGAAATCCGTGGTGAAGGTGATCCTGGTTTTCGATTCGCGCCCAACAATGCCAAGGCATCCACAGAAGAACACAGAAGGACGCTTCACACTTCTGTGATCTTCTGCGCGTTTCTGTGGATGTATTCTGGATTGCTCCGCGCGCACGGCGAGCGGGCTCGCCGAAGTTTTGCAATCGCGGCGAACGAGTGTCTGCATTGTTCACGATGAGAGCGTCAACCAAGCACGGGCAGAGCCCGTGGCACCCGGTTAACGCCCTTCAGGCGCAAGCCATTCGCGCGCTCGCACGAGCTAGCTCGCGGGATGAATCCCGCGGCTAACAAATCATCTCCGTCGTATCGTTGTGGTGGATTGCACGTGCGCGCAGCGCCGCAGGGGGGACAGGAGTCCTTCCGGTCGGCGCGTGCGCAGACGACAACATTAAACGCCGGAACGACTCCAGTCCCCGGCGCGCATGACCATCGCTTGCCGAAAGCCGTCGCTCGACTTGTCGATCGCGCTAGCCCGGAGGAACCCGATTTGCGACGCATTCCTTGCGGAACTGACCACAATCGGGCACAAAGCTCAACGGGCCGCGATCGGGGCCGATCGGCAGCTTATGGGCAATTGACCGGGACTATCGCCCAGGCCATACCAACATCTTACGCGCCGGGTGGCTCAGCGTCCAGTATATTGTGTACATTTTTTGATACCTTTTTTAGCATCGAGCCGCATGGGGGGCGGCGAATAGTCCAGGGGATGGCGGATTACTTCCGCCCCGGTTGAGGCTTTGCGCTCGATTGCGCGACGAGACCAGGGGCTGCGCCAGTGCGGCTATTGACGGCCACGGCGTTGCCGTTCAAGCAATTCGGGCGCATTCTCGCTTCGCATACGACGCGAATCGGCAAGGCGACCTCAACCGTCCCTCGCTGCGCTTCGGGCTAGTGTTGGTGCGCCACCTCGCGCAAAGGGACGCACTTCCGGGCAAGCCAGCAGTGGCACCCGGCGCGAGGCCCCAGGGGAGAGGATTTCTTCCGAACGATGTCTGCTTCCTGCCGTCTCATCAAAAGATCGCTTGCTGGGCGACGAAGGACAAATTGGGTGGACCGGCGGCAGTCTGGCGTGGGAAACTAAACCGATCATG
This sequence comes from uncultured Planctomycetaceae bacterium, assembly GCA_964495375.1. GTDB lineage: Bacteria > Planctomycetota > Planctomycetia > Pirellulales > JAEUIK01 > JAIESQ01. Next base: position 42,200 of record CAZBWM010000052.1, on the reverse strand, counting down.
TCCGCGGTCGACGAACAAACTCGCCTGGCGCCAACACTCAGGCCACCGCCGCTACCCGACGAGGCCCTGGCGTTGGCCGATCGCGACATGGCCGCAGCCGGCGATGTTCCCAGTTCGTCGCAAGTCATGGGGCCGTCTCCCATCCCGCGCCGAAACTGGCCCGCGCGGGCTCCGCAGGCCGTCGCCTCGGGGCTCGAATGGCTGATCGGCGGCGTCGCGCTCGTGATCGGCCTGGCGCTGGTCGCCGCGATTCCGCTGCTGCAATTCGCCAGTCTCGGCTACATGCTCGAATCGGCCGCCCGCATTGCGCGCACGGGGCGCTTCACCGCAGGCTTTGTCGGTTATCGACAGGCCGCGCGCGTCGGCAGTCTCGTGCTGGGGGCCTGGCTCGCCTTGCTCCCCTTGACCTGGGTCGCGGCGCTGTGGCGCTCGGCCGAACTGATCGATCCACACGGCGAGACGGCGCGCCGCTGGGGAACCGCCGTACTGGTGCTGGCCGCGCTCAGTAGCTTGCACCTGGTGGCCGCTTGTTTTCGCGGCGGGCGTTTGCGGCACTTTCTGCTGCCGTCGCTGAACGTGGCGCGACTGCGGCGCCGCCTGCGACGCGGCAGCGTGTATGTGAGCGCCCGCGACAGCGTTTGGAATTTCGTCGTCGGGCTGCGTCTGCCTTACTTGTTCTGGCTCGGACTGCGCGGATTCTTCGGCGGGCTCATTTGGCTCGCCTTGCCAGTGATGTTGATCGCGATTGGCCGTGAGGCGGCGCTCCTTGGTTGGATTGGCGCGTTTCTGCTGATGGTCGTCGTTTGCCATCTCCCGTTTCTGCAGGTGCGGATGGCGACTGAGAATCGCTTCGCCGCAATCTTTGGGTGGCGCGCGATCCGCCGATTGTTCGTCCGCGCGCCCTTGGCGTATTGGACAGCGATCGTCGCGACGTTACTCTCCGCCATTCCCCTCTATCTGCTGAAGATCGAGATGGTGCCGCGGCAGGCCCAGTGGTTGCCGAGCCTGGTGTTCGTCACGTTCATGCTGCCGGCCCGCTGGATTAGTGGTTGGGCCTATGGGCGTGCGCTGCGCCGCGAGCAGCCGCGCTGGTGGGGGACGCGCCTCGTCGGCCGGCTGGCACTCGTCCCTGTCGTCGCCTTCTATGTTCTGCTGGTGTTCTTCAGTCAGTACACCTCCTGGCAAGGGCAGGGAAGCTTGCTCGAACAGCACGCCTTTCTGTTGCCAGTACCGTTTTTATCGCGCTAGAAACTGACTGCGCTATGCCATCGCCAATTCAATCGCCGCCCGTTGAATTCACGCACCGCGAAATGCTGACGCGCCGCGAAATGCTGACGCGCCGCGAGTTGCTGCGTGCCGCGACCGGCGCGGCGACCTTCTGCGGGGCAGCCATCGGATCGAGCTGGCTCATGCCGATTGCCGCACAGTTGGCCCACGCGGCTGAAAACGACCCGTCCAAGGAGCCCGCTCAATCGGTGATTCTGCTCTGGCTCGCCGGCGGCCCGAGCCAGTTGGAAACCTTCGATCCGCACGCAGGGCGTCGCATCGCCGGCGGCACGCAAGCCATCGGCACCGCGGTCTCCGGCATCGAACTGGCGGCCGACTATCCGCAGTTGGCCGAGCAGATGAAGTCGCTCTCGATCGTCCGCTCGTTGGTCAGCCAGGAAGGTGACCACGAGCGCGGAACTTACCTTGCACAGACCGGTTATCGCCCCGACGCGGCGACCGTGCACCCTTCGCTGGGGGCGATCTGCTGCCACGAGCTGCCCGTGGCCGGCGCGGAAATCCCGCGCCACATTTCGATTCTGCCGAGGGCTTGGCCGAGTCGCGGCGGATTTCTCGGACCCGGCTACGACGCCTTCACCTCGGGCGATCCACGGCAGCCTGTGCCCGACTTGATCGGTCGTGTATCTGATGAGCGCCTTGCGCGCCGACTTGCCGATCTTGAAGTCGTCGAGCGCGCGTTCGCAACCGGCCGCACACGGCAAGTCGATGAGACACTGCACCTGGAGACACGCGCGCGAGCCCGCACGATGATGTCGTCGGAACAAATCGCGGCCTTCGACGTGCGGCAAGAGCCGGCGGAGTTGCGGCGCCGCTACGGCGATACTCCGTTCGGCCGCGGCTGCCTGGCGGCACGGCGGTTGATCGAAGTCGGTGTGCGGTGCGTCGAGGTCACGCTCGGGGGTTGGGATACGCACGTCGACAATCACGAACTGCATCGGCGCTTGGCGGGCACGCTCGATCCGGCCTTCGCCGCGCTGGTGCGCGATTTGCGCGAACGCGACTTGTGGCGGCGAACCGTCGTGCTCTGCGGCGGCGAGTTCGGCCGCACCCCCTCGATCAATCCACTCGGCGGACGCGATCACTGGCCGCAGGGCTTCAGCATGCTGTTGGGTGGTGGTGGACTGCGCGGTGGTCAACTTGTCGGCGCGACCGATCCCGAAGGCCGCGCCGCGCCCGCCGAACCCAAACGCTTCGCCGACGTGCATGCGACGGTGCTGGCGGCTTTGGGACTCGATCCGACGCGCGAGCTGACATCGTCGGCCGGGCGCCCGTTGAAGCTGAGTGAAGGGACGCCGATCGCCCGGCTGGTTGACGCTTAATGTCACCCCAGTCGGATTCTTTGGTAGCCACGCTCCGCTCGCGCGGCGCGAGGCCGCGCGAACTCATCGCAGCAGGGCGCCCTGCGTTCTAGCCCGCATTTCTCACCAGCCCTCTGCTGCGCGGAGCCCAAGTCCTTGGCTGGCGACGAAGACATCGAAAACGTTACGCCGACCGCGAAGTAACGTCAGGACGCGGAGCCCACCCGGCGGCAAAGGCGCCGCGGGCGACCGTCGCCGGCTCGTTGGTTGTCGACCACCAGCGGATCGCGGGGTGAGGCGCGAACGCCTTTGCGAATTTGCTTGTCTGGCGCCCGCGCCGACGTTACGATCGGCGACGTACTTGGGCAATTTCCGGAAGTTCGAGCTTTCGGCCTCATCATGTTGGGCAGCATCTCGCGTCGTTGGCCACTAGGTCTACTGGGCGTCTTGGCGGTTGCCGGCGCGCTGGTCGTGTGGAAGGTGCGCTTGCCCGGCGTCACTTCAGCCGAGCTTTATCCTGTGCTTCCTGGGCCGCAGGGAGCGTGGGCGTCGCGCAAATTTCTCGGTGAGCAAGCGTGCCGGCAATGTCATGCCGAGCGGTGCGCCAGTTACGAGCAGACATCTCACTTTAACAGCATGCGACTGGCCGACGCGGCTGACCCCGTGGGTATCTTTCCGGCGACGCTCAAGACCTTTACGCCCGACGTGTGGTTCGAGGCGACGCGCGACGGCGAGCAACTGCTCGTCACATCGGTCGAAGCAAAATCGGCCAGCGGCGTGCGCCGCCGCGCCGAGCCGGTGGCCCTGGTCATGGGCTCGGGCAAGCTGTCGCACTCGCTGCTCTATCGGCGCGGCGACGCGCTGTTTCAGATGCCGATGTTCTTCTTTTCGCCGCTGGGCGAGTGGATGCTCGTCCCAGGCTTCATGGACGAGCTGCCGTTCTGGGAGCGCGCCATCAAGCCGCGCTGCCTCGATTGCCACGCAACGTACGTCGAGCACGTCCCTCATACGCGCAATTCGTATCGCTACGACAATGCGATCATCGAGATCTCTTGTGAGCGCTGCCACGGCCGGGGGAGCGAGCACGTGGCCTATCATCAGGCACACCCGACGGCCCAGAAGGCGGTCGCCATCGTCAATCCCCAAACGCTCGATCGTCAGCGGCAGCTCGAAATCTGCGGGCAATGTCACGGAGAAAGCGGCACCCTGGTGCGGGCCGCGTTCTCGTACTCGCCGGGCGAGCCATTGGCCGATTACGTCCATCACAAGGGGCAGCCCGGCGACGACAACTTCGTCCGCAGCGCCAATCAGTCGCAGCGTTTGGACATGGCCAAGTGCTTTCAGAAATCGGCCGAGATGGTCTGCACCACCTGCCACAATCCGCACGAACTGGAGCGCGGGGACTTGCCGCGGTTCTCCGCGCGCTGCCAGGAATGCCACGACGCCAGCGCGCACCCGCGGGCCGCGGAGTACGGGGCGCGGCTCACGCAGAACTGCATCGACTGTCACATGCCGCAGCGCGACGACGAGATTCTGCCGTTCAAAGTGGCCACGGGAGAGCGGGTCAAGCTCATCCAGATGCGCGATCATGCGATCGGCATCTATCCCACCGAAGCGGAGCAATTGCGCAAGCAATGGGCACAGCCCGACGCGCCCTTAGCCGCCGACAACGCGCGCCCGGCCACCGCGCGGCGGCGGATGGTCTTCGTCTGGCACCGCAAAGCGAAGGCCTGCCTGACGGCCAACGATCAGGACGGCGCGATCGCGGCCTTGCAAGCATCGCTGCAGTACGATCCGAGCAACTTGCCAACGCTGCTGGCGCTGGCCGAAATCATGTTGACTCGAAAACAATTCGCGGAGGCCGCCACCTATGCGCGCGAAGCGCTGACCGTCGATGCGCAATCGATCCCCGCTCGGTTGATGCTGGCGATCAGCGCGGTGCAATCCGGCGCCTACGACGAGGCGCTGGCTCGCTATCGAGAAGTGTTGACGCTCGCACCGGGGGATCGCACTGCCCGCAACGACCTTGCCTGGCTGCTGGCGACCACCGACGATCCCCAATTTCGCGACGGCGCCGAGGCGCTCCGGCTCGCCGAGTCGCTCGTCGCCGAGCCGGAAAAGATCACCTGGCAGAATTGGGATACGTTGGCGGCCGCCTATGCCGAGACGGGGCAATTCGAACGAGCAGTCGACGCGGCCGAAAAAGCTCTGGCCAGCACTGGGGGCAGTCAACCGGCCGACGCGGACCACCTGGAGCGGATTCGCCACCGGCTCGAGTCGTATCGCCGCGGTGAACCGCATCGCGAATTGCGCACGCCGACCAAGTAAGGAACGGCCGAGAAATAACTTCCCGTTCTTCTCCCCCCTCACCCTACCCTCTCCCGCGAGCGGAGAGGGTAATAAGGAGAAGTTATTTCGCGGCCGTTCCTAAAGGTCGCGGCAATGGCGAGTGCTTACGCCCGGCCGCTCGCGGATCGACTCATCCATCCGCGGAAAACTGCAGACCGTACCCCGGTTTCTGTGTTATCGTAACCTTTGACTGCGATCGACCCGACGAAGCCGGTGACCACTCCTCGCGCGATGACTCCCTCGAACCGCGAAATCGCACAAACTCTGCCTCCTCGCAGCACGCCGGCGATCTCCGCGGGCCAGCGCTCGCCGGTGCGCCGTGGCCGCCGCTTGGTCTTTCGCGCCGGAGCGACGCTGTTGGGGTTGTTGATCGGCTTGCTCGTCGCCGAGGTCACCATGCGGCTGCTCGGCTTCGGCGGCACGCCCTTGTTGGGCAAGCGCTTCTTGTCACATCCCGATCACTACCGCGAGCACTTCTACTTCTGCTATCCGACGAACACCAGTGGCGACTTTGTTCCTGTTCCCGACGTCACGCAGGGGCAATGGCGCTTGATGGACTATTCGCGCCGCGACTACCCGCTTTCCGCCATCGACGAAACGCCCTGGTGCGTGGAGTACCGCATTTCACCGCAGCAGATGCGCGATCGCGTTTACGACCAACAGCCGCCGCCGGGCGTGCTGCGGATCGCCATGATCGGCGACTCGTTCGTCCTGGGCGAAGGGGTGCAAGAGCAACAAACTTTGCCGCGACAAACGCTCGCGTTGCTCGGGCCCGGCTTCGAGGTGCTCAACACCGGCCGCTCGGGCTTCAACTTCGAGGAAGAAGTCCCCACGGCCCAGTACTTCGCGCGCGACTTCCACGCGCCGCGGGCGATCGTGGTCTTCGTCACCAACGACATCCGCCCGAGCGACGAGTTGGCGCGGCGGCAGAACCTGATCAACGATCTGGTGAACATCCACGACTTGCACCTGGCCGAGTTCCGCGAGCAAGCCTGGTTCGCGGGGCATAGTCGGCTTCTAGAGTTGGCCTTTTCCCAGTGGCAAATGCGGCGCATCGTCGACGGCACCATCCAGTGGTATCTCGACTGCAACGATCCGGCGCAAAACGGCGCGAACCTCCAGCGGCTCGCGGCGCAGATCAAGGCTTTTGCCGACATCCCGGGCTGCCGCGTGGCGCTGGTGATGTATCCGCTGCTGGAGTCGCTCGAAGGAGACTATCCGCTGCAACCGCTTCACGATCGCGTCGGTCAGTTTGCTCGCGATGCCGGCTTGCCGGTACTCGATCTGGTGCCGGTGTTCCGCGGCCAGCAGACCGAGAAGCTGTGGGCACACCCGACCGATCATCACCCCAACAGCCGCGCGCATGCTCAAGCGGCGCAGGCAATCGCCGAGTGGCTGCGCCGCGACGTGCCGGGGTTTCTGACGTTGGACGAACCGGCGAACGCTGCTCCCGTCACGACGCCTGCCCCCTAGCCCGCATTTCTCACCAGCCATCTGCTACGCGGAGCCCAAGTCCTTGGCTGGCGTCGTCGCAGGATGCGTCTCGATCCTCAGGGTATCTGCAATACGCTTCCGGTCGATCCGCACCCTGCTTCTTGCCAGCCAAGCACTTAACTCCGCTCGCCACGAAGTTGGTGAGAAATGCGGGCTAGAGCGACGGCGTTGGAACCGCCGGTTTGGTTGCCGGCTTGGAGGCTGCCAGCACCTCGAAGACCATCCCTTGTTCGTCGCGATACACCAGCCGGCAGCGCGGGCTTTCCAGGGCCATCGAGCAGAGCGCCGGCTGCCGCACGGGGCAGATCACCAGGTACTTCAAGCGGTAATGATCGACGATCCGCAGCCAGGCTGGCGATCCGGCCGCCAGCTCCTCATAGTCGCTCCAGACCACCGCGGGCACGTTGTGTACGTGCGAGTAGACCATCGGCTCCATCGCGCCGTGCGTGCGCCAAAGGAAATAGTCACCCCAATCCATCCGCGAAAAGAATCGCCCGCTGGATTTCGACTCGACCAGATCATCGGCCAGGTAAATCGGCGTGGCGGCGCTGGCGATCGTGGCTTCCGATCGCGGCTGGCCGACGACCAGCGCGCGGGCTGGCGGTGACCAGAGCATGGTGACAAACACGGCCGCGATCGCCAGCCAGGTGCGCTTGGCGTTGGGAGCGGGATCGAGCGCGAGCTCTTCGCGGCGGTTCAGCGGAACGAGCGCCGCCAGGTGCGGCCCGATAATCCAGGTCCACACCAGCGCCCACCAGGCGAGCATGCGAATCGCCGACAAGGTCGACCAGCCGACGAACAGCAGCAGCAGCACTTCGCCAGCCGTGAACCTCCGCGGACTGCGCCGCAAGAGGATCATCGTCAACAAGAGCGACGAGTAGAAGAGCACGCCCCCCAGGCTTTTGATCGATAGGGGCTGCCATTCGATGATTCGAGCGAGTGTTTCGCGCTGTGAGAAGAAAGCCGCTTGCCAGAGGAGCGCCGGTCCGTCGGGGTTGAGAAACGTCGCTGCAGTCGCCAGCGCGGTGAGCAAACCAAAGCGCCGCACCAACGGGTCTGCGAAGGCTTGCTGCCAACTGCCGGTTATGCGGCGCGCTTCGTGAAGTTGCCCGATCGTCCAGAGCCCCAGCACAACGAGCCCCATCAAGAACGAGCCATGCACGTTGGCCCAGAGCGCCATCACCGCGGGTACCCAGAACAAGGTCGCCCGCGAGCGCTCGACGCGCGACAGGCCGAGCAGTAGCGCCGCGCACAACAAGGGAGCAAAACTCTGCGGCCGCATGGTGCCCACGATGGGGAGTGCCAGAAAGTGACTCGCCACGCCCAGCACGATCGACCAGGCCGGCGGCACGCCGCGCGCGTGCAGGGCCAGCATCATCAGGCCGGCGGCGGCCACGGCCAAAAGCATTTGCGCGAGCACGAGTCCTTCGGCGCCGGCCACGTCGTACCACAAGTAGAGCGCGACCTGGCTCAGCCAACCGGGATTGAAGAAGGGCTCACCCGCCTCGTGGAAACGGAATGGCTCACTGGTGACGGCACGTCCGGTTTCGACCATCTGCCGGCCGAGCGCCATGTGGGCCCAGATGTCGGTGTGATTCAGTGGATAGAAACTCGTGGCCAACGCGACGCCGCACAACGCCAGCACGGCGCCGAGACCGGCCACCGACAACCCCGGCAGAATCTGGAGCAGCCCACGCTCGACGCGCCGCGAACGACCGGCGATCAGCCAGTCGCCCGTGTGGGGCACTTCGACGTGGTCGTGCTCGAGCGTGTCGCTGGATATCGTGCTGCCAGGCATGGCGTGCGTGTGCCCGGCCGAGAAACTGTTGTCCGGATATGTTTCGTGAGACATAACTGGCTCGTTCGTAGGTGGATCGACGCGACTAATTATTAGCTGGCGCTGCCTCGACGGCCGACGGCATCGTCATCTGCCAGGCGGGGAACGCTTCGCTGCCGCGCCACAAGCTGAGTGCTCGCCCCGCGTGCGAGAAAGGCCCGTAGTCGATATCAAGCGTGCGGGCGTCGACTTCTTGCATCGCCTGCACGAGCCACTGGGCGGCGCGAATGATTGACTCGCGCGGCGGCTGCACTTCGACCGGCGCCAGCGCCAGCCATTCGAGGTGATGCCCCGTGGCCAGGATGCGATCGGTCAGTGGCACGTTTTCTTCCGCTTGTGACACGCTCCCCTCGGGCCAGCTCTTCGTCCAATAGCCGCGGACGTTTTGCGCGCCGACCAGTAAATCGGAAACGTGCTTGAGATGGGCGATGATTTTGCGCCGCTCGGCCGGCTTGAGCACGTGGGCCTGATCGTCGGCCCGCAAGAGCACGACGAGCGCTTCGATGCGATGCGTGCCGGCGCACACGCCCTGGCGATCGGGGCGGCGCACCAGCTCGTCGATCAAGCCACTGACGTCGATCTTCTGGCCATGATCGTTGCGCCAACTGCGCACCGGGAAGACGTAGCGGGCGTAGCTGATTGCCGACCACTCGTATTCGGCTTGTGAGTAGTGGAAGCGCCGCATCGCGCGGGTGAGGAGTTGCCGCACGGTCAGATTGCCCTGACGGGTTTCGAGCTGCGCGTCGAGCGGCGTGCCGATTTCGGCCAAGGTCGCCAGCAGATCGTCGACATGGACTGAGCCTGTGGCGACGTTGGGGTCTCCCTGGCGAGCGGGACGAACGGCGACGCCATCGGGGGACGATACCAATAGCGGCGGCGCGTTTTCACCGGCCCGAGCGCGATAGGCCGTGTCGTTCATCAAATAGTCGCGCATCGCGGGCCCTGACCAGAACTCGGGGCCAAACTCGGCCGCCGTGCCCCACAGCCGCAGCGCGTGGATAATCTTATTGGTATCGGGCGAACCGATCGGCAACCGCACGCGCGCGAGAACGGAGTGCAACTGCTCGCCCGTCACCACGCGCGGGTCGTCGTAGAGCGGGTTGATTGCCCAAGGCCGCTCGCGCGAGAGTTCAATATCTGGTGGAGGAGGCCCTTGCGCGGCGCGATACATGCCGCAAGCGACGACCAAAATCGCCAGAGCTGAGAGCCAACGCAAGCTGCGCAAGTTCACCTGTGGATACCTCGTGACGGGTTGAAGCGTGCGGTCGGCGGGGCGCGTCGTCGAGCCGTGTGCTGTCGCGGTTGGCGATCGAAGGCGTCAATCGCCACGCGATGTCCCGCGGCAGTACTTCGCGCGGCGGAATCTCCCGCACAGACGGTTCAGGCGGTCTGATCGACTTCTTCGACTTCCCCCGCGCGCTCGGCGAGCAAGCCGAACTTCTTCATCTTGTGATACAAGGTGACGCGGCTGATCCCGAGCTCGCGCGCCGTGGCCCCGCGGTGTAGCGCGTTGCGGGCGAGCGACTGTTCAATGATACGTCGCTCGCACAGGCCGAGTTGCACGTCGAGCGTGGTCACTGCCTCGGGATGTGGCGAAATGGCAACGCGCGGCACGGTCACGGCCGGCAGCGTCCGCAGAGCGCTCGGCAGATCGGCCACGGTGAGCACCCCTTCGCGGCAGTAGAGCACTGCCCGGCGGATGACATTTTCCAGCTCGCGCACGTTGCCGGGCCAATGGTAGCCGCGCAGGGCATCGAAGAACTCGGGCTGAATCTGCTCGAGCGTGATGCCGTGCGCCTGGCCATACTGCCGGGCGAACTTTCTCGCCAGGTATTCGATATCCAAGGGACGCTTGCGCAGCGGGTGCAGATTGATCCGCAGGATGTTCAGGCGGTAATACAAGTCGGAACGAAAGCGACCGGATTCCGCGAGCTGTTCGAGCTCGACGTTGGATGCCGCGATCAGCCGGGCGCGCGAGATACGCGTATCGTTGCTGCCGACCGGTTCGTATTCGCCCGTCTCGATCACGCGCAGCAGCTTGGCTTGCTGATCCAACGACAGCACGTCGATCTCGTCGAGCAACAGCGTACCGTCGCCGGTGGCGGTGAACTTCCCCTCGCGATCGCGATCGGCTCCGGTAAATGCTCCCTTCGTGTAGCCGAAGAGCTCGCTTTCGACCAGGTCGGCCGGCAGCGCTCCGCAGGCGACCGTGCAGAATCGCTTGTCGGCCCGCGACGATAGCTCATGAATCAAGCGGGAGAGGTAGGTTTTGCCGGTGCCCGTTTCACCGACCAACAGCACGGTGACATTGTGAGCGATGGCGACTTGCAGCTCTTCCAGTGTGCCGAACATCTCGGGGGTGAAAGTGACGAGCGACCGGGCGGGCCCTTGCACGGCGCGGTAGGGGAGCTCGGCGGCGTCGGTGGCGCCGTCGGCGGCGGCGGGCAACAGCCGGGCGATTTGCCACGGTTCGAGCGGCAGGTGCAGGCAGCCATCGAGCACGGTTTCAACCACGGCCTGCCAGCGGCGCGGGGAATCGGGCTCGACCAGCGCGACGATCGGCACGCTGCCGACGATTTCTTGCAGCGCGCTGAAAAACACGCCTGGCGCCGCGCCCCCGGCCAGCTCGTGGTTGACGTGTACGAGCACGCCACGCAGGCGCTCGGTTTCGGCGGCCGCGCGCACGTTGTCGAGCGCGGTGCCGGTGAGCAATTGCGTACCAGGCCCCAGCATGCGCGCTAGCTCGCCGGCCAGGATGGTGTCGCTGGAAAACAAGAAGATCGAGTCAGTCATGGGAACGCTGCGAATCGAGTTATCGAAGTCGGATTGTTGAGATCAAGCCGTACTGAGAACGCGGAAACGGGGGACCGCTCGCTCGCATCGACTTGGCGAGCGGAGCATGCGGCTGCGGCGCCGTGCGCGGCAATGCGCGAGAACGCGCCGATATTTGCCACGCTATTTACTGCCTGCGGCGCTACAAGGTTTGCAGCCTGGCACGGCGCGCGATTTCAGAGAATAGGCGGTGAACTTACCGCCAAACGGGGTTGCGCCGCGCGCAACGCAATCGCCACGCGGCGGCACTCGCGACGAGACACCTGGCGATGTTGCGAAATCACCACACGTCGGCCCGGGCAACGCCCTGGGCGGCGGCCAACTCACTGGCCAGCGGATTGCACTCGAGCCCGACGAAGTCGTGGTAGCCCAGCTCGTACGCTTCCTTGAGCACGCGGTTGTAATGAATCTCTCCGGTGCCCGGCTCATGGCGCCCGGGGTGATCGGCCAACTGCAGGTAGCCGACCTGGTCGAATCCTTCCTTGAGCCGGCCGCACAGATCGCCTTCACTGATCTGCATGTGATAAAGATCCCAGTTGATCTTCACGAAGGGGCTGTTGACTTCGCGGCAGATGCGCACGGCGTCGGCGCTGCCGTACAGGCAATGCCCCTTGTGGTCGACGCGGATGTTCATCGGTTCGAGGATCAGCATCACTTCGGCGGCGGCCGCGATCGGCGCGGCCCGCTTCAGCGCGGTGATGATGTTCTCGTGCATTTGGGTTTGGGTCATGCCGGGCTGATCGTTGCCGCCGACGACGGTCATCTTCTTGCAGTTGATCTTCTTGGCGGTCTCGACGCTGGCTTCAATCTCCTTGACGAACTTGTCGTGAAACTTGGGATCGTTCATGCCGGGCACAAATCCCCAGGCGGTGAACTGCGCGATCTCGATGCCGGTTTCTTCGCAAGCGGCTTTGATGTCGTCGAGATTCTTGCCGCGCCAGGGCCAGAACTCGACCGCTGGAAAACCGAGCGCCGCGGCCTGGCGAATTCGCTCGGGGTACGAGCCCAGCTTGCGCCACCACATTTCGATGTTGACGGCAAACCGCGTGTGCGGTGTTTTGCCTGGTTTGTCGCTGGTCGATTGATCGGCGGCGGGCGCGGCAGCGGCCTCATCGGCAACAACGTTATGCGCCAGCGAACCGGCAGCGAGGCCCGTTGCCCCGACCAGCGCCGAACTGACACCCACGAATTTGCGACGATTCATCTTGCTCATGGCAAACAAACCTTGCTGGCAACCTTGGCGGCAGTAAACGGAATCAACTCGCGATGGGGCCAATATAGTCACGGGAAGCAGGGAGACGCTACCTTGCCGCTGGCCGCGCCGTTATGTTCCAATACGAGGGCACCTGAGGAACTTGACGCCGGCGGCTTGGGCCGCGCCCCGCTCGCAGATGGGTGCGAACCCCAGCAGCCGAACTTCTCCTTTGACGGAAGGCCGCCGCAGCGTGATTCGACCCCTGGCAACGTATCGCGTCGTGGCGTGGTTGATAGCGGCCCTCGTTTGTCTATCGACGGCAACGTCGGGGTTACAGGCCGGGGGGGGCCCTCACAACACGCTGTTGGTGGTCAACGCCCGCAGTTGGGCATCGCTGACCGTGGCCAACCACTACGCCAAGCTGCGGCAATTGCCGGCCACGCACGTGCTGTATCTCGATTGGCCGCTGTCGGTCACCGAGCCAGCGCCGATCGATGCGTTTCGGCAATCGATCCTGCGGCCAGTGCTGGACGCGATCGAGCGGCGCAATCTTGTCGGGCAGATCGACTACGTGACATACGCGCCCGACTTCCCCTATCAGATCTACGGTGGATCGGATTTGACCGGGCCGACGCCGCCGCAAGGGTTTCAGGCTTATGGCTCGCTCAGTAGCCTGACGTTTCTCTATGCGGCCGTGATGGCGAAGCGGGCCACGCCGCTCGACGTGAAAACGAACTTCTACTTCCGCCAGCCAACCACCGGGGCGGTGCCCGACTCGCACGCGTTCCGCTATCTGTACGGCTGGCTGCCCGACGGCAAACGGCAAGATACCGAGGGAGCGCACTTTTTTATCTCGACGCTGTTGGCCATGACGAGCGGCCGCGGCACGTCGGTGCGCGAGGCGATCGCCGCGCTCGAAGCGGCGCAGGCAGCCGATGCCACGCGCCCCAAAGGAACCATCTACTATCTGGAAAACGGCGACGTCCGCTCGCAAGTGCGCAAGGGGAACTTCGCGGCCGCGATCGAGGAGCTGCAAAAGCTCGGCGTGCGCGGCGAAGTCGTCGAAGGGATCATGCCGGAGCGCAAGCCCGACGTGCAGGGGGCCATGCTCGGCACGCAGTTGTTCGATTGGTCGCGATCGGGGAGCAAGATTCTACCCGGCGCCATTTGCGAAACCTTGACGAGCACCAGCGGTTTGCTGAAGGTCAACGGTAAGCAAACCCCGTGCACCGACTTTATCCGCTTTGGGGCGGCCGGCACCTGCGGCTGCGTGGTCGAACCGCTGGCGATGCCGCAGAAGTTCCCGACGCCGATGGTGCATGTACACTACGCGCGCGGTTCGTCGCTGGGCGAAGCGTTCTATCAGTCGGTGCAAGCGCCTTATCAGTTGCTGATCGTGGGCGATCCACTCTGCCAGCCGTGGGCGCAGCCGCCAACCGTGTCGCCCGAGGGCTTACCCGGCGACGGCGAGCTGAAGGGGGAAATCACGTTTACACCAGTTGTGAAGGCCGCCGAAGGGCGCGCGGTGCGCACCGTTGACGTGTTGCTCGACGGGCGCGTAGTGGCCCGCGGTGAACCGGGTAAGCCCCTCGAAATCAACACCAGAGACGCGGCCGATGGCACGCACGAGCTGACGATTGTCGCCACCGACGATTCGCCGCCGGAAACTCAAGGGCGCCTGTCGCGCACCGTGCAAATCAACAACCACGATCGGAAGGTGACGATCGAGCTGGTCGGCGAGGGTGCGCCCGTTTATGGCAAGCCGATCCGGGTGTCGGTCAATTCGAGCGCAGGCTCGGCGGTGCAGGTCTTCCACGAGACGCGTCGCATCGGCGGGTTACCGATCACATCGGGGAACATTGATATCGACTCGCGCATCTTAGGCTATGGACCCGTGCGGTTGCGGGCCGTGGCGACCGAGGGGGATCGCCAAGAGTCGCTGGCCGTTAGCGCGCCGCTGGAATTCTCGATCATGGCGGCCCCGTTCCTGCCGGCCCAAAAAGCGCCGACGGGTCGGCAGCACGCGGGGCTCGAGTTTCAAATGGCCGGCGGTCGTAAGCTCGCGATTGAGGACACCAGCCCGTTGGATTGGCTCACCACGGCCGGCGCGAAGCCGGGCGAGGCTTACCGCCTGAGCGGGCTGGTCGAAGTGCCGGCCGACGACACCTACCAGTTGCAGTTCGCGCACGGTGGGCCGCTGACGATTCAGGTCGACGGGCAGAAAATCTACGATGGGAACGTTGCCGAAACGGCGGCCTTCACGTGGAACTATCGGCCGCTCCCGCTGGCCCGCGGCTGGCATCGCATCGACATCAACGCCAAGCCGACCGCGACGCCGCGTTTGGAGCTGAACTTTGGCGGTCCCGGCGCCTGGCCGGCCGGGGCTCGCAACTTCAAGCACAGCGACTGAGCGACGACCGCTTGAGAGCATTCCGAGGCATGCACGACTATTTCATGCGACGCGCGTTGGCCGAAGCCGAGCAGGCGCTGGCCGAAGAAGAAGTGCCGATCGGCGCGGTGATTGTGCGCGGCGATCGCGTGATTGCTTCAGCCCACAACCAGCGCGAACAGCTCAAAGACCCGACTGCCCACGCCGAGATGATCGCCATCACGCAGGCGGCCGGGGCACTGGGCGATTGGCGGCTGGCCGATTGCACGTTGTACGTGACGCTCGAGCCGTGCCCGATGTGCGCTGGCGCGATCGTGCAGGCGCGCATTCCCGTGGTGGTTTACGGCGCGACCGATCCCAAGGCGGGCGCGGTCCATACGCTGTATCAATTGCTAGCCGACCCGCGGCTGAACCACCGCGCGCAAACGGTGCCCGGCGTGCTGGGCGAAGAATGCGGCAGCCTGCTCACGCGGTTCTTTCAAGCACAGCGCAAGCTGGGTAAGAAGTGAGCGGGCGGGGCGCGGGACGGTGTCGTTACTGCGGTGTCGAGACTGCGGTGTCTCTGCCATCGCGATTCCGGCTACGGCGTTTCTTCTTTCGGCGGCTCGAAAGTGATGACCGGTTTGCCATCGGCGCCGTTCCAGACACGCAGCACGCTGTCTTGCCCGCCGGCGACGACAAACCGCCCGTCGGGGGTGATCCGCGACGAGTACATGTAGTCGGTGCCGCCGGCAAAGTTGCGCGGGCTTTTGCCGTCGTCGGCGTTATGGACGCGTACCTGGGCGTCGCCGGAGCTGGCCAACGTTTCTGAGGCGCCTGCGACAAACGAGATCGATGTCACTTCTTTGTTGAAACCGGCGATCGTCCGCTGTTGCTCGCCGGTTTCCATGCTCCAGACTTTAATGACGCGGTCGGCGCCGGCGCTGGCCAGCACCTTGCCGTCGAACCGCCAGGCGACACCGAGCACATGATGCGTGTGCCCTTCAAAGGAGCGGACGAGCTTGCCTGTGGCCACGTCGAACACGCGGATGAATTTGTCGGCGCTGGCCGTGGCGACCAGCTTGCCGTCGGGCGAGAACTCCAGGCCAAAGATCGTGTCGGTGTGAGCTTCGGGCAGGTCGAACACGACCGAGCGATCGGCGAGGTTCCAGATTTTCAACTCGCCTGAGCGTGACGGTTCGCCGCCGCCGGTGGCCAGCAGCTTGCCGTCGGGGCTGAAGGCCAGGGCCAGCACGCGATTGGCGAGCACCGACGCATCGAGATCGGCCGGCGCGTCTGCCGGGGGACCGAGCTGCGCGGCGAGCGTCCAGACGGGATAGATGTCCCACAAGCGCGCCGAGCGATCTGCGGAGGCCGAGAGCAAGCCGGCGGGTGTGAACGCCAGGGCCGCGACCGCCCCTTCGTGAGCGGTGAAGGTCTCAAACGGCGCGCCGTCCTCAGCGCGATACGCCCGCACGATGCCGTCGTCGCCGGCAAAGGCGAGCAGGTTGCCGTCGCCGGCGAAGGTGACACAGCGCAGCGGTTGATCGTGGCGCTGGGCTACTTCTTTGGCGGCTGCTTCACGCGCTTCGATCGGCGGCAACTCGGCCGTGGCGGTTTCCCAGATCGACCGCGCGACCGGCGCCGCTTCGTCGGCCAGCTTGGAGAAACGCTGGGCGTCGGCCAATGCCTTCTCGGCGGCTTGCTGCGCGGTGGTTGCCGCGGTGGCGGCGGCGGCCATATCGGTGGCGGCTTTCTCAGCGGCGGCTTTCGCGTCGGCGGCGGCCTTCTCGGCGGCAGCCGCTTCTGCGAGGGCAGCTTCGAGAGCGGTCTTCTGCTGTTGGGCGGACGCCAACGCAGCGGTCTTCTCGCCAACGAGTTTGGTGAGCTGTTCGTGCAGTGTCTTGGCCGACGCGTCGGCCGCCGCGATGTCGGCGACCGCTTTTTCGGCGACGGCTGCCACCGAGGCGAGCGCCGCGTCGGCGGCGTTCTTTTCGGCCGCTGTTTTCGTGGCCGTGGCCATGGCGACGGTTGTGGTGGTGGAAGCGGCCAGCGCGTCGATCGCGGCTTGGGCCTTGGTCGTGGCATCGGTCGCTAGCGCCACCGCGTCGGTCAACTCCTGGGCGAGCTTATCGAGGGCCGCTTTCTCTTCGGTCTTGGCTTTGGCAAGCGCGGCAGTATCGGCGGCCAGCTTATCGGCCGCTACTTTGGCCTCGGCGGCTTGCTGTGCTTTGGTGGCGGCCTCTTGCGCGGCGGCCATGGCCGTGGTCAGCGCGCTCTCGGCGGCCTGCGCGGCGGCCAGCTTGTCGGCTGAATCCTTATCGGCGGCGTCAACCGCGGCTTTGGTTTCTTCGATTCGTTTGCGCCCCGCCGCGACCGCGGCCGCGAGTTGCGCGGCGATGCGCTGGAACTTGAAATCGCCGCGCGCTTCGCTCACGAGCTGGCCGTCCGCGCTGTTCCAGAGCCGCAGCAGGTGATTGTCGCTCACGGCGGCCACGCGGCTGCCATCGGGGCGAACCGCCACGGCCAGGGCAGGGCCCCCCAATTCGAGCTTGCGAACTTCAGCACCCGTGGCGACATCAACCTGACGAACGATGCCGTCTGCCCCGCCGGAGGCGAGCTGCTTGCCGTCGGCGAAGTAAGCGACGGAGAGCGCTCCGCCGGCGTGCATGGCGAGCTGACGATCGGCGGAGAGCGACAGCTTGCGGAGGGTCTTATCGGCGGAAACGGTGAACACGTTCTGGGATGTGGCCGCGCTGGTCGCCAGGCCCGACACCGCGCCGGCATGTTCTGGCAGCACTTGTTCGGTGATGCCAGTGGCGGCGTCAATCGACGTCACCTGGTTGTCAGCGCTACCGGCGAGCAGACGACGACCATCGGCCGAGTACCGCACGGCCAGGACCGGAGCAGCGAAGCCGGCAACCACGGCTGCGGGAGCCGGCGAGCCATCGGCCGCGTTCCACTGCCGCACGTGCTGATCCTGCCCAGCCGATGCCAACCAGCGGCCATCAGGGCTGACCGCCAGATCGTTCACGGCGGCCGCGTGAGCAACGGCGTAGATGCGCGTGCCATCGGCGGTTTGATGCGCGGCGATCGTGCCATCCGCGGCGGCGGCATAAAGCCGGCTGCCGTCGGGGGCGTACGCAACGCCCACGAGCGGAATGCCGTGTACGGCGATCTGTCGCACGACTTTCAGCGGCACGTTGCCGGGCGATGCTCCGGCGCGGCTCCACAGCGTGAGGCGCCCGTCGTTGCTGGCGGCGGCCAACTCCTCGCCGGCTGGATGCCAACTAATGCGCGAGACGGCAGCCGGGCCATTGCCCACGATCGCGGCCGGCGGCGGCTGATCGGCGGGCGCGGCCACGAGCGCCGGCAAGTCCCACACGCGAACCTGGCTATCGGCGCCACCGGTGGCCAGCCAATGCCCGTCGGCGGAAACTGCGATCGCCACGGGGCCCGCGCCATGCGGAGCCCAGGTGCGGCGCACTTCGCTTTTCGCGGCATCGATCAGCAGCAACTGACCATCGGCACACGCCAGCACGATGAGTGCGCCGTCGGGAGTCGTCGCAATCGCGGAAAGCGCGGCGGGCGCGGCCACTATTTGCGCACTCGACGGGGCGACGGGCGGAATCCAACTGCGCACCGCGCCGTCGGCGGCGGCGGTCGCCAAGCGCTGACCATCGGGCGCGAGGGCCAATCCCGTTTGTGCGGCGCGCGTGACGATCGCGCCGAGTTGCTGCCCGTCGGCCACGTTCCAGCCGCGGATGGTTTGATCGCCGGAGGAGGAGAAGAGCCGCGACCCATCGGCGGCGAACGCCAGCCCCGTCACCGCGGCCGTGTGACCGGCAAGCACCTGCCCGGCCTCGCCCGACTCGGCGTTCCACAATTGAATCTGCCCGTTGGCGAGCCCCGTGGCGATTCGCTTGCCATCGACCGTGGCGGCCAGCGCCGTGATCGGTTGCTCGCCCGCGGCCAACTGCAGCCGCTGGATATCGGTCGGGCGGCGCCACAGCCGGACGACGCGATAGTCGCCCGACGCCAGCGTGTAGCCGTCGGGGCTGAAGGCCAACGACTGGACGAGATCGCGCTGGGCCACTCCAGGCTTGGCATAGAGCGCGCCGTCAACCAGCGACGGGTCAGTCAAGCGGCAAAGCAAGCGACGCTCAGGCAAATCGTAAACGAAAATCTGGTTCGCCCGACCGCAGGCGATGAACTCGTCGTCGGGCGAAACGGCCGCCGCGTAGATGGGGTTCACCCCCGCGGGGAGCGGCTGCCAGTTCACCGCGCCGGCGCGGTTTTTGACTTCTCCCTGTGCCCCTTCATCGATCCAGCGCTTCAGCAAACCAAGCTGTTCGGGCGTGAGCGACTTGGCGCCGACGTTGTTATCGGGAGGCGGCATGAAGGGCTCGCTCTGCCGCGCAGCAACTTGCAACAGCAAGCTCTCGGCCCCTTTGCCGGGCAGGACCGAATCGCCACTGTCGCTGCCCGCTTTGATGGTCTGGGGCGTTTCGAGAACGAGCCCTCCCTTTTTGCTGGCATGGTTGTGACAAGCGATGCAGTTCTGCTTGAAGATGGGCAGCAGCTCACTCTCGAAATCGACCGGCTTGTCCCGCTCGAGCGTGGCGATGGCGATCGGCTCTTCGGCGCGAACCGCGGACGACAAAGCGCCCCATGCGACGAACAGCACACCGAGCAGCGCGCCGATCAAAGGTCTTGGCAATTTCACGGGGCCGCGCTCCTATTTCTGAATCACCACAGGAATCGGCTGATGCAGCTCGACCTTCTGACCACTTTGATCCACGACGGCCCGCACCGCCACGTGTGGTCGTGGGCCCTCGGCGGCGTCGGCCGCGACCGCGATGGCGAGCTTCGCTTGATCTTGATCGGCCGGCAGCACAACCGCCGCGGCCGTGAGACCGGCCGCGCCGTTCAACAGCAGGTCGAGCGTGACCGGTCCGGCGAAGCCGTTGCGACGGACGAGCTTGATTGGCACTTCGATTGTCGCGCCGGCTTTCATGTTTCCCTTGTTGGGGACTTGCGGTTCGATCACCAGCGGACCTGCCACAATGGTGACGGTCACCGACGACGACGCATCGTTGACATTCAGCGGCTGCTTGTCGCTGCCGTCGGGTTTCTTGGTAAAGGGAACCTGCGTGGCCGATCGAACATCGAACGTGTAGCGGCCCGGGGCCAGATCCGATTGAAAGAACAGAAAGGCCGGGGACTGTTGCTGATCGGCCGGCAGGCTCACTGCTTCGCTCTGCACGCCGACGATTGGTGTCGGCGTCAGCGCCAGCGCACCGGCGAAATCGCCGCGGCGCGTGGCTTTCACGTCGAAGCTTGCCAGTCGGCTTTGCGGCAACGTGATTTCGGCGGGGGTGACATCAACGCGATACGGCGCTGTGCCTGCCACGGCCAGATCGATCCCGCGAATCAAGCGTGTCGTAGTCGGGCGCGTCGCCGGGCCCCAAACAATCGCGGCCGCGCGGGCTTCGCGCACCACGTCCTGCTCGCCCAACTTCGCCCGGCCGGTGATCTTTAGCGGGCCGACGAAATCGGCCGCGTGCTCCGTCGCCGAGAAGACCAGCGACACGGTCGATTGCCCCGGCCCCAGATACGTCGGTGGGCAAGTCACACCCTCGGGCAGACCTTCGACAAGCACCTCGATTTCGCCATTGAAGCCATCCTTACGCAGGGCATACAGACGTAGTGAGTCGGTTCCCCCTTTTGTCAGGCGGCTGGTCCAGACATTGGGAGCCTGCTGCCCGTTCAGTGGGAACTCGGGAAGCGCAATCAGGCGAAAATCGGGCTCGTCGCCGCGCAGCACCAGTCGATAGATCAGCTCGGGGCCGCCACGATTCTCGCCGTACAGATCGCGGAGCACGACGCGGTACTTGCCTTCGGCCGGCGCCATGAATCGCAACACGGGATCGGAAGTCGTGGTGTTGAAGTCAAGCGCCCCGACGTTGGTGCCGGGATCATCCTGCGCGACCAGCTCCTTGACCGCCTCGGCACCTTTGTCGTCAACCGTGACCTGCTGGACGACGAGCAGCGGATCGGTCGGCAGCCCGAGCCGGTGGGAGTAGACGTCGATCCAGATGGCCTGGTCCTTGCGGGCCTCGAATTCAAAAATGTCGACGTCTCCCGCCTGGCCGAACTGTCCGACGCATTCGCTGGGGATCGTGACGCGTTGTGGCGCGGCGTCATTCGGCTCTTGTTCGGCGATGACGTCGTGATTGGCCAGCACGATCGAAACCGGATTCGAGCTACCCGCGGGGGAACCGAGCTTGTAAGTCGCCGCGTCGAGCAGCGCTTCGGTCGCGAAGACCGGCGCCTCCCAATTACGCGTCACGCGCGAGACTTCATCGCCAGGTAGCTCGATCTCGACGTTCAGCTTTTCGAGCGGGCGACCGGCGAGCGATACGCCCTCGGCCGGCTGGCTGCCCGGCAGATTGGCGCCATACAAGGTGTACGTGGCTTTAGTGCCTGGTCGACCACTGGGCGGAAAGATGAAGTCGATGTGCGGGGCATCCGACACGCTGACGCGATAGACGAACTCGCTCGTTCCTTGGTACTGGAAGTCGTAGACCTTCAGCACGTATTGACCGTCGGCTGGCACCTGGAAGATCAACACGGGATCGTGGCGCTCGACGTCGCGGCTTTGCGCGAGCTGCCGACCGTCGGGGCCGTAGATTTCGAGCGTGCCGTCCAGGCGCGAATCGATCCGCTCGGCCCAGCAATCGAACACGAGCTTCTGGCCTGCCTTGGCTGCGAAGCGGAAACAATCGACGTCGCGCGCCGGCTCGCTGCGGCCATTGATCCAAGCGCCCAGCGGCACTTCGTTCGCCTGCGCGAGGGTGTTGTTCGGCTCGGTTTCGGCAACTTCGACGAGGTCGGAAACGACGAACGCGCGCGGATTGGATACGCCGTACGCTCCGCCCGCCGCGCGCACCTCATACAAACCCGGCGGCACGTCCGGAGCGATCTTCACCTGAAACTGGTTGGCGACCGGCTGCGGAGTTGGCTGCCCTTCGACGGGGGCCAGCTTCTGCACGGCGGTTATGCCAGGGTGGGAGAAACGCAGTTGCGCGGCCCCTTCGAGGTCGACGCCCAAGGTCAGCGAAAAATCCAGCTCGCTGCCGGCGCGACCACCCGCCGGAAAGATGGAAAGCAGTCGCGCGGCGGGCAGTTGCCCCGCGACTAGCGCGGGCCAAGCGGCCAGCAGGCCGGCCATCAGCAATGCGCGCCAAGTTGACGAAGCGACCGATCGCATGGCGCTATTGGCTCCTGCTGGGATGTGCGGCGAGGACGAACAAGCGCTGGGTGGTGGGTAGGGCCCGCGAATTTGTGGCGGCGCCAGGTGGGCATGCGCCGCCGCGTCCCCCCGGACGCGGGCGGCCTCTACTATAACCAACGGCCCCGGCGCATACAAAAAGCTCGGGGGGGAACCCCGAGCTTCGCAAGGTGACGGTAATTTGAGCCCTGTGATCGAGTGGCGGGCTACCGGGCACGACGGCGAGGCTTGGCCGGCGCTGCGGCGGGCGCCGCAGCGGCATCGCCGGAACTGGCCGACGAACGACGCGAGGCGCGTCGCTTGGCAGCCGCGGCCGCGGCTTCGTCAACCTTCTTGAGTTGATCGGGCTTCAGCACCTCGCGCATGGCGTCGTCGAGCTTCTTGCGCACCGCGATCAGCTTGGCTTCTTGCGCTTCGATCTCCGGCGCGTGCTCATCCTGGAGCTTGTAGATGGCTTCTCGCTGTTCCTCGGTGACCACGTCGGCGTAGTGCGGCGGTAACCGGCGGCGGGTTTCGGCCTTCTTGCTAGCATCGGCCTTGGGCTTCGTGGGAGCCGTTTCTTCGGCGGCCCAGAGCAGCGATCCCGAAGCCAATAGGCCCACGGCCAACAGGCTGGCAATTCGACTCTTCACAACTCCCATCTGCAAACGCGGCATGACAGTCTCCCCTATGCGTCAAATGGCGGTACCGGCCTAGGCGTTCGGCGCTATGGTAATTCGCGCCACAGGCGGGGGAAAGCAGCCGGGGAAGAAATTAGCCGGGGGGAGGAAGCGGGAGAAAAAAGGCCCGGCGCGCAAAAAAAGGTCATGATCATGCGATCCGTCGCGTGACCATGACCTTTATCCTGATAACGGGAAACGAGTTTCCCGCTCTCCCTACGAGCTCGTACAGAAAGCATCGGTTCGCCGGGCGGCAGCACTCAAGCCGATTCTGCCCGCCGGCGCCGATCGTGCCGTGCGGGCCGTTAAAAGGGGCGCCCCACTGAAACTGCATGGGGTTTGCGGATCGCGGCCCCCGTAGTGCTTTTGCCACGTGTAGCGACCGGCGCGATGCAGATTGCTGCCGACGGCCCCGATCGAGTCGATTTTTCTCAGGGAGTGCGAAGCGGCCGGACGATTCGCCCAATAACCGACAAGCTGCGCTCGAAACGGAGTTGGGCGCTGCTTGCATGAAAGCCTGTCGCTCCCGACCCGAGCGAGAGGATCGCCCACCCCCCGCTGGCGAACAACTGGCGAGGTGGCGAACGCGAGAAAATGGATTTTCGGATCGGATCACGGATGATGCCTACCCGCATTGCCAAGCGATGTTTGACTGCCATTGTCGGCGTGAGCGCTGTTACCTTGGCGCTTGCGCAGGCGGAGAGCAGCGATCCGCGCCGCGACCCGCCGCGGCAGTCCAGATTCCAACAGCCACCTGCCGATCGTGTGCCGACTGCCTCGAGCGCGGCGACGGATGCTCCCCAGCCGAGCCGCAGGGGTGGCCGAAAGGCGCCGTTACCCGGTCTGCAGATGCCAGCGACCTGGGACAATGTGCCGGTCGATGCGACCGCCAATGAGCCGCCGCTCCCCAAATCTAAAGCTACTAGCGGCAGTGCGCAGCCGACGCGCGAAAGCGCTAACTCTCCAGCGCGATTCCCGGAGCCAGTTCGCAAATACGGCGAACCGACGTTAGCCGACGCTGCTCAAACCAAGTTGGACCCGCCGCCGCTCGCTTCGACGACGGACGCGTTGGCGCATCCGACTGCCAGCGAAGCGTCGAACCAACCGAACGCAACGGCGGACGCCCCGCTGCCGGCCCCTGTGGCCAAGGTGACACCGGCTGCACCTCAATCCGCACCCACCACGGTTGCGCGGGCAACACCTGCGGCGCGTCTGCGCAACGAACCGACCTCGAAGATCACGAAGAAAGCGGGCGCGAAGACACCGCTGCAAGTGGTCACCGAATCGCCGACTTCGACCTTTGGCGTGCGGCGCCCCGCCGACAAGCAACCGGCGTCGAAAGCTACCCGTTCGAAGACGAGCTCGCCGGTGATTGAAGTCGCGGCTGTGCCAGCGGAGCCAGCGCCGCTGGTTGTGGCCCCGGCCCCGCAAATCAAACCAACAGCTCAGGTCGCGCCGGCCCCTTTGATCATCGTGCCGTCGAGCGATCCTGTGCGTGCTGATGACGTCGCGCTCGAAGCGCCGCTACCGGCCCCGCTGGTGGTTCGACCGCAAGTTGCGGTAGCTCCCAAGCCCGTGGCAACGAAGCCGGCCGCTCCGACTTCAGCGCCGAGCAAACCGGTTTCGGAGCCGTTGGCGGTCGCCACAGGTCGCCCCCAGACGGTCCAGCAGCCGACGCTTGCCCCGCCGGCTCCACAGGTGGTGGCCAGCAAGCCGGCGACGACTGCGACACCGGTTCAGACTCCGCAGCCCACGGTCGCTGCTCGCCAGAGCGAGCCAACGTCGATCGTGGTCGCGAAGCCCGCCACGCCGGCGACGGTGATCGCTGAGGCGCCACTCGTTGTCCCTTCGTCTTCGCCAGCGCCGGCAGCTCGCCCGACTCCGATTGCTCAGGTGACTCCGACGCCCGCCATCGTCGTGACACCCGCGCCCAAGCCGTTTGTCGAAGTGCCGACTCCCCTCGCCGCGGCCCCATCGCCCCCCGCGCAAACGCCGACGCTCGCGCCTCCCCAGGTTGTCGTCAGCAAGCCGGCGCCGGGCGTGCCGCAGAGTTCGGCGCCGCAGGTCGTGTCGAGTACTAAACCGGCGACGCGCCCTGTGATTATCGAAACACCTGAACCGACGACGGTCGCGATCGCTCGCAACCCTGTTGTGAAACAGCCGCGCCCCGCGCAGCCGCCAGTGGCCGCCGCACCGCAAACGGTTGCTGCTCCACCCGCGGCGGTGGCCAGCGCGGCGCCGCCAGCTCCATCGATCGACACGAAACCCGCGATGGCGCCGGCGCCAGTTCGCACGACGAATCCGGCATCCACGACGGTCGCGGCGGCACCCTTGCCCACGGCAGCACCGGCGCCCGCCGCAGCCCCCGCGGCGAGCAAGCCGCTGGCACAACCGACCGACATTGCCGCGGCCTCGCCGCCTATCCCCGTGTCGGCAGCGGCCCCCGCGCCGGTGGCGCCTCGCGCCACGCCGAGGCCGGCTGGGCCGCCGCAAGTGGCATCCGCCCAACGCATGCCGGTTCGACCGAATTTGGTGCTTCCCGCTCCGCTGACACAAGCGCCGGCGCGCGAACAGCGCGTATCGTCGGCTGAAATGAACGCGGTCGCGCGACTGGCCGACGCCCGCATTCGCCGCGGGTTCGAGCTCGGCAGCCGTGGCGCCCTCTACTCGTCGCGCAGCGAGTTCATGCACGCTTTGGGGATGATCGCGCAAGCCCTCGATGCCGAGGCCGGCTCGGCGATCCACATGCCCGCGATGACCGATGGCTTACGCGCGATCGAGGAATCGGACGACTTTGTCGCCCGCAACGCTCAGCCGCGTGGCGATTTCGACCCGGTGGAAGTGGCCGCCCGGCATCGTACGCCCGTGCTGAAGGGAATGGAGCCGGGGAGCATTTCGGGCATTGAAGCCCTGCAACGCTACTACAGCTATGCCCAGGAGCGGTTGGCCTTCGCGGTCGGGCATCAACCGGTGGGCGCGATGGCGCTCCATGGGCTCGGCAAGCTGCACACGGCACTGGCGCGCGGCCAGGCGTCGCAAACCGTGGCGGCCGAGCCCAAGGCGCTCGTTTACCATCAGGCGGCGCTGTTGGTGTGCCCTTGGAACTACATGGCGGCCAACGAACTAGGTGTGCTGTTGGTGAGCTACGGTCGCTACGAGCAGGCCAAGGCCGCGTTCCATCAGAGCTTGAGCATCTCGCGACAGCCGACCACGTGGCGCAACCTCGCGGTCGCCCATCAATCTTCGGGCGAAGTGGAGCTAGCCAAGCTCGCGCTGCAGGAGGCCGAGTACGCGACCGCCGAATTGAAACGACAAAACGGCACCGGGCTGACGGCCGCGTCGCCAGTCGAGTTTGTCGACGTGGAAACGTTCAAGAAGACGGGCGAAGGGCCAGGGCTCTCGCCACTTTCCCCCTCCACGATGTCGGCGTCGCCACCCGCGACGACGCGCAAAGCCAGCATGGAATCGGCCGCTCCGGCCATGCGCAACTAAGAGCAGCTTCACCGGCAGGAAACAGGCGAACAATCCGATAACGAACCGTTTTGGAAGTCGTGCAACTCCAACCGAGGTCGCCTGGCGGCGCCGTGTCCAACGAGCCCGCCGAGTAACCCTTTGTCGCGACGATCAGCGAGCGAACTATGAAGCGTTTCGAGCAGTTGTCGAGTGAACTTTTGACGGCCGACCTCAGCGCCGGGCAAGTCGCCGCGAGCGGTGTTCGGCAGCGCGCGCGTGTGGCGTGCGTGGCGCTAGTTTCGCTCGCGTGTCTGGCCGCCGGCCCTCCGAATCATCAGCGGCAGCGTCCGCACTCGCCGTTCCAGCGACAACAGCAGCAGCCCGCTCCGCCAGCCGCGCCGGCGGTTCCCGAGCCGCGGTTGCCCGCGCCCGGCGCGCCGCGCTATCCGACGTCCGGCGTTCGCCCGATGTTCCGCAACGTCTCGCTTCAGCCTTCGGGAGCGCCGCCACAAGCGGGGGTACAGATGGCCCCTGGCTCGCAACTTCCGCCGGGCGCTCAACTGGCGCCGGGTCAATCGTTGCCCCCCGAGATGATGGCGCAAATGGGCCCGGCCGGCGGTTGCCAAAGCTGCCAGAACGGTGGCGGTTTGAGTCCCGCCGCGCCGCACTGCATTCACGGTATCGACTGCGTCGAAGGGGGCGCGTGCGCCGAGTTGGGCTGGGGCGCCGTCGGACCCATCCCTTGGCAGGCCTTTGCTCAGGGTGAATACGTCGGGCACGAACGTCTGCCGCATGTGCCGGTCTATCGCCTGCGTGTCGACGACATGCTCGAGTTCGTCTACCGCGTGACGCGCGATGAGCAGAGCACTCCCTACCAGATCAACGTCGGCGACGAACTGAAGCTCGAGTCGCTGACCGATGCCCAACTCAACCGCGAGCTGGTCGTCGTGCAGCCCGACGGCTCGATCACGCTGCGCTTGCTCGGCCAGGTCGTGGCCACGGGGCGCACCTTCCCGCAACTGCAAAAGGAAGTCGAAGAAGCGTACCGCAAGTTCTACAAAGACCCGTCGATCACGGTCACGCCGCTGAAGATCAACACAAAACTCGAAGACTTGCGCGTCACGATCAACGGTAAGGCCGGCTTCGGTCCGCAGATTTACAACGCGCGGGTCACGCCCGAAGGGACCGTGCAATTGCCGGTCGTGGGTTCGATTCCGGCGCAAGGTCTCTCGATACCGGAATTCAAGCGCGAGCTCGACGAGCGCTACGCGATCGAAATCGAAGGCATCGAGGTCATGCCGGTGCTGAAGGAGCGTGCCGCCCGCTACGTGTTCGTAGTCGGCGAAGTGCGTACGCCAGGCCGCTTCGCGCTGACGGGCCCGACGACCGCCATGCAGGCGATCTCGATGGCCGGTGGCTGGGGTGTCGGTGCCAACTTGCGACAGGTGGTCGTCTTCCGCCGCGGCGACGATTGGCGGCTTATGGCCACGATGCTCGACTTGCGCGGTGCCCTGTACGCCAAGCAGCCGTGCCCCTCAGACGAAATCTGGCTCAACGACTCCGATATCGTCGTGGTCCCCAAGAGCCCGATCCTGGTCATGGACGACTGGATCAACCTGATCTTCACCCGGGGCTTGTATGGCGTGGCGCCGTTCAGCGCGAGCTACAACTTCTCGCAGTTGACCAACGCGGGCGCGCCGTTGGTGATCCAATAGCACCTGTTGGCTAACGATCGGCCGAAGTAGAACTTCGCCTCGAAACCCTCTCCCCTTGCGGGAGAGGGCAGGGCGAGGGGTTGTGCATAACAGGAAGTCATTCTTCGGCAGATACTAAGGCAGTGGACCCAGCGGCTGGGTCGCTGCCTGGTCGGCAGTGGCCGGGGCACGATCGTTCGCTGGTAGGTCAGTGGTGGCTGGCTGCCGTCGCAACGGCGT
Source organism: uncultured Planctomycetaceae bacterium (assembly GCA_964495375.1). Lineage (GTDB taxonomy): Bacteria > Planctomycetota > Planctomycetia > Pirellulales > JAEUIK01 > JAIESQ01. The sequence continues at coordinate 14,200 of CAZBWM010000052.1, read as the reverse complement.
GTCGACATGCCGCTGACGCCAATCGAGCAAGGCCGCGTCGTAATCGCCGCGCCACGAGCCTGACAGTCGCGCGCAGCCATAACCGAGCGCGGCGGTCAGCAGCACCAGCAAGCCGCTCCAGCCGGCTGCCGACGTGCGCACCACCTCGAGTCCGAGCGGCAGCGGACGATCTGCGGGCGCCACAATCGCCGCGGAGAGCGCCACGAAGTATGCGGCCGCCGAAAGCCCGGTGAGCCACGTGGCGATCCACAGCGTGCTCCAATCGGGGAGCCAGAGTACGGCCAACGCGCCGGCGGCTACGAGTCCGCTACCGACAAGCACGCACCAGCACCAGGCAGCCGTCGACGCGCCATCGAGATATGCGATGGCCGGCGCGGCCGAGAAGATCGCCAAGGCCAACAGCGCCACGGCCAGCAAACGAGCTCGCCAGGCACGGCGCCCATCGTGGGCAAACTGGAACCGCTCGGATTCAAACCGCGCAAATACGTTGGTCGGCGCGGGTACCGGCGGCGCGTCGATCGAGCCAGCAGGCGACTCGTGTGTTAGCGGGTTCGATCCGCTGCTTGGGCCACCTCCCGTTCCCCCTTCCGTGTTTGCGTCCGAGCCGTCAACTGCAATCGGCTCGTCGGGCCAGGCACGCTTCCACGGCAGCCGCTCGAGCGCGGGGCTGTTGTCGTCCGGCGTCGGAATGATCAACCGCTGCCGGCAAACGGGGCAACGTCCACGCTTGCCGGCCCTTTCGTCGGGCACGACCAACGGATGACCAAACGGACAAACGAAGCGAATCGGCATCCTACCGATGGTAGAACAACGCCGCTCGGGGGGCCACTGGCGCGCCAATCTCGGGAAAACCCCGCATTCTCCCCCCTCACCGGCACTCCGAGCCGAGTTGCCACCGCCATCGCCGTCGACCGGTCAATCGGCCAGCAGTTAATCCCAGCTTGACCGGTAGCCCGCTTAGGCCGATACATAGCGATCATGTCGGTCACCAACGAAACGCTCCTCGAACGGGTTCGCAACACCGCCGATCACGCGGCCTGGGGGGAGTTCTTCGCGATCTACGAACCGCTGCTGCTGAATTACGTACGCGGACGGGTTCGCGATCGATCGCTCGGCTGGAACGATCACGACGTGCAGGATGTCGTGCAGGACATCTTCATCAAGCTCTATCGCAAGCTCCCCGAGTTCCAGCTCGATCACGGGCGGGGGCGGTTTCGCACCTGGCTCTACCGCATCACGATCAACGCCATTCTCGATCGCGTGCCGGGGCGCAAGTCGGCTGGGGAAGTTGCCGCCCTGGAGCTCGCGGCCAGCGACGGAGTCGCCGCGCCGCGCGGCCGTCCCAAAGTTCATGACGAAGGACAAGTCGATCTACGGCATGTCGCCGACAACACCGGTGAGCCCGACGTCGACTGGGCCAACGGTTACCGCCAGGCCGTGCTCGACGCCGTGCTGCCGCAGATTCAGGCCGAAATCTCCGCCACGAACCCCAACAAGTGGGAGTCCTTCTCGCGGCACGGGCTGCAATGCCGGCCTGCCGCCGAGGTCGCCGCGGAACTTGGCATCAATGCGAACCTCGTCTACCAGAACACGGCCCGCGTACTCGACATGGTGCGGCGGCGCTGCCTGGAAAATTACGACGAAGAGCTGAGCGAAGCATGAACAGTTGCCCGGCCGAACACGAACTGGCAGCGCTCGCGCACGGCGAACGAAGTTCGGCCGAAGTCGAAGCGCACGTGCGCAGTTGCGCGGCCTGCCAGCAGCACTTGTCGGCGGTCAAAACCGCGCTGACGCACCTGCGCCAGGCGGCGAGCCGCAGCCTGTCGCTGGCCCCCGCGGCGGCGCCGCTGAGCCTGGCCACCCGGCCGAGCTTTATCGGCAAGTACTTCATTGCCGGCACGTTGGCCGAGTATCGCGATCGGGCCGTCTACCGCGGCGCCCACCATTTACTCGATCAACAAGTCGTGCTGACGCTGGCGACGCGCGCTTGGACGGCCGACGCGGCCACGCGCGCGGCCGTGGCCGCCGACAGCCGCAAGCTCGCGGCCTTTCGCCACGCAGCGGTCGCCAAGGTGTTCGATTACGATATCGTCGATGAGCGCCCCTACACGATCGAAGAATTCGTCCGCGGCCCCGGGCTCGACCAGGTAATTGCGTCGCGCAAAGTGCAGTGGACGGACGCCGTGAGCTGGCTCGTCCAAATCAGCGGCGGTGTCGCGGCCGTGCGCGACGCCGGGCTGGCGATGCCGCTACTGGATGCGCGACATGTACGCTTGAACGAACAGAACGCACCGCAACTGGTGGGGTTGGCCGAATCCTGGCTGGCGAGCCGCGTGCTGCCGCTGATCTCGGGCGGTGAAGCAGCGCAAGCGCCCGTGTCCGATACCGAAAGTGCGGCGTCAAATTCGGACGCCACGCAGCTCAGCGAGCTCTTCTGCCAGTTGCTGCGCTTGCCGGCCGGATCGAGTGTCTCGAACAAGTCTGCCGACAAGCTCTCGGCCGAGTTGCAAGCGGCCGGTGTCCCACGTCGCAGCGCCGTGGCCTTGGCTCGCACGATGGCGCCGGCATCGGCGGGCGGAGCATCAACCGCGGCCGATCTGGCCCAGCAATTCAAGCGCCACGCCGATGGCCACAGTTGGTTGCGGCGCCTGTTTGGTTGACGGCCGAAATTAGACAGACGGACCTTCACCGTGGCACCGCCATCCTGGCGGTAGTCAACAAGGTCTGGAAGCCCCTGCGACGGCGCAAAACTCCGCGACCCTTCCCGACGGCGGAACATCCGCCATCGGAAAGGGTCGCACGATGCACGTTCGGGTTGTGAACGGACGGGCCTGAAATCGTCCGCTCAGCTCGAAGGCAACGAAGGAGCCGGCCCCGCGGAAGTGGTCGTGACGGGCGCCGCCAGCTCGTTCCACTTCTCGACCGACCACAGGCTCTCGGTCGCCTGGCAGTCGAGGAAGAACTGATCCAGCTCGCGGCGGAACTTCACGCGCGGGACGTGATCGTTCTCAAGTGCCCGCCCCATGAACAGCTTGGCTTTCGACATATAGAAGTGGCTCGGGCCGATCGTCATGTTCGATTCCAACAGCCGGCGGTACGCTTCGGCCGGCACCTTGCTCAGGTCTGGCACTTCACGCAGGTAGGTGAAGAACCAGACGACCTCGTGCTTGGCGTCGAACAGCACGTTGACCGTCATGTTGAAGTTGCCTCGCGAGGCGTCGATCTGCCAGGTGCTGTCGCTGATCTTCTTGCACTCGTAGCCGAGGTTCGCCGCGAAGGCCGGGAAACTCTCGAAGGTGAGCGCACCCTCGGCCAGCGGTGCGGCCGGTGCGCTGGTGCCTGCCGCGGGGGCTGCAGCCGGCGCAGGGGGGGCTGGCGGAGCCGGCGGCGCCGGAGCCACTGCGGGCTCGGGGTTCAGTACCGGCGGGGTTGGTGCCGGAGCGGATGCGGGGGCCGGCATCGGAGCCGGGGCCGACGTGGTAGTCGCCACCGTCGTGGCTTGCGGCTGGGTGTTCAGTTGGGCAATCAGGTTCTGGATCACCTGTGACGGGTTGGCGGGCTCGGCCGCGAAAGTCGAGGCAACCGACGAGCAGGCCAGGGCGCCAACCATGACCAAACCGACAAGGCGACGTGAGCGAAACATGGGTCAATCTCCGCGTTTTCAGGCTCTAGGGGCGGTCTTGCCCGACGCTTGCGGGGGCGTCGTCGGCTTCCCGGCCGCGTTGTGTCTCCACAGCCTGATACGCCCGCGCGGGGGCCGTATTGACAGCGGCTGTCAGAAAATTTCAAGAAATTTGTGACGACTGGGGCAGGGGGCCCAGGGCGAGGCCTGTTGAGCGTTGCCGCCGGCGGCTCGGCTCGAGCCACAATCAGGCGATGATCTCGCGGATCGGCTGGCCGCGGTCGATCTCCAGCCGCTTGCGGCCCGGCACTTCGAGACGCCGGGGATCGAGCCCTAACTGGTGCAGCAGCGTCGCGTGGATGTCGGTGATGTAGTGGCGATTTTCCACCGCGTGGAAACCCAATTCGTCGGTCGCCCCGTGGACGATCCCCCGTTTGAGCCCGCCGCCGGCCATCCAGACCGTGAAGCCATAAGGATGATGGTCCCGGCCGTCCGACTTTTCGGCCCCCGGCGTGCGGCCAAACTCCGATCCCCAGACGACGATCGTTTCGTCCAGCAGCCCGCGCTGCTTCAAATCCTGCAGCAGCCCGGCAATCGGCAGATCGACTTGAGGGCAGAGCTTGCTGTGGTTCTCGCGCAACTTGGTGTGGGCGTCCCACAAGCTGTTGAGCCCGTCGCCGTGATAGACCTGCACGAAGCGCACGCCCCGTTCGACCAGCCGGCGCGCCGCCAGGCAGCGCTGGCCGAAAGCGCTCGTTGTTTCCTGATCGAGCCCGTAGAGCCGCCGCGTGGTCTCGGTTTCGTCGGCGAAGCCGAGCGCCTCGGGCACGGACATCTGCATGCGAAACGCCAGTTCGTACGACTTGATTCGCGCGACCAGCACGGGATCGTCGACACCGCTGGCCGCATGTTGGTTGTGTAAATCTCGCAGCAGCTCGAACTTCGCCCGCTGCTCGGCCGCGGACACGCTTGGCCCCGGCGACGAAAACGGCAGTGGGTTCGCCGGATCGATCGTGAGTTGCACGGCGTTGTGTTCGGGCCCCAGGTAGCTGGCCCCCTGCGAACCGAGCCCACCGCAGCAGGTGCCCGGCGGCTCCCCCAGCGCGATGAACGACGGCAAGTTGTCGTTCAGCGAGCCGAGCCCGTACTTGATCCAGGCGCCGACTGATGGATGCGAACCATCAAACAAGTGGTGCCCCGTGTGGAATTCGTACTGCGCGGCGTGATCGTTATCGGTTACCCACACCGAGCGGACGACCGCCAGCTCGTCGACCTGCGCGCCGACGTGCGGCCACCAATCGCTGACTTCGATACCGCTTTGGCCGCGCGGGGCAAAGCCGACTTGTAGCGGGTAGATCGTGTTGTAGATCTGCCGATTGGCGACGAACTCGCGCACGTTGCCGCGCACCAGCGGATTGCTGACGACGTCGCGATGGGGCGTTTCGTCGATCGTCTTGCCGGCGAACTGGTTGAGGGCCGGTTTGGGATCGAATCCTTCGACGTGGCTCACGCCGCCGAGCATGAACAGCCAGATGATGTTCTTAGCGCGAGGGGCGAAGTGGGGGAGGCCATTGGGGGGAGACCACACGCCCTCGGCACTGCTGCCCGACGCGCCCGGCAAGTCGGCAGCCCGCGCGATCCCTTCGCGCTGGAGCATGGCCGACATGGCGAGCCCGGCAAAGCCCATACCGCAATCGGCCAAGAACGAGCGGCGCGAGACACCGCAGCCGATGGTGGAGCGACGATGAGCAGATTGATTTGGGAATCTTGCCATAGGAATACCGTGCGGCGCTATCGCACCGTGACAAACTCGTGATGATTCAAAAGCACGTGGATCAGCGATTCGCGAGCGCGCTGCCGCGGATCGCTGGAGGGCGGAGTTTCCAGCAGTGGCCGCGGCTGCTCCTTCGCGGTGGTGTCCGCAGGCGCGGCGAGCGGGGGCACCGGCGCGAGTTCGCGCCCCGCGTACTCCGCGAGAAACGCTGCGCAACGCTGCCGCTCTTCGTCGGTCGGCTGTCGAGCCAGCAGATGCTCGAATGCCGCGACGATGAAGGATTCTTTCAATTCCAAATCGGGTGCTGCCGCTCCAATCGCTTCACTTAGCTGTCGCGCGATCCGCCGCGACTGCTGCAAACACAACGGGCCATTGACCAGGACCAGCGCCTGCTGTGGCATCACACTCTCGCCGCGGCGAAAACACTCGACCGGGTTCGCCGCGTCGAACATCTCCAGTAGCGCCGGCTTGTCGTCGGGCGTGTGGCGGAAGTACAAGCTGCGGCGCGGCAAGGTGTCGGCCACTGCCGGATCAAGGTCCGCTCCGCCGGCCGTGTAATCGAGATCGCCGGCCAGGTGCAACAGTGCGTCGCGGACGACTTCCGCCTCGGCGCGGCGCGTGTTCGCCCGCCAGAGATTCGCATTGTGCGGATCAGTCGCCATGCGCGGATCGCCCGTCGATGGCACCGCGGACGATTGTCGATACGCGCGGCTCGTGACGATCAACCGGTGCAAGTGGCGCATGTCCCAACCGCTTTCGACGAGCTCGACGGCCAGCCAATCGAGCAGCTCGGGATGCGTCGGCGGCGCGGCTCGCAATCCAAAGTCAGCCACGCTGGCGACCAGCGGGCTGCCGAAATGCCGCAACCAGATGTGATTGACGGCCACCCGGGCGGTTAACGGGTTGTCGGGCGCGGTGATCCACTGAGCCAGCGCCAAGCGCCGGCCGCTGCTGGTGCGCGGATAGACGGGGCCAAGTGGCGTGTATTGATCGGCAGTAGCGCTGTCTCCATTGGCTGCCGCCAGACGCGCTTTCTCAAGCGTCTCGCGACTGGCGGCGAGCGCGGCTTCGGCCGCGGTAACTGCTTCAGCCGTTTTGGGGTCATCCGCTTTGACCACGGCCTGTGCGGCAGCGAGTGACTGTTCGGCGGCGAACGCGTCGCGCTCGGCAATCGCCACGTTGGCCGCTCGTTCGGATTGCGCGGCGGCGTGTGCAAGCGCGGTTGAATCGCCGCTTGGTGGATCGGCATAGCGAGCCGTTTCGGCGGCGACTCGCGCCTCGAGCGATGCGAGCTGGGCCGTGGCGGCTGCCGACTGCAATTCGGCCTGACGCACCGCGGCGGCTTGCGTGCTGGTGGTGCGGGCCGATTCCGCGGTGTTCGCGCCAGCCGGTGCATGAGCGAGCGCGATGGAGAGTTCTTCGCGCGCCTTCGCCAGCTCGGCATCGGCTTTGGCGACTGCTTCGGCGAGCGGCGCACGCGTTTCGGCGACGACGAACGCCCGCAAGTCGGGATAAAACTGATCGACGGGAAGTACGACCGGTGCGGCGGCCAGCGGGCTGGGCGATGTCGAGTCGTCGGCATCCAGCGCTTCCTGTGTTGCCATTCCGGCAGACGTGTCGTTCGTCTTCGCCGCCAGGATGCGCGGCACGCCCGGCCCCACCGGGCGATCAGTCCGCGGCCGCATCTCATTGCCGCGTTCGAGCAGATAGGTCACCGCGTCGGGCTGCGCGTCAAACACCCGATCAAACCCTTCGACGAGCACCAACTCGGTGCCAGTACCCGGCGGATTGGTAACCTTGATTGTCGCCGGCTTGCCGGGCAAGCGATCGGTTCGCACATCATACGGTTCGAACACCGCTTGCAGCGCGTAGTAATCGGCCTGCGAGATCGGGTCGTACTTGTGGTCGTGGCAACGGCAGCATTTGAAAGTCAGGCCGAGCATCGCCGCGCCGGTGAACTCCACGGTGTCTTGCAGCCAGACATGCCGGTTGTAGACGTAGAAATTGCGCCCCAGATAGCCGGTGGCGCGGTGTACGTCGTCGTCGCCGGGCGCCAACTCATCGCCGGCCAGCATCTCCTGTAGCATGCGGTCGTACGGCTTGTTGGCGGCCAACGAATCAACGATCCCGTCGCGCCAGCGCCAGATAAAACGCCGGCTGTTGCGGTGCTGCCCGATGTTCCGCTTGCCATACCAGTCGCTGTACCGCCACACATCCATCCAATGGCGCGCCCAACGCTCGGCGTGCCGCGGGCTGGCCAGCATTTGATCGACCGCGCGCTCGTAGGCGCCGGGCGACCGGTCGGCGGCAAACGCGCGCAGCTCGTCGCGCGTCGGGGGCAGCCCCGTTAAATCAGTCGACAATCGCCGCAACAACGTCAAACGATCGGCCTCGGGCGATGGGGTTAGCCCGCGGCGCTCCTGCTCGGCGGCGATGAACGCGTCGATCGGATTGGCTTGCCACGCTAAGTCCACGACCTGCGGAATCGGCGGACGAACTGGACGCTGAAACGCCCAATGGGCGCGCGGATCACGCTGGGGCTGCTCATCCGCCGGCGCGAGGGCGCCAGCGTCGATCCAGCGGCGCAACCGGGCCACCTCATCGTCGGTGAGGTGTTCGCCTTCTCCGTCGGGGGGCATACGGAAGCCGGTTGAACCGGTGACCGCGCCGATGAGCAGGCTCTGCTCGCTGTGACCGGGCTCTATGGCCGGGCCCTGTTCTCCGCCGACAAGCATCGCAGCCGCCGTATCGAGACGCAGCCCTGACTGTTGTCGCAAGGCGCCGTGGCAGGCCACGCATCGCGCAGTCAACAGCGGTTTGACGTCTCGCGCGTAATCGACCGCATCGGTGGCGCTGGCCCGTATCGCGCCGCCGAAACTGATCGCCACGACGAGCACGGCAATTGTGGTCGCCGGGGCCCTGATCGATCGCGACAATTTGCAACGAGCGGAGTGGATCATCGTCGCGCCGTGCGGGGGAACGAGTACCTAATTGCGCGGCTCATTGGCCCGCGTTGTGCGACACCATACCGCGCGAATGGCGCAGCCGACAAACGATTTCAGACCACGATCTTTTGCGTTCCCCACTGCGCGCTACGGCCGCACCGGAAAAATCTGCACCGGCACCTCGGCGAACTCAGGCACTGCCGGCCCGAGCACTCCTTCGGCCACCAATCGTTCGAAAACCGCCGGCTGCACAAAGTCGCTGAAGCCGTAGTTGCCCGGCGAACGATAACGGACAATCTCGCCCCAGTTCACATAAACAAAGGCCACGCCCCGCAAGCGCTCGCGGAGGTCCGCCGCCTGGCGGAGTTCTCCGCGATCGTCGCGCACGATCGACTCAAACACCGACGGATCAAACACCGTGTTGTAGAGCACCGGCACTTCGAGATCGAAAACCTGCGCATCGCCGACCGAGAGCACGCGTTGGCCGGCCGGTGTGTGCGCGTTCAGCCAGGCATGCCCGGGGGCGAGCCGTGACGGATCGTGCTTCAGGCGCTCGAGCGATTCAAGATAGCGGTTGTCGCCACCGCCGATGCCCGACGTGATGACAACAAAGCTCCAGAGCGTGCCGACGCCAACGAGGGCTAACAGGCCGCGTCGCCATGAGGTCGTGATCACGACACTCGCCGCGCCACCGGCTAACAGCGCCACGATCGGCAGCACCGGCACCCAGAACCGATCGATGCGATGCGTCAACAGCCACCACAATGCAAAGAAGAGCGCGACGTAGCCGAGCCACCACCTCAGGCGACGATCGCGCCATCCCAACGTTGCCCCGAGCGCCGCCAGCGGCCACACCAGCGGACTCAACCACTCGCTCGTCAGCACGAAGCCGGCGAGTCGGCGCCACAGGTCGGCTGGTTGAAAGTTGGGCGGGCGGTGCGCCTGTTGCCACTGGGCGTTTAGTTCTGGGGTGCGTGTCGCACCATCGAACAAGTCGAAGGCCAGCGGATAGACGGGGTTGCCCGCGAGTGCCCAGTTCTTGGCGAACCACAGCCCGCCACCGGCCGCGACGGCAATCGCATAGAGCGCCAGCGCGATTACCGTCTCGCGCGCGTGACGCTCTCGCCAGCTTGTCCATGCGACCCACGCACCCACGGGCACTACGACGAACACCGCGGCCGGATACTTGGTGGCCATTGCGCCGCCAGCCAGAAATCCGGCGAGCAGCGTCCAGCCGGCGCGGTGCGATTTAGACGACAACTTCTCGGTGGCCGACTTTGCGATTGTCGACTTCTCGGTTTCCGAGAGTCGACTGGCGGCCAACAATGTCGCCAGTAGATAGCAACCGGTGCCCGCTTCGACGAGCCCGAGTGTTGCCCCTTGCGCGACCCAGGGGATCGACAGATAGACGAGTGCCGCCAGCGCGCCGGCTGTCGACGAAAAAAAGCGTCGCCCCGCCGCGAATAATCCGAACGCGGCCAACGGCGCGAAAGCCGCCGAGATCGTCTTGCCCACCAGCGCCCCGAACCACCAATCGCCTGAGACGCACATCGCCGCCAGCGCGTGCATCTCCACACCCAGCGGCATGTTGCCATAGACGTTGTGCGGCAGAAACTCGACGCGACCGCGCTGATAGAACTCCTTGGGCGCTTGCAGGTGATACTCGCGAACGTCGAACTCCACGGGCGGGAGCATGCCACCGAGTACGATCACCACGGCCAATGGCACGGCCAGCACAACGAAGAACCGCGTCGCGAAGCGGTTGTCCGACGAGCCAACAGCGCTTCGATCTTGTGCCGAGGCCGGCTTATCCGTCAGCGCTGCGTGCGAGGCTCGCTTGCAGCGCACGTCCAGCGCACAGCAAGCCAGCCAGGCGACCAATGCACTGATCCCCGGCACGATCCACCACGCGCGTTCGTGCAAACCGCCGGCAAGCCCGATCGTGAGCGTCCAGAGCGAAAGCAGGTTCAAGCCCGCGGTCGCCGAGAAGAACGCCCGCTCGGCCCACGTCAGTGATCCGGTCACACGCAACACGCGCAGCAACAGGTCGCCCACTGCCGCAGCCATCAGGAGTATTGCAGCCGCCATTCCCAAGATCGGCAGTCGATCGGCCAGGCCCCACGCGCCGGGCCCGCCGGTCCATGCTTCCCAAAGTGCGTCGGGCTGTGTGAGCAGGACCGCGAACTGCCAGCGGCGCCAGGTTTCGCCTGTCACCGCTTCGACGCTCGGCAGCCGCGTGGCGAGAAACAGCCCGATGTAAAGCGCGGAGCCGGCCAGCCAAACCAATCGCGGCCAGTCGCTTGTTTCAAGCGAATCGGCAGCGTGGTTGCGCAGGTTATCGCTCTCCGAACCGCGTACCTTCGATGGCGAAAATCGGGCCTGAGAACCGCGTTTGGGCATACTGCCTCGAACCTACCGCCAAGCTATGCTATTGAGGCGGCTCGGCCTGCTGGCTGCCGCCGCGCCACAGCTTTGATTGTACGCTCCCGCCCGCCACCGCCAAGAAAGCTCACGTCCATGCCCGCTACGCGACTCGCCGGCATCTTCACTCCCAACCTGGTGCCGCTCGATGCCCGCGGCCGCATTCACGAAGCCGAGCTGCGCCGCTACACCGATTGGCTGATCGATCGCGGCGTGCACGGGCTGTACCCCAACGGCTCGACCGGCGAGTTCCTCCGTTTCAACGCCGAGGAGCGCCGCGAGATCATCGCCATCATGGCCGACCAGACGCGTGGCCGCGTCCCCATTCTGGCCGGCGCCGCCGAGGCCAACACCCGCGAGACGATCGCCGCCTGCGAGTACTACCACTCGCTCGGCGTGCGGGCCGTGGCCATCGTCTCTCCGTATTACTACAAGCTGAGCCCGCCGGCGGTCTACGCCTATTTCAAAGAGATCGCCGACCATTCGCCGGTCGATATTACGCTCTACAACATCCCGATGTTCGCCTCGCCGATCGACGTGCCAACCGTGCGGCGATTGGCCGAGGAATGCCCGCGCGTCGTGGCGATCAAAGACAGCTCGGGCGATCTGCCGCATATGATCCGCATGATCCAGGCGGTGCGGCCGCGGCGCCCCGAGTTCAGCTTCCTGACCGGTTGGGACGCGGCGCTGATGCCGATGCTGCTCGTCGGCTGTGACGGCGGCACCAACGCCACGAGCGGCATCGTGCCCGAGCTGACGCGCAAGCTTTACGACCTGACCGTGGCGCACCGCATCGACGATGCGCTGTCGCTGCAATACAAGCTGGTCACGCTGTTCGACACGATGATCTATTCGTGCGATTTCCCCGAAGGGTTCCGCGCGGCGCTGCGGTTGCGCGGGTTCGAGACGGGCATCGGTCGACAACCGCTGGCGGCCGAGCAGCACGTCGATCTCGAAGGGATCAGCCGTACGCTGCAATGCCTGCTGGCCGAAGAAGGGTTCGCCGATCAGCCGATCAATGGTTGCCCGCCGCGGGAGCGATCGGATGCGGCGCTCTCGGCGCGTGATGGGTTGTCGTCGGTGCAGCCGGCCAACGTCGAGCGGATCGTCGAGTCGGTCGTGGCCGAGCTGGCCCGCCGCGGGCTGACGTAGGGCGAATCTACCTGGGGCGCAGTCGCCGGCATGGAGCGCCACCTACCCGCCGCTACCGCGCACCCCCCTCTTCTATAATGTGTTCCGGGATTTTGCGTCCTAACCGTCCTAAGCCCGAAAAAACAGCGCCTAAAGCCTTGCCACAAAAGCACTTGACCTTAGGACGCAAAACCGAAAAACCTTGCGTCCTAAACCGTCCTAATTGGGCCGTTTTGCGTCCTAAGCCTGCCGTTCCCTGTCACCTGTGATCTGTAGTCTGGGGCCTATTCCTGCGTCCCGGCTATGCGTTTTGCCTCCCGAGTGTCTTGGCAGATTGGCTCGCGCAAAGGCGCGAAGGCGCCAAGGTAGAGACGTGGATCTGTATCTCACGTAGGGCGATTCGCGGCAGTGGTTTTGCGATCCCCAAAGGGGATCGAGCCTTCAGCCCAGCGGTTGTCGCGCAGCGACTACCCTGGGTACGCGAACACCGAACAACCGCGCCAACTCTGAAGGAGTTGCAGCAATTCCACGCGTGGCGTGCGCGTCGTAACCGGTCGCAATCTTCGCGCCACGAAACGCGTCGCCAAAACGGTGCCAGGAACCGTTTCACTCTAGCGCTGTGAGCAAAACATGCGGCTCCCAGAAACGGTTCCTGGCACCGTTTTCACTGCGCTGGACTTCGCGCGATGCGACGTGGATCAAGCTCGCGTTCTCGGCGGTTGGAGCTAGAATCCACCGTGCGTCGCCGCGGCAACCACGCAAAAAGCAGAACGTCACTTTTCGCTCGCCCAAGGCGACGACTGAGAATTGATCCCCGTCCTTTTACTGCTCTCACGTTCGTCCGTGTTCTTCGTAGATCGTGTCTTCAATCTCAAAATTTGCTGACGACTTGCCCTGCGTTTACGGTCACCGCTGGCTGCTATTCCCTTAAAGCTGTAGCATCACCATCCCAAAACCGGTTCAGCTTGTCCCACCATTTCTGCGACTCTGGCCCAAGATAGCGCCGGAACCTGTCGGGCTCATTGGCTTTTTGGAGAGATTCAAGAATCCCAATCGTCGCTGCTTCCTTGACGTACGAATCTCCGTCGATGTGCAAGGACTCGATTGCTTGGAAAATCTCCGGGCAGGCGCTTGTTTCGTCACGTTCCAGCATGGAAATCAAGTGTCGAGCGAAGTCGGCAAGTGCTGCATACAGGGGCGGTTCGACGGGCTCATCTTGCCACTCTGCGAGAAAGGCTCGCCAACTTGGCTCGAACGTCGGACAAGAAGCGACGAGTGCGTTCATCATGTCATCTTTTGAGATCATGCGGCTCTTGCACCACAGGAATCTATTCATGCCGCGCGGCCCATGTCAGCGGCGGCGCCACAGAAGTTCCTCTTGTCGCTGCGCGACCCAGGCACGCTGCGCGTCCCTGGGCCACCCATTTTCCACGGTTACGAAGGTTAACGGCGCCCAGTGGCACCCAAGCCAGGTTTCAAACCGCTGCTAGTCAATGCGCTTCCCGAGCTTGCTGACCGCCGCTTCGGTCACCAGCCGCACGCCGGCGGCCGCCAGCTCGGCCAGGGCCCGCTCGTGGTCGCCGGGCCGCAGATTCACGCCGCGGCAGCCGTCGGTGATCACGTAAGTCTTCAAGCCCAGCGACCGGGCGTCGAGCGCCGTGAACTTCACGCAGTAGTCGGTGGCCAGCCCCATCACGTAGACATCGGTCACGCCGAGCCGCGCGAGCAGTTCGCCCAAGCCCGTCGCGCGGCGGTATCCATGGTGGTGGGCGTTGTCGAACAGCGCGCTGTAACTGTCGATGCGGCGATCGGTCCCCTTGCGAATCGTGTGGTGAATGCCAGCGGCGTCGAGCGACGCGTGCAGCGCCGCGCCAGGCGTGTCCGCGACCCCGTGATCGTGCCAGAGCGTCTGCTTTATTCCGTCGAATTCCACCTCATCGCCGTGTCGCCGGCCGGCATGCTGGCTGGCAAAGCTCAGGTGATCGGCCGGGTGCCAGTCCTGCGAGGCGATCACCACGTCGAACCGAGGCATCAAGCGATTGGCCACTTCGACCACGGCGTGCCCGTCGGCGACGGCGAGCGCCCCGCCCGGCATGAAGTCGTATTGCAAATCGACCAGCAGCAGGGCGTTCACACTGGTTGCTCCGGAGCCGCTACGGTAGTGGTTTACTTTGAATTCCGTGTGCCACGGGCTCTGCCCGTGTGACTTTGACTTGCCCTGAATTCGGCACGGGCAGAGCCCATTGGTCTCGACACATCTTAGCTAGCTAGACCGCGGTGGGCAGACCCGCGACTGGAGCGGCAACT
>CAZBWM010000051.1:0-49851 GCA_964495375.1 uncultured Planctomycetaceae bacterium | reverse complement strand
CCTTCGTTGATCGTGTAGGGCCCACCGGCATCGGCCGTGGGAGGCGCGTTGTCGACGGTGAGCGAGGTTACAACAAGCGCTACGCCACTCTCGCCGTCACCGACCTGCAGCCGGACGTTGTTGTACGTGAAGGGTCCATCACCGAACCCAAGCGCAACGAGTTGCGCCCAGGTGAACGTGGGCGAGGCGACCGTGGCGTCGATGATGTTATCGCCGTTGAGATCCCAGGCATAAGTCAGCGGATCGGCGGCGCCGGCCGGATCGCTGGCGCTACCGTTCAAGGTGAGCGAGTCCCCTTCCGTCACGGTGTAGGGGCCACCGGCGTTGGCCGTGGGCGGGGCATTGACAACCGTCAAGGTAACGGCACTAGACGTGGTGATGCCACCGTCGCCGTCATCGACGCGCAACCGCACGTTGTTGAACGTAGCCGGTCCGTCGTTGATGCCCAACGCGACCAGGTCGAGCCAGCTCAAGGTGGGGCTGGCCCCGACCGCATCGCCAAAGACACTGTCGCCGTTGAGGTCCCAAGAATAGGTCAGCGGGTCGTTCGCTCCCGCCACGTCACTACCACTGCCATTTAAGGTGAGCGACTGCCCTTCGGTGACGGAGTACGGCCCGCCCGCGTCAGCCGTTGGTGGGGCATTGTTAACCGTCAACAGGACAACGGTCGAGTCGGTGATGCCACCATCGCCGTCATCGACGCGCAACTGCACGTTGAACACGCCGGGCCCGTCGCTGATGCCCAGTGCGACCAGGTCGAGCCAGCTCAAGGTGGGGCTGGCCCCGACCGCATCGCCGAAGACGTTATCGCCGTTGATGTCCCACGAGTAGGTCAACGCATCGTTGGCGCCGGCCGGGTCGCTGCCCGAGCCGCTGAGCACCAGCGAGTCCCCTTCTTGAATGGTGTACGGCCCACCGGCGTCGGCGGTCGGCGGCGCGTTGTCGACGGTCAACACGACCGCGGTGGAGGTTGTCACGCCGCCAATTCCATCGTCGACGCGAACGCTGACATTAAAGCTCGACGGGCCATCGACGATCCCCAGCGCGTTGAGCTGCGCCCAAGAGAGCGAGGGCGCCACCCCGGTGGCATCACCAAAGACGTTGTCGCCGTTGACGTCCCAGCTATAGGTCAGGGGCTGCAACTCAGGATCGCTCGAGGCCGCGGCGCTGAGGTTCAGCGTGCCCCCTTCGATCACGGTATAAGGACCGCCGGCATCGGCGATCGGAGGAAGATTGTTGACAATCAAGACCACCGGCGCTGAATCGGTGATCCCGCCATCACCGTCATCGACCCGCAGTCGCAGGTTCGTGACGACGGAGTTTCCGGAGGTGAAGCCCAGGGCAAGAAGCTCCGACCAGGTGAGCGTGGGCGACTCGCCCGTCGCATCGCCGAAGACATCGTCGCCGTTGATGTCCCACGAATAGGTTAACGTGTCGGCCGCGCCGGCCGGATCGCTGCCCGAACCGCTGAGGACCAATGAATCCCCTTCGTTGACGGCGTACGGCCCGCCAGCGTTGGCGGTGGGGGCAACATTAAGCACGGTCAAAGCCATGGCGGACGACGTGGTTACACCGCCATCGCCATCGTCGACGCGCAGTTGCACGTTGAATGCCCCTGGTCCGTCGTTGATGCCCAGCGCGACGAGCTGCGCCCACGTGAGCGTGGGAGCGGCGCCGGTGGCATCGCCAAAGACGTCGTCGCCGTTGATGTCCCAGGTGTAGGTTAACGGATCGGCGGCGCCGGCCGGATCGCTACCGCTACCGCTGAGCACGAGCGAATCTCCCTCGTTCATGGTGTAGGGGCCGCCCGCATCGGCAGTGGGGGCGACATTGTTGACGGTCAACAACACGGCGCTCGAGGTGGTGATTCCGCCGTCGCCGTCATCGACACGCAATGTGACGTTGTACGTCGTGCCGTTGCCGTCATTGATTCCCAGGGCGACGAGCTGCGACCAGGTGAGCGTGGGGGCCGCGCCGGTCGCGTCGCCAAACACATTGTCGCCGTTGAGGTCCCACGAGTAAGTCAGCGGATCGGCGGCGCCGGCCGGATCGCTGCCGCTGCCGGCGAGCACGAGCGAATCGCCTTCGTTAATTGTGTACGGCCCGCCGGCATTCGCGGTCGGCGGAGCATTGACGACATTTAGCGTCACTTGTGACGAGGTAACGATGTGACCATTTCCGTCGTCAACACGAACCCTGACATTGAAGCTCGAGGGTCCGTCGATAATGGAAAGCGAATTTAACTGCGCCCAATTGAGCGTCGGCCCAACCCCGGTCGCGTCGCCAAACACATTGTCGCCGTTGATGTCCCACGTATAGGTCAGTGTGTCGTTGTCTGGGTCGCTCGACGCCGAGGCATCGAGCGTCAGCGATTGCCCTTCCGTCACAGAGTAGGGCCCGCCGGCGTTGGCCGTCGGTGCTTGATTGGGAACAACGACGGTCAGATTGACGGCCGAGGAGTTGGTCACGCCGCCGTAGGGGTCGCTGACTTGCACGCTGACGCTGTAAATACCCCCAGCCGCGGAAATGCCGTAGGTCGAGACCAAGGTGGCCCAGGGAATCGTGGGGCCGACACCGGTGGCCCCGGTGATGCCGTTGATCGTCCACAAATAGGTCAGCGGCTGCGCTTCGGGATCGCTCGACGCGGAGCCGTTGAGCGTCAGTGGGCTGCCAG
The DNA here is from genome assembly GCA_964495375.1 of uncultured Planctomycetaceae bacterium. Lineage (GTDB taxonomy): Bacteria > Planctomycetota > Planctomycetia > Pirellulales > JAEUIK01 > JAIESQ01. Next base: position 47,177 of record CAZBWM010000051.1, on the reverse strand, counting down.
AATTGATGTTGTAGGGTCCCCCCGCGTTGGCAACCGGGTTGACGTTCGTTTGGTAGCGGCGCGCAAAAATGCCGGTCCCCTGCCAAGGATCGGTTTCCACGCCGGTGGGCACGGCATTCGCCCAGACGATCACTTCCCGGCCGGTGTCGTTGATCGCAATTTGCGGATAGATCTGGTTGCCAGCGGTCGTGGTGTTGACCAGGTATTCGGACCCTTGAGCGACCCCCGCGGCATTGTAGCGCCGGGCATAGATTCCATAACCGCTGCCGTCCTGGCCATCGGCCATCCACGTGACGGTGAAATCACCGTCCGATTCCATGCCCATCGTGGCGAGCGATTGGTTGCCGGCCGTGGTGCCATTGATGCGGAACTCGCCACCCAAAGTGGAGCCCGCGGCATTGAATCGCTGGCCGTAGATTCCGTAGGTGCCAGGACTGTCCTGGTTCTTGCTCTGCCAGATGATGGTGAAGTTGCCCGCGGCATCAATACCCACGAACGCCGCGTATTGTGCGTTCGCGGTAGTGGTGTTCACGGAGATTTCGCTGCCCTGTAACGCGCCCGCTGAGTTGTAGCGTTTGGCGCGCACATCCAGGCTTGTGACATCCGCGCTCGAGGCCCGGTTGTAAGCGACGACGAAGTCACCCGTGGCATCGACCGCGACATGCGAGCCAATGTAGTAAGGCCCCAGGATACTCCCCGACGCGACGGTGATTTGACTCCCTTGGGCTGTCCCCGCAGCGTTATAGCGCCGCGCGAAGATGCTGTAGTTACCTGAGCTTTGCGACTGCCAGGTGACGACAAAGTTGCCATTGGGGTCCATGGCGACCTGCGAAGCGCGCTGGTCGGTGCCGGTGCTGCTGTTGACGCGGAATTCGCTTCCTTGGGGCGCTCCTGCCGCATTGAACCGCTGGGCATAGACGCTGAAGTTGTTGTAAGCGGCCTGCCCCATGCTCGTCCAAGTGATGACGAAATCGCCGTCTGAATCCATGGCGATGTCGGGTTCCCACTGATCGTCCGTCGTGTACGTGTTCACCCGGAACTCGTAGGGATTGCCCGACGGGGCAGCAATCGCCGACTCATTTCTCAACAAGGGATTCCCCGCGGCGTCAAAACGCATCGCGTAAATGCCGCGCTGACTGCCGTCTTCCCCGGTGCTTTCCCAGACCGCGACGTAATTGCCCGTCGAATCCATCGCGATCCGAGGCGTGATCTGGTTGCCGCCAACGTAGGTGTCCACCTGAAACTGATTGCCGACCGGGCTGACCGATAGCAAGCGACGATCTTCGAGCCCTTCGCAGCGCAGGGAACGAGTGGCCAACGACGCGCCGCGGGTGGCTCGGCGCGTACGCCGACGCTGATTGCGATGGGGCATGAATGAACACTCTCTGAATTGGTCGACGGGATAGAAAATTGCGATGTGAGGGAGCGATCACGATCATAGAATGGTCGTGCATTGGCAGCAAGCTAAAAACCGTCGGCAGCGGCATTTGCGTGAATTGCTTCGAGCCCTGCCCTGGCTTCGCGCCGACCAGCCCCTGAACGGGCCGGGGAGCTGGGGTTCAACTGCCGCATGTTTTCGCCGACGCGAAGGCAATTTCCCCCGTCTCGGGTATTCGCGACGTTCTTCAGGTGTTACATAGGTGCAAGTCATTTCACCCCGCTAGCGGGGTGCTCGCAGCGGCCCTTCTCACATCCTCGTCGCAGAGAACTCCCCATGCCTGACCACTCCGAGCCACGTGCGCCTAGCGATGCACAAACGGTTAACTGCTCGCTCGACGAGGGGTTCTCCAGTTGGATGAGCCAGGTCGGCGGGTCGCTCGTCGTTTCCACTTATCAGGCCAATCGCGTGGCGCTGCTGGGATGGAACGGCCAACAGGTCTCCCTCTTATTGCGCGAGTTCGACAAACCCATGGGGCTGGCCGTCGACCGTGGGCGGATGTTGTTGGCCACCCGACACGAAGTGCTGCTGTTGGCCAATGCCCCGTTGTTGGCGCACGAGTTGATCGAAGGTTCGCCCGGCCGCTACGATGCCCTCTACCTGCCGCGCGTCAGCTTCTTCACGGGCGATCTCAACGTGCACGACGTGGGCGTCGGCGCCGAGGGTTTCTGGCTCGTCAACAGTCGGTTCTCGTGCCTGAGCCTGGCCAGCCTGGAATACAGCTTTCTGCCGCGCTGGAAGCCGCCGTTCGTCAGCGAACTGGTGCCCGAGGATCGCTGCCATTTGAACGGGTTGGCGATGGACCAAGGCAAACCGCGGTTCGTCACGGCGCTCGGCGAAGCGGATGTCGTCGGCGGTTGGCGCGACAAGAAGGCGACCGGCGGGATCGTCGTCGATGTCGCATCGGGCCAAATCGTGCTGCGCGGGCTGTCGATGCCGCATTCCCCTCGCTGGTACGACGGCGCGCTCTGGCTATTGAATTCCGGCACCGGCGAGCTGATTTGCGCCGACGTGCAGCGTGGTACCTACGGCGTGGTCTGTGGTTTGCCAGGCTACCTGCGCGGACTGTGTTTTGTTGGACCGTGGGCGATTGTGGGGTTATGCCAGGTGCGAGAGCGGCATATTTTTGGCGGCCTGCCCGTCCACGAGCGTTACCCCGAACTGCTCTGCGGACTGGCAGTGATCGACCTGCGCACGGGCAAACCGGCCGGGATGTTTCGCTTTACCGCAGGCTGTGAAGAAATCTACGACGTGGCGTTTCTGCCGGGTGTGCGACAGCCAACGATTCAGAGCCCGCACAGCCAGGCAGCTCACGAGGGGTTCACGTCGCCGGAGTTCGCGTACTGGTTGCGGCCGAGCGCAGAGATTCCACCCGATGGTCCGACCGCGCCCGCGACGTAGCCGCCAGTCTCAGGTTACTGGTGCGGCCAAGCGTGCGAAATGAAGTGTGCCGCGAGGACCGGCATCGTTGCCGAGCGAGGGCTTGAGCGCTCGTTACTTGACCTGCCCGTTGCGCAGGTGGGCCTGCAACTTGTCGATAAGCTGGGCGATCGCGGCGCCGGTCTCGGGCCCCGATTCATCGATTTCACGAAACCGATAGTTGTGATGGTTCCGGAGCATGCGCAGCCCGGCCAGTACCAAATCGGCCTCGGCGCGCGTGAACTGCCACGGAGCAATATCGTGGGGAGCGGCAACCTGGCTCGTCATAATGAATTTGCCCTAATGACTCGCGCCCAGCTCTCAGCAACTGCCGACATTCTAGCCCCGGCGGACGTCTCGTTCTACCGATCCGTGGGGCCGGCCGTGGCCACGATAATGAGCTTGTGGCGATTGGCAAACTCCAGCACCGCTTTCTGATCCAAGAGGATTGTGCGGCCGGCTTCGACCGCCAACACCCGGGCCCCGGCGACGACCATCGACTCGAGCGTTCCCAGGCCAACTGTAGGAACGTCAAAACGCATGTCTTGCTGTGGCTTGGCCACTTTGACGACGGTGAACTCGCCCGCTTCGCAGACGGTTCCTGCGCGGCGGATACAGGCGTCGGTCCCTTCGATGGCCTCGACGGCCATCACGGCCCGATTCTTGACCGCCACCGATTGCCCCACGTCGACGCGCCCCAGCTCCTTGGCCACCTGCCAGCCAAAGTCGATGTCGATCAACTGGCGTTTGGACGGCGCACGCTCGGTCAACACGCCTGCGCTCACCAACAGCTCGGGCAGAAAGTCGGTCGGCGCCGCGAATTCAATCTCGTCGCGGGCGAACTCGTCGATCAGCGCCTTGAGCAATGTGTCGTCCTTGCGGTCGCGCTTCGTTGTGAGGAAGCTCGGATAGAAACAGCGAATCGTCCGCCAGTCGGGCAGGTGCTTCAGCCAGACCCAGCGGGCGAAGAGCCGCGTCTTGAAGATCTTGCCCGCCATCATCACGCGCGGCACGCGGTGCCGGCGGAAGAAGCGAATCGCGGCCCCCAGCCGTGCAAGCCCCACCCAGCGAAATTCTTGGCACAGTTCGGCCAGCGCCGGGTCGGCGTGATCCTTGACCCCCAGGCAGTAGACTTCGTAGCCCGACTCCCGCAGCCCGCGGGCGATCGTCACGGGGTAATTGCCCCAACCTGCGAACAGGCCAATGCGAGGTGCCTCGGCGTTGGCCGGAATACGCGTGGCGTCGTGGCTGCCTGGCGTGTCATGCTCAGCGGCGGTTCCTGGAGCGAGTCGCAGTTGCGCGGGCGCGCTAGCGACGTTTGCCGCGGAGTTGCGCGGCGTGGAGGCGGTCGTTGATTGAGCGGCACTGGCCATCGATTGTCTACTCGGCTGCGAGTCAGGCGGCTTGCGAAGAATCGTCGGTGCTGGGGGCCGCTGGCGCGCGGCGCGAATCTGATTCGCCGGCCGCTTGCTCGGCCTGCGCCAACAGCGCCTTGAGCTGGCGACGAATCTCCGGCAACTTGCGCTGGTGGGCCAGCATCAGTTTCTGTTCGCGCTCGGGCGTCGCCGGCAAACCGAGCATGCGGGCGCCGGCCGGCACGTCGTTGGTGATGCCCGACATGGCCCCGATGACCGCCCCTTTGCCGATGCGCACGTGATCTTTAATGCCGGCTTGCCCGGCGAGCACCACGTAATCTTCGGTGGTCGTGCTGCCAGCGATACCGACCTGGGCGCACAGCAGGTTGTGCCGACCGATGCGGCAGTTGTGCCCGACCTGCACCTGGTTGTCGAGTTTGGTTCCCTCGCCGATCACGGTGGGCCCGTAGGTGCCGCGATCGATGGTGCTGTTCGCCCCGACCTCGACGTCGGCCTCGAGCACGACGTAGCCCTGCTGCGACGTGAGCTGATGGCGCCCTTCGACCGTCTTGTAGCCGAAGCCGAACGCCCCCAGCACGGCGCCGGCGTGAATGATCACGCGCGGCCCGACGATTGTGTCTTCGTAGAGCACGGCATTGGGGTAGATGGTCACCTGCTCGGCCAGCCGGCAGCCCGCCATGATTTGGACGCCGCTGTGAATCATGCAATCGGCGGCCAGTTCGACGTCATCGCCGATTGTGGCCCCGGCATGAATCTGCACGCGCGGTCCAAGTTTCGCGGACGGGCTGACGACCGCCTGCGGGCTGATTCCGCCACCAGCGGTGTGTGACCGCGAGGGGCGAAAGTGCCGCACGATGGCCGTGAACGCGGCCGCGACGTCGTCGACACGAATAGCCGGTAACGCAACCTCAGCCGCCGTGGCCGGCACCACGACCGCCGCGGCCGGGCACTTAGCCAGCCGGCAAAGCTTGTCGACGTGGTCGATGAAGGTGATCGCGCCGGGACCGGCATCGGCGAGCACGGCTGCCCGATCGATCACGACGTCACCGCCGCCGAGCAACGTACCTTGAACCAATTCGGCCAAATCGGCGAGACGGGTCGCCATGCTTTCGATCCTTCTCGAGCAAGAGCGCAGCCGCTGCTCTGAAGTTGCCCCCCAGTTGGGCGCCCGGCAGCGGCTCGAAAATCTAGTGCCTAACTGCAATCAGGACAAGGCCGATCGAGCGGCCGCGGAATACCGTGCTAGCAGCCTGACATCAACTCGGCGGGCGGAAGTCGCTATCCCAGTTTCGGGCGGCGACCCGCGATGGCTTCAGCGATTTGACACCCGCGCGACTGCGGCTGATTGGTAGGATGGGCTGACTCGCTGCGCGGCGCGTTGCCGCGGACTATCCACAACTCTCGCAAGGATCGGCCGAAGCATTACTTCTCCTCGAACCCCTCTCCCCTTGCGAGAGAGGGCAGGGTGAGGGGATTGGTAGATCAGGAAGTTATGCTTCGGCCGATCCCAGGGCGCTCGCGTGCCGATCGAATTGAGCTGGAACACTGCGGTTCGTGCCACCTTTTGGCATGCGGCCGAACGCGCGCTGGCCGGGGCTCCATTCGTCGATTCCAGGCTGGCCGCGCGACTTCGGCCGCACATCGATCAATTCTCGGCAGCGATCCGAGGCGCTGGCTGCGATCCGGCCGCGCTGTTCGCGCAACTGCTCCCTCGTGCGATCCGCAGTGCTAGCACCTCGGACCTCCTAGGCACGTCGCTGGCGGCGGTGGCCGATTTTGAGTCAGCTATGCCTCGCCAGACAACACCCGGAGTCGCGGCGCCGCCACCGACAGTTCTGCTACAGGAAGTTGACGACGCACTCGCCGGCGTCGAGGGTGCGTTGTCCGCCGCGCTGCCGCGCCTCGACAAGGAACTGTCGCTGCGCGCTGGCCCGATTCAAATGCAGTGGGACGCTCGCGGGCCCGGCTTCGTCCGGGCGGTCGAGCGTTTGCTTGCCACGCCGGCAGTGACTAGCACGGAGACGTGTCGAATTAACGTCGCACTCGTCTATCCCGTCTGCGGAGGTTTCGGCGCTTCTTACCTGGTCCAGCGACCGTTGTACCCTGCCCAGCGCGTTGTCTACTGGGAGGCTCTGCTCACCGATGTCGAACCGCGCCTGCCGGAACTATTGCGGCTCGGTTGGCTGGTGACTCAGCAGTTACTGGCCACGCAACTGGCAAACACCGACGCAGCAGACGACAGTTCGTCGGGGACGGTCAGCCTGGCTGCGGCAGCCGTGGCCCTGACCGCCGGCGAAGAAGTCGAACTCGCCAGCGACGATCGCGCCACGCTCGAGCTGGCCCTGAAAACATGGCGGCCGTCGCAGGCTGCTGGGCCCGCGACGGCCGCGATTGTTTCCGATTGGTGGTCGGCGGCCCATAGCGAGTCGAAGCGGACCGCTACGTTGCTACCGGACCTCGCTCGTCGGCTTACTCTTTCTTGATTTTCGCCAGGTACTTGTCGGCGTGGTCGCGAAGTTCTCCTTCGCAGCCGGCACAGCAAATGAAGACGTCTTTGCCTTCGACGTCGGTGATCTTGATCGGCGCGCCCATCGAGCCCAGCAAGTGATCACTGACGACGCACTTCTTGTCCTGAAGTTCTGCGAGCTTCAAATCCTCGGGCGAGAGCTTCGCGAGCTCGGCGTCGATCTTGGCCTGATCGTCGGTCAGATTCGAGTGATCGTGCCCTTCGTGGCCATGGTCGTGGTCGTGGCCGTGCTCCCCTTCGGCGTGCTCGTGATCGGCGTGTTCGGCCTCGGCGACCGGCGTTTCGTTCTTCGCACAGCCGCTCAAAGCCAACGGCGCCAACAAGGCCAGGGCCGGGGCCAATAACCATCCGTATCGAGACATAGTGAGATTCCTCCTGCAAGCGGTCGGGTAAAGCGGTGGCGCGCCGCCGGCGCGCCCCGCGCGGCCGCATTGTAGCCGATCGAGTTGCCAGGCGAAAAGGAGCCCGCGTTGCCGCGGGCCCCCCGTTTTACCGGCCGATCGCCGAGGTGCTGCTGGCATCAGGCTGGGCGTGCAGTTCGTCCCAGGCCGCCAAAAAGTGCTTCTTACGCGCCACCACGTGGGCCGGCTTGATGATGGCCGCCCAGTCGGCGGCCGCCACGACCTTGCGCACCAGGTCGCCCGTCGGCGTGTCCCCGAGGTCACGATCGACCTGCCGGATGAGTTGTCCGGCCCCCGTGGCTTCCATCCGCGCGGCGCAGGCCCCGATCAGCTCGAATAGCTCGAGCGATCGCGCGTGCTTTTCGGCCGGCAGCTCCAGGCACTGGAGCTGCGGACGGACGGTCGTCAGGAGCGGCCCGACATCGTAAGCCTTGTCGGGCGCGACATGGGTTCGATAGGCCTGCTGCCAGGTGTCGCGCAGCCGGTTCATGGCCGTCGGGTCGCCAATCAATTCGCGCAGCTCGCGGTAGAAGCGGGCTCGCCGCAAGCTCCAAGCAACATAGTTCAGCAGGTCCTCGGCCGCGGCTTCATCCTGACCGAACAACCGATCGTGAAGCTGCGAGCGCACCTCCGAGATCACGGCCGCGGCTTCTTTGCGCGTGGCCGCATCGCCCGTGGTGAAGCTGTCGCTGAGCATGTGGCGCTGAATGGTCGGCCAGAGGTTGTTCGACTCGTTGAGCGAATCGAACAGCTCCTTGGAAGTGACCGTCACGCCCAATTCGGTGGTGGTCAGAATGGCGTCGGCGGCCCGCGCGTCGACCGGCGCGCCGAGCGAACCGAGTGTGAAAATTGCCGCCGTCAGTAGGGCGGAGCACAAGACCGTGCGCGCCCCCGCGCGCCGGCTGGGGAGAAAAACCCGGCACATAGTGATCCCTCTCTCGTTCCGGCCCCGCCGGCGAGCGCCCCCGAGTTTCTCTACGCAATGTCTCGGAGCTGCGCCCGGCGTGAAGCCAGTTGTTCCACGGAATTTAGTTGCCGAGCGCGAGGGAGTAGTCACATGTGCACTGCCCAGGTGGGTCAAGATTCTGTTGACCAATTGCAACCTTTCCGCCCGCGGAGAATGGACGCCCGAGCCGGCCACAGCCGAGCGAGCAAGGGAGACGGCCCGCTCGCTTGGTCGGCAGCCGGCGACGGCAATTCGCCCCGGGACACTCGTCGCGAACAAGACAAGGCAAGCCGCGCGCCGCGGCGGTGCCCTGTCGTGGCACGGGCTCCCAGCCCGTGAAGAACACGGCCCGAATGGCCGTGCCACGATGAAGCTGTAGGGTGTGTGAAACACACCAGGAGCGATGCGGTACGCCGCAACGTGAGAAACCCTGCGCCGTTGGGATCGGTGTGCTGCGCACACCCTACAAAGACCACATTTCAGTCCGATCGCAATTACTTTGCCGCGGCCGCTGGTTTCGCCAGGTACTTGTCGAACCACTCCCACACGGCCGGATAGTCGTCCATGATGCCGGGCCACTCGCTGTGCACACCCTTGCGGTGCACGATCAGCTTGACCGGTAACTTGGTCGCCTCGTACTTGTCGCGCAGCACTTCGGATTGCTGCAGCGGAACCACGAAATCCAAGTCGCCATGCAACAACAGCAGCGGCGGGTCGTCGGTCGAGACGAACTCGATCGGCGAGATCGACTTGAGCTGCGCTTCGATGTCGGTCACCTGGCCGAACATTTCCTCGAACATCTTGGGCTGCGACTTCATGATTGCCGTGTAGCCCCCGGGCTTGCGCCAGTTCACCAGGTCGGTCGGCGGAAACCAACTGACGATCGCCTGCACCCGGCTGCTGACGCGCTCGACGGGGTCCTCGGAGTCGGCTCGGCCATCGTCGCCGGTCAGTCCGACCATCAGCGACAGGTGCCCCCCCGACGAACCGCTGGTAATGCCCAGCTCATCGGGATCAACACCATATTCCTCGGCGTGCAACCGCACGAACCGCACGGCTCGGCGGATATCCTCGACCATCTCCGGCACGCGATAGCGCGGCCCGCTGCCATGCCGGGTAACGAACAGCGTGTAGCCCCCTTTGAGCAGCCCTTGCACCCAGTGCTCTTCGTTCATCCGCTTGATGTTGCGAGCGGGGATGTCCGATTTGTCGCTGTGCCAACCGCCACTGGCCACGAGAATGATGCCGAGCCCTTTGGCGTTCTGCTCGGGTGTGACGACATCGAGCGTCAGGGCCAGCCCGTCCTTGTGGCCGAAGACGACATCATCGATCACCTTGCAAGGGCATGGTTCGTCGGCGGCCTGCGACGTGGCGACGAGTGCCATCGATAGCAGCGTGATGGTCACGAGTGTGGCCGACAGCAGCCGGCAGATTTGCAGCTTCTTACGGATCATGTTCGCGGGTCTCATCAGAGTCTGGACGTCGGTTATGAGGAATGCCTGCGAGTGTAACTGACGAGCGGCGTGGCTTCCAATCGGGGCGGCATTGCGTCAGGTCTAAGAACGAACGCACATCCGAACGGTGTCAGGAACCGATTCAAGTGGCCGGTTCCCAATGGTTGGCTTGCAATGGAATCGGTTCCTGACACCGATCGGGCTACGAGCTAGGCGAACCCACGTTCGCCGGGGCTTGTCGTATTGCGGTACGATGAACTGAGGAGCCACACGCAATCCGGGGGGCACATTCCATGAACAACCACCAGCTCGAAAAACTCGGCGTCCCGCGCGAGTGCTTCAAGGCCGCACTGATCGGCATTCAGCGCGCCGCGAAGGCGGGCCTCGGCAAGCAAGCCAAGCAATTGATCGAGGCGGTCGTCGCCGATCCCGCTGCGCACCGCGAAGATCCGGTCTTCCACGAACTGGCCACCGACCTCGCGGAAGCAGTCGCGTTCGTTCCCAAGGAGCCGATCAGCTACCGCACGTGGGGTGCCGAGGGGATCGACGAAAACACGCACGTCCAGATGCGGCAAGCGTGCAGCCTGCCGATGGCGGTTGGCGCTGCGCTCATGCCCGACGCTCATTTGGGCTACGGCTTGCCGATCGGCGGCGTGCTGGCGCTCGAAGGAGCGGTCTGCCCTTATGCGGTGGGTGTCGATATCGCTTGCCGCATGAAATTGTCGGTGTTCGACGTGCCGGCCGCAGAGCTGACCGCCGCGCGCCATCTCGATCGCTTCGAGCAGGCGCTCGAGAAGGGAACGCGCTTCGGTGTCGGCAAAACGTACGAGCGCAAGCAGCGCCACCCGGTGATGGACGAAGACTGGACCGTCACCGAAATCACGCGCCGCAACAAGGACAAAGCCTGGTCGCAGTTGGGCACCTCGGGCTCGGGCAACCACTTCGTCGAGTTCGGTTTGCTGACGCTTACGGAACCGAGCGCCGACCTTAACTTGCCGGCCGGTGAGTATGTCGCCCTGTTGAGCCATAGCGGTAGCCGCGGCACTGGCTCGGCGGTTTGCGATCTGTACAGCAACATCGCTCGGGCGAACTTGCCGGCGCGCTATGGCGAGCTGGGCCGCCTGGCCTGGCTCGATCTGGCGACCGAAGCGGGTCAGGAGTATTGGGCCGCCATGAACCTGATGGGCAACTACGCGGCGGCGAACCACGACGTGATCCATCGACTCGTCGGCGAGTTGCTTGGCGGTGAGGTGCTCGCGCAGGTGGAGAACCATCACAATTTCGCCTGGCGCGAAGAGCACGACGGCCGCGAAGTGATCGTCCATCGCAAGGGAGCGACGCCGGCCGCGCGTGGTCAGCTCGGCGTGATCCCCGGTTCGATGGCCGACCCGGCGTTCGTTGTCCGCGGCTTGGGCGAGCCGACGAGCTTGCACTCGGCGTCGCACGGCGCAGGCCGGCAGATGTCGCGCACGCAGGCCAAGGCTAAGTACACCTGGAAGGCCGTGCAGAAGGATCTCGAGAAGCGCGGCATCCGCGTGCTGTCGGCCGGCGCCGACGAAGTGCCGGGCGTCTACAAGAACATCGAGCAGGTCATGGCCCAACAGCGCGACCTGGTCGAGGTGATTGCGCGCTTCGATCCGAAGGTCGTCAAAATGAGTGGCGACGGCAGCCGGGCCGAGGATTGAGGCGCAACCGGGTCGTCAACTCGGTCGATTAACGTTGGCAATTTGCCCCATGTCCGCCGGTCCAGCTAAACTGGCGGCGGACGTGGGGATTTTCCGATGCGATTTGCCAGGCGGCGCCGCGTGCACACTTCGATCGATAGGTCATGCGTGTTGCTGCGCGCGTTGGTTGGCATCGCGCTGGCGATCAGCGTCGGCGGCGCTCGAGCCGCGGATGCAGAATCGACCGAAACCAAGATCGAGTTCAATCGCGATATCCGGCCGATCCTGGGGGGCCACTGCTTCAAATGCCACGGACCCGCCGAGCAAGAAGCCGGGCTCCGGCTCGATAGCGCAGCAGCCGCCATGGCACTACTCCCGTCTGAAAGTCGTGCGATTGTCCCGGGCGATCCGGCGGCCAGCGCCCTGCTCGGGCGCGTGACAAGCGATGATGCCGACGAACGCATGCCGCCGGCCGATGCGGGGCCGCCGCTGTCGGCCGCGCAGATCGCCCTGCTCCGGCAATGGATCGCCGAGGGGGCCGAGTATCAGAAACACTGGGCGTATCTTCCGCCCGAGCGACCTGCCGCGCCAGCCGTGCGGAACGCCGCCTGGCCGCGCAACGAGATCGACAACTTCGTTTTGTCGCGCATTGAAGCGGCCAGCCTGGCGCCTGCGGCCGAAGCCTTGCGCCAAACGCTGATCCGCCGCGTCTCGCTCGATCTGGTGGGCCTGCCGCCGACGCCCGACGAACTGCGTGCATTCGTCGACGATACTTCGCCCGACGCTTATGAGCGCGTCGTCGATCGGCTGTTGGCCAGCCCGCAGTATGGCGTGCGGCAAGCGCTCGCCTGGCTCGACCTGGCCCGCTACGCCGATAGCCAGGGCTATCCGAACGACGGCGACCGCACCGTTTGGCCGTATCGCGATTGGGTGGTCAATGCGCTGAATGCCGACATGCCACTCGACCAGTTCACGATCGAGCAGTTGGCCGGCGACTTGCTGCCGGATGCAACAATCGAGCAGCAGATCGCCAGCGGCTTTCATCGCCAAACCCGCATCAATCAAGAGGCAGGCGTCGATCCCGAGGAGTTCCGCATCGAGGCGGTGATCGACCGCGTGAACACGACGGCCTCGGTCTGGCTGGGCGCCACGCTCGGCTGCGCGCAGTGCCACGACCACAAGTTCGATCCCTATCCGCAGCGCGACTACTACCGGCTGCTGGCGTACTTCAACAACGGCGCCGTCGAAACCGAGAGCAGCCCGGCGGGCGAAATCAAAGACATCAGTCCGCGGATTACGCTGGAGATGCCAGCGAGCGGTTCGACGTCGTCAACCAAGGTGACCTCACTGGTGATGCGCGAAATCGAGCCGCCGCGGCCGACGCACGTTTTTCTGCGCGGCAGCTTCCTGACGTTGGGCGAACAGGTTTCGCCCGGCACGCCCACGGTGTTCGACTCGTTGCCCCCCGCCGAAGGGAGTGATCGGCTGGCGTTGGCTCGCTGGCTGGTCGACAAGCGCAATCCGCTCACGGCGCGGGTGGCCGTCAATCGACTTTGGGCCCAGTACTTCGGCGCCGGATTGGTCGAAACGCTCGACGACTTGGGAACGCAAGCGACGCCCCCCACGCACCCCGAGTTGCTCGACTGGCTGGCCACCGAGTTGATGCGATTGGACTGGCATTTCAAACCGCTGCATCGGTTGATTGTCACGTCCGCCACGTATCGTCAAGCCGCGCTGGCTAATGCGGCGGCCGCTGAGCGCGACCCGGCGAATCGCTTGCTCTCGCACGGTCCGCGGCAACGGCTCTCGGCCGAATTGGTGCGCGACAATGCCCTGGCGGCCGGTGGCATCCTGTCGACCGAACTCGGCGGGCCGAGCATTCCGGCCTTCAAAATGGTCGCAACCCCGGCGGCCGGCAGCGGCAACAGCCCCTATCGCCGGTCGATCTACGTACGCTGGCGCCGGTTGGCACTCGACGACACGTTCGCCAATTTCGACGCGCCGACGCGCGACGTCTCCTGCACGCGCCGCACGCGTACCAACACGCCGCTGCAGGCGCTCACGCTGTTGAACGATCGCGTGTTCTTCGACGCCGCGCGAGGGCTGGCCGAACGGGCCCAGCGCGACGGCGGCCAATCGCTCGACGAACGACTCGACCACGCGGTCCGAGTGGTGCTGTCGCGTGCTCCGACCGCAGCCGAGCGTCAGACATTGGCGGAGTTGTTCGAGCGTCGGCGCAGCGCGTTTGCCGCCGATTCTCCGGCCGCGCGCGAACTGCTCGGCGAGACAGAGAAAGCCGCGGCCAGCGACGACGAACTGGCCTCTCGCGCCGCCTGGGTGCTGGTAGCCAATGCCCTGTTGAATCTCAACGAAGCGATCACGCGCGAGTAGAGTTGGTTTATGAAGCACGACTGGCGACAGTTCGATCCGTGCGATGTACAGCGCCTTGCTGCGTCGCAAGCGCAAGCTATCTCGCGCCGCCATTTTCTCGGCGGAGGACTCTCGTTGGGGGCCGCCGCACTCGCGCACTTGTCAGCACAGCACCTTCGCGCTGCAGACAACTCGTCGGCCAACGCAACACCAGAGGCGGCGACCGCCACGCCGTTCCCCAATTTTCCGCCACGCATCAAGCACGTCATCTATTTACAGATGCTCGGCGGCCCCTCGCAGCTCGACCTCTTCGATCACAAACCCAAACTTACCGAACTGCACGGACGGGACGTGCCTCCAGAATTGTTCGCCGACCAGCGGCTGGCATTCGTGCGCGGCACCAAGCAGTTTCTGGGGAGCCCCTTCAAGTTTCAGCAGCACGGCCAGTGCGGCGCGCCGATCAGCGAGCTGCTGCCGTCGCTGGCCGAGATCGTCGATGAGCTGACCTTCGTCAAAGGGATGCAGACCGATCAGTTCAATCACGGCCCAGCCTGGAACGTGCTGACCACCGGCCACGCACAGGCGGGCAAACCGAGCATGGGGGCCTGGCTCAACTATGGGCTGGGGAGCGCGCAAAACAATCTGCCCGACTTTGTCGTGCTCGTCCCCGGCCAGCGCAACTCCGGCGGTAAGGCGATGTGGGGTGCAGGCTTCCTGCCGGCCCGGCATCAAGGGGTCGAGCTGCGTGTCGCGGGCGAGGCGGTGCCGGCGCTGCGCAACCCGCGCGGCGTGACGCCCGACGCGCGCCGCGACACCATCGACACGGTGACCGAGCTCGATCGCCAGCACCTGGCCAACCTGCCCGACGCCGAGATCGCGGCTAGTATCGCGTCGTACGAGCTGGCCTACCAGATGCAGACGAGCGTGCCCGAGTTGGTTGATCTCAGTAGTGAGTCGCAGGCGACGCTCGACGCTTACGGGATCGGCACCACCAATTCCGGCTATCCGCGTAGTTGCTTGCTGGCCCGCCGGCTCGTCGAGCAAGGGGTGCGATTCGTGCAGGTGTGCTACGAAGGGGAAACGCTCAAGGCCATCTGGGATTCACACGGCGATACGCGGCGCGCCTCGCTCGAAGTCGGCCTGCCGATCTTGTGCCAGTCGGTCGATCGGGCGACCGCCGCGCTCATTATGGACTTGAAACGCCGCGGGCTGCTCGACGAAACGCTGGTGATCTGGGGAGGTGAATTCGGCCGCACCCCGATGAACGAAGCCAGGCCTGGCGCGGAGAAAGGGTTCACCGGTCGCGATCATTGGCCTCAGGCGGGCACCATGCTGCTGGCCGGTGGGGGTGTCCGGCGTGGCTTTACGCTCGGCAAAACCGACGAGCTCGGCTTTCGCGTCGTCGAAGATCCGGTCCACATCCACGACTTGAACGCCACGGTGCTGCATCTCTTGGGGATCGATCACAAGCGGTTGACCTATCGCTTCCAGGGGCGCGACTTCCGCCTGACCGACGTCTATGGCAACGTGGTCGACAAGCTGCTGGCGTAAGTGGACGGGTAAGGGCTTCGGCGGTTGCTGGCGACGCCGCGACTAAGGTGTCTGGAACCGCCAAGCGTGAAGCTGAAAAGTTGCGAGACGCGCTTCGAGGTGGTTCCTGACACCTTAGTCAGGTTCAACTCGACGAGACCTCGGAGCAGCGGACTTGTCGCGAGCCAACTCGGCACATCATTACGTTGCCGGCGTTTCCGTTGCCGTCCGCGCATCAAAAAGCCGGCAAGGCGGATGGGGGTCGATCCACCGCCTTAACGGGCTCGGCGCGGATCGGCTTCGCGGCGCCGATTCGCGTGGTGCAATCATCAATTCAGCGCTGCGCAAGTTCGCGATCGCGCTGGTTGGCCATCGCCAAGCGCTTTTGCTTAGCGGCCGAACGCCGCGCCTCCTGCTCCTGCCGACGCTGTTGCCGCACGCTGATCTTGTTCAGCCGGGCGGTTTCCACGGCGGCCGCTTCGGCTTCCGCCTGTTTGGTGTAAGCCTGCTGTTGCTGGCGCAGATACTCCATTTGCATGGCGATTTGGTAGGCCATTTGCGATTGCTGGTAGGAGTTCTGCGACGAGCCGCCGTAGCCATAAGTCGGCACAAAGGTAGTTGACGGTGTTCCATAACTCAGCGTCGGCGTTCCCAGGCCAGGCGTTCCATAGCTTGGCGTCGGCGCGCCCATCGATCCTCCGCGGCAACCACCACCGCCGCCGGGTCCACGCTGCGCCTGGGCAGCGCCCACCCATCCGAGCATCGCCAGCGCGATCGCCAGTTGAGTGGTGTAGTAGCGAGTCGTTCTCATCTTCAGTCTCCTTCTGTTCCTCGTGTACCGGAAAGAAAGTTGCGCGACGCGGCGCGAGTGTTGTGGAGGAGCCTCACGCCGCGTCGACGCTCGAACTCGAGCTCTCTGCCCGACTGCGATCGATCGCGTGGCCGGTACTAACGGCGATGCCCGCGACCGCCACCGAAGCCGCCGCCTGGTCCACCACCAAATCCTCCACCCCCGAACGGCCCGCCAAACGGCCCTGGCCGCGTCGGCGTCGCGAAACTTCCGGTCAGCGTGCCGACGCTCACGGTGGTCCCGGTCGTGATGGCCGCGGCCACGTCGTCGGGCAGCTCCGTCTCGTCCTCGGTCGGGTCGGTCGACAGCACCAGCTTGCCAGCGCCGTTTTCATCGGTCTCGAGCTGGCCAACGACCGTGTCGCCGATCGTCACGTCGAGCGAGCTGCTGGCCTGGGCGCCAGAGACTTTGACGACCACTTCGGTCTCGCTGGCGAAGGTGCGCACGCCGACGACGCCGCGCGCTGCGCTGTTGTCGGCGTCCGTTAACGGAGCAACCAACCCGGTGCCGAGCGGCGCAGGGCAAGCAAGGGGCCCGGCGACCAGCGTGCCGGTCAAGGTGCCGACGCTCACCGCGGTATCGACGGCCACGTCGGTCGGAAAATCATCGGGGAGCGCCGTCTCGTCCCCGTGCGGATCGCTCGACAGCACGAGCTTGCCGGCGCCGTTGGCGTTGGTCTCAATCGTGCCGACCACGGTCCCTGCGATCGAGACGTCGAGCGTGGTTTCGGCTTCGGCTCCTTTGACCGAGACGGCCAGGCGGGTGTCTTCCCCATTGGTGCGGTAGTTGACCGCGGCGCTCGCGCCCGACGTGCTATCGGACAACTGCGCCGAGAGGATCGTTTGGCCGGCCACGTCTTGTGGCGGGGCGGTCCAGGGCCCCGCTGGGGTTTGGCCACGTCCGACGAAGCCCGCGGCAAACAAACCTCCCGGTGGCCCGCCCGCCAGCGATTGCGGAGGCGGCATGTGTCCCCCGCCGAGCCCATGAGCCGACAGCATGCTGCGGTCTTCGAGCGTTTCGAGTTTTCGTTTGAAGCTTGTTCTTCCGCGCGGGCGCAAAGTCATCGAGAGCCTCCAGAAATCCTCAAAGCCCCTTGGCACGTCCCCGCCAATTGGGCATGACTGGCCTCGCGGACTCGGCCTGGTGAGATTGCAGTTCCGGCGGCTTGTGAAGCCATGCAATCGAAGAGTCAGACCGTCCCCCGCAAGGCAGGTCACGAAGCGCCGCGGAAACCGCCGCAGAAATTACAGAAAAACTCCAGAATTCATGCTTCGTGCGCTACGGATTGCCGCAGGTTTCTGGAACCTCCGAGGCATTCAACGTTCTATTTGCTCGCGGGTGCATGAAGGTGGCTCCTGATTACGGTGCTACTTGGACGGACTACGCCAGGGGGATCGGAGTCCGTTCCGGGCTTCGATAAACCTGCGGCGACGACGTTGGCCGGAAAGGACTGCCGTCCCCTTCGGCCCTGAAGCATGCTCGGCGGCGCTTCGCCGTGGGCTGGTCGAACCCAGGCGGCCAGCCGTTCCTGTCAGCTTTGTAGCGCCGTCGACCGGCGGGTTTTGCCCGTTTCGGTTACCTTGAACTGGGGGGCGTCAGCTAACCTTGAGTTGGCAGCCAGAATACGGAACGCACGATGGACTCATGCACGACGGACGACCACGCGGAGCAAACCTCGCCCGACCAATTGCTCGAGCTGGCACAGCGTGGCGACCACGAAGCGCTGGGTTCGCTGTTGGCGATGCACCGCCGCTATCTGGCGCTACTGGCGCGCACGCAAATCAGCCGCCGCCTGCAAGGCAAGGTCGACGCCTCGGACCTGGCCCAGGAGACGCTGCTCGAGGCGCACAAGCATTTTCCGATCTTTCGCGGCACGACCGAAGCCGCCTTCACGGCCTGGCTACGCAGTATTTTGGCCGGGCTCGTGGCCAATCACGTGCGACGCTATTTCGGCACGCAACAGCGCGACGCCCGGCTCGAACGTTCTTTGGCCATCGAGATCGACGGCACTTCGTGTGCGCTGGAGCGTGGCGTCGTGGCCGCCATTGCCTCGCCGAGCGAGAACGCCGTGCGCCGCGAGGCCGCGCTCCTGTTGGCCGACGCGCTCGAGCTACTGCCCGATCATTACCGGCAAGTCATTCTGCTGCGTCACGTCGACGGGCTGTCGTTCGCCGAAGTCGCCGGGCGCCTCGAGCGCAGCGTCGACAGCGTCGAGAAACTCTGGGTGCGGGCGTTGGCTCGCCTGCGCAAGACCTTGGGAGCCGAACGATGAACGCCTCGCGCGCCAGCGCTTCGCAACCACTCGAACGCGACCAATCGATCGGCGACGATCCGCGTCTGGTCCGCGCCGTGCAGGAGTATCAAACCGCGCTCGAACGGGGCGCGCCCCCGCCGCGTCAGGAGTTCATCGCGAGGTTCCCCCAGTTGGCGCCCGAGCTAGGCGAATGCCTGGACGCCTTGGAATTCGTGCACGCGGCCGCCGTTGGTTTGGGGCGCGCGGCGCAGGAAATACCGCTGCCCCACGACGCGGAACTACGAACGATGCCGCTCGGCGACTTTCGCATTGTCCGCGAGATTGGTCGCGGCGGCATGGGAGTCGTCTACGAGGCGGTCCAACTGTCGCTCGATCGCCGCGTCGCGCTGAAGGTGTTGCCGCTGGCTTCGGCCTTCGACGCCGCGCATCTCGAACGCTTCAAGAACGAAGCTCAGGCGGCCGCCCATCTGCACCATTCGAACATTGTGCCTGTGCACGCCGTCGGTTGCGATCGCGGACTCCACTACTACGCCATGCAGTTGATCGACGGGCTGCCGCTGTCGGCGGTGGTCGCTCAACTGCGCGCAGCGGCCGGCAAACAACCGAGTGACCGCGCCAACGCGTCGGCGACGCAGCCGCGGGGCACTCCGAGCCGGCAGATTTCAGCGAGCCGCAGGAGCGCGACCTCCAATCAGGCTGGCCGCGACCATGCCGGCCCCGATGACGACACGCTGGGGTACGCGCCGCCGGGCTCATCCGCTTCGCCTCCCGCATCGCCAGAGGCGCCACCGGCGGCTGCCTATGTAGAAACGATGGCCGCCACGACCACGATCTTGAGCGCGGCTCGTGGCAATACGGGCCGTTACCAGCGAGCGGTCGTCGAGCTGGTGCGCCAGGCGGCGCTGGCGCTTGAGCACGCTCATCAGTTCGGCGTCGTCCACCGCGACATCAAGCCGGCCAACCTGCTGTTGGACGTGCGTGGCAATTTGTGGGTCACCGATTTCGGCCTGGCCCAGTTTCAGACGGCCGGTCAACTCACGCAAACCGGTGACATGCTCGGCACGCTGCGCTACATGAGCCCAGAGCAAGCCGCGGGCGACCGTGTGGTCTTGGACCATCGCACCGATATTTATTCACTCGGCGTCACGCTCTACGAACTGCTGACGCTCGAGCCGGCGTTCGCCGATCGCGAGCGGCCGCTGTTGCTGCGGCGGATCATGGAAGAAGAGCCCGCCGCTCCGCGCACGCACGACAAGGATCTGCCGCGCGAGCTCGAAACGATCGTGCTCAAGGCGATCGCCAAATCGCCCGCCGATCGTTACGCCACGGCCCAGGCGTTGGCCGATGATTTGGAGCGCTGGCTCGACGATCGGCCAATTGTCGCCCGTCGCCCCACACTGCTGGAGCATGCGGCCCGGTGGCGGCGTCGCCATGTCGGTCTGGTGCGGGCCGGCATCGGCTTCTTGTTTCTCGCCTTCTTGGGGCTGTTGGCCAGCACGGTGCTGATCGCCCGCGAACATGCCAAGACGAAGGCCGCCTTCGCGAGCGAGAGCCAGCAGCGGGCCGCGGCCGAGCTCAGCTTTCGTCAGGCGCGCGCGGCCGTGGACGATTTCGCCCGGCTCGGGGAAGAAGAGTTGGCTGCCATGCCCTCGATGCTGGGGTTGCGCCGGCAGATGCTCGAAACGGCGCTGGCCTATTACGAGAGCTTTCTCGCCCAGCGCGAGAGCGACCCGTCGATTCGCGCCGAGCTCGCCGAGACTTCAGCCCGCGTCACGCGGATGGTCGACGAACTGTCGGTGCTCGAAGCGTTCGCGCCGCTGGTGCTGTTGACCGACGATCGCGTGCAAGACGAACTGGAGCTCGACGACAAGCAGGTCGCCCAAGTCGAAGCGATCTTCGCTCAATTGTCCGCTGGCGAACAGGGCGATAACGAGGGCGCCGAGGTGAGTGCCGACGCTGCCGGCGCCGGTTCGCCCCCTGGGTCCGACCAGTTGCGCAGCGCCAAAGTACAGATCGTCGCGCTGTTGGCGCCCGACCAGGCGAAGCGACTCGACCAGATCGCGCTACAACAGCGCGGCCCGTTTGCGTTTCGTCAGCCAGCGGTCATCGCGGCGCTCGGGCTCACGGGCGAGCAGCGCGAGCAGATCGCCCGAGTGATGCAAGAAGAGCGTCCGCGCCCGCCGAAGCCTCGGGGCTTCGAACATGGTCCACACGGCTTTGGCGACCGGGGTCCGCGTGATCCCGGCCCACCGCATGAGCCTGGCGACGGCTCGCCCGAGCATGGCCCGCACGATCATGGTCCACCAGATCACAGTCCACCGGATCACGGCCCACCGCATGAGCGTGATGGCCACGGCCCGCGCGAGCCTGGTCCACCCGATCACGGCCCACCGCACAAGCCTGGCGACGGCCCGCCGGATCATGGTCCACCCGATCACGGTCCACCGCATGAGCCTGGCGACGGCCCACCGGATCCTGGCCCACCGCACGAACCTGGCCACGGCCCGCACGAGCATGGTCCTCCTCGTCATGGCCGGCTCGGCGGACCTCCGCCGGGTGAGCGACATGGGCCCGCCCCCTTGGACGGTCCCCGTGAACGCACGACCGCGCGCATTCTCGAATTACTGACGCCGGCCCAGCGAGAAACCTGGCAAGCCCTGATCGGCGAGCCCTTCGAGTTCAATCTGCACTGGCATCCCGAAGAGGGCGTGCTGCCGTAACGAGCGCTCCGGCGCCTGAAACCTATAGCTAGCGTGGGTTCCTTCGAATGAACTGAGTACGCACCGTGTGCCAGGGGCCCTGCTGCCCTGCCCGTGGCACACGGAATTCAAAGTTAGCCACTATCCCCCGACCGACATGAAGGCGCTTGCTGTCGGTCGCTTAAAACGTTCCCGCGAATTCACTTTGCGATACAGACTCGCAATTGGCGTCCTTGTTACGGTTAACCTGGGTCAAGTTGCAGTCTTCCTGTCTTGACAACCCATCACCGGCTCCAGGCAGCGTATTTGCTGGACTTCAGCTAGCACTCTTCACGGCCGCACGGCGATTCGAGCCCTATCATCCTTAAGATGATCGGGTTGATAAGGATATACTGACATCGATTGATACCTATCGATGAATGTTGCCTGCAGGGCACGCTTTTCGCTCAGGAGTGAGTGCTAGTAAGAGCGAACAACACTGCAAGGCAGCGTTGAAATTTCAGTACGCCTGCCACGAAATCGAGCGCTCAGCTAGCTACCAGTCGAGACAGACATGTTCACCAACCGCCTTGCCGATTTCTCGAACACGCCGGCCGACTCGGCCAACCTTGCTCGCCCTGGGTTCATGGTCTGCCCCCTTGGCATCCGCACCGCGGAAGCCCAGACACCCGAGGCAGCCGCCCTGACGGCGTTCTATGCCTGGGCCTGGCAGCGCGTCGAAGCGATGCACCAGCGTCGTGCGATCGCCGAACCCGCCAGCGGCCTGCAGCAGCGCCTGTTCGCGGTCATGAACTGAGCGCGACACTTGCTGTGCTGGTTGAGAAATCGTCGGCGCGCAGAATTCTCGACGGTGCGATCGCCAGCGACGGGCCTACTTCGCTTTCTCGGCTTCTGACAAGTCGATGAGTCCGTCTCCATCGGCGTCGAGCCGCTGAAAATCAGCGCGACTGCCGAGAAACTCGCGGCGCGATACATCGCCGTCGCCATTGCGGTCCATGCGCTGGTACCACTCGGGACCTTGCCCTGACAGCTTGACTTCGGTCTGAACCATTCCTCCCAAGGCAACCGGCACCGCCAAACCCAGCGCTTGCCCACCGACGCCCGGCGCGATCTGCACTTGATACCGGCGCGGCAATTCGTCCGCGGCAACATCGCCATCGGCGCTCACGTCCCAGGTAGCCAAGAGCGCCGGCAGCGTGCGAAGCTCGCGGATCGAAAGTTGATTATTCGAATTGGCGTCGACGATTTCCAACAGCCGGCTTCCTTGATCGGTGACCGTGGCCGCTACGCGCCGTGAGGCCAGCTTGTGCTCGCTTTCCTGAAAGCGCAAGTACTCTTCGACAAACATCTTGCCGTCGCGATCGGCATCCATCCGCGCAAACTGGTTGCGGCCGCCCAACTGTGTGCGCGCCTCCTGCTCGTCGATATAGCCGTTCTGGTCACCGTCGATCCGCTTGAAAGTAGTTTCGAAGTTTGGTCGCTGCTTAGCGAAGTTGCTGACGCCTGACGCTGTGAGCACGATTTCGCACTGCGTGGCGCGAACCGTGATTGTGCCCGGCTTGGCGGGGCTGGCAGCGACTTCTCCCGCGCGCGGATTCGTCGCGGCGGCGCCGGTCGACTCCGCAGCCTTGCCCCCCGAAGTGATCAGTTGCAGTCGTTTTTCCGCCGGCATGTCGGCATCGAGATTGACCGCCAGTTCGACGTCGGGCGGTCGCGACGCCAACCAGGCGGCGAATTCCGCTTCGTTCAACCGGCCGCTCTGGTCGCTGTCGGCCGCCTGAAACGTGTCCGCTGCGATCCGCAACTCCGCTGGGCTGAGCTGTCCGTCGGACTTCGCGTCCGGCTGGTTGGCCTCCCCCGCAGAATCATCGGGGCGATCGTAATGCAGAAACGCCGCGTGCGCGACTGAGTCGAGCTGGGCCCCGGGGATGGGCGCCAGGGCAGTCGAGGCTTGCCGATTCTGCTGCACCCCCGGATTGGCGAAGACGCGACCGGCGAACGGATTGCCGTCGGCCCGCAACTCGTTTTCGGTGAGCAGTTCGTCTTCGTTGATGTCGAACTTGTACAGCAGTGCGAGGGCCGTCGAAATCTCCTCGCGCTCCAGGCGGCCGTCGCGGTTGCTATCGATGCGACCAACGAGCGCGTCCTGGCCGGCATTGGGTTGCTGCGTGGCGTTGCTCGATAGCGAGAAACATCCGTCGGCGAGCCGCTCGGCGAACTCCGTGAAGGAGACCGCGTCGTCCTGGGGATTGACGTCGATCTCCAAGAACGTCAATCGTTCGGCGACCGTGCGGCCCGCGGCATCGCGACGCTGGACGAAACCCCCCTCCCAATTGCCGCGATAGTATTCGTCGTTGTCCAGCGAGCCGTCGCCGTTGGTATCTAAGTCGCTGAACCGTTCCCAGAGATAGTCGCCCCAGGTCGATTGATAGGGTTGCCCCTGCAATTGAATGTGCAGTCGCACCACAATCGGACTGGCGGGGGCCAACAGCACGAGCTCCTGGACGTCGGCACTTGCCGGCGAAGAGGCCGTCGCTTCAGTCGACGATGCGGTCGAGGTTGCTGTCGGCGCTATCGCTGGCGCGCTGGGAGCAGCCGCTGGCTCCGAATCCTCTCCGCGGGCCGTGCCCAACGAAGCGCAAACCAGAGCCGTGAATACGCACCAGATTTTCATGCGAGACACTCCGTGAGCGGCTTCGCGGCGGGATCGGCCAGGCGAATCGGCCGCCCCACGTTCGACATGTTCTGATCCAGGGGATCGAGACCCAGCGCCAACAAAACCGTCGCCAAAAGATCGGGCACGCTCACGGGGCGGTCGGCGACTTCCTGTCCGTCGTCGCTGGTGCGACCGAGCACTTGCCCGCCGCGGACGCCGCCGCCAGAGAGGACGGTCGACCAGGCGTTGGGGAAATGATCCCGTCCCTGGTTGTTGTTGATTTTCGGCGTGCGGCCGAATTCTCCCATCCAGACGACCAGCGTCGAATCGAGCAGTCCGCGCGACTTGAGATCGGCCAACAGCGTCGCCCAACCGTTGTCGAGCACCGGCAACATCGTTTTGAGCGCGGCGAAGTTGTTCTGATGCGTATCCCAACCGAGGATGTTCCCCATGCCTGCGCCATTGAGCGAAACCTCGACGAAGGGCACTCCACGTTCGACCAGCCGACGGGCGAGCAGGCACCCTTGGCCGAAAACGTTGCGACCGTAAGCGTCGCGCAAGGCGGCTGGCTCGTCCCCCAGGTCGAAGGCCTGCACGGCCGTCGAGCGCATCATGCGATCGGCCTGCTCGTAAGCGGCCACGTGGCTCTGCGGTGCCGCTCCCGGACGAGTGCGCCCGAAGTCGAGCTCCAAGTCGCGCAGCAGCGACAGCCGAGTGTCGGCTTGCGCGCGCTCGATACCAGCGGGCAACGCCAGGTTCGGCACCTTCAATTGATCCTCGTAGGCGGTGCTGGCCCCGGGTTGAGGCACAATCGGCGCACCGCCCCCCACCATCAACGGCGCATAGCGGGGCCCCAGAAAGCCCGGACCAAAAGCGCCAGGGCTGATGAAAGGGACGCTGCCGATCGATACGCAGTTGGGGAGTTCGGCTTGCTCCTGGCCGAGTGACTTGCCGACCAACGTCCCCAACGAGGGATAGGCCACGGGCCCGCTGGGCGCATAGCCGGTCCGCAAGAAGTAAGTCGCGCGGGTGTGATCTCCTTCCTTGGTGCTCATCGAGCGAATGATTGCCAGATCGGCCGACGCCTGTGCGAGCCGCGGCAAGTGCTCGCAGATCGAGATTCCCGGTGTCGCCGTTTGAATGGCCTTGAAGGGACCGCCGTTTTCATGTCCGGGCTTCGGATCGAACGTGTCTTGCTGGCTAGGGCCACCGGCCATCCACAGCAAGATGCACGAACGGCGACGGCGCGGATCGGCAGTCGTCGCGGCCGCCAACTCGGGGAGCCAGCCACTGGCCGAAATTCCCAAACCGCCAGCCAGTGAGAGCCGTAGCCAGTCGCGGCGCGTGAGACGTGACATTCGGGAGCCCTCCTCGAACCTGAGTACAACAAGGGTCGGAAGTCGGTCCTGCCGGACGAATTGGCCGCCGGCAGCAACAACTAGTGATTGAACAAAAACTCGCTGGAGTTCAGCAGCGCCCAGAGAATGTCGCCAAGCGCGGCCTCGGCATTCTGTTGGGGTCCGCCGCTGACAAGGTACGAATCGAGCCGGGCTAGTTCTTCGTCGCGCGGCAGTCGAGACAACGTCGCCAGATAAAGTGCCTCGATCCGCGCGCGATTGTCGAAACCCGGATACTGCGCCACGGCCCCCAACGTCCAACTACGCGGCACCGTCGTGGCATCGGCCACGACCTGGCCGTTCATCAAGGCCATCGCCTGAATAATCGACGTGTGGTATTCGATCGGCCGATCGCGCTGATTCGCGAACGTTTCCAGAAACGTCGCTCGCGGCGAGTTGTAGCCGAACACGAAAACTCCGGCTTCGCCCGCCGGATCGCGATAGCCGACGGCCAACGCCAGACTATCGAACAATTGTTCCGCCGAGAGACCGCGAACGGGCATGGCCGCAAAGCGCCGCGGATCGCGCTGATTCTCGTCCGTCGTCTGGCTGGTGAGCTGATAGGCCCGCGATAACGTGATCGCCCGAATCAGATGTTCGAACCGGAAATCGTGCGTCGCGAACTCGTTAGCCAACAGCGCCAACAGCGCCGGATGGCTGGGCAAATTGCTCTCGTCCAGGTCGTCCAAGGGGTCGACCAGGCCGATGCCGAAGAAGTGCGCCCACATGCGATTGGCCAACGCCCGGGAAAGCAGCGGGTTGTTTTTCGCGGTGATCCATTCGGCCAGCTTCGCGCGGGCCGAGGCCTCTTCGGTCCACACCGGCAATGTGCCGTCGAGAAACGCGGCCGAAACGGTGCGCTCGGTATCAGGGACGGTCAGTTCGTGCTTGGCGGCAACTTCTTTCAAAGGCGAGAAAGGCTGGTCGGGCTGCTGCCGCTCGATGCCGGCGAAAAAGCTCGCCAGCTGCCAGAACTGGTCCTGCTTCCAATTGGCGAACGGATGATCGTGGCACTGGGCACACTCGAGCCGCATGCCCAACAGGGCGCGGGCCGTGCTGGCCGCGAGATTCTCGGGCTTGCCTTCTTTGGCGAAGTAGTAGCCGATCGGGCCGACATCGTTGCCGGCGAAGGGATTGCGGGCGTTCTGATCGTCGGGTAGCGGGGTCGTCAACAACTCGCGCACCAGCGCGTCGTAGGCGAGCCCCTCGCGCAGTCGCTTGCGCATCCAGCTCTCAAAGGTCAGCGACACAAAGCGAATCTGCAAATTGTTGTCCGCCTCGGGCAGCAGCACGGCGCGCCAGGTGCGCGCGAAATGGCTCGTGAAGGCCGGTCCATCGAGCAAGCGGTCGACCAACTGCTGACGTCGCTCGGGGGACGGATCTTCGAGAAAGTCACGTGCTTCGGCGACCGAGGGAATCCGCCCCGCCAGGTCGAGATAGACGCGACGCAAGAACTCGGCATCACTGGCCAGCGCGGCGGGCACGATTCCTTGCGCGTCCCAACGCGATGCCAGTTCCTGATCGATTAGCGCGGAAAGTTGCCCGGCCTGCTTCCAAGCGGCCGAGGTGTCGGGCAGGGGAGGTGCAGCAACTGCCGACGAAGCGGGCGCGACCGCGGCCGACGTCGCCGCAACCGGCGTTGAGTCGGCCGCTCGAATCGACGGCGATGCGCACCAGGCCGAGGTCAAAACCACGGCGACCGAACCAGAAACCTTGCCAAATGCTTGCAGCAAACCGCTTCGACCAGCCATGCGTGCACCTCCACGTACCGCGCTGACGAGCCCTGGCAGGCGTCGTGAATTCGACGCGCTGCAATTGCCCCAAGTTCCCACCCGCTGCGCTGCGCACAACAGGGACTACTTCTGATTCAACTTCGTTTCGTCGATCGCTTCTCCACCGGCAATGCTCAATAGGGCCGGCAGCAATTCGCTCATAACCGGATCCACGACAAAATGCGACTGGCCATCGGCCGTGGCCAGCACCACACCGCCGGGGTGCAGCCCCCCCAGCCGCCGGGCTGGCTTGCCGGCCGAATCGACCGCGACGTCTTCGGGCTTTGTCCACGGCGAACTGCCGCGTGTCTCGACGAGCAAGAGCGTATTGGCCATGCCATCGGTGATCTCCGCCCAGCGATGGGCCGGCCCGTCGGCAAATGAAGTCTGCGCTCCCACAAGCGCCACGACCGCCGTGTTGTTCGAGGTCGGTTCCGCGTCGGCTTCGAGCGGGCCGGCATATTGCCGCGGCATCTTCTGCGCGAGCGGCAAGTTGTGCTCGCTATCCCAAGGCTCGTCTAGATGAAACTGCTTGAACAACTCCTCGTAACCTAAGTCGGGCAGAATCAACACTCGCCAGCTCAACAGCGGCGCTCCGTCCGTCGAGGTGACCGCGTGCGGCGGCAGTGCCTGCTGTCGTTCGTGATACTTGTGAATCGCCGCGGCAACTTCGCTGAGGTGCTTCCGTGAAACTTCCCGACGCTTGACCATCGTCGGCGAATTGAGCACGCCCGCGGGGACGGGGCGCGGCGGCGCCTCGGCCGTCGGCGTGGGCTGAAACCGCAGGGATGCCGACGAGACATTGGCCCCCAGCAGGCCGCCGACCGTGCCGGTGATCAGTTGCATGGCGCTGGCCACCTCGATATCGGCCTGAATGGACACCAGCGCCGTGTTGCCGTTCTGCGTGAACTGAGCAGTCGACAGCAGTTTCTCGGTGACTTCGCTCCGTGTGGGCGGAGCGCCGGCCGGCCGGTCGGCGGGGGCCTCGGCAGGCGGAGCATCACCCGGTGGCTTAGCCGCCGGCTTGGGTTTCGACATCTGCCGCGCCAGGCTTATCATCCCCTTAAGGCCCTGCAGCTTTTTCTTGGCCTGCTCTTCGTCGGCGCAACTCAGCAGCAGGCGACCGCGAACCTCGCCCGGCCTGTCGAGGGCGCAGACCATC
The DNA here is from genome assembly GCA_964495375.1 of uncultured Planctomycetaceae bacterium. Taxonomy (GTDB): domain Bacteria; phylum Planctomycetota; class Planctomycetia; order Pirellulales; family JAEUIK01; genus JAIESQ01. Next base: position 19,262 of record CAZBWM010000051.1, on the reverse strand, counting down.
GACTTGGTGTCTTTGAGCAAGCCTTCGAGCATGCTGGCCGGCAGGCGCAGGTCGGACTGGTTCTGAACTTGCCCCTTGATCATGGTCACGGCCCAGGTGGGCTCGAACGCGATGACCAGCGAACTATCGGCGATCTGGTCCCAGGCGTCGCCCCAGGGGAGATCGGCGCGATCACCGGGCGCTTGCTCGATGACCCGCTTGAGCGTCCACTGGTCGGCCACCACATACGTGCGTTCGTCCACCGGCCAAAAGCAGATGTTCGGCTGGTCGGGGATCGTGAAGTATTGTCGGCCTGCGTGCTCGGCCTCACGCATTTCAAAGTTCTGCGACTTGCGCTTCGCCACCCAATCAACCGGCTGCAACGAACGAACGATGTTGATATCGAAGACCAGCTTCGTTCCGGTAGGATCGGATGCGGGGCGATCGGGGTTCGCATGGATCATCACCATCGTCAACTGTTCGATCTGCGTGACCGGAACAGGACTACGGAAATCACCTCCGCCGTTTAACAGGTCATCAAGAATCTTGAATTCGTTGCGGCCAAAGAAGCCCTGTGGGCGTAGCGCGAGCAGGGCCGTCGCGTCGTCGGTCACATAGTCGAGCCTCAACATGGCGGGGGCCAAGTCGGTCCCGGGGCTGGCCGCTTCGGCAGTCAGCGATTCGGCCGCTGACGCCTCGGCTGGCTTCGTTTCGGCGGCCGGCGCCTCGGCCGCGGCCGCTACCGGCTGCGGCGCCTCGGCTTGCGGAGTTTCGACTGCAGCGCTCGGGGCAGCCGGATCTTCCGCCCGCACGAACGTGCCGAGACAGGAGACGAACAATGCGGCCGCCGCGATCGTCGCGAGACCGGCGCGGGTGCGCCGCGTGCCAAAAGAAACACCCGCGACCCTGTGCCCGGATCGGCCCGATACGATCATGTCTCTCCCCCTCGGCAAGTGGCTCGCCAGTGGGACTGGCCATTCGGCCAACCAACCAGTAGACGCCGCCCGATCGATCATTGTCCCGTTATTGCGGACCCGTTGCTACGATTTTTTTCCCGGCCAACCCGTTGCCCGCCCAGCTTGAAGCTGGGTAATTCAGCCTCGATGAAAATCACTTGTCCCGGACTGCATTCGCCCGATGCCACGCAGGGGCGACACCGGTGCAGTCGCGCGTCGCATCGTCTTCGCTCGAGTCGCCCCGATCTTGGCAGCGGTGGCCGAAAAAGTTTGAAAAACACCGCAAAGGCGGTTTTGGTGCTGCCACCCTCGAATCGACGATCAAGCTGTACTAACATTACTAATACAGATGGGCGGCGTCAAGCAAATTCTCAAGTTGCCGACGGCCGCCTTGTCGGGTCACTCTCGCGTTAGCCGCAGCGGGTCCGACGGCGATTCGTAAAGGCGCGAAACGGCTGCCGTCCAATTCCACGCTGCGGAGTCGCCCCCGCGCACGTGTACCACCCGCGGCAGCGCCAAGGCGAGTGCCTCGGGCATGGCGAGCACTCGCTGAACACCGATCAGGACGGGCCCTTGATGAGGATCGGCGGATAGGTCTTGCAGGTCGAACTCGCCGATCGACGGCTCAAACAACCCGGCATAGAGGGCAATGGCCGCGGCGGGCCCCTCGCCAGCAATCGTCAGCCGTGTCGCATCGCTCAACAATGTGCGGACTGCCGAGGCGGCGCGGCGCACGTCCCAGATGCGCCCCTCGTCGATCGTGGTGCCCGCCAGCACAAATCGCCGCGGCAGATGCCGTGTCGTTTTTTCGTCGGCGTTCCAGGCATTCGGCCCCCAACCGCGCGGCGCGATCACGGCTCCCAACAGGCCCTCTTCAAGCGCAGTAGCGGTGACAGGCTCCGTATCATTGGTGATTGCATCCACGGGCCCCAACACTTCGGCAAACTGCGGCGCAAACTGGCTGCGCCACTCCTGCCACGCCGCGTCATCGACGACGCGCAGCACGGCACGCGCGGGCTGCCCCGGATCGCTGGCGGTGGCAATCGCATTGGAAATCACATAGATCGTGAACCGGAGATTCTCCTCGCTCGTATACTCGATGGCCCGCAGGCGGACTCCGCCTGCCGTTTTATCGACCACGAGTTGCGGATTGAGTGGGATCGGCGAACTGGAAGTCCCTCCGAACGAGCGCTCCTCCAGTTCCGTTAGCAACTGGTCGCGCCGCTCGTCCCACTGCTCGAGGCTCGTCGGGGGGGGGCCAGCCTGTGCGGCCGGCACGAACGTCTCATCGATCGTGGTATTGAGCTCGTCCGCCGGTAGTTCGCCAAAGACTTTGAGCTCGGCAGGCGTGAACAGTTTCTCGGCGACCGTGGCAAGCGGCGCTTCGTCCTGCCGCAGATGCCGATTCATCCAGCGGAACACGCCAAGCTGCAGTTCTTGAGTATCGGCATGGGGCCCCGGGCTGACGAGCAATCCCAGCTTGTCCGCCGCCCCATACGAGTCATAAAGCTGTCGCAGCCGCGCGTGAATTCGTTCGACGCCCCCGAGCGGAAAGATCCGATCGCTATCGGTGTTGCACAGCAGCAGCGGACGCGGAGCGGCGAGGCAGGCCAACGTGGCGAAGTCCCAACCGAAGCGATTCACCATGTACATGCAGTCGCAGTGCCCTTCGATGCAATCGTCAACCACGTGGTCTTCGAGATCGGTGATACCGGCCACGGGCGCGATGCAGGCGGGCCGATCGTCGAGCGCTGCCAGCCACCAGCTATAGGCGCCACCGCCACTGCGCCCCGTGACGCCGAGGCGCGCGGTGTCGACGTCCGGCCGACTCTCGAGATAGTCGAGCGCGCGAATCGCGTTCCAAGCTTCAACCCCTGCCGGCGTGTAACCGCGCGAGATCCACCACCAGCGTCCCTGGCGATTGGTGCCATGATGCACGCCTTCGATCTCGCCGAGTTGCAACGTGTCAATCGTCAGGCAGTTGTAGCCGTGTTGCGCGAACCAGCAGCCGTGATGCTGATAGTTGACCTTATTGCCATACGAGACGCCATCGATCGCCACGCGGCCATGCCCGCACAGGTAGAGAATCGTCGGCAGCCGCCCAGTAGCATTGGCAGGCCGGTAGTAGTTGGCGGTCACGTACAGCCCCCTCATCGATTGAAAGTGCAGTCGCTCGACGATCACTCCGGCCCGCTCGACCTGGCCGGTCAGGGTCGCTTTCAAATCACCACGCGGCGGTTGCGGCCATAAGCCCAACATGTCGAAAAGTTGAATACGTAGCTCGCCACGGCGCGCTTCCCACTCCTCACGCGAGGAGGTGGCGGCCGGCTCCTGGGCATTGAGTTCGACGACCTTGCGACGCAAGAATTCGCGAATCTCGGCGGTGGCGCGCGTCCGTGCCGCCTCGCTTGACGGTTCGTCGGCAGGCAATCGATTCACGTAGCCAGCGGCGACGAGTATTACAATTGCGACCAGAACCGCCCACTTCCAGAACATCCGAAACATGGGCGCGTACCTCGAACTTGTATGCTGACAACTGCCTTGTCGAATTATCCGGGGCCAACCGCGGTCGCTCGATTGTAGCCACTGGATGTCACCAATACTCAATTGGAGGTACCAGGCGGGCGGCCGCCGGCGAGAGCCGCGAGACCTGCCGCACATCGAACGACGCCTGCCGGCAGGCAAGTGCCTTGCCAAAGTGATTCGCTCCCGCGCCAGTCGCCAGTCATAATGCGCCTATGCTGCGACGAATGCCATGCTATGTCGTGCTCACCGCGCATGCGGCAACGATCGTGGCTATGTGGCTTTTTCCAGATTGGTTCGATCACGCCTGGGCGATGTTCTTCTTCGCGCCCGCTCAGCTAGGGCTGTGGGCCAGCTGGGCGTTCCTAAGTCCGGCGAAGCAAATTGTGCCAATACTGGTCGGCGTTGCTGTGCTGGCACAGTGGATTACTTGGAGTGCAGTGCACACTCCGCCGCTGCGTCTCTATTTTTGCGAGCCATTGGCGTACTGTCTCATGGCGACCTCGCTCGTTGGCGGCAGTCTCTTTGCCCTTCGCGTGGTTGGTTACAAAGTCCTCAACATCACCACTCGCGCAAACGCAAATGCGCAATTCGACAAGCCGGCTTGGCCACAGTACACACTGAGGCAAATCGGCATATTTGTGACAGCCGTGTCGCTAGCATTCGCGGTTGGCACGAGATGGCCTCCTGTGAAAGACGTGCTGGCAGACGTCGAAATCGGCTCGTTGCTCCTCTTCACTGTCGCTTCGACGTTGCTGGCCGTCTGGGCGACGCTTGGACACCGGCGTCTCGCGATGCGACTGATGGTCTATGCCTCCGTCACCGTCGTCGCCTCTATCGCATGGGCGCATTTCGAGGCCCGAGCAAAAGTACTCACCTGGCGGGATCTCGCGGAGCAATTACCGTATCTGCTCCCGAACATCGCCATCGTGCCGATCACGTTGCTCGCGTTTCGCGTGGCCGGGTACCGATTGACGTGGTGCCCTACGCGGCCACAGTCGACCATGCGGGATTAGAGTGCCAGTCGAGATTTGGTGGCGCGAGCGGGTTCGCTAAATAGCGTAGCCCCGTCGCAAGGTCTGCTCCTGAGTCGAGGGTCGGCAGGTTATACGGATGCCCGAGCCGCCCGAACTCGCGCTCCCGAGTGAACCGTAAGAGCGAGGAGTCAATCGCTGCGAGCGTGCGCCCGATCAAATGCTGGTGGGCCGCGCACACGGCAAGGAGTCAATCGCTAGCTCTACAAAATAAACCGGCTCAAATCTTCGTCCTTCGCCACGGCCGCCAGGCGGTCTTTGACGTAGGCCGCGTCGATCTTCACCCGCGATCCACCTTTGTCCGGCGCTTCGAAGCTCAGCTCTTCGAGCAAACGCTCCATAATCGTATAGAGCCGGCGGGCGCCGATGTTCTGCGTCGATTGATTCACCTGGAAGGCGAAATCGGCCAAGGCCTCGATCCCATCGGTCGAGAACTCGAGCCCAACCCCTTCGGTCTCCAACAGCGCGGCGTACTGCTTCGTAAGCGCGCTGCGCGGCTCGGTCAGGATCCGCACGAAGTCGTCCTTCGTCAGATCCTTAAGCTCCACGCGAATGGGGAACCGCCCTTGCAACTCGGGCATCAAGTCGCTCGGCTTACTGCGATGGAAGGCCCCGGCGGCAATGAACAGCACATGATCGGTGCGCACCTGTCCGTATTTGGTTTGCACGGTGGTTCCCTCGACGATCGGCAACAGGTCGCGCTGTACGCCCTGGCGCGAGACATCGGCCCCGCGCGTGTTGTCGCTCGCGCTCACCTTGTCCAATTCGTCGATGAAGATAATGCCCAGGTCTTCGGCCAGCTCGATGGCGCTGGAGTTGACCTTCTCCTGGTTGATGAGCTGATCGCACTCCTGATCGAACAGCACGCGTCGGGCGTCGGCCACGCTCATTTCGCGGCGGGCCGTTTGCTTGGGCATGATCTTCTCGAACATGCCTTGCAGATCGAAATCCATCTGCTCCATGCCCATGCCGGTGAACATCATCGGCGCGGCCTTGCGTTCGATCGCTACCTCGACTTTGCGATCGTCGAGCCCGCCGGCCGCCAAGAGCGAGCGCATCTTCTCGCGCGTGCGCTGGTAGCGCTCGGGCGAGTCGGGGCTGTCAGCGCTCGTGGCGTCGAACGACCGCGGCGCGGGGGCCAGTAGATCGAGCAATCGATCTTCGGCCCGCTGGCGGGCTTCTTCCTCAACGTTCTTCCGTTCGCTCTCGCGCACCAGGCCGATCGCGTTCTCGACCAGCTCGCGCACCATACTCTCGACGTCGCGACCGTAGTAGCCCACCTCGGTGTACTTGGTGGCCTCGATCTTGATGAACGGCGCGCCGGTCAGCTTGGCCAGCCGGCGGGCGATCTCCGTTTTGCCCACGCCCGTGGGGCCGATCATCATGATGTTTTTCGGGGCGACCTCGGGGCGCATCTCTTCGGGCAGTTGCTGGCGGCGCCAACGATTGCGGACGGCGATGGCCACGGCCCGCTTGGCGTCGGCCTGGCCGACGATGTAGCGATCCAATTCAGCGACGATCTGGCGCGGGGTCAGGTCGCGCACGGCAACTCCTCGATAATCAGGTTGCGGTTCGTGTAGACGTCGATGTCCGCGGCAATCTCGAGCGACTTGCGCACGATTTCGGCCGCGCTCAAGTCGGCATGCGCGATCAAGGCCCGGGCAGCCGCTACGGCGAAGTTGCCGCCGGATCCAATTCCCAGCACGCCATCGGTCGGCTGAATGACGTCGCCGGTGCCGGTAACCAGCAGCGTGTGTCGGGCATCGACCACCGTGAGCAGGGCCTCGAGCCGGCGCAAGGCCCGATCGGTGCGCCATTCCTTGGCCAGCTCGGTCGCCGCGCGGGGCACGTTTTGCGGATAATCCTTCAGCTTGGCTTCAAATCGTTCGAGCAAGGCGAAGGCGTCGGCGCTTGATCCGGCAAAGCCCGTGATCACGCTGCCGTCGAGCAGCCGGCGAATCTTGTTCGCGTCGGCCTTCATGACCGTATTGCCGAGACTCACCTGACCGTCGCCGCCAATGGCCACAACGCCCCGATGGCGCACGGTGAGAATGGTTGTAGAACGGACTTTCATAGGCGTGCTCTCGATTCTGGTGACCACAGAATCGTAACACGCCGGCAGCATCTGAATAGGACCAGGGAGGGCGCTCCGAGCAGCCTCACAGGGCGCCGCGGAGCGATTCACGACAATTTCGATCTCGAACCACGACTGAGTTGCTCGAGATCCGTTCGTTCCGACGGGCGGGGACGTTTGCGTTCGTACGGTCGATTATTTTCATCGCCCGGCTTATCGCCCGTAAGTCGTTGCAGAGTCGTCATTTGCGTCCCTTGGGCCGATCGTGGGCGTGGGGCGCCGGTTAGCAACTCTCGATGACTAAACCCAAGTGCGAGCCAAGCCGGCGGCTCTGGCGGCCGCGTACGACACGCGGTGCCGCCAGAACCGAATACCCCGCCGCCTACTCCACCGGCACGCTGTAGCTGATCGCGCCGATCGGTTCGTTCTCCTTGGCGTCGGCATAATGGGCGTGACACATCACGCACTTCTTCATCACGACCGGCACCGGGGTCAGCGCGCGAAACTGACGCTGGCCATCGACGTCGACAACTTGTTCGTAAACCGCGTCGCCGGCTTTGAGTCGCGCGATCCCGGTCTTCTCGAAGTCGTCGCGAGCGACGTTCTTCTCTTCGTACGGCTGGCCCGTCGCGTCGATCAAGCGAACCTGATGCCAGCCTTTCTTGGAGATGGCCTCGAACAGCGCGACGGCGGCGCTCCCGGCCGGAAAATCATCCTCGTCGTGTACGTACTTGTCGGTGATCAGCACGACCGCATTCTTGTAGATGTCGTCGAGCATCTGCACAGTCTTGCGGGCGCGAGCAACGGCCGGGTCGGCGTCGGCGGCCGCCGCCGCTACTTGCGTGGGCTTGGCTGGCGCTGCCGCAACCTGATCGCGGCTCGCGGCCGGTTTCTCATCCGAGCGACCGATCGTGGCCACGATGGCCAACAGCGCGACCATCGCAAGCGGCCCCACAAGTCGAATGGCAATCTTCATGGTGCTTTCCCTCTCTCGAAAAAACAGACGGGCGGGTTGTGTGTGCGTGCCCCGTAGTGCGGAACGAGTGTGTGAATCGGCGGCCTTGCGACGTCGCCCTAGGTGGCAGCGCGGTGACCGTGTGACGTCGCCGTGGACGATCTAAGTCTCGACGCGGGCCAACTGCCGCGCGGCCGGAGCGACGTCGGCTAAGGTGACGCTGTTGAGGTATTCGAGCTGGATGCGCTCGGCCTCGGCCAACACGCGCTTCAGCTTGCAGAACGACTCGATCGCGCATACGTTTTCGGTGTCGACGCACTCCAGCAGGTGCATGTTTCCCTCAAAGCTCTCGACCACGTCCCCCAGCCGGATTTCTTCCGGGAGCTTGGCCAATTCGATGCCGCCGCCGATGCCGCGCACGTTGCGCACATAGCCATGCCGGCCCAGCAGGTTCACCACTTTGGCCACATGATGCGTCGAAATGCCGTATAGCTGCGCCACCTGCGCGACCGTCGCCCGACCCGAGCGGGCGGTCAGATACATCAACGTCCGCAGGGCAAAATCGGTCTGAGTGGTCAGTCGCATGGTTCGCGCGGCAGAGCGAGGACTAAAAGAGGTAAAGTGCGTACATGTTTTACCTCTTTTAGCCGGCGAAGCTCGGTTCGTCAATTACAAAGGAGACGGCCGCGACAAAATGTCCATCGACCGACAGGACGAGCCAGCCAAAAAACTGGCTCGGAAAAGGCTACTTTTCGTCCACGCGACGCTGCGGCTGCTGGCCGTTCGCCGACGGCATCAGCGAGCGCAACCACCCCTTGCGGCCGAAGAAGTAGATCAAGGCCGCGGTCATTGCCGCCATCACCCCCAGCGCGAACGGATAGCCGAAGTACCACTCCAGCTCGGGCATGTTCCAGGGGGAAACATCCGTGTCGAAATTCATGCCGTACACACCCGCCACGAACGACAGCGGGATGAAAATCGTGGAGATGATGGTCAATACCTTCATCACTTCGTTCATGCGGTTGCTGATGCCCGACATGTAAAGATCGGTCAGCCCCGAGGCGATATCGCGGTACACCTCGACCAGGTCGATGATCTGCACCGTGTGATCGTAGCAGTCGCGCAGGTAGAGCCGGGTATCGTCTTTCACCAGGTCGATCGGGTCGCGAATCAACGTGTTGATCGCTTCACGCTGCGGCCAGATCGCCCGGCGCAGCAAGATCAGCTCACGTTTGATGTGATGGATCTTCGCGATCAGTGTAGTGTCGGGGTTGACGACGACTTGCTCTTCAAGGGCGTCGAGCTCCTCGCCGTAGCTCTCCAATACCGGAAAGAACGCGTCGATCACGGCGTCGAGAATCGCGTAGGCCAGATAGTCGGTGCCCCCGGTGCGAATGCGACCGTTCCCTTTGCGCAACCGCTCGCGCACCGCGCCCAGGCAATCGCCGGGGATCTCTTGAAACGTGACGAGAAACTTCGCACCCAGAAAGATACTCAGTTGCTCGGTATCGGTACGCGCTCGCGGATTGAGCATGCGGGCGACGATAAACAAGTGATCGTCGTAGGGCTCGACCTTCGACCGCTGATGAACGTGCAGCACGTCTTCGAGCGCCAAAGCGTGCAGATTGAAGATGTGGCCAGCGGCCGTCACCACCCCGGCATCGGCCAAACCATCGATATTCAGCCAGACGTAGGGATAGCGATTGAGGTACTCACGTACCTGGTCGACACGGTCGAGCTCCTTTTCGACGCATTCGTCGGGCCCGTAGGCGAAGACTTGAATCGTGGGAGGAGCGGCGTTGGGGTCAGGGACCAGCGTGCCCGGCGCGGCCCCCGGAGGCGTACGGCGATGAAAGTGGGGGCGATGCCGGCGTTTGTGGTTGGACCTGGTCGACATGGCCTCTCGAGGGTTGAGCCGCGGCGATTTCGACCCTGACTCTTAAATTCCCATGCGGCTCAGCGCGTCGATCACACTACCGACCAGGCCGGCCAGCGTGGGGTGGGTCCCTTCGAACTCTTCAGCCGCGGTCGTCAAGCGACCAACCATCGAGGCCGGCGCGGCCGTACTCGCCGGCGGTTCTTCGCCCCGTGAAGCCGGTCGTTCGAGCGTGCTATGGATGTCGGCCAGGCTCTCTTCAAGCAGGCGGCGCGTTTCGGGATCGACGGTATCGGTTTCGGCCAGCGCCGCGTGCAAGGCAGCGACGGCTTCCCGCAGTTTTTCGCTATCAGTCGGCATGCATCCCTCACAATGTCGCGGTGACGATAGGTGCTTGCAGATCGGTGGCCGACTCTCGCTTGGCCGCCAGGTCTCGGCCCGCGCGGAACAAAATCCCGGCCCAATCGTCACGGCCTGCTCGCACCAAGGAACCAGCACCGCCGACGAACCGTAAGATAGACATCGGCCGACGAACCGACAAGCGCGCGGCATCGGCCCCCACCGGCTTGTCCCTCTCGGCGGCCCATAAGCGAGATCGCCGTAAGCGAATGCTGAACTGGCGCTTGGGCGTTGCCAGGCGACGGTCGCCGCGGCAGGGCACAGGCAAACCGCGCGACAAACGGTAGAATGCTGAGCGGGGCCATGTTTGTTCCCAGCGCAGGGGCCGCGCCCGAGCGCTGCACGAGAGTTCGCCTGCCGTAAGCTTGTCGCCTGGTCGATCGCTTATCGACACGCACGCCCGGCGGCCAAATTGCCTGCCATTTAGAGGTTCTAGGAAACGAGATGGATCAGTCGTTTCGGACGTTGGAATACGAGGGTCCCCAAGGGACCGAGCAAGTGCCGGTGCTTGGCGAAGTCGACGACCTGCAAAAACACCCGCACGAGCCCCAACCCGCGCAGCGCCGCTGGTTGCTGCCGGCCGTGCTCTTCGTCTTGACCTGCGTGAGCACGTTCGTGGCGGGCGCGGGCAACGCCGCCGGGGGTGGGCCGGGCGTCGCGGCCCTATTGGCGGGCGACCGCACCGCGATCACGCGCATCTTCGTCGACAACTGGCAAGCCGGCGTCACCTACATGCTGGCCGTGATGGGCATTCTGCTGGCGCACGAGATGGGGCACTTTCTCCAGGCCGTGCGCTACCGCGTGCCAGCCAGTTGGCCGTTTTTCATTCCAATGCCCATCACGCAAATTGGCACCATGGGGGCCGTGATCGGCATGCAAGGCTCGCAGGCCAACCGCAAGGAGCTGTTCGACATCGGCCTGTCGGGGCCGCTGGCGGGCCTGGTCGTGGCGATTCCGGTCCTCTACTACGGCGTCATGCTCGAGCCCAAAGGCGCCACCGGTTTCGGGGGCGAGTACGGTGTGCCATTGTTGCTGCAGTGGATGTTCGAATGGTTGCGCCCCGAAGACGCGGCCAAAGGCATACGACTTTTTGGCACGCTGAATCCACTGCTGATGGCCGGCTGGGTCGGCCTGTTCATCACCGGCTTAAACATGTTGCCCGTGAGCCAGCTCGACGGCGGGCACGTCGCGTACGCTCTGCTCGGGCGTCATGCGCATTGGCTGGCTCGCGGCGTGATCCTGGCCGCGATCGCCTACATCGTCATCTCAGGCGTGCTCGGCTGGATCGTGATGCTGATGCTTGTGATGGCGATCGGCACCGATCACCCGCCGACCCACGACGACACGGTGCCGCTGGGGCGCTGGCGAGTGGTGTTGGGTTACCTATCGCTAGGCTTGTCGGTGATTTGCCTGACCCCCAACCCGTTTCATTAATTGCAGCGGGGGTGTCGCACGCGGGGCCACTGCTCGCAAAGGCCTGTGCCGAAAACTCCGCGGGACACATCAGAAAACGATCCGGGCCGCCTCGAACACTGGCCCTTCGACGCACGAGCGGCGATAGTCCCACGGTTCGTCGCTCCCCAACTCACCCGTGCGCACGCGGACCACGCAACTGAAGCAAATGCCCATGCCGCAGGCCATCGGCGTTTCGAGCGAAACCTCGCACGGCACGCCCGCTTGCTCGCTGAGCTGTGCCACCGCGGCCATCATCGGTTCAGGGCCGCAACAGACGACGCGAAAGCCACTGGCATTTTCGCGCTCGGCACCCGTCCGCTCCGCCAGCAACTGCCCGAGCAAATCGGTGACAAAACCGTGGTGCCCGGCCGAACCGTCGTCGGTGCTGATCTGCACGTCGATGCCCGTGGCGCGGAAATCGTCGAGCCCCGCCAGATACTCGGCGCGGCGGGCACCGTAGCAGAGCGTGATCCTTCGTGCACGGGAGAACTCGCGCGCCGGCTGGCCGTAGTCGCGCAAACCTTGATACGCCCGCGCCATCGCCAGAAACGGCGTCTGCCCGATCCCGCCGGCGACCATCACCAGATGCTCGACCTGGTGAGGCGGAAAGCCATTACCCAGCGGTCCCCACACCTCCAGCCGACTGCCGTTGCGCAGTTCGGCCAGGCACCGCGTCGCCTTGCCGACGACCAGATAAACGACGTCGATTCCCTGCGGATTGCCCGCCGCATCGAGCACCGTGTCGTACAGCGCGAGCGGCCGTCCCAGCAGCGGATCGTCGCCACCGGCCAACCGCAGCATCACGAACTGCCCGGGCACAATCCGCCGCGCCAGCTCGGGGCACGCAAACCGCACGCGGTACGTATCGTGGGCGAGCCTGACGTTCTCGACCACGTCGACGGCGCCGTGCCAGGCGTGATCGGCGTATTGGCACGCTCCTTCGTGCAGGCTCATTCGGCTTCCTTTGCTTTGACTTTCTTGCCGCCGCTTCCTTGGCCACCCGCTTCCTTTGAGTCGAGCCGCGCGGCATAGCGCAGGTCACGCAGCTCGGCGGTCGTCAGCCGGCGGTTCTCCCCCGGTTCCAGATCCTTCAGACGTAGCGGACCAAACGCGATCCGCTTGAGCTCGAGCACTTTGTGCCCCACCCGGGCGAGAATGCGGCGCACCTCGCGATTGCGCCCTTCGCGGAGCACGATCTCCAGCAGCGCGCTTTGGCCGTGTGTCGAGCGCACCGTAACGCGATCGGCCCGAGCGGTTCCTTCCGCGAGGTGCACGCCGGCGGTGAGCTGCGCGAGCACTTCGTCGCTGGGCAATCCGGCCACCCGAGCGAGATACGTCTTGGCGACTCCATAACGCGGGTGCATCAGGCGATTCGCCAACTCGCCGTCGTTGGTTACCAAGATCAGCCCTTCGCTGGTCCGGTCCAAGCGACCGACCGTATAAACGCGATGCCCTCCGGCGTGGACGAGGTCGATCACTCGGGCGCGGCCATCGGGATCGTAGTTGGTCGAGACCACACCAAGCGGCTTGTTGACGACGTAGTAAACGCGCTTTGGCCGGGAGAGCGCGGTACCGTCGACGCGAATCTCCTGCGTCGCCGGATCGACGCGCGTGCCCAACAGCGTGACGATCTCGCGATCGACCTCGACGCGGCCATCGGTGATCAGCTCTTCGCAGCGGCGGCGACTGCCGACACCGGCCGCCGCCAGCACCTTTTGCAACCGCTGCGGACCCGTGGGCAAGGCGATCGGGGCGACGGGTGGCCCCGACGATTTGGCTGCCGCGCCGCTCTCGCCGGTTTGACGATCATGCTTTGGCCGGCGGACAACGCGGCGACGGTCGCGGCGCAGCGGCGGAGTGCTTGCGGAACCCGCGGCGGGTGTTCCCTGTGGCGTACCGCCAGCGATTCGAGGTTTGCGGTCGACGCTTCGATCAGCGCTTCGATCGGCGGCGCGTCCGCGCCCTTCGGCGCGGCGCGGTTTGGCAATGCGGCTGGGCCGCATCTCGCGTCGCGGCTTGCCCGTGGTACGAGGACCGCCCGCGGGGCGAGCGTGGCCGGCGCCGCGGTTCGGTTTGCCAGGTGCGGCCGGCGCGTCGACCTTCTCCGGTGGCGTGACCTCTGGATCGTCTCCCCCAATGATGTGGCGAAGTGGCGCGGCAGGGAGCGGGATTGCAGCGCCCTGTTGTTTCGGGCCTGTAGCACGTTGCGGACGCCCCTTGCCGGGTCTTCCCCCTTGCGGCGCGCGTTTCCCTGGTCCAGATTTGCCGGGCTTGGGCCCCCGATTACGTTTCATGTTGGGTTTCGATCGTCGCAGCAAGGCCGCAGTTTGAAGAAATTGGGCAACTCCCGCACGGCGGAATTCGAGGGTCTATCTAAGGAACGGCCGAGAAATAACTTCTCCCTTGCTCCCTCGCCCCTCGCGGGAGAGGGTTGGGTGAGGGGGCAGGAAAGCGGGAAGTTATTTCTCGGCCATTCCAAAGCACCGGTGATGAGCGGCTCTAGGACTGGCCCAGAGTGCCCGCGGGCAATCGCGTGAGCTTCCAGGCTAAAGAACGGGTGCCGCGGACGCAACGACCCCGCCCGGCTCAGTTGTCCGTGGCACGGGCTTCCAGCTTCTGTAGAAACACGGCCAAGATGGCCGTGCCGCGAATTGATTGCTCACCGTCGCCCCAGGCAGCCAGCAATCGGGCTGATCCGCAACGTCATGTGACGACGGCGTCAAAGAGTGCCCCAACCCCTGCTGTCAGTCCCATGGCTAGTGCTCCCCAGAACGTGACCCGCACGGCAGCTTTCGTCACGGGCGCACCCCCGGCGTGGGCGCCCAGACCGCCGAGGACTGCGAGGAACAGGATGGACGTTCCAGTCACCACTGGAATCAGTGCTCCCGTCGGTGTGACGAGAACGGTCAGCAGCGGCATCGCCGCGCCAACCGCGAAAGTACCAGCCGAGGCAAAAGCAGCCTGGATCGGCCGCGCGCTCAGTGTGTCCGAGATACCGAGCTCGTCACGGGCGTGGGCGCCCAGCGCATCGTGAGCCATCAGTTGATCCACGACCTGTTTCGCCAGGGCAGTATCGAGACCCCGTTTGACATAGATTGCCGCCAGTTCCTCGCGCTCAAACGGGTCGTCGGTCGCGAGTTCCTTGCGCTCGCGCTCAAGGTCGGCCTGTTCCGTATCCGCTTGCGAGCTGACGGAAACATACTCACCGGCCGCCATCGACATCGCTCCCGCTACCAGGCCGGCGACGCCCGCGACCAGAATGTCTTTGCTGGCGGCATGGGCGGCGGCCACGCCCGCCACCAGGCTCGCCGTCGAGACGATTCCATCATTGGCACCCAGCACCGCCGCGCGCAGCCAACCGATGCGTTCCGTGCGGTGTCTTTCGATGTGCAGAGATCTCACGTGTTAATTGATCCTTGCTTACGAGTTCGCATTGGTCCCATGCTGAATTCGCACTCGTTTTACCTCAGCCCTTTGGCGAGACCGAGAAACTGGGCATTAATCAGGCGCGTGTAGAAGTATTTCTTCGCCACCTCGGCGACGAAGACATAGAGAACTGTCAGTCCGATCAGCATCAGCATCAGGGGCGCCGGCAGCGGCACAAAGCCCAACAGTGAATTGATGGGCAGATAGGGCAACACCAGGGTGATGCCGATCACGATTGCTGTGCTCGCGAGCAACAAATTCCCCGGACGGCTGCGATAGAACACCCGGCGGGTCCGCACGACCAACGCAATCACCAACTCCGTCAACAGCGACTCGATGAACCAGCCGGTGCGGAATTCTTCGGCGGTCGCGCTGAAGACGAACAGCAGTGTCCCAAAAGTCAGGAAGTCGAAAACCGAGCTGACCAGGCCGAACAGCACCATGTAGCGACTGATAAACTTATGGTCCCAGCGGCGCGGCTCGGCCACCCACTCGGGGTCGACATTGTCGCCGGCGATCGTGGTCCCCGGAATGTCGGACAGAAAGTTATTGAGCAGGATTTGCGAGGCGAGCAGCGGTAGAAACGGCAAAAACAACGATGCCGCCGCCATGCTGAACATATTGCCAAAGTTCGCGCTAGTGGTCGTCAGGATGTATTTGAGCGTATTGGCAAAGGTCCGACGCCCTTCGTCGATGCCGTCGCGCAAAATATCCAGGTCGTGTTCGAGCAGCACCAGGTCCGCTGCGTCTTTGGCCACATCGACGGCGGTATTCACCGAGATGCCCACGTCGGCGGCGTGCAGGGCCGGCGCGTCGTTGATACCGTCCCCCAGGTAGCCCACGACATGCCCCGTCTTTTGCAAGGCTAGGATGATTCGCTCTTTTTGATTGGGATCGACTTCGGCGAAGATGGTCGTGTGTTCGGCGGCGTGCCACAGCGACTCCTCCCCCATGCCCTGTAAGTCGCTTCCGGTCAGCAGATCGCCGCACGACAGATTGACCGCCTCCGCGACGTGCCGTGCGACTAGCTGGTTATCGCCCGTGATGATCTTGAGTCGGACACCACGTGCGTCGAGATCGAGAATCGTCTGCGCGACGTCGGACTTCGGGGGATCGAAGAATAACAGAAAGCCGACGAATACCAGTCCGGTTTCGTCGTCGCGAGAATACGATCCCGTGCGCGCATCCGCCGGCTTGATTGCCACGCCCAGTACGCGGAAACCTTGGCCACTCCACCGGCGAAAGCCCTCCATGATCTCCGCTTGTTTGGCGTCGTCTAGTGGACACGCTTTCCCTTTGTACTGAACACTGTTGCACGTCTCCAAGACATTCTGCAGCGCTCCCTTGGTGATCAAGGTGCGGGCCCCTTGGCCGTCCGCAACGACCACGCTCAACCGCTTGCGAATGAAGTCGTAGGGAATCTCATCGACCTTTTGCTCGACGCCGATATCCACGTTGGCCTTCTGTCCATAGGCATTGATCGCGTCGTCCAAGGGGTTATTCAAACCGGTCTGATGGACAGCGTTGAGGTAGGCATAGCGTAGCACCGACGCGGAATTGCGCTGCTGGACGTCGAGCGCATCCTTGAGCAGTACCGTCCCTTCGGTCAGCGTGCCGGTCTTATCCGTGCAGAGGATGTCCATGCTGCCGAAGTTCTCGATGGCGTTCAGCCGCCGGACGATGACGCCATGCTTGGCCATCCGCTGCGCGCCATGCGCCAGCGTGATGCTGATAATGGCTGGTA
Source organism: uncultured Planctomycetaceae bacterium (assembly GCA_964495375.1). Classification (GTDB taxonomy): domain Bacteria; phylum Planctomycetota; class Planctomycetia; order Pirellulales; family JAEUIK01; genus JAIESQ01. The sequence goes on along the minus strand of CAZBWM010000051.1, from coordinate 2,841 downwards.
GAAGTTCGGGAGCCAGTCCCACCGCCAGGGCCAGCGCGAAGAGCAACGAGTCCAACGCGGGCTTGGCGCGAACGATGTTCACCGCCAGAACCAAAACCACCATGACCAGCATGACGCGCGTGAGTAGATAGCCGAATCCCTGCACGCCGCGCTCAAACTCCGTCTCGGGTGGACGCAGCTTGAGTCGCTCGGCAATCTGGCCGAAAACCGTGGCCTTGGCCGTTTGCACGATCAGCACGCGCGCGGTTCCACTGCGCACGCTGGTGCCCATAAACACGCAATTGATTCGCTCCGCCAGGCTGGCATTGGCCGCCACCGTTGCCGGTTTCTTCTCCACTGGGAAGACTTCGCCTGTCAGCACGGCTTGATTGACGAACAGATCGTTGGCTTCCAGAACGATCCCGTCAGCCGGAATTAGACTTCCTGCCGAAAGCAGGACCACGTCCCCCGGCACGATTTGCTCGGAAAGCACCACGGATGCTTGACCGTCACGCATCACGCGCGACTTGAGCGTTAGTGTCGAACGCAACTTCTCGATGGCGTTGCTCGCGCGGTATTCTTGGACAAATCCCAGGGTCGTGCTGCCGAGCACCACTGCCAGGACAATGATGGCATCTGGCCATTCCCCGACGATGATGGAAACGGTCGCCGCGAAGACAAGTATTAAGACCAGCGGGCTCTTGAACTGATTGAGCAGTAGCCTCAGCGGAGTGACTTGGCTCCCCGCCTTCAGCGAGTTGGGGCCATACTCTTCCAATCGCCGCGCGGCGTCATCTTGACTGAGTCCCTGCGGCGAACTGTGTAATTCGCTCAAGAGGTGTTCAGGCGTGACGCTCCAATAATCTGACAAACTCGTGCGATCTTCAAGAGAATTGAAAGGGACGGGGTTCATTTCTCAGGCGCCGCCGAAAAAACCTTCTTCCGCGGGCGGCCACGTGGTCGCAACGTCTGCTCTAGCCCGAGCTGGCGCTCACCTGCGTGTTCCACGCCGCGCCGCCGTACGATTGTCCGCGGGCGATGCTCTGCCGTCGCGACGCGACATCCACTTCACTTGGTCCCGCGGCATGCGAGCAGTGCGAGGCAGGCAGTCTAAACCTCGCGCGGCACTGCCGTCAAAAGAGTAGTATGTCCTCTCTGGCAGTCGTCGATGCATGCCCGGAGGGCGGTCCACCTCGATCACTGAATTGTGTCGAGTCGCCACAGGTGATTTTGGAAATCATTTGCGTCGTCCGCGACGGCCGCGGGCGATACACGGCCCTCCCAGCCGACACTCCAGATCGCCTGGTCCTCGCGGGAGTATTGGAAGTGACTCGAGGAGAATGGGTCAATTGGGACACGCTCCAGGATGTTCGCTCGCACCAACTCGTCCAGGCTCGCGGGCAGCTTTCCCTGCTCTCGGAAGTAGACGCACATCGCCAGAAACAGCCGCGTTCCCTCACAACGCGCCTGATTGCTCAGCGCCGCGCGATGCATTGACAGCGAATCGAGCTCGCAAGAATCGACGACTTTCTTCCCCAGCGGATTGCGGATGCGGCTCAGCTTTTGGCGCGACGCGGCCAATTGAGACGCCGTGATTTCATCAGGATCGCTATCGTCCAGAACGGATAGACTCAATTGGCGGGGCCAGGCCGCCAATTCCTCGGAGGGGCCAGGGGCGGGCTGCAATCGATGCTTCGCCCAAGGCATCTCACAATCGTCCATCAAGCGCACATAATGGGCGCTCGACCGGCGCACCGTATCGACCAGGTCGAAGGGCTTGGGGTGGTCCTGCAGCACCTGGGCGATCTTGTCGCACCTCGCGACGAATTTTTGGCGGGATAGAAACGGCTCCAACTGCTCATTCCAGTCAATGACCACCTCGGCTGCCTGTTTGATTTCGAGACCCTCCATGTCCAACAGTAGCGGCAGCAGATAGTGACAATATTCGGTTCGAATTGCCCTCTGAATTCCGATCGATGCATCTTGCCGCTCAGGCAACTTGGCCAGCAAATGGCGGATCGTCTTCGCGGGTGTCTGCGGACTTTGCCCCAGTCGTCGCATGAGGTTCCACGAATCGCCTTCACTGGCGGCAGCGGCCAGGTATTCGACAAAAACGCCTCCTCCCTCTTTCGCCAGGCCGAATAGGCATGACATGAGGAGGCTGGTTCGCGCCGCGTCGTCATTCTGACCTTGAGACGCTTGACGTTGAGCGGACAGTTGCAAGAAGCGCGAGAGATTGCGCAAAGACGAAATGGCTTCCAGGCGATCCTGCGTCCAGCGCACCTGGGGAAATGCCAGCTTGCCGGCGCCGACCGCTTGCTCCACGGGCGTCAAAACTGGTTGATGCTCATCTAACCATGCCGAAATCAGCTCATCGCGTACAGGGTTCGGCTTGTCGGAATGGAAGCAATCCTCCAGTTCAAAGTCCCCGTACGGCAGCCCCGAAAGGAGCTTCGCCGCTGAAATTACCAGCCGGTACGTGTTCTCCGATTCGCTCAGCGTGCATGTGGGTGGCCGCAACCGTGGGTCAACGTACTCAAGGATCTCGGATAAATCAGCTCCGATTGCACGCCCCGGTGAATCGATCCATTCGAGGGCGATCGTCGCCGCAACTCCGGCCGCTACAAACTGTCGGCGGTTCAATGAATCGATCCTCGCTGAGCTTAGTGCACTTAGTAAGTAGTGCGGCCATGAAGGCGCATTATCGCATTCTCATCCGCTCGCTACGAGCGAAATATAGAGTGACTTAAAGGGGACGAGGGTGGACGGGATCATCTCTCAGACGCCGCCAAAAAATCTTCTACCGCGGGCGGCCACGCGGTCGCAACGTGTGCTCAAGCCCGAGCTGGCGCGTTACCTGCG
>CAZBWM010000050.1:0-50079 GCA_964495375.1 uncultured Planctomycetaceae bacterium | reverse complement strand
GAAACGTCGCGCGCGAGGCCGCGCCAGGGGGACCGGAGTCGTTTCCGGTTTGCGTCGTCGATAGGTTCTTGGTCGTCGCCCGGAAACGACTCCCGTCCCCTTGTAGGTCGCCGCCACGTCCAACTTTCGCCCCGGATGGCATACGGCGTTTACTCCATTCATTCAAACTGACCCACGGCCTGCTGGCGGAGCCCCTCGTCGGCGGGTGGCGCGGCAGACTATACTCATCGTTTTGCCTGAGCGATTCCCGCCTCTGCCCCCCCTCACAGAACCGGCCATTCGGACGTGACCCACGCCATTCGCTGCGAGTCGTTGTTCAAGCGCTATCCCGGGCGGGTGCCGGTCGATGCGGTCAACGGCCTGAATCTGGAGGTCGTGACGGGCGAGTGCTTCGGCCTGCTGGGGCCCAACGGAGCCGGCAAGACGACGACCATCGAAATCTGCGAAGGGCTGCTGCCGGCAACCAGCGGAGTCGTCGAGATCCTTGGCCGCCGCTGGGGTCAGGGGCAAGACGCTGAGATCCGCGAACGGATCGGCATCTCGCTGCAAGAGACGCGGCTGCCTGAGAAGCTCTCGGTCATCGAAATCCTGACGCTGTTCCGCAGCTTCTATCGGACCGGCCCCTCGCCCGAAGACGTGATGCGGCTCGTCTCGTTGGAGGAGAAAGCCAAGAGCTGGAACGAAAGCCTCTCCGGGGGTCAGAAGCAGCGATTGGCAGTGGCCACGGCGCTGGTCGGCGATCCGGAGTTGTTGTTCCTCGACGAGCCGACAACGGGGCTCGACCCACAATCGCGGCGCCAACTGTGGGACATCATCCGCGGTTTTCGCGAAGAGGGACGGACCGTGCTCTTGACGACGCACTACATGGACGAGGCCGAACGGCTCTGCGACCGCGTGGCCGTGGTCGATCATGGCCGGGTGATTGCCTGCGATACTCCGCGGCGGCTGATCGCCGGACTGGGTGGGGAGCACGTGATCGAGTTTTCGTTAGCCGCTGGCGATGCAGCGGCGACCAACGGTGCGCCGAGCGCCGAGCGCGTCGATCAGAGTTTGTTTGATTCCGTCCGCGCTGAGTTGGCCGACATCGCTACGGCCGCGGCGCTGCGGCGCGAAGGGGATCATTTCTGCCTGTCGGTCGACGAGCCGCATCTGGCGCTGCCGGCGCTGCTTTCGCGACTGGGAGACCAGGGGCGACGGCTCGCGAGTCTCACGACGCGGCACGCCAGCCTGGAAGATGTGTTTGTTTCGCTGACCGGTCGACATTTGAGCGGTGCCTCGGAGGAGCTTGCCGGTGACCAGCGCTAGTCCTCAGTCAACTGAACGCTCCGAAGATGCCGCAGCCCAGCCAGGTAAAGGCGCGGCCCTCGGCGCGTCGGGCAAAGCCTGGCGTAACGACGATCGCCCCTACAGCGCCCGGCGGCAGATCGTGCTCACCCGCATCCGAGAGTTCTATCGGCGGCCGACCGCGATCTTCTGGGTGTACGTCTTTCCGATCCTGATGGCGATCGTGCTGGGCGTGGCGTTCAGCAACCCCAAGGTTGAAGAACTGCACGTCGGGATCGTCAGCCCGGCCGATTCGGCGCTCGCCAAGCGAATCGCGGACGCGCTGGCGGCGCAGAATGCCAAAGCTTCGTCGGGCGCTACGAAGATTATCGGCTACGTGGTGAGCGACGCTGATGGCCGGCGCGGACTGCGGTTGGGGCGCTACAACCTCGTGATCTTGCCGCGCGCGGCCGGCGCGGCGCGGGGCGCCGGCGACTCTACGCAGTTGGGCGGCGACCTGGCCGGAATCGAACTCGAGTATCTTTACGACCCCAGCGTGCCGCAAAGCTACGCCGCACGGTGGGCCGTCGACGACGCATTGCAACGCGCCGCGGGCCGGCAAGAGCCGCTGGCCACGCACGACGCCCGCTTCGAAGAACCGGGCTCGCGCTACATCGACTTCGTGATCCCTGGTTTGATCGGCGCCAGCCTGATGAGCAGCGGGTTGTGGGGAGTCGGCTTTGTCGTCGTCGACATGCGGGTGCGCAACCTGCTCAAGCGGTTCTTCACCACGCCGATGCGCCGGGGCGACTTTTTGGCGGGCATGATCTTGAGCCGGATGTTTTTCATCATTACCGAGGTAGTGCTGCTCTTGCTCTTCGCGCGGTGGCTGTTCGATGTCCGCGTGCTGGGAAGCTGGCTGGCGGTGCTGTTCCTGATCATCCTGGGGTCGGGCACCTTCGCCGCGATCGGCCTGTTGATGGCCGCCCGGGCACGCACGGTCGAAACCGCGTCGGGCATCATCAACCTCACGATGCTGCCGATGTGGATGGTGTCAGGGATTTTCTTTTCCGCGGAGCGGTTTCCCGATGCCGTGCAACCGCTGGTCAAATCACTCCCGCTAACCGCGGTGATCAACGCCCTGCGTGGCGTGATGATTGAAGAGCTATCGATTTTCGCACTCTGGGGGCCCGTGCTCGTGTTGCTGGTTTGGGGAATTGGCAGCTTCGCGCTGGCGCTGAAGTTGTTTCGTTGGCAGTAGGTAAAGTCGACAGCCATTTATCAGAATCGTCATTGGCGGGCTTGGGCCCGATCGTTCGAACTCGAAAAGGTATACACCATGCACACACTCCACCTGACAGCCACGGAATCCGCAAGCCGAGCGAAACTGGCGAAGCGCCTCCTTGCGTTCGCGGCAGTCGCGCTCGTGCTGAGTGTGGGTGTGGTCCCATTGGCCAGCGCCGGCGATGGCCTTGCGCGGATGCAGATGGACCGACTCAAGGAGACGCACGAAGCGGTCGTGGCCCTGCAGCCCGACCTGCGGCCGGTCGAGCCGGTCACCGATTACACCGACTACCGCGCGATCTTGCATTCGCACTCGCATTGGTCGCACGACAGCCGCGGCCAGATCGAAGAGATTCTGGCGGCCGCCAACAAGGCAGGGGTCAAGGTGATCTGTTTCAGCGAACACCCGGCCTCGCACTACGACTACTTTCGCGACGGCCATCGCGGCTTGAAGGATGGCGTGCTGTTAGTGCCCGGCGCCGAGACGGGGGGCTTCCTGACGTGGCCCACTCGCAGCATTCAGGAGGAGAAGACCGACACGCCGCAAGCGTTTGCCGATCTGGTGCGCCGCGACGACGGGCTGATCTTCTTGTGCCACTTGGAAGAGCGGATGGACTGGGACATCGCCGGCCTGACCGGGAGCGAAATCTACAACACGCATGCCGACGTCAAAGAAGACAAGCGGCTGATGTCGTCGCTGGTTTCGCCGCTGACGCTGCTGTCGCTGATTCCCGCTCTGCGCGATTATCCGCAGGAGACGTTCGCCGCGATCCAGGATTACCCGGCCGACTATCTCAAGCGTTACGACGAGCTGTGCCAGAAGGCGCGGCTCACCGGCGTGGCGGCCAACGACGCTCACCACAATCAGGGCGTGAAAGGGATCATCCAAGAGAACGGCAAACTCTTGATCGAAGACTTGCTGGGCAAGAAAATCGTCGAGCTCGACCCGCAGAAAGTCGCGTTCCTGAAGCCACTGGTGAAGGATAAGAAGGCCGGCGACGTGGCGCTCGAGATCGATCTCGATCCGTACGAACGCAGCTTTCATTACGTCAGCACACACCTGTTCATGCGCGAGCAAACCCAGGAGGCCGTTTGGGAAGCGCTCAAGGCAGGCCGCGCGTACGTCGGCTTCGACTGGATCGCCGATCCGACGGGCTTCGCATTTTATGCCGAGAAGGATGGGCGCCGCGAGCTGATGGGGGCCGAGATCGTCGACCCTGCCGGCTGGACCTTGAAGGCGGTTAGTCCGCTGCCGGGCTTCTTCAAGCTCATCAAGGATGGGCAGGTGATCAAAGAGGATCGCGCGCGCGAGTTCGAATTCGCGATCACCGAGCCGGGCAATTATCGCTTCGAGGTCTTTCAAAATCTGGCCGGCGAGCTGCGGCCTTGGATTCTGACCAATCCGATCTATGTGCGTCCGGCGGGTACCGAAGCGGCGGCGAAATAGCCGCAAGGCCGGGTAAGTCCGCTTGTCGCGCCGCGCCGCCTGCTCGATACTACGCAACGCACCAGGACGCCTCCGCGTTGGCGGCCGCTGCGATTTGCCGCGCGCACCTGTTAATTCTTGCGAGTAGAACCACCCAATGCCTTACACCCCCGGCGACGTTGTCAGTTCTTCCAAAGGCCATCCGCTCGGCTTCTGGTTTATCTTCTGGGGCGAACTGGCCGAACGCTGCTCGTACTACGGCATGCGGGCGATCCTGCTGTTGTACATGATCAACTCGCTCGGCTACGCCGAAGGGCACGCCAGCGAGATCATGCACTTCTTCATGGCGACGTGCTATTTCCTGCCGCTCATCGGTGGCTGGGTCGCCGACAACTACCTGGGTAAATATTGGACGATCGTCGGCTTCTCCGTCCCGTATATCCTCGGGCACGTCGTGCTGGGCGTCGAGAATCGCACTTGCTTGTTTATCGCCTTGGGATTGCTGGCGATGGGCACCGGCGTGATCAAGCCGAACATCTCGACGTTGATGGGGCTCACGTACGATCAGCGGCGCCCCGGCAACGAGCAACTGCGCAGCGACGCGTTTTCGATTTTCTACGCGGCGATCAATATCGGCTCCGCCATTTCAACGACGCTGCTGCCGAGCGTGCGCGACGAGTACGGGTACCAGATCGCGTTTCTCGTACCAGCCGTGCTGATGGTCGTGGCCTTCATCTTCTTTGCGGCCGGTAAACGGTTCTACGCTGTGGAAGTAATACAGCGACGCCGAAAGACTCCTGCCGAGCGTCAATTGCAGTTCGACGTGCTCTATCGCCTCAGCGGCATTCTGTTGATCGTCACTGTGTTCTGGATGATCTTCGATCAGCATGCCAGTACCTGGACGCTATTCGCCAAAGATCACCTGGATCTCGAGATTCGCATTGGCAGCTTCACCCGCACGCTGGCTCCCGATCAGATTCAGTCGCTCAATCCGTGGTTCATCATCGCGCTGTTGCCGGTGATGGCCATCATCTGGCGCGTGCTGCCAAAGCTTGGCATTCACCTCAAGCCGACCGGCAAAATGGCGATCGGCTTTGTACTGACGGGGTCGTGCATGGCGCTGATGAGCCTGGCCGCCTATCAAGCCGGTGACGGGCGCGTGAGCATCGTCTGGCAGATTGTCGGCTACCTGCTGATCACCGTGGCTGAAATCTGCATCTCGGTCGTGGGGCTCGAACTGTCGTTTTCGGTCGCCCCCAAGACGATGAAGAGCTTCGTCTCGGCCTGCTGGTTGATGCCGGTGGGGATCGCCAATTTGCTCAACGCCACGATTACGCCCTGGTACAACACCCTGGGCCCGATGCAGTTCTTTGGCCTGCTGGCCTTGGCCTTGGTGCCGGTGACGATTGCCTTCTTGTTCGTCGCGTCCTGGTTCAACCGTGGCGCCGAAGCCTGGCAAGCGGTCGATACCGGTGCTGGCGGACTGCCACGCAGCGACATGGAAATCGACGGCGAAGCGCTCGAAGCGGCGGGATGAGTGGACTACGGCGACCGGTGTAGTCACACCACCCCGCAGCGCAGCAAGGGTTCGTGGTGGCTCGTGGGAGGTTCGTGGAGGGACAACACCGCGTCAGAACCAGGGCGCGGTGAGTCGATTGTCGCTGCGCGTGCCAGGTGTTTCGGCGGGGTCTCGCTAACTCCCCCTCGATGCGCGTCGGGCTAGTGTTACGCAGCACGTGCGCGTGACGGGCTTTTCGCAGCGCGGTAGAATAGCAGCGCAGGGCGTCGATGGTTCCCGGCCGGCGACAATTTGGCCGCCGGCTGTCCCCAATCGCTTGGGGCAGAAGGATGGTGCCCGATGTTCGTCAATCTCGAAGTCAGCGATCGTCAGCGGATGATCGGCCTCGTCGAAACGCGGCTGAGCGAGTTGCCCGGCGAGTTGCGCCGCACCGATGCTCGGCAATATCACGACGAGCTGAAACGCGAACAGGAGGCCTTGACGGGCCTCCTGCATCGCTTGCAAGCATCGGAGTGGGACGTCAACGCCTAGCGCGTCGATGCCACTCGGTGTGAGCCGCGGCTACGGAGTGACGGTCGCGCTCGGCGCTTCGGGCGCGCTCATCGTTTCGTAGCTGGCCGGAGAAACCCCGGCCGAAGGTTCGTATTCACCACCAGGTGTTGCTGCACGGAAGGTGTTGGCGCCACTCGAGCGATAGTCACCCGTGCTGCCCGGGCGATACGGCGTGGCGCCGCGCGCCCCACCCGCCGCCGGTGCTGCCGCTGGCGGCATGCCCGGTGTCTGATAGACGGGCGCCGGAGCCTGATAGGCCGACGTGCCGGCCGGCTGGTAGCCGGTCTGGCCCGGGGTGTAACCGGTTTGTCCCGGCGGTTGATTCATCGTGGGATCGCTGGCCGGTGGAGGCGTTGGCGCGGAGGTGTTGCTCCAGGCCGAGCCATTGACGGTGCCGACCTCACCCGTAGGAGCATAAGCCGGGTAGGCGCCCGCCCCTTGCATGTCAGGGGTGCCAGGAGCAGCACTGCGCGTGTCAGCCGTGTAAGCCGCGGCGCCACCATACTGCGGCACCGGAGCGCCGCTGGGGTCTGTCGTATACGGCCCTTGCGGGTATGTGGCGGCTGTGGTCGGCGGCTGCGTGGCATAGCTCGGATCGCTGTAAGCAACCGGAGCGCCGGCGGCCGGATAGCCATAGGCGGCGGCCGACGGATCGGCCGGAGCGGCAGCCCGAGCATAGTCGGGGTTGTAATACTGATTCTGCAACGCCACGCCGGCGGCGGGCTGCCCCTGATCGGCCGACGGATAGTACGGCTGCTGAGCCGGCGCGCCATAGCCCTGCTGTGTGTAAGCCGCGGCCGCGTTGGGATCGTACAAGCCGGCGCTGTTATAGCCGGGCTGCGCGGCCGTAGCCTGTGTCGTCGGGGCGCCGGTGTAGCTGGCCGGTGTGGTGCCGTAAGTCGGATTGCCGTAGGCCAGCGCCGGATCGGTCTGCGGATAACCGTAGGCCGGCGGACCGTAGTTGGCGCCGGGCGCCGCTTGCTGCGCGGCCTGAGCAGGCGACTGCGGATAGCCGTTGTCGGCTAGTCCGGTTTCTGGCGCCGTCGGGGTCTTCTTGCCCCAGGGCCACCAGCTTGGCATCGACGCGCTGCTGAAGCCGCCGCTGCTACTGCAACCGGTGGCCAACAACAACAGCAGCCCGACAGATAGATTCCGTGCCCGAATCACTCGCATAGCACGCTCCCGATTCAGTTCAATGCGGTCGGGGAAGCGGGCGGCCGCGAGCGCCTGCATTTCGCGGCCAGCATCCTCTTCCCTGAGGACCTTCGGTTTTCGTTGTTTCGTGGTGACCTACCGGTCTGTATCGCCAAAGCCGAAGCCTCTCGGCGTGCGCGATGCGACCCTTGTAGTGGTTATTCGGAAGTTGCGGGCGTTGGGGCCCACCCAAATCGAGAAGATATACGAAACGATTTGCCAGGCGACCGTGGCTGCTAGCGACTCTTGGCCCGACCAATCAGACGGTTGTAGACGAGTTTGCCTCCGGGCCTATCTGAGGCGAGGCGGGATTCTAGCGTCGGGCCTGGAGGCGTCAACGGCAGTTGGCGCGCAGGCAGCGGGGCCTCAGTGCGGGCGCGGGCTTTGGATAAACTTGGCGAAGATCGCAGTCGGCAGACTGGGCGAGCCGGACAAAGCGGGGGCGAGTGGTGTCCCTCAGCTAGATGCGATGCAGACGGCGGACAGTCCAAGTCTGGCCACGGACCACCGGGCACTAATCCCTAACCACGAGACGCCTACCCCCCTCCTCGATAAAGTGTTCCGGGATTTTGCGTCCGGGTGCGTCCGGGTGCTTTGATATTGGACCCGAACTCGAATAGAGGGCACAACTTGGGGCGATTGGGCCTCGCGGAGTTTTGCGTCCGGGTGATCGTCCGGGTGCGTCCGGGTGGGGCATTTTGCGTCCGGGTGCAGGGGAGGGGTTAGGGATCAAGGGTTAGGGATCAGGCAGCGACCAAGTCTGGTCCCTAGTCCCTGCCCCCTATCCCCTACAACGTGTTCCGGGATTTTGCGTCCAAACCGTCCAAAGGTCGCGTTACAGGCACTTAAGCCCTTGTGGTGAAGCGACTTATTCTTGGACGCAAAACTGCAATTGTTTGCGTCCAAGCTGCGTCCAATTTGCGTCCAAGCCAGATCGGCCACCAGCGGGCCGCGAAGCGCAGCCCTCGCCAGGTGAGCAGCAGCGGTTTGAAAAGTAACCCACGCATGGTGCTAATCAACGGCCGGCGGGGTCGTGAAACCATGGTCAATCAAAAGTCTATCTGCATGTTTGGTTCAGCGCGCTGCCGTCGTCGACCGAACGCGACAGGCATCAAGTGTTCAATAAGTCAGCTCAACATGAGGAAGGCGCTGGGCAGTTGACTTAAGCACGGGCTCCTCGAGCGGGCAGTCCACCAGGTTCAGATAGCGTAGCGACGGGAGCGATATCGCATGCTCAAGCTCGCTGGGGTTGACCGCAGTGTCCCGGAGGTCGACGCCGATCAGGCAGGGCAACGTTTGAAGGTCCGTCGTGCTCCAGCCCTCGAGTTGCACTCCGCGGAGCGTCAGATACCGGAGTCGATCGAATTCCGAAAAACTAGTTGCCCGATCGAGGCGGATCGCGTCGCCAATCAGGGCAAGATTCTGCAGCCGAGGAAGCGATTTGAGGCGAACGATGCCGGCGGTGGTGATCGCATGCTCCTTCGGCTCCCCGCGTCGACTGTACCTATCGGAGTAGCGCCGAATGACCAGCGTGCTGAGCTTGGTCAGCCTTGCAAGCGCGGCCAGGTCTGCGTCGGTGATCGGCGATCCCACGAGTTCAAGCGCTTCGAGTTCCGGGGGGGCGACCTCGATTAACTCCGTCCATTCGCGAACGTCCAGGCTCGTTTCGACGCTCAGCCAACGCAGCTTTGGAAAGTACGCAAACAGGGCCCGTGGATTGATGGGTGCTTTTTCTCGAAAGCTGACTAAGCGCACGTGCTGGCAATTGATGACGTGAGGAGCGAACTGGCCCCAATCCTCGTCCGGCGCCCAATCGACGAGCGCCAAAACAACGGAGTCGGGTCGCAATTGCATCGCCCTGGCAATCGTTGGTCCGTATAAGCGGCCGCCAGGGTAGGCACAAGCGAGGTCATTTTCGCCGAGTGAGCGCAGCCAGTCGGGCGGAGGGGCAGGCAGGTACTCGGCCAGCCAACGCGGGCAATCGACCACTCCGTAGCCGTTGCCGAAGCCCTCGCCCAGGTCGTCGCCCAGAGCGCCACTGTGACCAAACACGGATGTCGGCGGACGCAGTCGCAATTGTTGCGCCATTTCTTGATGGTGGTGTCGCCAGTTCGCCGCGAAGGCCATGAGCAGCGAGGCTGCCGCAACACCGGCCAGCATAGCGCGAAGTGAGAACCGCGGCGACCAGCGCTCGCCTATCCAGAGCTGCAAAGTTCTCGTGGCCAACAGCACGAGCCAGGCGATCATTCCGTTAGCGGCCAATCGGATCGGCGAAAACCAAATAACGCAACGTCGCACTTCCCAGCATGAAGTTGTACGACTTCGTGCGGGATCCCAAATATCGCGCGATAGATAGTTCCACGGCCAGCCGTGCTCGTAGTAGTGATGCAACCGCCAACCGTCGAAAAACTCCCATTCCTCGCTGACTCTTCCCGGCACGTTGGCCAGAAACAAGAGCGCCACCAGCCCGACAGGCCACCAGCGGGCCGCGAAGCGCAGCCCGCGCCAGGTTAGCGACAGCTGTTTCAAAACTACGGATGGCATTGGTTCGTTCCTGCGCGCCGTATGGCGGTGACACACACGAGGTCCAGAAATGCAGGCACCTGATTTTGTCCGGTGCGAGTTAGAGCAGGCAACGCCGTGTGCCATTGTAGTCGTTGCGCTCCCGCGTGATGAATCTTCGTGGGGCGAGCAGCGCAAGTATGTCGCCGCTGCGCGGCTCAGATATGCGCTTGCGCGACGAGACCAGGGGCTTCCGCCACCTGGCTATTGACGGTCACGGCGCCAGCCGTTGGGGAACTCGGAGCGTTCGCTGCGCGGCCGACGCGCGAGTTAGCGGGGCATCGTCAACCGTCCCTCGCTGCGCTACGGGCTGGTGTTGGTGCGCCGCGTCGCGCAAGTGAATTGCGACCTGTGGGGTCGCCTCTCACAGCACAGGGCGTGAGCCCTGTGATACAGGATCGCAAGGAGATTCGGTCCTGTAGGGACCGCTCATGGCACGAGCTTCGACGTCGAGTGTGTCACAGGCAAAATGAGCGGCCCCGACAGGGCCGGGATTTCTAGGGCGCACCACCGAGGACTTACGTCCTCGGCTGAGAGAGCCGACCTTGCAGGTCGGAATGCAGGTCGCCGCTGCGCGGCTTGATCTTCGTTTGACGTCGAGTGTCCGTGGGTTTCACCCACGGCTAAGCGCCGCGGCCGCTACGCGGCCAAGGACACATGACGATTTACGTAAGACCATGCGAGTGCGCACGGAAATCGCTTGCCGAAAGCCATCGCTCGACCTTTCGATCGCGCTGGTCCGGAGGAGCCGGATTGCGTCGCATTCCTTGCGGACTAGCCACTAGCCGCTGACCACTACCCGCTAATCCTCGATCGACAGGTCGTTCTCGGTGATCATCGTGAAGCCCTTGGAGGCGAGCGTCTCCATGCCGGCTTCGATGTTGTCGACCATGATCGCCACGCAGGGGCGGCCGTGTGGACGCACCAACAGCGCGTAGGTCTGCACGATATTCACTTCGGCCTGCAAGAGGGCCATGCAGACGCGCAACAGCGGTTGATCGCTGTCGGGCAGCTCGACGCCGATCAAATCGCTTTCGATCAGGGCCAGGCCGGCCCGTTCGAGAATCTCGCGCCCTTGCTCAGGGTGGCTGAGGACGAACCGCACGAACGCGCACTCGGTGGCGTCGGCAATCGAGAGCGCGACGATCCGCACGCGGCTCCCCTCGAAGCGGCGAACCACTTCGAGCAATTGGCCGACCCGATTTTCGAGAAACACCGTGAACTGGCGGATGGCCGGGTAGTTACGCCCGCGCATCGTGCTGAGGTCCACGCCACTTTGATCGCCGATACTCATCCAAAAACGCTCGCTGCGCCAGGTGAGGTTGCTAAGAAGACTCTCTTCACAATCGCCGCGCGGCGGATGCCGGCGGCGCGAGTCGTAGGGGGCGGGCGTCGTCGCAAGCTCCCAGCGGATCACCGACGGCACATCCGGCCATCTCCCGCTTGGGTGCTTTGATCGGACTTAAATGTAAGAAACTCGACCCTTTGGGTCAACTTGACGATAGTGATCGATACCCGCGTGGCGCGAGCGAAGGGAGTCGAACGTGCGCTGGCGGCGACCGCTGTCGGGGCCCTACTGCACCGGCATTTCCGCAGCAACATCGGCCTTTCGAGCTGTCTCGTGGAAAGCATTTCGATATCGCCTGGTGCCGACCCAACCACGTCTGGCGGCCATACGATCGACACGATCGGTGTGCTATGCTCAAACGGCACCGCGAGCACGATCAACCGTGCGACGGCGAGCCCGCCCAGGGGCGTGGTTGGCGAACGATCGGAGCCCCGCGGCCACGCTCCCGAGGCGCGACCTGCTAAACTCGAACTAGAGCCCGCGCCCCCTGCCCTGGCCCTTCCCGAAGCCGTTATGCTCACCCAGCACGACATCGAGTTCCGCGTTCGCTACCAGGAAACTGACGCGATGGGCTTTGTCCATCACGCCAACTACCTGACCTGGTACGAAATGGGGCGCGTTGAATTGCTGCGCGCCGGCGGCGGCAACTATCGCCAGATGGAAGAAGACGGGCTGTTCCTGGTCGTGGTGCGGATCGAATGTCGGTATCGGCGCCCCGCACGATACGACGATTGGCTGCGGCTGCGGACGAGCCTGTCCCGCGTGGCCACGGCCAAGATCGAGCACGACTACGAGCTGTATCGTGGCGAAGAGCTGCTGGCCGAAGCGCACACGGTGATGGGCTGCGTCGACGCGACGGGCACGATCCAGCGATTGCCGGGCTGGATGCGCGGTGAACCGCAGGAAGCGCCGCGGAGACGATAGTCGGCGGCGGACGATCTGAGGATGTCGGCCGTGCCGATACCATCGTGCGACTTCGCGACCGAACGCCAATGATTTGCGGCGACCAGTCGTCCAATTACGCTAGAGAAGCGACGCCGCGCAGCGTGCCTCCTTCGGATCGAGTAGCGAAATTCCGCGGAAAGAACTGAGCCGGGATGCGCGGGAGAATTAGAGACCAGTATGAGTGACCAGGCCGAAACCGCGATCCGCGCGCGATCTCAATCCGAATTTCGCTCGCGGGCCGAGCGTATCGAGGCTGGCAAAGAAATTCGGAATGTGCTACCCCGCTCCGCCCACGCAAGCTGGAAGGCCCCAGCCCATCGCCGGGACGCGATCGAGGTTCTGGAAGAATCGAATCAGCTTCGCCTCACCGAGCTGATACCGGTTCGCTACGGCCGGATGCTCCGCAGCCCGTTTACCTTTTTGCGCGGATCTGCCGCCCTGATGGCCTGTGATTTGGCCAGCTTGCCAAAAACTGACATCGAGGTGCAGGCCTGCGGCGACTGCCACCTGTTGAACTTCGGACTATTCGCCACGCCCGAGCGAAACCTGGTGTTCGACATCAACGACTTTGACGAAACCCTGCCCGCTCCTTGGGAATGGGATCTCAAACGGCTGGCTACCAGTTTTGTCGTGGCGGGGCGCGATCAATCCCTCTCGGACGACGATTGCCGCGAGGCGGTGAAAGAGTGCACGCGCTCGTATCGCGAGCATCTGCGTGAATACTCGAACATGAGTCCACTGGAGGTCTGGTATTCGCAATTGGATGTGGAGACGCTCATTGAGATGGCTCCGGACGCGACAGTGCGCAAGCGTCGCGAGCAACTAGCCGAGAAAGCGAAAGATCGCATCGTCGAGCATCTATTTCCCAAGATTGTCAGCCAGGTAGGGGGGCGCTATCGATTCGTCGATCAGCCGCCGATTCTTTACCACATTACCGAATCCGACATTGAAGAACGGATGCGCGAGGGGCTGGAAGACTACCGCGAAACGCTTGCGGATGAACGCCGCGTACTGCTCGACCGCTATCGACTTGAGGATTTCGCAATCAAAGCGGTCGGGATTGGCAGTGTTGGCACTCGTTGTATCATTTTGCTCTTGTTCTCAGAAGAGAACCATCCGCTGATCCTCCAGGTAAAGGAAGCTCGTCCGTCGGTTCTCGAACCGTACACCGCCAAGAGTCGCTACGACAACCAAGGGGAGCGCGTGGTCGTGGGACAGCGATTGACGCAATCGTCGAGCGATATCTTTCTGGGCTGGGTACGGGGGCGCCTGGGCTATGACTTCTATGTGCGACAGTTGCGCGACATGAAAATGTCGGCCCCCATCGAGGGGATCACCGCGGATCAGATTAAGCTGTATGCCGAACTGTGCGGCTGGACCTTGGCACGCGCCCACGCCAAATCGGGCGATGCCGCGACCATCAGCGGCTACCTCGGCAAGGGCGACCAGTTCGACGAGGCGATGGGTTCGTTTGCAATTGCCTACGCCGATCAAACGGAGAAGGACCACGCGGCACTCGTGAAGGCCGAACGCACCGGGCGAATCCAAGTATTGATCGAGGAAGACGCCTAGCACCTGCTGCGCACTCTGCCGCCAGGTGATGACGGCCAGAAGATGGCCGACTCTAGATGCCACGATTTCGGACTGTGCGGTTGGCCCGTAGGATGGCTGGCTGGCCCGTACAAGGATCACTCATGCGATGCCGCGCCGCGATTGCGATTGGTTTGGTCGTCGCGCTGTCGTTTGCAGTTTCTACGAATCGTTCTTGTGCTGCCGAGGAGCCCGCCACTACTAAGCAGCAGCAAGACTCGCCGCAGAGGACGCTGCCGTTGCCGGGCGAGACGTTTACCGTCGACGGCGCCGCGGCGTTTTTGATTCCACCCAAGACCGTCGGTGCCGACCGACCGACACCGTGGGTCTGGTACGCGCCGACGCTGCCGGGCCTGCCGAGCGATGCGGAGCGCTGGATGTTCGAACGCTTCGTGGCCGCCGGCATCGGCATTGCCGGGATCGACGTCGGCGAGTCGTACGGCAGCCCCGCGGGCCGGGCGAAGTTCACGGGCCTTTATCGGGTACTGGTCGACAAGCGGAACTACTCGCCGAAGCCGGTGCTGCTGGGACGCAGCCGGGGCGGCTTGATGCTGTTGTGTTGGGCGTGCGAGAACGCCGACAAGGTAGGTGGCTTTGCCGGCATCTATCCGGTGTGCAACCTCGCGAGCTATCCGGGGATCGACAAGGCGGCGCCGGCCTACGGGCTGACGGCCGACGAATTGCAGTCGCAGCTTGTTCGACATAATCCGCCCGATCGCCTGGAGACGCTCGCCAAGGGGGCGGTCCCGATGTTCGCGATTCACGGGGACGTCGACGAAGTGGTGCCGCTGGAGAAGAACTCGGGGTTGATCGCGACCCGCTACGCGGCGCTCCATGGCAAGATGGAAGTCGTGGTTCCCAAAGGCCAAGGGCACAACATGTGGCCCGGTTTCTTTGAATGCCAGGAGCTGGTGGCGTTCGTGAAGCGATGCGCAGGGGCGGAGAAGGAGTGAGGGATGCTCATCAAATATTTCACCCAGCGCATTGGTAGTTGAGGACGACCGCCGACGCCGGACTACGTGAAACTTCCTGAAACGCAGCAGTCCCTCGGATAAAACCGTCGAAGTGCGCAAGTTCCTGATCGTCTGGACTGGAACACCACTTGCTACCGCTGCCAAAGGCGCGAAGCGTTTCGCTGGGAGTAAAATGAAACGTTAGCGACAGTTGCCAAATATGCTCATCCTCAGAGTCGCCGCTAAGGATGAACTGTCGCGTCAATCCGATCGCGAAATGTGCGCCGTTACCCCAGTCGTGCGTGCCCCACTGATAAAGCAACATGTCGCCGTCCGAGTTGATTGGGCAATCGTCAGCGCGCCGATGGCGATAGAAGTCTAGCATCATTTGGAAGCCGTCCGTCACAAGCAATCGATCGAGTTCGCTCCCCTGGATAGCTAGGAGACCATTAAACTCGTCTTTCGATGAATGCGCTTTCACCTTCAGGCTCCTCGAATTTGCACACCGCAAATGCGCGGTCGAATTTTGGGCTTGTCGATCCGTCTTAGCCCCTCATGAACGCGATCTCCCCCGCCCCCGTCCGACGCTCGCATCGGGTACCGGGCGATGGCATAATGATACTCCCACCCGGGCAGAAATTGCTCCCGCCTGAAAGCCCTTGATGACCACGATCGACCGCCTGGCTTGCGGTTGAGCCCCCAAGGTTTTTGCCATGCCTGCTCTTCGAGTTGCCGGAGTTTTGGCCCTGCTGTTCGGTTGTTTGGGCGACTCGCCCAAGGCCGGTGCCGACGAACCGCCGGCCGATCCGTTCGCGGGGCTGGCCGATGAGTACACGGCGAAGACCCTGCCGATCATGAAGCAGTATTGCCAGGGGTGCCACTCGACCGACGCGCCAGAAGGAGAGCTTGATCTCGAGCGGTTTGCCTCGCTCGCGGATGTGCGCCAGGGAACCAAGGCCTGGCTTAAGCTCGTCGAGATGCTCGACAATGGCGAGATGCCTCCCAAGGACGAACCGCAGCCCACGCTTGAGGAGCGGAAGCAATTGCGAGGCTGGGCCGAGCGGTATCTGCATGCCGAGGCGTTGGCCAACGCCGGCGATCCAGGCCCGGTCGTGCTGCGTCGCCTGAGCAACGCCGAGTACACGTACACGATTCGTGACCTGACGGGCGTGCCGCTTGATCCGGCCAAGGAGTTTCCGGCCGATAGCGCCTCGGGCGAAGGGTTCGCCAACACAGGCAACTCGCTAGTGATGTCGCCCGCGCTGTTGGCCAAGTACCTCGACGCGGGCAAACAGATTGCCGAACACGCGGAACTACTGCCAGACGGATTCCGCTTCTCGCCCTGGACGACGCGCCGCGACTGGACGGACGACATCCTGGCGCAGATTCGCGCGCTCTATCGCCAATACTCGGATGCGGCCGGCGCGTCGCAAGTCAATTTGCAGGGGATCGTCTTCGACACCAACGACGGCGGCCGCTTGCCGGTCGAAAAGTATCTCGCGACCACGCTGGCCGAGCGCGAAGCGCTGCGCTCCGGCACGAAGTCGATCGCCGCGGTGGCGCAGGAGCGCGGCCTGAACGCCAAGTATCTCGGCATCCTGTGGGACATACTCAACGCGTCGGGCGAAGGGGCGCCGTCGGTGCTGCTCGATGCCTTGCGTGCGCAGTGGCGCGGCGCGACGGCGGAGCAAGCGCCTGCACTTGCCCAGGAAGTCGCCCGCTGGCAGAAGGCGTTGTGGCAGTTTACGACGATCGGCCAGCACATCGAGCAGGATGGCACCAACAAGCTGTGGCAGCAGGCGGTGTCGCCACTGACGAATCGGCAGGAAATGCGGTTGCCGCTGACGGTTGCCGCGGGCGCGAGCGATGTGACTTTCTATCTGGTGGCGGGCGACGCGGGAGACGGCAACCAGGATGAACAGGTCGTCTGGCAGCAGCCTAGGCTTGTCGCGCCGGGGCGGCCCGACCTTCCTTTGCGCAACGTGCGCGACTTTGTCCGCGAGATGACCGCGCGGCGCACGCAGTTGCTGGCTTCGACCGCCAAGGCGCTTGGCGCCGCAGCGGAGGCATTGCAAGCGACCGACAAGCTCGATGTCGCGGCGCTGGCCAAGAAGCACGACCTTGAAGTGGAGTCGCTGGCCCCGTGGCTCGACTATCTGGGGATCGGCGGCAACGCGAGCCTCCGGCTCGATCACTTCACCGCCAAGCAAACGAATGTCGGCGGATACGACTTTGTGAAAGGGTGGGGCACGCCTGAGACGCCGATGCTGGTTGCCAGTTCGTCGGATAACGCGGTGCGCATTCCGGGCAACATGCAGCCGCATGGCGTCTGCGTGCATCCGTCGCCGACCTTGTACGCGGTGGTCGGGTGGAAGAGCCCCGCGGCCGGCACGTTTCGCATCGAGGGGAGCGTGACGCACGCCCATCCCGAATGCGGCAATGGGGTGACATGGCAGCTTGAGCTGCGTCGGGGGAATTCGCGGCAGCAGTTGGCGGCCGGCATTTCGCACGGGGCCTCGCCGGTGCCGATCGGGCCGATTGAGACGCTCGCCATTCAAGCCGGCGATTTCGTGGCGCTCTTGATTGGGCCGCGCGACGGCAATCACGGCTGCGACTTGACCGATGTCAAACTGATGCTGAAGAGTGACGGCGAAGAGGCCAAGCAGTGGAGCCTGACAGCGGACATTACCGACGACGTGCTGGCCGGCAATCCACATGCGGATCGTTTTGGTAATCAAGACGTGTGGCATTTCGGCAGTGAACCGGTCAATGCCGACGACACGCGTGGCATGGTGCCGGCCGGCTCGCTATTGGCGAGTTGGCAGGCGGCCGCTAACGGTAAGGAGAAGCAAGAGCTCGCGGCGGCGCTCGAGCACCTCTTGACCAGTGGCCCGGTGGCCGACGCGCCGGAGGCAAATCCCGACGTCGCGCTCTATCGGCAACTCTCTTCGCTTGGCGGCCCGCTGTTAGTGCGCTCGTGGCCCCTGGTGGCCGCTGCCTTACAAAATGCGGCCAAGGCAGCGGTGTCCGACGAGAACGCGTTCGGGCTTGATCCAGCGCTATTCGGGAAGCTAGTTAGCGCGCCGGCGGGCGCATCGACCATCGATGCCGACAGTCTCGCGGTGCAGACTCCGTCGGTGATCGAGGTGCGGCTGCCTGCCGAGTTGGCCGCCGGAACCGAGTTTGTAACTTCCGGCACGCTGGCGGGGGGCGACGGGGTTGCCGGCGGCGCTAGTGGCGCGGCGAGTGCCCAGTTGCAGGTGCTGACGACGAGGCCCACGGCTACGGCGCTTAGTCCCGAGACGCCGGTGTTGGTCGCCGATGGCACGCCGGCGCGGGCGCTTTTCGAGAAGTCGTTCGACGATTTCCGCAAGTTGTTTCCGATCGCGCTCTGCTACACGAAGATCGTCCCGGTCGACGAAGTAGTGACGCTGACGCTCTACCATCGCGAGGATGAGCATCTGCGCCGGTTGATGCTCAGCGATGAGGAAACCGCGCGGCTCGAGCGGCTGTGGGATGAGCTGCACTTCGTCAGTCAATCTCCGCTGACGCAGGTGAACGCGTACGAGCAGATTGTCGAATTCGCGACGCAGGATCGCCCGGATCTGGAGCCCGTGTTCAAGCCGATGCGCGAGCCGATCAATGCCGCGGCGGCCGCGTTCCGGCAGCGGATGATCGACGTCGAGCCGACGCAGGTCGCCGCGCTCATCGATTTCGCCGGTCGGGCCTATCGCCGGCCGCTTGCGCAACATGAAGCGGACGAGTTGCGCGGGCTTTATCAGCGGCTGCGCGAGCAGGAGTTGCCGCACGAGGAGGCGTTCCGCTTCACGATGGCCCGCATCTTCATCGCGCCAGCATTTTTGTATCGGCTCGAAAGCGCGCCGGCCGGGACCGCGCCGGCGGCGGTCAGCGATTGGGAGCTGGCCAATCGGTTGAGCTACTTTCTCTGGTCTTCGCAGCCCGACGACGAGTTGCGGGGCGCGGCCGCGTCGGGCACGTTGCATCAGCCCGACGTGTTGGCCGCCCAGGCGCGACGGTTGCTGGCCGATGATCGTGTGCGTCGACTGGCCACGGAATTCGCCTGTCAGTGGTTGCACATTTACGAATTCGATGCGCTCGACGAAAAGAGCAGCCGGCACTTCCCTGAGTTTGCCGAGCTGCGCGGCGACATGTACGAAGAGTCGATCCAATTCTTCACCGATTTGTTTCAGCGCGATGCCTCGGTGCTGAGCCTGTTCAATGCCGATCACACGTTCGTGAACGAGCGATTGGCGAAGTTCTACGGTATCCCTGATGTCGCGGGCCCCGAGTGGCGCCGCGTGGATGGTGTGCGGCAACACGGCCGCGGAGGCATTCTGGCCCTGTCGACGACGCTGGCCAAACAGTCGGGCGCGTCGCGGACCAGTCCGATCTTGCGCGGCACTTGGGTGAGCGAGGTGCTGTTGGGCGAGAAGCTGCCGAAGCCCCCCAAGGACGTACCGATTCTGCCCGAAGATGAAACCGCCACCGACGGCCTGACCGTGCGCGAGCTGGTCGCGAAGCACACCAGCGACGCCAAATGCTCGTCGTGCCATAAGAAGATCGATCCCTTCGGGTTTTCGCTCGAAGGTTACGATGCGATCGGCCGGCGGCGCGACGTGGACCTGGCTGGCCGACCGGTCGACACGAAGACGACCCTGCCCGACGGCGGAGAAATCGATGGCTTGGCGGGTTTGCGCGACTACCTGATCGAGAGTCGCCGCGCGACGGTGCTGCGGCAGTTCTGCAAGAAACTGCTGGGCTACTCGCTGGGGCGAGAGGTCCAGCTTTCGGATGAACCGCTGCTGGAAGAAATGCAGAAGGAATTGGCCGCGCACGAATATCGTTTTTCGGCGGCCGTGGAAACGATTTTGAAAAGCCCGCAGTTTCGCGAGATCCGAGGGCGGGATGCCCAGGTCGCTGAGGGGCTGTAGGATCGGAGCGAAGACCAGTTTTTTTGGCACAGGGAGTGCGGACAAATTCCACCCGCATCCGGTAAGATAAGCACTGGCACCTGACACCCGAATTGTTTGCGAGGCCACGATGACAACGCAGCATTTTTCGCGGCGGACTTTTCTGCGGGGCGTCGGCGTCACGATGGCGCTACCGTGGATGGAATCGCTCAATGTCTGGGGAGATGAGAGCGTGCCGGCCGCGAACCCCGGCAGCCAGGCGCCGGTGCGGTTGGCGGTCCTCTTCTCGGGCAACGGCTTTCATAGCCGGGAGTGGTGGGCCAAAGGAGAAGGTTCGAGCATGGAGCTCGGCCAGGTGCTCGCCCCGTTGAACGACTTCCGCGAGAAGCTGCTGTTCATTCGCGGGCTCTACAACGAAGAGGCGCTGAAGGGGAACATTCACAGCTCGCAGACCGGCAACCTGTTGAGCGGTGCGCCGTTGGCATCTGGCGGAGAGATCCGCTCGGGGACCAGCATCGACCAGCTCATCGCCCAGCGGCACGGCCACTCGACCAAGGTCTCGAGCCTGGTGCTCGGCTGCGAAAAGTCGAACCCGTCGGTGCACAAAAACTACTCGATGCTCTACAGCTCGCACATTTCGTGGACGTCGCCGACGACGCCAACGCCGTTGGAGCTTTATCCAGCGCTGGCCTTCGATCGCTTGTTCAAAGACGAAGTGCAGCGTGGCGACAAGAGCGTGCTCGACGCGGTGCTCGAAGACGCGACGAGCTTTCGGCAGAACATCAGCGCAAGCGATCGGCGCAAGCTCGACGAGTATCTCGACTCGGTGCGCGAAATCGAACGGCGGATCGAACAAGCGGGCACGCAGGGAGAATTGCAAGGTTGGCGTCCCACGCTCGACAAGCCGAACGTGCCGCGACCTCCCGACGGCATTCCGCAGAACATCGCCGATCACATGCGATTGATGTGCGACATCCTGGTGCTGGGTTTCCAGACCGACACCACCCGCGTCTGCACGCTCAAGCTCAACAACGACCATAGCGCGATGCGATTCCCGCACCTGGGAGTCGACTACATGATTCACCACTTGTTGTCGCACTCCGACACGGCCGACTGGCTCAAGGTCAACCAGTTCTTCCTCGAACAACTGGGCTATATTGCGCGCAAGCTCGACGCGATCAATGAAGGAGAGCGAACCGCGCTCGACAATTCGATGCTCCTCTACTGCTCGAGCATGCTGACGGGTGGTCACGACGCCACGAAGCTGCCGGTGGTGCTGGTCGGCGGGGCCGGCGGAAAAATCCAAGGTGGCCGGGTGCTCGACTACTTGGACAAGCCGAACCGCAAGATGTGCAGCCTGTATTTGTCGATGCTCGACAAGTGCGACATCCACCTCGATAGCTTTGGCGATTCGACCGAGCGCCTGGCGGAGATTTAGCCGCGAGACACGGCACGATCATGGCCTTTCGACGCGAGCCATTTCCTGAAGATGTGGCAAATCGCGTTCTTCACGATTACGCGCCGAGCGACGTTGGCGACGTATTTCAGATTCTTGCTGGCGTGAAGGATTATCACGATCCAGACACAGTCGACTGGATCCAATTCGCCAGTCTGCGGCTTGCCGCAGGCCGAAAGGATCTGATTGGTCAATGGATCGAGCAGGGTAACCAGGATCCGCGCGACCTGCAGCTATCCGTTGAGGCACGGTACGGCGGCGATTGGATACGCGACTACATCTTGTACGATCGACGTACGTGAAATTTGCCCCAAAGGGGCATTCGTCAATAGCCAGGGGCGGAAGCCCCTGGGGACCGTTCGACCGTGGCATGTGGAGCCCCATCGGGGCGATCGTGGTTCAACGCGTCGACGGGTTCTTACGCGATTGACCAAACTCAGTCCCAGACATAACGCTCGTCCCACTCGAGTTGGTGGCGCCGCAAGAACTCACGAAACTCGTCCTGAAACGAGATCTTCTGATGATGTTGTTCTTGGTGCGCTAGATACGCTTTGACTTGGTCAAGCTGTGAGTAGCTCACTGCAAAGGCGCCATACCCACTTTGCCATTGAAAACCCGGCAGCCCCAGAGTGTCTCGCATCCAGCCCGAGGTGTTGGATTTGATGAGGCGAACCACATCGGCGACGCTTTTGGTTCGCCCGATCTCAATCAAGAGATGCACGTGGTCTGGCATGCCGCCGGCGGCGATGAGTCGGCTCGCGTGGTTGCGCAGAATTCCACCAACTTACTCGAACGTGCGCGGCTGCTAACTTCACGCGCAATTGTCGGTTCTCGGTGCTTCGTGCTAAATACGATGTGGCAATGAAGCGACGCAAAGGACTGCGGCATGATCGACCCCCGGTAACTCTGTCGCCCCTTGCGGGGCTCGGCCAGTGTTAATCCAGGCTACCAGGGGCTCCCGCCCCTGGCTATTGACGTAGGCCGCGTTGCGGCCATGAAGCGACGATGACGCGGTCGCGTTGCGGCCATGAAGTTACGTCGGCGCGGCCGCGTTGCGGCTAAACGACGAAATAGATTTGGCGCCGTGGCGGCCCAGAGACGACGGGGGTGTGGTCGCGTTACGAACACTCGTCGCAACGTTGTGGTGTGCCGCGACGTCGGCGAGGTGTTCGCGGAGGCGCCGGGACTAGGTCCCGCTCGTTAATTCGACTTCAGCACCAACCGCCCGACGCGGTCGCCCGAGAGCGTGCCGAAGTAGAGGGTGCCGTCGCGCTCCTGGGCGCTGGTGACTTCGCGGAACTTTTCGCCGCCAGGATCCTGGAGGCTGCGCAAGATCTTCCCCTGCTCGTCGAGCGCGACGACAAACCCATAGGGTTCCGGCGCCGGCCAGAGTGGCTTTGGTAGTCGCGAAAGCGCCTTTTTGAGAAACGGATACGGGTGCAGCCGATCGATCGCTGGATTGCGCTTGGTGAACAGCGCCAGCCAGAACGTCCCCTGGCGATTCGACGTGATGTTGTCCGGAAAACCCGGCAGGTTGTCGGCGAACAGGTCGGACGTGCCCGCTTTTTCTCCCTTAAGCCAGTAGCGAGTGATGCGGTAGCGATAGGTCTCGTTCACCAGCACGAAGTCTTCGTGCTGCGAGAGCGCGACCCCGTTGGCGAAATACAAGCCGTCGAGCAGCACGCGCGACTCGCCCGTCGTCAGGTCATGGCACAAGAGCCGACCGTGCGGGCGGGCCTCGAGCAAGTCGTAGAGATACTCGCCATCGCCAAATTTGTCGCTGGCGTCGGAAAAGTAGACACGGCCGTCGCTGGCCACGTCGACGTCGTCGGCGAATCCGAGTTTCACGCCTCCCACTTCCGTGGCGAGTGTGCGCACTTGACCCTCGGGCGTAACGGCCAACAACCCCTCGCGAGCATCGACCACGATCAACCGGCCATCGGGGGCGAACGCCATCCCGAGTGGACGACCGGGCTTCTCCACAGTGCCGGTACGTGCGAACGTTTCGATCTGACCTGCGGGATCGATGCGCACGATGCGGCCATCAAGCAGACCTGTATAAACAACGCCGGCCGCGTCGACCGCCACATCTTCGGGTCCGGTGATTTGGCCCGCGGCCAGGGGCGTGGCCTGGCGCAGGAGCGTGTTGGGTTCGAGCACCCCGGTCAGCGGTGGTGAGACAGGTGGATCGTAGGCCACTGGATCGATCGGCGTGGGGGCCAGCAGCAGGAAGGCCACGACCGCGATGATCAGCAGCAGCAAGGCAACCATCGCGCGGCGAAGCCAGCGGCGCGGGGCGCGTGCGGGTTGCCCGGATTGGTTATTCTTGGCGTCGACTGGCGAGTGAGTATGAGGGTTGTTCATCGGAGGATTGCTTCGATCAGAAACGGAGTGACCTGATGCCGGATCGAATAACGTGCGACGATCGGCCGGCAGCAGCGCGTGGCGGGTCGTCGAGGTTTCTTGGAGCGTGCGCGCCGCGTTATCGACCGACGCCGCACCACTGTCAAGCAATTCCGCCTGGCAGGAGCGCTAAACTCGGCAAACACCACCTCGGCCGGCTTATCTTACATTGGCGCGCAATTCCGACTAATCTGAGAAACTTTGCGTCACCGGCGCTGTCGGTGGTCGCAAGTGCACGACCGTAATCGCCACGACTGTTCCCTGTGGGCCGACACCGGCATGACCAACGAATCTTCCTCCGGCCCGACGACGCCCGACGCCCTCGAGCAATCGCCAGCGCCCCCGCCACGCGGCTCGCTGGGGCACGACGCGACCTCGCGTGAGCAGCATGAAATGCTCAGCGAACTGTGGATGCTGGCGCTGGCGGCAATCGGGGTGCTGATTCCGTTTCTTGGCAAGCCGGTGCATGTCGACGATCCGCTCTTCGTTTGGTCGGCACAGCAGATTCTGCGGAACCCGGCCGATTTCTACGGTTTTGACGTCAATTGGTATGGCACGCCGCAGCCAATGCACGCTGTGAATCAGAATCCCCCGGGAGCGGCCTACCTGTTGGCGGCGGCCATGTTCGTAGGGGGCGACCGCGAGTTGCCCATGCACGCCCTGTTTCTGTTGCCGAACGTGGCGCTGGTGGTCGGCACCTACCTGCTGGCCAGGCGGTTTTGCCGGCACGCCTGGCTGGCGACGGTCGTGGCTTGTGCCACGCCCGCGGTGTTCGTGAGCGCTACCACCTTGATGTGCGACAACCTGATGGCGGCCTGCTGGTGTTGGGCGATGCTCGCCTGGCTGCGTGGGCTCGATCGCGGCGGTCCCCTGTGGTTTTTGGTGGCGGGCCTGCTGGCGTCGGCGGCCGCCTTGGCAAAGTACTTTGGCGTGTGCGTGGTACCACTGATGGTTGCGTACTCGCTGCTGCGTTTGCGGCGACCTGGTTGGTGGCTGATCGCGGTCGCGATTCCGATCGTGGTGCTGGTGCTCTACGAGCAGTACAGCATTCGGCTCTATGGCCACGGCTTGTTGAGCGGCGCCGGCCAATACGCGCACGATAGCCAGAAATGGGAGACCGCGCCGACGCGTGTCTTCCAGGCGCTGATTTTTCTTGGCGGTTGCTTGATCACGATCGGCTGCGCGGCCCCCTGGTGCTGGTCGGCAAAGGTGCTGGTGCCCGCGGGCGTGATCGCGGCACTGGCGTTCGTGGTTTGGACGGCGCTGGGAGTCTTCCCGAATCCGGAGACGCGCGACGCGGCGGCGCTCCGCTGGGTGTTTCCGCTGCACGCGGTGATTTTTTTGGTGGTTTCGGCCCACTTGATTGGGCTGGCCGCTGGGGAGTTGGTGCGCCGCGACAGCGACGGCGTGTTGCTGTGCCTGTGGTTTGGCGGCACCTTGTTATTCGCCGCACTGGGAAACTGGACGATCACCTCGCGGACGATGGTTCCCCTGGCAGCGCCGGCTGGCATTTTGCTGGTGCGGCGACTCGAAGTGCATCGCCGGCTGCAGGCGGTGCTGGTGCCCACAGGATTGAAGGTTGCCTTGTGCCTGGGTGCGGCAGTGACCGTGGCCGTCGCCTGGGCCGACTACACGATGGCCAAGTCGGCCCGCCTGGCGGCGGTGACGATTTTCCATAAATACGCCGCCGACAATCACCTGTTGTGGTTTGAGGGGCACTGGGGCTTTCAGTATTACATGGAAGCGCTGGGGGCGCGGCCCGTCGACGTGCCTCGCGACACGTTGATCGTGGGCGAAGTGCTGGCCGTACCGCTAGAGAATTCGAACCAGTACTTGCCGCCCGATGACGCGGCCGAGACGATCGGCGGGGTTGCCCGCGCCTTTCCCCGCGCGCGTTGGGTGGCAACGATTTCGTCACCGTGGCGCAGTAAGTTCTATGCCGTGCTGGGGCGCTTGGCGCTCCCCTATGCTTTTGGGCCGATCGAGCCAGACCTGTATTTTGTCTATCAGATCAAGCGGCCGTTCCGCTT
This sequence comes from uncultured Planctomycetaceae bacterium, assembly GCA_964495375.1. Lineage (GTDB taxonomy): Bacteria > Planctomycetota > Planctomycetia > Pirellulales > JAEUIK01 > JAIESQ01. The sequence goes on along the minus strand of CAZBWM010000050.1, from coordinate 24,623 downwards.
CCCCGTTGGCGCGCCGACGTCGGACCCCTAAGGGGAGTTGCGAACCTGGGCATGCCGCGCCCGGGCTCGATCGAGAGAGAACAACCGCCGAATAATCGCCACGATGAGTGACCCCGTGAGCTCGTCTCAGATCGAAAACTCCGCGCTCGAGGCCGGCAGCCAACTTGCCGGGTCATCGCGGGGCGTCGACCAAGCGAGAGTTGACCGGGGGACGAGCTCACAGCGCCGCGCGGTGGAAGAGGCACGGTTTAAGTTCGCGCTGCTCATCGCGCTCGTGCTGTTGGCGCTGGTGCCGTTCTTGACCAAAGCCGTCCACATGGACGACCCGCTGTTCATCTACTCGGCCCAACAGATTCTGCAGCATCCGACCGATTTCTACGGCTTCGACGTCAACTGGTATGGCTTCGATCAGGCCATGCACCACGTGAATCAGAATCCGCCGCTGGCGGCCTACTATCTGGCGCTCGTGGGCTACGTGGCTGGTTTCGACGAGTGGGCGTTGCACGCGGGATTCTTGCTGCCGGCGATTGGGGTGGTGTTAGGAACGTACTTCCTGGCCTGGCATTTGTGTGGTCGGCCGACACTGGCCGCGGCGCTCACGTTCGTCTTGCCCGTGACGTTACTTTCGAGCACCACCTTAATGTGCGATACGCTGTTGTTGTGCTGCTGGTGCTGGGCGATGGCTTGCTGGCTGGACGCGGAGCGCCGCGAAAAGCCGTGGAAGTTTGTCGCCGCGGGGTTGTGCATCGCGGGGGCCGCCTTGACGAAATACTACGGAATCTGCCTGGTGCCCTTGTTGGCGGCCTATGGCGTGGCGTGCCGTACGCGGCTCGGTGCTCGGCCCGTCGCGGCGTTATCGCGCGGCTGGGGCTTCACGTCGGCGCAGATCGTCGGCCTGCTGATCCCGTGTTTAGCCTTGTTGGGGTTTGAACTCTGGACCTGGCGGCTCTACGGACATGGCCTGGTGAGCGATGCGCTGGGCTACGCCGGAGCCGCGCATCAGTACACGCACGTGGTTTGGTACCGACAACTGGCGTTTGGGCTGACGTTTCTGGGAGGTTGCGCGCTGCCGGTGTTATTGCTCGCGGCGCATGCGTGGGGCCGCTGGGGCGCGGCCGCGATGCTCGTCGCCTTTGGAGTGGCTGCCGGGGTAATTTCTGCGCAGGGGAGTTATCTCGGCTATGCTCCCACGGACGAACGCGGTTGGCTGTGGTTGATGCCGCTCGAGGCGGCCGCCTTCCTCGTCGGTGGCATCTACATCGCGCTGCTGGGGGCAATCGACTTCAATCGCCGTCGCGATGCGGAATCGCTGTTGCTGGTGATGTGGGTGGCCGGCACGTTTGTTTTCGCCACGTTCATGAACTGGACCCTGACGTCGCGCACGATGTTGCCGTTAGCGCCGGCCGTCGCGATCTGGGCGGTGCGCGCCGCGGATCGACCGCTACGGGCGACCAAGTTTGCCGCCAACCGTTTTGTGCTCGCCGCGATTGTGTTGTTAAGTCTGACGTTATCGCTGGCCGTGGCGGCCGCTGATGCCAGTTGGGCGAACTCAGCGCGGCAGGCGGCGCGACTGATTCCGGAATTCCTGTTCTCGCGCGATGCCATCGATCCGGCGCGACTCTGGTTTCAGGGACATTGGGGATTTCAGTACTACATGGAGCAGCAGGGATCGCGGCCGATGGACTTTGCCCGCAGCAGGCTGCTGCCCGACGAATTTGTCGTGATTCCCAATTTTCAGGCGAATATTACTCCCTTACCTCCGGCCGCCGCCGACGCCGAACAGCCGTTTGGATTCCACTTGCTGCAGGGCATCGCGACGATCAGCCCGGCCGCCGGCGCGCAGTTCTACATGAGCCAAGCTGGGCTGCCGTTCCCGTATGCTTTTGGTCCAAACTCTCCGGAGCTGTACTATGTACTGCATGTGCGCGCGGAGTTGGAATACAAGGGAAGTCTGCCCGGTAATCGCCCCGGAGAGGTGGCGCCCGATGCGACTAAGCCAGAAGTTCGCATGGAGCCGCTTGGCGGCGCGCAGCCCCTGGACGACCTGGCCCCTTAGCGCTGCGCGATTGACGCGGGTGCGCGCGACAGGTGACGTCCGCGATCGGCGAATCGTCGGGCAGGTTCGCGGTATTGCCACGGCGATCATGCTGCTGGCCTTGATACCGCTGCTTGGCGCAACAAGTCTCGGCGCCGAGGACGACGACGCGGAGGCCGCTGATCAACTTCACAAGCAGGAAATCGCGGCCCCCAGGTTGATCGCGTCTACGCCCGAGTGCTTTGTGCACGCCTTGCATGCGCCGCTCGATGCGGCTGGTGATCGCTTTTTGCGCCGTCCGCTGAGTACCAGTATCGCGGTGCTGTGGACCGCGCGCGCGAGAGGGGATATGAAACCGCTGTTGGGGACCGGCACCTTCGCAATTCCCACCCGCCGGCGTTCGTTTACGCAGACGCGGCTGCTGGGGGCGGTGGCCGACGAGGAGCGACTCTACCTGGCCGTCTGGCGCTCCGGCCGCACGTTTGACGAACCGCCACCGACCGCTGACGAGCCGATGGACTGGACGCCGCCCGAGTCCACGAGCCGCCGCGATGGTGCGATCGGTTTCGCGCTCGTTGTCTTTTGGCTGGCCGACGGCAGTCCGTTGCTCGACGAGCCACTCCCCCCGCAACCGCAGGTACCGCAAGAAACCACGGCCGACGGCTTGCTCAAGCGGATCGACGGCGGGGTCGAATTCGCCGGGCGGGCTTACCGATTTCGCGGTCGCGACCTGGTTCGCGAAAACTGAGCCGCTTGCTACGAACGTTCACCTCCGGGGTTTGTCAACATCGCATGTCAAGACTGTTGTGGTTGCTCGAATACCCCACCGTCAACGGCGGCGAGCACTCGCTGGTAGCGACAATTCCGTGGGTGCGAGCCGCCGGCTTTGACGTGGCGGCCTTGGTGCCGACTCCTTCCGCGGCATCTTCGCTACTGGTCGCGGCCGGGGTGCGCGTCGTTCCCGCGCTAGCGGACGTCACGAGTAACGGGTTACGGCTCACACTTTCTGAGCGCCGCGCGCGGCTTGTTGAGCTGTTGCAGGCCGAGACTCCAGAGATTGTCGTTGCCAATAGCTTGTCGATGGCGCGATTGGCGGGGCCTGTGACCAGCGAGCTTGGCCTCCCGGCCGGCGGGCATGTGCGCGACATCGTCGGCTTAAGCTCGGCCGCCGTGGCTGACGTGAATCGCCTGGATCGGTTGTGGGCCGTGTCGCAGGCGACGCGCGACGCGCACCAGGCGCAAGGGGTCGACGCCGAAAAACTGCGCGTGCTTTACAACGGCATCGATACGTCGCAGTTTCAGCCGCGACCGCGCACGGGGCGCCTGGTTGCCGAACTGGGCTTGCCATCCGACGCGCGAATCATCGCGATGATCGGGCAACTCGTACAGCGCAAGGGAGTCGATCTGACGCTCGAGGCGTTCATCGCGGCGGCTGGCGACCTGCCCGACTGGCACCTGGTGATCGTGGGCGAGCGCTATTCGCAGAAAGCGGAAGCCCGGCACTTCGAGGCGGCGCTACATCAGCGGTGCGATCGTTCGGCGGTGCCCGAGCGGATTCACTTTCTCGGCCGCCGCGATGACGTCGGTGAATTATTGCCCGAGATCGACCTGCTGGTGCACTCCGCGCGACAGGAACCGCTGGGGCGCGTGCTGCTGGAAGCGGCCGCCTGCGGGTTGCCGGTGGTCGCCAGCGATGTTGGTGGAACTCGTGAGGTGTTTGCGGTGGCTGACAGTGTGGAGTGCAGCGTCGTCGGCCCGCTGGCCTGCGAGCTCGTGTCGGCCGACGATGTGGCGGCACTGGCCACAGCCATTTGCCGCCTGGCGGGCGACGCGCCCCTTCGCGAGCATTTGGGTAGGGTGGCTCGGCGCCTGGCGCTATCGCGGTTCGAGATCCGCGTGCGCGGGCCGGCGATCGCTGCCGCGTACCGGGAATTGCTGATCTCCGCGGGCGCGGTCGAGAAGTCGCCCTCCATTTGTTACAACAATCAGCGTTGAATGGCCGATCGCAAAGTGTGCCGCTCCCGGGTCGGTTTGCTGGATCCCGAAGCGTGAGCTACTAAGGAACATTTGAGCATGGCGACCCACACCGATCGCGCGCCGGCGCGCAACCTTACGCCTACCGCACCGGCATCGAGCTCTTCGCTGTTCGAAGAGTATCGCCGCTTGACGGGTAAGTCGGCGCAACTGGCCGAGCGCGCGAGGCAAGTTTTCCCCAGTGGCATCACGCACGATAGCCGGTTTCTCGAGCCGTATCCTCTCTATGTCGAGCACGCGGCCGGTTCGCACAAATGGGATGTCGACGGTCGCGAATACGTCGACTACACCGGCGGGCACGGCGCACTCTTGCTGGGGCACAATCATCCGCGGGTCGTCGCCGCCATTGAAGAACAGCTACGGCGTGGCACGCATTATGGGTCGGGACATGAATTGGAAATCCGCTGGGGCGAGCTCGTGCAGCAGCTCGTCCCCTCGGCCGAGCGCGTGCGCTTCACGAGCTCAGGGACCGAAGCGACACTGCTGGCGCTGCGCTTGGCGCGTGCCGCCACAGGCAAGCAGAGGATCGTCCGCTTCGCCGGCCACTTTCACGGCTGGCACGATCACGTGGCGTTTGGCTTGGGGCCCGACAATCGACCGCTTGCTTCGCCTGGCGTGCTGCCCGAGTTGGCCGAGCAGATGATCATCGCGTCGCCGAACGATGCCGCCGCGCTCGAACGGATCTTCGCCGAGAACGCTGACGTGGCGGCCGTGATCCTCGAGCCAACCGGCGGAAGCTGGGGGCAAACGCCGATCGTGCCGGAGTTTTTGCGCGAGCTCCGCGAGCTGACCACGCGGCGTGGCGTGCTCTTGATCTTCGATGAAGTGATCAGCGGGTTCCGCGTCTCGCCTGGTGGCGCGCAGCAGCACTTCGGCATCCGTCCCGACCTGACGACTCTGGCGAAGATTCTGGCCGGCGGCTTGCCTGGTGGCGCGATCGCTGGTCGCGCTGACTTGTTCGAGGCGCTGTCGTTTCCGCCGGCCAACGGACCACGCCGCGACAAGGTGCCCCATCACGGCACCTATAACGCCAATCCCCTTTCCGCGGCAGCCGGGATCGCGGCTTTGGAAATGGTCGCCACAACCGACGCTTGCCAAAAGGCCAACGACTACGCCGCGCGGCTGCGTGCCGGCTTGCAGCAAGTGGTCGAAGAAGCTGGCGCGCCCTGGATCGTGTACGGCACATTTTCGGGCTTCCACGTGTTCACAAACCCCGAACGCCATTCGGTCACGGCGGCCGACATCGCGACGGGTCGCTGCGACTGGCGCTCGATCAAAGCGCCCGCCAAACCGGGGCTGACCTCCAAGCTGCGCGTGGGCATGATCCTGCACGGCGTGGAAATTTTCAGTTGGCCTGGCGGCCCGACGTCGGCGGTGCATAGCGACGACGATCTCCAGCGAACGGTAACTGCCTTTCGCGGCACGCTACGGCGCTTGCGCGACGAAGGAGAGTTTTGACATTTCGCGACCGTCTGGCGGCGCAGATATACTTTCAAAGTCCATGAGGTTCCTACGCGCGGGTCGGCGCCTGGCAGCGCATTCGCGGCCAGTTACCCCGAGAACTATCGATCAGGAGAAGTCCATGTCGTGGCGATCTGCGTTCACCATGCGTCGGCTTGCGGCGCACGCCACTCTGGCCGCCACGATCGGCTTCGGCATTACTTCTACCGCTTGCGCGCAGAATGGTGGCGCAGGGGGGGACGCTGGCAAGCCGGCCGATCGCGCGGCGGATGAAAAAGCAATTCGTGCCAACGCCGAGAAGTTCTTGGCGGCATTCCGTGGCGGCGATGCCAAGGCCGTGGCGGCCGCCTGGACCGTCGATGGCGAGTACATCAACGACGAAGGGGTGGCGATCCGCGGCCGTGCCGCCATCGAGAAGGCCTACGTCGAACTCTTCAAGAGAGACAAGCCCAAGGAAGTAACGGTGAAGATCGACGAAGTGCGGTTCCTCAGTCGCGACACGGCGGTCGAGGATGGCACGTTTACCATCGCGGGGAAGAATCCGAACGAGGTGCTCGTCAGCCGTTATAGCGCGCTACAGGTGCGGGAGAACAACGGCTGGCGATTGGCCATGATGCGCGAGTGGGCCGCGGAGCCGGCCGCGCAAGGCAATCCGCTCGCGCAACTTTCCTGGTTGGTCGGCAAATGGACCGCCAAGGGAGAACAAGTTGAGCTCAGCTTGTCCTATACCTGGTTGGACGATGGGCACAATTTTCTCGAGAACCGCTTTAAAGTGAGCGAAGGGGGCAAGTCCAAGGCCACGGGCGTGCAGATCATCGGCCGAGATCCCGAAACGGGACTGCTGCACAGTTGGACGTTCGATTCGCGCGGCACCGTGGCCGCGGCCAACTGGACGTTTGACAAAGGGCGCTGGCTGATCGAATCGACCAACTCAAGCCCCGACGGCGAAATCGTCGAGGCCACGAATTTGCTGATTCCCAATGGCCCTGACGCCTTCACCTGGCAATCGTTGGTGGTCGCCGAAAATGCGGCCGTGGCGGGCGTCAAACCGATGAAGGTCGTGCGCGTGAAATAGCCGCGTCGACGAATCGCGTTTATGCGAGCTCACTTCGAGGATTTCATGATGCGTGTCACCAACATGCAACGGTTCCGCGGCGCGCTGTTACCGCTGGCGCTCGCCGCGATCGTCTGTGTTCCCCAAACCGTGCTGGCCCGCGGCGGCTTTCGCGGCGGCGGTGGCGGCGGGTTTCGTGGCGGCGGTATGGGAGGTGGCATGGGCGCTGTGTCGCGCGGCGGATTCAGCGGCGCGGGGATGGGCGCGCGACCGGGGGGCTATGGCGGTGGTTATGGAGGAGGATACGGCGGCGGATTCGGTGCTCGGCCCGGCGGTAACTTTGGCGCGTCGAGTTTCGGCGGCGGTGGCTATGGCGCCCGACCGGGCGGATTCTCTAGCACCGCAGGCACCGGCCCACACGGTGGCACGTGGAGCGGCACGAGCACCGGCATTAACAGCCATACTGGCCCCGCGGGTGGCACCTACTACCACGGCGCCGGCGCAGGCGCTTACACAGGTCCACGCGGCAGCACGGTCAGCGGCGCAGGGCGCGGTGGCGTTTATGTCGGGCCCAATGGCGCGGTGATGGGGCACGGCGGACATGTCGGCGCCGCGGATGGATTCCGCGGTGGCAGCGCCGCGTTTGGCGGTCGCAGTTCGTTTGGCGTCGGCCCTGGCGGGAACTTCGCTGCCCGCGGTTCGCGCGGCGGCGTGGCGATTGGCCCCGGTGGCGGTGTCGCGGCCGGCGGACGCTATGGGCGCGCCGGGGGCTACGTCAACAACGGCACCTTTCACATGACCAATGGCTACCTGCACGGTCGGGCGGCAGCCGTCAACGGTGCGTACATTCACACCGGCGCCTTCGGCCGTGGTTGGTACGCGGCCTATCCGCGCGCTTGGTATCCCTATCGCTGGGCCGGGGCCGGATTGTGGGCCACGTACGGTTGGGCCTCGACCGCCGCGTATCTGGGCTGGGCCGCCGATCCGATCGCGTACGACTATGGCACCAACATCGTCTACAACGACGACGGCCAGGTTTACCAAGATGGCACGCCGATCGCCACGCAAGGCGATTACGCCCAGCAAGCTCAAGACATCGCCGACACGGGGCGCGACGCCACGCCCGGCGATCAGGAGGAGTGGCAAGCGCTCGGCGTATTCGGCCTCGTGCAAGGGGAAGAAACTTCGGCCAACGACCTGTTCCAGCTAGGGATCAACAAGCAGGGAGTGATCCGCGGCAACTACTACAATGCTTTGAGCGAGACCACGCTGCCGGTGTACGGTTCGGTCGATTCCAAGACACAACGCGCGGCCTGGAGCATCGGCGATAAGAAAGATATCGTCTATGAAGCCGGCCTATCGAACCTCACGCAAGAGGCCACTCCCTGCCTGGTCCATTTCGGCAAAGACAAAACGCAGCAGTTGACGTTGGTGCGGATTGAGCAGCCGGCCGGCGACGGAACCGATGCTGACGGACAGCCTGGGGATGGGCAACCGGGCGATGACGCGCCGGCGCCGGAGGACACGCCAAGCGAGGGAGTCGAGACGTGAGTTGGTTGCAAAGCGGTTCGCGGCGCTCGCGCTGGTTTACTCTTGCGTTTTGGGTGCCACTGCTGGCTTGTCCGGCAGTGACATCAATCGTGGCTGCGGCCGACGAGCCCGCCTCGCGGCCCAACATCATATTCTTCCTGGCGGACGATTTGGGTTATGGCGATCTCGGCTGTTTCGGCCAGACCAAGACGCGCACGCCGAATCTCGATCGGCTGGCGGGCGCCGGCGTGCGGCTGACGCAGCACTACTCGGGCAATGCTGTCTGCGCGCCGTCGCGCTGCGTGCTGATGACTGGGCTGCACCCGGGACATGCTTTCATTCGCAATAATCGCTCGGTCCCGCCTGAGGGGCAGTATCCGCTTTACGCTGGCGCGGTCACCTTGGCCGAGCTACTGAAGCAGCAGGGCTACGCGACCGGCGCGTTCGGCAAGTGGGGGCTTGGCCCGCCCGGCAGCGAAGGTGATCCACTACGGCAGGGAATCGATCGCTTCTTTGGCTACAACTGCCAGTCGATCGCCCACAATCACTATCCCGCGTACTTGTGGGACAACGATCATCGGCGCGCGTTGGACAATCCGCCGTTTGCAGCACACCAGCCACTGCCGGCCGGCGCGGCAGTCGATGACCCGGCCAGCTACGCGCCCTATGTGGGCCGAGAGTACGCGGCCGACGTGATCGCTGCCGAAGCCTTGAAGTTCGTACGCGAGAATCAGCGTCGCCCCTTCTTTCTTTACGTGCCGACCACGATCCCGCATGTCTCGCTGCAAGTGCCCGACGATTCGCTGGCCGAGTATCGCGGCCAGCTCGACGACGCGCCGTACGACGGTCACCGCCGTTACTTGCCGCATCACGATCCCCATGCCGCGTACGCCGCCATGATCACGCGGATGGATGGTGTCGTCGGGCAGATCATGGCGCTGGTTAAAGAGCTGGGGCTCGACGAGCAAACATTGTTCGTCTTCAGCTCCGACAATGGGCCCGCGGCCGAGCGCGTTGGCGGCAGCGACTCGGAATTCTTTCATTCGGCGGGCCCCTTGCGCGGACTCAAGGGCTCGCTCTATGAAGGGGGCTTTCGCGTGCCCGGCATCGTCCACTGGCCCGGCCATATCGAGCCGGCGGTGTGCGACCGCGTGACCGGTTTCGAGGATTGGCTGCCGACCTTATTGGAGTTGGCCGGCGCGGCGAGCGCGATCCCCGCAGGCCTCGATGGCATCAGCTTTGCGTCGACGCTGTTGGGCGAAGAGCAAGAGCCGCGGCCATTCTTGTATCGCGAATTTCCGGCCGGCGCGGGGCAACAGGCAGTGCGGGTCGGCAACTGGAAGGGAATCCGCCCACATCTCAAACGGAAAAGCGATGCGGGCCCTGCAGATTTGCACATCGAGCTGTACGATCTGGCGGTCGACTTGGGGGAAACGCGCGACGTGTCTGCCGAGCACAGCGACGTGGTGGCCGAAATCGAGAAGCTGATGCGCGACGAACATCAGCCATCTGCCGAGTTCCCATTGCCGGGGATCGATCCGCGCTAGCCGCGCCCCGAGCGACAGCCCCCGGTTGGGCTGTACTCGCCAGACGGGGCACGCATTCCGGACGCCGCGATCTGGCCACGATTCCCGCACATTTCGCGGAAGCTCGCCGGTAGATTTGCGGGCTGACTCCGTTGGCGACAAACTGAGCGGGCGCTGCATTAAAAAAACTTGACTCGTGGACGCATGCCAAGTTAGTGTTAGCGCCAGTGTGTGCGGCCTGGGCGCCAAGCTTGGCAATTTGTTGTCGAGGTCGGCGCCGTGGCGGCACACGACATGCTCTCGATTTCCGCTCTAGCGCCATTGCTCGAACGACTGCTTAGCGCGGTTCGCGGTCGCCGGCAATGCTATTGCGGAACAAGAGCATGAGCGCCAAACGAACCGAGCACCAAGGGGGGAACGCTAATGAGTCGCAACGTGATCTTCTTCGCCGTGTTTTTGGCGAGCACTCTAACAGGCGCGACGCAAACTACGGCCGCGCTGCTCTATATCGACCACATCTATTCGGTGACACGCACTCGCGACGTGGTGTATGGCACGGGTGGGACCACAAAAGGCTCGATGCAGTTACTGATGGATGTCTGGCAGCCGACCGATAAGGGGACCGGCGCAGTCCAACCGAATCGGCCGGCGATTGTCATTCAAGACGGCGGGGCCTGGGCAACCGCGGACAAGGACAATAGCCGGGTCACCGAATTCGCCCGCTACATGGCCCAGCGTGGTTTCACTGTTTTCACGACCGACTATCGCCAGGTCGGCGATAATCCGGTGGTCGGACCAGGTCCCTGGAATCAGAACCTCAGTATCCAGTTTCCGCTGAACATCATTCCCGGCACCAGCGCGATCTTATCGGGAGTGGAGGATTTCGCCACCGCGATCAGCCACGTCCGCGCGAACGCGGCGCTCTACGGCATTGACCCGGATCGGATCGCGGCGGCCGGCGGTTCGGCCGGAGCCGTCAACGCCATGTACCTGCAGTACAACATGCGCACCGCGCACGACCAGACGTTCCAGGCGCAGGCGGTCGTGTCGCTGGTGGGGACCATGTACAACAACTACAACCTGGTCCGCGGTCCGCAGTCGGAGCACCCGCCGCTGTTCTTGCTCAACGGCATTTCGGATTTGCTGATTCCCTACTCGACGGTTTCCCCTAATTTGCACAACGAGCTCCAAAACCGCGGGGGCGGCCTCTACTACGAGCAGTGGCTGCAAGACTTGCCGGACATGGAACTGGGGCACGGCGTCGACTACAGCTATCATCCCTGGTCGAAAGACGATCCCAACAAGCTCGACACGAGCAAGACCGTGCTCGAGCGCGTGGCCGACTTCCTGGCCTACAAGCTGGCCGACGGCCCGGTCGTCATTCAGGTTCCCGAGCCATCGACGGAGGTGCTGGGCACGCTGGGCGGGGCGGCCCTGGGCATCGTGGGCTGGCGGCGCCGCAACCGAGCCCGGCGAAAGTCATGAGGTTCGGCCCGGCTTTTTGCCTGCGGTCCGTGTCGCTCGTCGCCCTCGCGCTGTGGTGCGGTGTCGCCGCGCACGCCCGTCCCAATTTCGTCGTGATCGTAGCCGATGACATGGGCTACGGCGATCTCGGCATCCACGGCGGACGCGACGTGCCGACCCCGCATATCGACAGCCTCGCCCAGGGGGGCGTGCGCTGCACCGATGGTTACGTCTCGTGCCCGGTTTGCAGCCCGACGCGAGCAGGCTTGCTCACGGGCCGCTACCAACAGCGGTTTGGGCACGAATTCAATACCTGGCCAAGTCGCGCCGGGGAAGCGGGACTCCAGGTCGGGTTGCCACTCGATCAGGTGACTTTGGCCGACGTGCTCAAGCGCGCGGGCTACCGAACGGCAATCGTCGGCAAATGGCACCTGGGCTATGGCCCGCAGTTCCAGCCACAGCAGCGCGGGTTCGACGAGTTCTTCGGCCCGCTCGATGGTTCGCATTCCTACTTGCCTGGCGCGGATCCTCTCCACGGCTCGATCTATCGGGGCGCTGAGCCCGTCGAAGAGCCAGAATACCTGACCGACGCTTTCGGCCGCGAAGCCGTGGCCTTCATCGAGCGGAATGCGCGCGATCCCTTCTTCCTGCTGCTGACCTTCAACGCGGTGCACGCGCCAATGGAAGCCACTCCGCAATACCTGGCGCGAGTCGGGCACGTCGCCGACCGCAAGCGCCGCACTTACACCGCGATGCTCAGCGCGCTCGACGACGCCGTGGGCCGCGTTCTGGGAGCCCTCGACGATGCAAAGTTGTCGGAGAACACTCTGGTCATCTTCATCAACGACAACGGGGGGCCGCAGAATCGCAATGCCAGCAGCAACTCGCCCTTGAGCGGCAACAAATCCACTTTGAGCGAAGGGGGCATCCGCGTCCCTTACTTGATGCGCTGGATGGGCCAACTCGCGGCGGGTCAGGTCTATCGCCAGCCGGTGATTTCGCTCGACATTTTTCCCACCATCACCGCCGCGGCCGGCGCTGAGCTGCCAGGCGATGTTCAAGTCGATGGCGTGAACCTGTTGCCTTTCTTGACGGGCGGCGCCGCGGGATCACCGCACGAAACGCTCTATTGGCGCTACGGCCCGCAGCAAGCCGTGCGACAAGGAAACTACAAGTTGCTCAAACGCCGCGACCGGGAGTACGAGCTCTACGATCTGGCCCAAGACGTCGGTGAAAAACGCGACCTGGCCACCGCAAAGTCCGACCTCGTCAAGCAACTCGCGACGCTCTACGACCGCTGGAACGCCGAGTTGATGGAACCACGCTGGCATCGACAGCCCGAGGCCACCGAATAGGCCGACTCACCTCTAGCGACCCAGGTAGGACCATCCTCATGCGCATCCTTATTCTGACCTTTGTGCTCGTGCTCGGCTCGGTGCTCAATACCTGGGCCGCGGAGCCCGCTGCTGCCGGCCGGCCCAATATCGTCTTCATCATGGCCGACGATCTGGGTTACACCGACGTGGCCTGCTTCGGCAGCCAGTATTACGAGACGCCAAACATCGATCGCCTGGCCTCGCAAGGCATGCGGCTGACCTCGCACCACCACTGCCAAAACTGTGCTCCCACGCGCGCCGCTTTAATGACCGGTCAATACGGCCCGCGCACCGGCGTTTATACGGTCGGCGGCATCGAGCGCTTCGATTGGAGCCAGCGACCGCTGCGCCCCGTGGACAATGTGACCGACTTGCCACTCGATCGCGCGATCATCGCCAAGCAACTGAAGACTGCCGGCTATGCGACTGGTATGTTCGGCAAATGGCACTTGGGCAAAGGGGCGGCCTACCATCCCGGCGCGCGCGGATTCGACGAAGCCATTGAATCGGCGGGCCAGCATTTCAATTTCAAAACCGATCCGGCCACGAGCTATCCCCAGGGGCAATACCTGGCCGACTTTCTCACCGACCGCGCGGTCGATTTCATCAAGCGGCACAAGGATCAGCCGTTTTTCCTGTACCTGCCGCACTTTGGTGTCCATGGTCCGCACGACGCCAAGCCGGAGCTGATCAAGAAGTTTGCCGACAAGCCGGGGGTCGGCGGACACAATAGCCCGATTTACGCGGCGATGATCGCCAGCGTCGACGAGAGCGTCGGCCGAGTATTGCAGACGCTCGACGAGCTGGGGCTGGCCGACAATACCGTCGTCGTCTTCACCAGCGACAACGGCGGCGTCGGCGGCTACCTGGCCGAGGGGATCAAGCGAGCCAACGCCATCACCGACAACGCCCCGCTGCGCAGCGGCAAGGGGAGCTTGTACGAAGGGGGGACGCGCGTCCCGCTCATCGTGCGCTGGCCGGGCAAAATCGCCGCCGGATCGGAGAGTGGCGTGGCGACGATTCACGTTGACTTCTATCCCACGCTGTTGGAAATCGCGGGAGCGTCGCCGCCGCAGCATGTGCTTGACGGCGAAAGCCTGGTTGGGCTCCTACAAAACACCACGCCGCAGCTCAAACGCGAGGCGATCTTCCAGCACTTCCCTGGCTATCTCGGCGCGCCGGGCGGACTCTGGCGCACGACCCCGGTGACCATCGTGCAGCAGGGGGATTGGAAGCTGCTGGAGTTTCTGGAAGATGGTACGCTCGAGCTGTACAACCTTAAGGATGACATTGGCGAATCGAAGAATTTGGCGAAAGAGCTGCCGGACAAGACGGCCGAGTTGCACGCGCAGCTAACTGCCTGGCGCGATGAGATTCACGCCCCCATGCCGACGAAGAACACGGGCACGGCCAAGATCGGCAAAAAGCGCAAGAAGGCACGTTGAGCGGGGCGCAGAGTCCTCACGAGTCCATTGGGCCGATGAGCAACGTTATGCGCAGACTCGTCGCCTTCTTGCCGCGTCGTACTTCCGTACTGCTGGGCAAGGCAGCACTGGCACCCACCCTGTTGCTGACTGCGATCCTCGTCGCACTTCCTTCGATGGCGGCCGCCGCGGCCCCGCGCCCCAATATCCTCTGGATCACCAGCGAAGATCATGGGCCGCAGCTCGGCTGCTACGGCGACCAATACGCCACGACGCCGAACATCGACCAACTCGCCGCACGCGGCATCACGTACACACACGTCTGGTCGTGCGCGCCGGTTTGCGCGCCGGCCCGCACTACGTTGATCTCGGGCATGTATGCCTGCTCGACCGGCGCCGAGCACATGCGGAGCATGGTCCCATTTCCCGTCCGCTTCCCGGTGTTCACGCAGCTCTTGCGCGGCGAGGGTTACTACTGCACGAACAACGCCAAGGAGGACTACAATCTCGCTCTCCCCGGGAAAATCTGGGATCAGTCGTCGAAACAGGCGCACTGGAACAAGCGGCCCGAGGGCGCGCCGTTCTTCGCGGTGTTCAATTGCGAGCGGAGCCACGAAGGGCAGATTCGCAAGCGGACTGGCAAAACCGTACACGATCCGGCCGGCGTCCGCGTGCCGGCGTATCATCCCGACACGCCCGAAGTGCGCCACGACTGGGCCGCCTACTACGATGGCGTTAGCGAAGCGGACGAAGCGGCCGGCCTCCGCCTGCAAGAACTGGCCGACGCCGGCCTGGCCGACGACACGATCGTGTTCTACTTCGCCGACCACGGGCCCGGCATGCCGCGCAGCAAGCGCTCGGCTTGCAACAGCGGGCTGCACGTTCCGCTGGTGATCTATGTGCCGGAGAATTTTCGCGGGCTGCTGCCAGCCGACGCCGTGCCGGGCGCTCGCTGCGATCGCGTCGTGAGCTTCGTCGACTTCGCGCCGACGGTGCTCAGCCTGGCCGGCATCAAGCCACACTCGTGGATGCAGGGGCGCGCGTTCCTGGGGCCGTATGCCGCGGCGCCACAGCAGTACGCCTTCGGTTTCCGCGGCCGCATGGACGAGCGCTACGATCTGGTGCGCTCGGCGACCGACGGGCGTTATGTCTACCTGCGGAACTACCTGCCGCACCGAATCGCCGGGCAGCATGTCTCGTTCATGTTCGAAACGCCGACGACGCAGGTCTGGCAACGCCTGCACGAAGCCGGCCAGTTGAACGCCGGGCAAGACGCCTTCTGGCAACCGCGCGCGTGCGAAGAGCTGTACGATCTTGAGAGCGATCGGGACGAGGTTCACAACCTGGCGGCGCTACCGGAGCATCAGCATACATTGATGCGACTACGCGCAGCGCAACAAAACTGGGTGCGCGAAATTCGTGACGTGGGTTTTTTGCCCGAAGCTGCAATGCCCGTATGGTTTGGTGAGTCGTCCCCCTATGACGCGACGCACAACACCAATGAAGATCCCTTCGCAACGTGTATCGAAGCGGCCGAACTGGCGTCGCGCGTCGAGCCGGGCGACGTGAATCGCGTGATCGCGTTGTTAGAAGTCGAAGAGGACCCACTGGTGCGCTACTGGGGCGCGATGGGCATCTTGATTCGCGGGCGAAGCGCGTTCGCGACGGCACACGAGCGTCTGGTGAGTCTGGTCGATCCTGCCTCCGAGAAAGCCAAGATAGAATTTCCATTCGTGCGCATCGTGGCCGCCGAAGCTTTGCGAACATTTGGCAACGACGATGATCGTCAACTAGCGACCAAGACGCTCTTGCAACTGGCCGATTGGAGCAAGCACGACGTGTTCACCGTGATAACGGCGCTGGGGGCGTTCGACCCCTGGCAACCGGTCGATGACCAACTGCTCGATCAACTAAAGATGCTGCCCAAGACCGGCCCGGTGCCGCACCCGCGCTATGCCCCCTATGTGCCGCGCCTGCTCGAGACCTTGACATCGAAGCGCCTGACGGCCACCGGACCAGGTGACGGCTGACAAACCGCCGCCCGAGCTGGGGTCCGTGCTTTGCGCCGCGTGCCCGGCAGGTGGGCGTTTGCGGCGGTCATTTACGCGTATGCGGCATTACTGGGAGCGATTCCGGTGGATTCGGTCGCTCGATCGTTTCAAGACTGTGTTCCGCGACGTCGGTCGATTCGTAAAGCGTCTGCTGAGCGGTACTTAATGCAGCCTGCCCGGCATGGATAGGCCGTTGACCACGCATTGCACCCGGTTTAGAGTAAAGAATTGCTTCGACCCGGCCCAAGCAGCCGGGTCGGGTCCCACAGATCGGGGCATAACGGAACAGAAGCTTCGCAAGCAACCTACGACCCGGTGCGCTCCCTCGCGCGGACGCTGGTCATGCATCGCGAACCGGCCGCGGCCGATTCACGCAGTTGCCCGCGCGTGGCAGCTCGATGCAGTACCTCAGTCTGATTGCGCGCGCCACGTCGCCTGCCTGAAGACGTCCATCCCGATTGGCACTTTCCCTGACGAGTTGCCGGTGCTCGCCAAGCGCGTGATTCCTTGCCTTGATGTCGATCGCGGACGAGTCGTCAAAGGGACGAACTTCGTGCAGTTGCGCGACGCGGGCGATCCCGTTGAAGTGGCCGCGCGCTATGAGCGCGAGGGGGCCGACGAACTCGTCTTCCTCGACATCACGGCCAGCCATGAGGGGCGCGACATCATGCTCGACGTCGTGCGCCGGACGGCCGAGGTGGTGTTCATGCCGCTGACCGTCGGCGGAGGCATCCGCACGCTCGACCACATCCGCCAGCTTTTGAATGCTGGTTGCGACAAAGTGTCGATCAACTCGGCCGCGCCGCAAGACCCCGACTTCGTGCGTCAGGCTGCGCGGCGCTTCGGCAGCCAGTGTATCGTGGTGAATATCGACCCCAAGCGGGTCCAGCGCGACGGCCGCGAAGTTTGGGAAGTGCATATCAACGGCGGTCGCGTGAGCACCGGACTCGAGGCGGTCGCCTGGGCGCGCGAAGTCGAGCGACTGGGCGCCGGCGAAATCGTGCTTACCTCGATGGACGCCGACGGCACCAAGCGCGGTTACGACCTGGAAATGACGGCCGCGGTGTCGCGGGCAGTCAGCATCCCGGTCGTGGCCAGCGGCGGAGCAGGCAAGCCCGAGCATTTGGCGGATGCCATTGAATTCGGGCTGGCCGACGCGGCGCTAGCGGCCAGCATTTTCCATTTTGGCGAGTACACGATCGACGAAACCAAACGTATCATGGCTGGCCGCGGCATCCCCGTGCGGTTGGCTGAAGTTGTGGGCTGACGATCAAAACGTGCACGACGGGCCGCGTGCCCTGGCGGCCAAGCAAGCGCACTGGCAGAGCCTGTGCCCCTGAAACTCACAACGGGAACCGCGGAGCCAGCACGGATGACCTCGACGAAGCAACAAGAAAAACACGAGAAGCACGAGAAATCAGAGAAGAAACCGCGCGCCGCGGCCGCGCCGGTCGATCCCTCGTTGGCGCGGTTCACGCACCACCACGAAGAGTTCGAGATCGACAAACTGTTCCGCAGCGCCGTGAAGCTCAAGGGGAGCGACTTGCACCTGAAGGTGGGCAAGCCCCCTTACATGCGGATCAACGGCAGCCTGCGGCCACTGAATCGCGAGCCGATCTCCGACGACGAAATGGTGCGGTTGATCTTTCCGCTAATGGACGAGCGGAATCGGCGCATCTTCGAAGAGAATGGCGGGGCCGACTTCGCCCACGTCGTTGATGTCGACGGAACCAGTTGGCGATTCCGCGTCAATGTGTTGCAGCAGTTGGGGCACGTCGGCCTGGTCGCGCGGCGTGTGAACAACTGGATTCCCGATTTCGCGGGCCTGAACTTGCCACCGGTCATGGAAGAGCTGTGCAAGTTCGATCAGGGGATGGTGCTGTTGGCGGGGGTGACCGGCTCGGGCAAGACGACGACCATCGCGTCGATGCTCAATTACATCAATCACAACTACCGCAAACACATTCTCACGCTCGAAGATCCAATCGAAGTCTTGTTTACCGAGGATAAGTGCCTGATCAACCAGCGCGAGATCGGCAACGACGTTCGGGACTTCGAGATCGGCATGAAACACGCGGTGCGCGAAGATCCCGACGTGATGCTGGTGGGCGAAATGCGCGATAAGGAAACGTTTCTCACGGCGATTCACGCCGCCGAAACGGGCCACTTGGTGTTCGGCACGATCCACGCCTCGGGGGCGCCGTCGACCATCGGCCGTATTCTCGACTTGTTTCCGCAAGAAATGCACAACGCCCTGCGGAGCGCCATTGCGATGAATATGCGGGCGATCGTCGGCCAGAAACTGCTGCCGAGCATTAAAGAGGGGGTGGGCCGTGTACCCACCGTCGAAATCATGACGTTCAATCCCACCGTCAAGAAGCTCATCCTGGAAGGGCACGACGAGAAGCTTTCCGACGCCATCCGCATGTGCGCCAGCGAAGGGATGCAGGATTTCACCATGAGTCTCCACAGCCTCGTCGAAATGGATTTGATCGACCGGGCCACGGCCTTTGAGGTCGCGCCGAATGTCGAAGCGCTCAAGATGGCGCTGAAAGGCATCTCGGTCGCGGCGCCAGGAATTCTGTAATGCGGCGTGCCGGCTGGTTGTTGTTGGTCGCCGTCATCGGGTTGTCGCTTGCGCCGTCGCTGGCCTTGGCGGTCACGCCGCGCTGGGCCGATTGGTACGACGGGGGCGTCGAGCAGATGCCGCGCGGGCCCGGCTGGTACCTGAGCTGGATCAAGATCGTCGTTTCCTGGCTGTGGTTCCTGATCTGGGTCGCCACGAGCGATTGGGTCAACGTCGATAGCCAGCGCTGTCGCTTCAACTACGTGATGTGGAACTCGTTGTGCGTGTTTCCCTTCGCGGCCGTTTACCTGCTGAGTTGGTGGATTCCGTTTTACGCGATCGGCCTGGTGCTGATGCTGTTGGCGCACGTGGTTCCGCTGGGCGCCTACATTCGCTATCGCAACCAGCGCGTCGAGATGCACCAGAAGGTGCTGACGCCCGATCACTTGCGGTTTCTGGCCTCGGAGCGACTCGCGCCCTTGGGTATCAAGATCGCCGCGGAACGCCGTCGCCCGCTGGACGACCTCGCTTTGAAAGTGATCCCGCAGGGGGGAGCCACGGATCGCGACAACTCGGCCAATTTGTTGCGCGCGCGGCAGTCGCCAGGCTTCGTGCCCGCCGTCGAATTGCTGGGCGACGCGCTCAATCGGCGTTCCGACGCCCTGATGCTGGACTACACGGCGCAGGGAGTTGCGCTGCGCTTTGAGGTCGATGGCTTCTGGCAGAACGGCGATACGCGCGAGCGCGAAGCCGGCGATGCCTTGCTGGCAGTGCTCAAGACCGTGGCCGCACTGAACCCGGCCGAGCGCCGCGCTCGCCAACAGGGCAAGTTCGCCATCGAGATCAAGAAACGTAAAGTCGCCGTTACGATGCAGTCCCAGGGCACGCAGACCGGCGAGCGCGTGCTGTTTCAGTTCGACGACGGCGGGGCAAAGTTCAAGAAATTGCCCGACCTGGGTATGCGCGAGAAGCTCGTCGAGGAAACTCGTGCGCTGTTGAGTCAACCGGCAGGCATCGTGCTGCTGTCGGCACCGCCCCGCGGCGGTCTGACGGCCCTGACGGCCGCCACGTTGGGTTCCTGCGATCGTTTTGTGCGCGTGTTCGTGGCCACTGAAGACGTGGCCAAGCCCGAGCCCGCGGTCGAGAACATCACGGTAACGACCTACGACGCCAAGGCCGGAGAAACTCCGCTCACCGTGCTCCCTGCCATGATCCGGCAGTACCCCGACGTGCTCGTGGTTCGCGACCTCGTCAATGCCGACGTCGTGCATTACTTGTGCGACCAGGTGCAGCAACAGCGGATGATTATCAGCACGGTGCGCGCCAAAGACGCGCTCGAAGCGCCGCTGCGGGTGTTGCAACTCAAGGTTTCGCCGGCCAAGTTCGCGGCCGCGCTTGCGACGGTGGTCAACATGCGGCTCATCCGCAAGTTGTGCGAGGCTTGCCGCGAGCCATACGCGCCCCCGCCGCAACTGTTGCAGCGGCTGCGAATTCCGCCGGGCAAGGTCGAGAACTTTTATCGCCCGCCGCAGCAACCGGAAAAGGTTTGCCCGGCCTGCGGAGGTATTGGTTACATCGGGCGGACGGGCATTTTCGAAGTGCTGTCGATCAACGATGCACTGCGCGAAGTGCTGGCGAAAACGCCGCGGCTCGATCTGCTTCGGCAGGAGGCCCGCAAGCAAGGTTTCCGGGGCTTGCAGGAAGAAGGCATCCTGCTGGTCGCCAAGGGGGTTACGTCGCTCGACGAACTGCGGCGCACGCTCGAAGAACCCAAGAAGCCTCAGGCCTGATGCGGCCGGGGCGCGATGTCGAGATCCGAGTCATGGCGACGTCAAAAGAGGTAATCACGCGATGTGGATTCTAACCCCCTTGTTGCTCGTCGTCGTCATGTTGGCGATTTTCGCTTCGATCATGCGTGACGGATTGTGGAGCAACCTGCTGATGCTGATCAACGTGATCACGGCGGGGCTCGTGGCGATGACCTTCTTCGAGCCCGTCGCAGCCTTTCTCACCAAGCAGTTACCCAAGGGGACGCTGTTTTGGGACATGATCGCGCTCTGGGTGCTGTTCGCAGCGTGCCTGGGGGTGATGCGGGCGATCACCGATTTCGTATCGAAATTCCGAGTGCGTTTCAAACCGCCCGTCGAGATGGTTGGCGGTTACGTGCTGGCGCTGGCCGTGGCTTACGTCGGCATGGCATTTGCAGCTACTACCCTGCATACGGCTCCGCTGTCCCGCAACTTCTTGCGGGGCGGTTTTCGGCCGGAAGATCCGTTGCTGTTCGGTCTGAAGCCCGATCGGCAGTGGTTGGCATTCGTCCAGATGGTCTCGCGGGGATCGCTCGCCCGCCAGACGGATGAGAAGGATGCCGAAAAGTACGTTTTTGATCCTAAAGCCGAGTTTATGCCGAAGTATGCCTCGCGCCGGACGAAATACGAGCAGACGACGACCTTCACCGGCTTGGGCTCCGGCTCGTAGAATTCTCGGGAGCACTCCGCTCGCCGCCCCAGGCAAGGGGCCGCGCGGACACGCCGTTGCGATCGCCAATCAATTGACCGGGCGCCGGCGAGCGTCCGTTCACACGGTCTGCGCGCAGCGAAGCCGCGCCGTAGTTTCTTTCGGCAGGGACGAGCAATTGGCCCTGGGGGTTCCGCTTGCGCCTCACGCTGCGCGGCGTAGAAAGGACTGATCCACTATGGCGGATTCTAGCTTCACCCTCTTCGATTGTAGTCTCGTGCGACTGGCCACGGGTCGGTCGTGCACCAACTTGCGCGAATTGCTCGATGCCCTGCGCACGTCGCCGGTGAGTGTGCTTGAACACCACTTACTGCGCTGCCCCCTGGAAGATCATTTCGAGTTGTACGAGTTTCCCAACGATCTGGCGCGCTGGTGTTGGGACGCGCTCGGCGAACGTCAACTGGCCGAAGAGCTTGCGCTTGTGAATCCCTACACCGTGGGCGTGAAAGAGCTGCGCACGCTGCTGGTCAACAAGCTCGAAGATCGGCTCTGGGCGCTCGACCGAGTGCCCTGGTGCCGGCCAGGTTTCGAATTGCACCTGCTCGAATCGCGGTTGATCTCCTTCGACACAGGAGAGCGGTTCGCAACGCTGGCGTCGCTGGCCCAGGCGCTACAGGGTATCTCGCGGCGGTCGCTGTTCTTCCACGTACACGAGGCCCATTCGCGCCGCGGCGTCGACGACTTCTCCGCGTGGGTCGAACGCACCGACGGCCCGCCAGAGCTCATCAAGCAAATTCGCGCCATCGATTTCTACTTTCTCAATCTGAATCAACTGCGGCGACAACTGCTCGACGCGTTCTGCGCGCAGTTGGCCGAACCACAGGTCGTACTGGGAGTCCTGCGATGACCATGCTCGAACGCTACGAAGAAGTGGTCGGCCGCCATGAGATCGATCACCTGCGCCGGCTTGGCGAACGGCTCGCCGGCAAGCGCATGATCCACATCAATTCGACGCGCAAGGGGGGTGGCGTCGCCGAAATCCTCGAGTGGATGGTTCCGCTCATGAACGAGTTGGGGATCGACGCCCGCTGGGAAACCATTCAGGGGAACGCCGACTTTTACAAGGTGACCAAGTCATTTCACAACGGGCTGCAAGGGTTGCCGGTTAATCTGCGGGCCAAGGACTACGAGTTGCACTTGGCGGTGAACGAGGCCAATGCCCAGCAGCTCAATCTCGAAGCCGACTACGTCTTCGTACACGATCCGCAACCGATCTATTTGCCGAAGTTCACCGCGCCGGGGCGCGTGGGGCGCTGGGTATGGCGATGCCATGTGGATGCGTCGCGTCCCGATCGCGGCGTGTGGAAGCACCTGGCCGGGGCGCTAGGGGCCTACGACGGTGCGATTTTCTCGATGCCGGCCTTCACGCGGCCGCTGGAGAAGCCGATCTTTCTTTGCCCGCCGTCGATCGATCCCCTTTCGGACAAGAACCGCTCGCTACCCGAGAGTGAGCGCCTGGCGACCCTCGAGCGGTTGGGGGTCGATCCCGACCGGCCGATGATCTTGCAGGTGTCGCGGTTCGATCGCTTCAAAGATCCGTTGGGCGTCATTCAAGCGTATCGCCTGGTGAAGTCGGCCCATCCCGAGCTGCAGTTGGTGCTCGTCGGCGGACCGGCCGACGACGACCCGGAAGGGGCCGAAGTGCTCAGCGAAGCGATGGAGAGCGCCGGCAACGACCCAGACCTCAAAGTGCTGATGCTCCCCCCCGATGCGCATCGCGACATCAACGCCCTGCAGCGCTCGGCGGTCATCGTTTTGCAGAAGTCGCTCAAAGAAGGCTTCGGGCTGACCGTCACCGAGGCGCTCTGGAAGAGCAAGCCGGTGATCGGCGGCGCCTGTGGCGGCATCACACTGCAGGTTCACGACTATCAAACCGGCTTTCTCGTCCACTCGCCGGCCGGGGCGGCCTACCGCATTCGCTACCTACTGCGCTATGCCGAGAAGCGGCAGCGCATGGGGCAGACGGGGCACGAATTCGTCCGCGAGAACTTCCTGCTCACGCGCCACCTGCGCGACTACCTGTCGCTGTTGTTGTGTCTCGACAACCCGGGCATGGACGTCATCGCGGCGTGAGCACTGCTCGCGCGGAGGCGCGGAGCAATGCAGTACGTCTCCCGCAAAGGCTCGAAGGCGCTAAGAATGCAGGATGCTCGAAACTGGATTGGGAGGAGTCAGTCGCTCAGGTAGCTGCGACGCGCGGCTCAGCTTGCGCAGATAGTCTCCGTGACTGGGCTTTGTAGGGTGTGCGCAGCACACCAGGTTCTAAGAAATGGGCCCGACTCGCTAGCTGGTGCGTTTCACGCACCCTACGACTGTGACGCGAAATCCGCTCAGCTCCACAGCGCTCTGATCGGTGGACCAGGGCAGACCGTGTGCGGACGGCCCGAGCGATCTTCGAGTGTCTGATCGACTGGCACGCCGAGCAGGTGGTAGATCGTCGACACCAGGTCGACCGGCGCCACGGGATTTTCGGCTGGGTAGGCCGCGTGCCGATCCGACGCACCGTAGACTTGCCCGCCGCGGATGCCCCCGCCGGCCAGCACCGTGGTGAAGCAACCGGGCCAGTGATCGCGCCCGTCGCGCCCCGCGCCGGCGTCGCTGTTGCGCTGACCGACGCGCGGCGTGCGGCCGAACTCGCCCGTCCAGACGACCAGCGTTTCGTCGAGCAAGCCACGCTCTTCCAGGTCATCGAGCAGAGTGCTGAAGGTCTCGTCGGCGACCGGCATCAGTCGCTCCTTGAGATCGACGAAGTTCCGGCTGTGGGTGTCCCAGTAGACGCTTACGTTCTTGATGCCGTCGTTCGGCCAAAAGACGGTGACCAGCGGTACGCCCCGCTCGACGAGCCGGCGGGCCTGCAGTACTGACTGCCCGTGCGCGTTCAGTCCGTAGCGTTCGCGAATGGCAGCCGGCTCCTCATCCAGTTGAAACGCCCGTTGCCCGACCGCCGAGTCCAACAGTTCAAATGCCCGCTCGTAGTGGCGAGCGGCCAGGTCGATCGGTTCACCCCGGCCGCGCCACGTGCGGGCAGCATCGAGCTCGGCCAACAACCGCGAACGTTCGTTCAAGCGCTCGGCCGGCACGTCGGCGGGCCGATCGAAATCGCCGATGCGATAGCCGGGCTTGGCCGGGTCGGCGTCGATCGTCAGCGGGCCGAAGCTCGGCTCGAGCCAGCCGGCGAACTGTCCATGGCTCTGCTCGACGAACCGCGGCACGTCGTTCTCGAGCTTCGGCCGCATCGACACGAACGGTGGTAACGGATCGCGGCCGCGCCCCAACCGGGCGAGCACCGAACCGATGTGCGGCCAATCGTCTTCCAGAATGTTCGACGGTGGCGGGGCTTGCCCGGTCAGCAGAAAGTGCGTGGCGGCCGTGTGGTCGACGTTCGTGTGCGTCATGGAGCGCACGATCGCCAGCTTGTCGGTTCGCTGGGCGAGCTTGGGAAAGTGCTCGCAAATCTGGATGCCGGGCACGCGGGTGGCGATCGGCTGGAACTCCCCCCGGATTTCCACGGGGGCCTGCGGTTTCAAGTCCCACGTGTCTTGCTGAGCGGGGCCGCAAAAAAAAAAAAAAAAAATGCAGCTCTTG
>CAZBWM010000049.1:20356-50185 GCA_964495375.1 uncultured Planctomycetaceae bacterium | reverse complement strand
CGATGCTGAAGAACCCGCACACCAGGTTGGCCAACGTGAACAGCGTCGGCAGCACGGCGATGGTGCGGATGCGGCGCATCGAACGACGATCTCCTGGTGGCCTGGGACGCGAGCGCTCCGGGCGCTCGGTTTTGTCGGCCGGTTCGGCCGGTTCAGGCGTGGCCGGCGGCGACGGCGAGGCAAAGCCCGACGCGGTCCCCCGTTCTTGCAGCGGATCGCGACTAACCACGGCCGTCTCCCGGTTGGTTGACCAGTTCAGTCTGATTGGCCGACCGCGGCCGCACCAGCACTGTCACGCCCGCTTTCACTCGTTGGCCGACTTGCACGGCTACCAGATGTTCGTTGTCGGCCGGCAGAATCAGCTCGGTGCGCGAGCCGAGCTTGATCATGCCGAACTTTTCGCCGCGACCGACCCGCTGACCCGGGCGCAGATCGCAAACGATCCGCCGCGCGATCGCGCCGGCGATCTGCCGCACGATGAACCGCTGCCCGGCCGCCGCTTCGGGTTCCTCGACGACCGCGCCGATCCACATGTTCTCGTTCACTAGCGCGCTTTTGGGATCGAGCGCGTTGAGAAACGGGCCAGGCGTATAACGCAATTCGAGCACCCGGCCAGCCACTGGCGCCCTGTTAATGTGTACGTTGAAAATCGACAGGAAGATGCCAATCCGCGTCACCGGACCGCCGACAAAGTCGTCGTGATCCAATCGCGTGATTTCGGCGATCTTTCCATCAGCCGGCGAAATCCATAGCCCGACTTGCTGCGGAACTCGCCGCGGCGGATCGCGAAAGAACCACACGATCAGTCCCCCGCCCACCGCCGGCGCGATCGCCAGGTACCAGTAGCCCGTGACCACGGCCCACGCGGCCAGCGCGACTAGCGGATACGTCATCAACTGTAGCTCGGCCAGGCCCCAACGAGCGAACGGAATGCGCTCGCGCCAGGCGAAGGGATCGACCGCGGCCGGCCAGTGGCAATCGGTCTGGTTGCGATAGAACTTCAGGTCGCGCGAGTCGAGCACCTCGTGTGGAACGCCGCTTGGCTCGCCGACGCGCAGCTCGCGCATCCGCTTGATATAGCCGGCGCGAAAGGCCTTCAAATACCAGCGCCGCACGCGACCCCAAGCCAGCTCGATGCTCAGGCACTTGCCCCCTCCCGGCTGCGTTCTAGTGACGCCCGGTGGCAGCGGCTGAACTTCGGCGGGGTTGAGTAAAGTTTCGACGTGGGACATGGCGTGCAAGGGGACTGGAGTCGTTTCCGTGGAAAGGCTTCCCGAGCGGTAGGATGCTGCTCGGAAACGACTCCTGTCCCACCTCGGGTGGAGTCGACGAGCCGGCGCTTCACCCTACCCGACCGGCGGGGGCGGATACTAGGGGCGAGGCGGGGATCGGGTTCCAGCCCATGAAGAGCACGGCCAGGATGGCCGTGCCACGATCGAAAACGACCGGGCTCAGTTCCGTAGGTCAGGCACCCCGTGCCCGACAATCTTGGTCGCGTGTTGTCATGCACAGGAGTGCATGACCTACAGTCGGCGACAACATCGATGTCCCAAGGGCTCAATGAGCCCGGCTATAGCATTCCGTGGCTGAATGCCCCGCTACTTCTTGTGTACCCGCCCGGGCAGCAGCTTCTCGAGCACGTTGTCCCCAGGATACGGATGCCCGCGGTGCTGCCGGAACGCTTCGGCGTACTTGACGCCGATCTCTTTGCCCCGCGAGCCGCTCCAGCGCTCCTGATTGTCGAGGTACTCGTCGACGCCATGCTGGGCCCGCAGCCAGTTGCGCTGGCTCTCGTGGCAGGCGAGCATGTCGCGCTTGCGGCCGAACACATCGCTCACGTCGACATAGAAGTGCGGCACCAGTGCGTTCCCCCACAGGTCGATTCCTTCGACCGCGTCGACGTAGATCAGGTGCGGAATGCGCTCGGTCGGCTCGGCCGGCTCCCAGGCGCGCGTCTTGTAGTTCGGGCAACTGGCGTTGAAGGCGGCCGCCCGCACCAGATGGCTGGTCGCTTCGTGATCGTCCATGTAATCGACCGGTGGCGCGGTGAAGACCAGGTCGGGCCGGGCACGGCGGATCGCTTCGGTCACGCGCCGCTTGGCGTCGAGGTCGACCACGATCGACAGGTCGCGAAACTCCAGGCACTCGTAGCGGGCGCCGATCAGTTCGGCGGCGCGCTGCCCTTCGCGGCGACGGATGGCGGCGATCTCGTCCGCGCCATACTCGCGGCTGCCGCAATCGCCGGGGGTCATCGTGGCGATGGTGATCTCGTGCCCGGCGTCGGCCAGCAGGGCCAGCGTGCCGGCGCACTGGAATTCGATGTCGTCGGGATGAGCATGCAGGGCGAGGATGCGGAGTTTGGTCACGTGGTCGGCACCTGAAACGGATTTAGGAACGGTCGAGAAATAACTTCCATTTTTCTTAGCCCCCTCACCCTGCCTCTCCTGCGAGGGGCGAGAGAACACTTAGGACGCAAAATGGCCCCGTTAGGACGGTTTAGGACGCAAGCTTTTGGCGTTTTGCGTCCTAAGGTCAAGTGCTTTCACAGCAAGGCTTTACATTCTGTTTTCGCAGGCTTAGGACGGTTAGGACGCAAAATCCCGGAAGACTTTGTAGAGGATAGGGGTCAGTGACTAGTGGTCCGTGGCCAAAGATCATTGGCCAGAGAATACGGACGTACTCCTGAAGCCTGAAGTCTGATGCCTGAAGTCTGCTAGACCGGCTTCTGCTCCAGCAGCCATTCTTCGAGCACCACATGCTCAATGAACGGCGCCCGCAGCAGGATCGCTCGATTCGAGAGCCACTTGGTGAGCCACTGCCGGCGGGCGATCGACGACATGGCCCGATAGCGCAGCCGTAGCGGCGTGAGCCCGCGCACTTGCGACACGACGTTGTCGCTGAGGCGGTGGAACGTGGCCGGCACGAGGTTGGGATCGGGGCCGACGTGGACGATCGTTTCGACGCCCGAGGCGAGCGTTTCGCAGATCACGTCCCAGAGGCGCTGCGGGTGATCGATCCAGCGATTGAGAATCTGGCGGCTGTTCCAGTCGGTGTAGCTGGCTTTGCCGGTGACCATCGACAACAGCGTAGGGCGCGGTTCGGTGAACCCGCCCGGCATGGTGTGCTGCATCACGGCCGCGCGGTTGGGGATATTGCGGTCCCACAACAGGGGCGTGTGCAGCGGGGGCCACTTGTGCTCGTTCTTGCGCAAATGGACTTGCGCCGAAACGGCTTCTTTCATGCGGCGCTTGAAGCGATCGATCGTGCTTCCCTGCCCCATCAGCAGCACGGTGTTGGGAGACAAGAACGCCGAGACGCCGATGATGCCGTTGTTCTCAGAATTGATCTCGAGGCAGAGCTTTTGCACGGCATCGCCGCTGAGCTCGGGGCCGCGCGAGAAGAGCACCCCCATCGTGGCGTCGCGGGCCAGCTCGATGCACTCGGCGGCCATCGCCAACGGGGGACCGAGAATGTGTTCGGCCTTGTAGACGTCGCAGGCAATCAGCGCCGCGACCTCGCCCAGGCTGTAACCGAAGGCCAGCTTCGCGCGTTGCCAATCGATATCGAAGAACTCCCGCAACAGCTCGAGCTGCGCGAGCTCCATGGCAACGATCAGATTGATGTCTTCGCCAAAGGTCTCCAGTGTCGATTCTTGCGCGCTGCGGACGCGGGCGACCAGGTCGATCTTTTGATGCAGGGCGTCGGAGCCCATCTGGCCGGCCACGACCAGATGCCGTTCGACCGTGGGGCCGTACAGCGGATGCAATAGCAAGTCGCGGCTGCGGCCGAGATTGGTGACGTTGTAACCGCGCAGGCCAAAGGCGGAGTTTTTGAGCCGTTCTCTCAGATCGATGGGGCCAGTCCGCGTCGCCACGATGCCTTCCGCTAGAGCCGCGCGAGGGGAGTTGTTAGATTCGCAGGCAGAGCCCAGCCGAGAGCTCGCTGCCAGCGGCGATTGCTGCGATGGGCTCTGAGGGCGATTCCACTATAACACGATCTGCGCCGGGGCAAGCCGCCGCGTACGATGGATCGGCGTCGCGCGCTTTTTGCCCGCGCCACGTTAACCGCTTCTTGACGATAATGCCGGCTGCCTGATGAGCTCCACTTCGCCTGCCCAATCACCTGATTCTCCTGCCGCGCTGGCGGGCCGCGTCGCGGTCGTCACCGGCAGCTCGCGAGGGATTGGCCGGGCAATTGCGCTGGAGCTCGCCCGGGCGCGTGCCGAAGTGCTGGTCCACACAGGGCATTCGCGCGACGCGGCGTGCGAGGTCGCCGACGAGATTCGCCAGTTGGGTCGGGCCGCGGAGGTCGCGGTTTTTGACTTGGCGCATGCGGAGAGCTGGCCGGCGCTGATCGACGCGGCCTGGAAGTTTCAGGGGCGCGTCGACATTTGGGTCAATAATGCGGGCGTCGATGTGCTGACGGGCGCGGCGGCCGCCTGGCCGTTCGAGCGGAAGCTGGCCGCGCTCTGGAATGTCGATGTGGCGGCCACGACCGCCCTGACCCGAGCGGCGGGGCGCCGCATGCAGGCCGCTGGCCGCGGTGTGATCCTCAATATGGGTTGGGATCAGGCCGCCGCGGGCATGGAAGGAGACAGCGGCGAGTTGTTTGCCCTGGCCAAGGGGGCCATTATGGCATTTACCAAGAGTGCGGCTTTGAGCCTGGCCCCGCAGGTGCGCGTCAACTGCCTGGCCCCCGGATGGATCAAAACGGCCTGGGGCCAGCACGCCAGCGAGGCGTGGCAAGCCCGGGCCGTGCGCGAGGCGCAATTGGGGCGCTGGGGCACGCCGGAGGATGTCGCCCGCGTGGCCCGTTATCTGGCCTCGGACGATGCCGCGTTCTTGACCGGACAGATCGTCAACATCGACGGTGGATACCGACCGCGATAAATGCCGCGCGAACGACTTCATTTTGTCACGGGCCGACTCGCCGAGTTCGCGCTGCGGCGCGTGCTCGAGGAGTTGTCGGCGGCGGCCGGCTTCGATTACACGCTCGATGTGCTGTCGATCAGCGTCGCGGCCTTGATGACGCCCCAGTGGATCGCTCCGCGGTTGCAGGTGCCGGCCGGCACGTCGCGGGTGCTGCTGCCCGGCTGGTGCCAGGGAGATCTCGCGGCAGTCGAACGCGCGGCGGGCGTGCCCGTTGTTTGCGGGCCGAAAGATCTCCGCGAGCTGCCGCGGTTCTTCGGTCAGCAAGCGCCCGCGGCCGATTATGGCCGCTACGACATCGAGATTCTGGCGGAGATCAATCACGCGCCACGGATGTCCATCGACGAGTTGTTGAACACTGCCGACCGTCTGCGGGCCGACGGCGCCGACATCATCGATTTGGGATGTGATCCGGCCGCCGAGTGGACCACGGTCGGCGTTAAGGTGCGCGCACTGCGCGACCGGGGGCATCGCGTTTCCATTGACACGATGAATGTCGCCGAGGCGGCGGCCGCCACGCGAGCCGGCGCGGAGCTCGTCCTCTCGGTCAACGCCGGCAATCGCGAGGCGGCGCTCGATTGGCCGGCCGAGCTGGTGGTGGTGCCCGACGCCGGGAGCGATCTCGACACGCTCGAGCCGACGCTGGAGTTTTTGGCGGCACACGGCGCGACGTTTCGCATCGATCCGATTCTGGAGCCGATCGGTTTTGGCTTCGCGGCTAGCCTGGGGCGCTATCTCGAGGCGCGCCGTCGCTGGCCGGAAGCCGAAATGTTGATGGGGATCGGCAACCTGACGGAGCTGACCGACGCCGACTCGGCGCCGATCAACGTGCTGCTGTTGGGCATCTGCCAGGAGCTGGGCATCCGCAGCGTGCTCACCACGCAAGTGATCAACTGGGCGCGCTCGTCGGTGCGCGAGTGCGACCTGGCGCGGCGGTTGGTCTGGCAATCGGTCGTGCATCGTCAGTTGCCGAAGCACGTCGAGCCGCGGCTGGTGATGTTGCGCGACCCGGCGGTGCAGCCCTTCGGCGCCGAGGCGCTCGCGCGGCTGGCCGCCGAGATCAAGGACCCGAACTACCGCATCTTCGCCGAAGAAGATCAGTTGCACGTCATGGCCGCCGGCATCCAGTTGGCCGATGTCGATCCGTTCACGCTCTTCGAACGGCTAATGGCCCTGGCGCCGCGCAATCTCGATCCGGCCCACAGTTTCTACCTTGGGTATGAGCTGGCTAAGGCGGTCACGGCCCTCACGCTCGGCAAACAGTATCAACAAGACCAGGCACTCGATTGGGGATTCTTGACGCGCGCCGAGCAAACGCAGCATGCACGACGCGAGGCGCGTAAAACCGAAAACGAAACGCCGCCCGAAGCATCCGCGGAGAGCCCATGACCCGGCAATCCGCGAACTCACAAGAGAGCGCCGCGGCAGGCTTGCCGTTGGTTTGCGAGCTGCGGCCGGCCCCCGACGTCGAGCAGACGTTTCTGCAACTGGCAGGGCGACGTCATACGCTGTTTCTCGATAGTGCGCTGCGCGATCCGACGCTGGGGCGCTATTCGTTTCTGACGGCCGAGCCATTCAACTTCCTGCGATTGCCGGTTGATGGGGCGCCGGCCTTTGCAGAGCTGGCCGCGCGACTCGGGCAGTTCAAGAGCGACTCGATCGCCGAGTTGCCACCATTTCAAGGGGGCGCTGCAGGGCTGTTCAGCTACGACCTGGCGCGGCAACTCGAGCGCGTGCCGGCGCCGCGGTTCGACGAGTTTGGCGTGCCGGCGTTGGCGGTTGGGCTGTACGACGTGGTGATCGCCTTCGATCATGCCGTTGATCGCGCGTGGATCATTTCGCAGGGATTCCCAGAGACAGAACTGGGCGCGCGGCGCCACCGCGCGGCCGAGCGGTTGCGCGAAGTGCAAGGCTGGTTGAGTGATGACTCGTCTAACATGCGGCCAGCGCGGCAGGCGTCAGATCACTTGTCCGCCGAAGAATTGGCGCCGCAGTATGCCGTGCCGACACGGCCCGACCTGACGAGCACTTTCTCGGAGCGCGAGTACCTCGACGTCATTCGCCGGGCGGTCGAGTACATCCGCGCGGGAGACGTGTTCCAGGTCAACCTGGCGCAGCGGCTGCTCTATCCGGCGATCGACGACGCCGTGTCGCTCTACTTGCGGCTGCGGCGGCGCAACGCGGCGACCTTCGCCGGTTACTTCGATTTGGGAGATTTTCAGATCGCCAGTGCCTCGCCGGAGCGCTTTTTACAGGTGCGGGGGCGCGACGTTGAGACGCGGCCGATTAAAGGAACGCGGCGCCGGAGGGCATCGCCCGTGGTCGATTTGTTTGTCGGCGACGAGCTGCGCGCCAGCGCCAAGGACCGCGCCGAAAACGTGATGATCGTCGACCTGCTGCGGAACGACCTGTCGCGCGTCTGCACGCCCGAGAGCGTTTGCGTCCCCGAACTGTGCAAAGTTGAAGCGTACGAATTCGTGCAGCACCTGGTGTCGGTCGTGCGGGGAAGGTTGCGGCCCGAATTCGATGCGCTCGACTTATTGCGAGCGGCGTTCCCCGGAGGCTCGATCAGCGGCGCGCCCAAGGTGCGGGCAACCGAGATCATCGCCGAGTTGGAACCGACCGCGCGCGGCGCCTATTGCGGTGCGCTCGGCTACGTCGGTTTCGATGGCACCTGCGATACGAACATCTTGATTCGGACGATCACAGCCGGACGTGGCTGGTGGCAAGCCCCGGTCGGCGGGGGGATTGTCGCTGCCAGCACGCCCGAGGCCGAGTACGCCGAAACCTGGCACAAGGCCGAGGGGTTGTTGCGGGCGTTGCAGCCGTAGGCGAAGTAGTGCTCTGTCGCGAGAGCACTCAGTCGTGGCACGGCCATCCTGGCCGTGTACGTCATGGGCTGGAAGCCCATACCACGAGGATGCGGCCGACCTTCGCCATTCTCCGGTTGGCCGGCTGCGTATAATGCCAGTGCAGGGACGATCCGGCACGGAATTGGCCGGATCGCAAGGCATTGTGAGAGGATTGACGTGAGTAAAAACTTTCGACCGGGGCCAGATTCGTCGTCAGCTAGTCAAAACGCAAGTAATTCGCAACCGCAAACCGCGCCGCCGGCGGCGCTCGTGCCTGCCGCCGAGGCGCTGGACGAGCCTGGGCTCGACGACAGCGTGTCGCTTGACTCGCTGCCAGTCGAGTTATTGAGTCTCAAACGCGCGGCGGGGCATACCTCTGAGCCTGCGATGGCCGCCGGGCCCGAGGCGGACGTTGCGGCCGATGTCCCTTCGACACTCGTGCCGGCCGCACGCCCCAGCCGCATCGCCGACTTGATTCAAGAGATCAAGGAATCGGCCGACAAGCTGGCGAGCGACGCGCCGAGCCGGGGCGATCTCAAGCTGTTGAGCCGGGCGATCCGCGAACTGCGCTATGCCTTCAAGGTGTTCACGCCGTATCGCTCGCAGCGTAAGGTGACGGTCTTCGGCTCGGCGCGCACTCCGCCGACCGAGCCCCCTTACTTGCAGGCCGAAGCCTTTGGCCGTGCGATGGCCGAGCGCGGTTGGCTCGTCGTGACCGGCGCCGCCAGCGGCATCATGGAAGCCGGCCATCGCGGCGCAGGCCGCGAGAACTCGATGGGGCTCAACATCATGCTCCCCTTCGAGCAGGACGCCAATCCGATCATCGCGGGCGATCCCAAGCTCGTGCACATGCGCTACTTCTTCACGCGCAAGCTGATGTTCGTCAAAGAGTGTGACGCGGTCTGCCTGTTTCAAGGTGGCTTTGGCACGCTCGACGAGGGGATCGAGGTGCTCACTCTTTTGCAAACCGGCAAGCGCGATATCGTGCCAGTCGTGTTTCTCGACGCGCCGGGCGGGGTGTTCTGGAAAGCGTTCCAGCAGTTCGTGATCGATTACCTGCTGAAAGATCGGATGATCTCGCCTGAGGATTTGTCGCTCTACAAGGTGACCGACTCGCTCAACGAAGCGGTGCAGGAGATCGTCGACTTCTATCGCGTGTATCACAGCATGCGGTACGTGCGGAACAAGCTGGTGCTGCGACTCAAGACCCCGCCGAGCGATGAGCTGCTCGCCGCGATCAATGCCGAGTTCGACGACATCTTGAGCGAAGGGGAGTTCAAGGTCAGCGGAGCACTGCCCGAGGAGCGCGACGAGCCAGCGCTGGCCAGCCTGTCGCGGCTCGTGTTCCGCTTCAACCGCCGCAATCTCGGCCGGCTGCGGCAGTTGATCGACTCGCTGAACGCAGGGAGAATTGTCGTGCCCGAGCTACCGCAACCGCCGCCCCGCGAGTAGCGATTGAGGAAGTTGCAGTCCGCGCGGGCCCAGCAACCTCAGCGCATCTCGACACCAAGCACGTCATCAGTCCGCTCACGGATATTGTGCTTGAACCCCAGTCCTTATGCTGGGGGCATTTCTGCGAAGGGAACGAACTGATCCCTTTCAGGATCGTAGCCCAAGAACGCATCGCACTCTGAAACATAGAACACGCCGTGGATGCTGACCACGCCGCGGTTGAGCGCCTGCGCAACTCTCTGGTGCGATTGGATTAGATTCAGTCGCGAACGGACGCAAGCTTGCGCGCGTTGCCGGCGTTTGGCGTGTTCGCCGACTCGCTGGAGGATGCTGTCGAAGCCACTGGCACGCTGCCGAGCCACACCATCCGTGTGTACGGTTCCTTCGTCCGTTTGGCCGCAAACCAGAATTACGCGTACCTGCCTGCAATCGATCGTATAGGCGATCAGGTCCAGCGCTTCATTGGAGAGCGCGTCGCCGTCGGCCAGCGCGTGGGGAGTGAGAACAATTGAGGGGGGGAGCCCCTCGATCCTCTTGAGTCGTTGCTGCAAGTCGGCCGAGGGGCCCGTGATCCAGAGGATCGACGTGCTTCGAGCGCTCTCTGTCACGGAAGACACTTGGGCAAACAACCGGGAAACACTTGGAGTCAACATCGCGTTTTCCTAAATCCTTGAAGTAGTCCGAGGAGATAGATCGAACTCGATTCCGCCAGCGACGACTAAAGCACCTGGTTTTGCCAGGTTCCGCGGCCGGTCCAGTCGTAGAATTGATCGTTTTCCCAGGCGACCAGGTGCACCCAACCGTTCGTGACCAAGTCCCGCACGAGGGCATGCGTCTCGATGATCCGCTGTAGCGCGGATCGCGGCGCGTCGATGATCACCAGCAAACGTAACGGCTCGTGCTGAAGCTGTGTTCCATCGTGGATCGACTGCCAAGGCAGCCCTGTCATGAGATCTCCACCGTTGCCCTGCAAAACTCCGAACTGACCCACTACGTTATGAATCACTTTGTTACCGCTACCGAACGCGATTGGATCGACGGTCGACGCGTAATACTGCGCGTTGATCCAGTTGGTGACCACCATCGGGGCGGTCATGATTAGCTCGAGCACCTTTAGTTCGGGGTCGTGTCGGTGGTCGTAACTGTGGAGGAAAGTTCGGCCGCGAAGATTCAGGCCCGTCGTGCGCGAGCGCGGCGCGACGATGAACGCCGCGTTTCCGGCCAGACCCCATTCGGGCCGGACTTCCGCCCAGTCACGGCTGCGGCGCAGCACATCCTGAGGATTCGTCGAATTGAGGCGCACCCCGCGCTCCAAGCGGCATAATTGACCTGCTTGGTCAAGCCAGGACTTGATGCTCGCGAGATCCTCGGCGTGGGAGAGCCCGACCCGGTGAAGGTCAAACAGTTCAATCTGATCGGTGGTCGTGTTGTGTACGCCAGCGACAAACACCGTATCTTCCGGGATCTGGATGCCGCGCTCGGCGAGGCCGATCCGCACCTCGGCGTCATTCAGCAGGGCCGCGGCGACGCGGGCGTTGGGCGCGCCGGAGTGCCCGCCGCAGGCTCCGCAATCCAAGGCTGCGCGGTAGGGGTTATTCGTGACCTCGGAGACGTGGCCGCAAAGGACAACCACTCTGGCGAAGCCACTCGTGAGTCCGAGATTGCGAAGCATTCCTTCCGACAATTCCAGGCGACGCTGCGCGTCAAGGCCGTGGTTGTGTTGGTCGTGGATGTTGGGCCCCAAGTGGGCGATCAACCTGTCCTGCAGACCATCGGTCTCGGCATTGTCGGCAGGTCGGGTCCAATGCATCGAATCAGTGAACAGCTTTACCACATACGACAGCCCCAGCGATTCCACGAAAGAGAAACATGAGGTCGCCGAGCTTTGGAATGCCTTCCACAGTTGCCGCACCTGCCGAATGCGGACCCGCTTTTGCAGCGCATCACTGGCCACAGAGTCTGCGACTCCAACCAGTGCTTCGTGAACTTGAAAGCTTGGCTGCAGAAGCACCGGGCATTGTGAAGTTCCCTGGTCGCAACCAATCGGGACATACTGCATAGGCATCCCAAAGAACCCGGCAAAGCCAAAGGTCTCGATGGACTCGTGGATCGACTCAAGGTTTCGCCGGATGACCTCGGATCGGACATCGATGCAAAATACAATTTGCAACTGCTTGCGCGACACGGCGATCGGTCGCGTCGAGTGCGTAGACAACTTTTTCAGCAGCGTGCGGCGGTAGCTCAGTTCCGTGGCCAACTGAAGTGCATATCGCGCGAGGACATCGACGGGCGGTTGCGATGCGCCCAGGTCTTCGCGCTCGCGGTCGGACTGGGAAGGCTTCCACGGCAATGGCAAATCGAGTTGGGTCGACCGCGCCAGGGCAACGTCGTAGGCCAGTCGAATTGCCAACAGGCCAACGAGGTCGTCGTTGTCTTGGCCTTGGAACTCGCCTTCTCGCATGCGGTAACGCACGTACGAGGCCCAGCCCGCCACTGAAAAGGCCTCGGCGAGCAAGAACTGACGCCAGTGCGTCGACGGCACTTCCAAATGGCCGAGCATATCTTGTAACGCCTGGCGGGGATTGGCGGAGAGCGTTGCCACGAACCTGCGGAAATCTTTCACGCCCAACAGGTCCATCCTTCGACTGAGTTGGGCAGCTTCGCGCCAGGCGCTATAAAGAGTTTTGTCCTCCCAGGGGCTGGCCCAGAGGGCTTGCCCCTGGTCGTAGTGCGCGGCGCAGTGTCGCGTGATGTCGTTAACGATGTGGCTCGACCAAGAACTTCGCTGTCGTTGGTCGATCAATTCCGCAACCGTGCGGCAGTGGAATGCTGGTGTGTTCCGATTCTCAGGCTGCTTGAGCCAGCGAGTCAGTTCCGCCAGCCCGAAGCCGGCGAACCAGGTAGGATGTTCCGCGACGCACTGGGAAAGCGCAGCGGCCAGATCGCGCGGAGAGATTTTGCCGTCCTGGTACAGCTTTCTGAAGTACTCGCCAGGCATCAGTAGATCGCAGTCCCGGACGGCACTCAGTTGCTGATGCGCATCCAGAAACGTCCGATCGGTGAGTCCGACGCACGGATTCACGGCGACGTAGTCACCTAGTGGCCAAAGCGGAGGCACGAACGCCAGGACATCTGCCAGCGCCTGATCGAGCGACGCGTCGCTGCCGTCAATATCTTCCGATGCGGCGAGGATGCCATTTCGATAGTCAGGAGCGATAGTCTGCAAGGAGGCCGTAGGCATGGAATTGTCTCACGTATTAGAAGAAAGGATCAGAACTGCGGCACCGCTTCCGGACGACGCCTACTGAACCGGCGCCTTGATGCCGTAAACCCAGGCGGTAAGACGCCTTGCCGGGATATCGATGTAAAAGCCGTTCATCGCGTGCACGTACAGTCGCTGCATCCAGCGGTGCCGCGCGAGCGGCTCGGAGAGCGCCTGGAGGGTGAAGATGCCCAAGAACCCCGTGGCCACGAGCGCCCCAATCACGCCGTCGAGTGCCGAGGGGGCAAGGGTGTGCCAGTGAACGGAGCGTGCCATTAGCCACCCATCCATCGCCCAATACGCGGCCCCGTAGGCAACCGCGACGATCAATCCGTAGGCAATACCGCGACTTGTCAGCCACAGGGAGCCGGCCGCCAGACCTTTCCACAGGAGCTGAGCAACGGCCAGCGTCAAAATGAAACCAAGCAGCATGCCGCCCGGCTTGGCAAAGATGCCGCTGCCCAGAATCCCGCTGGCCAGGGCTACGATGCCGGTCGCTAAGGCGAACGCGGCGACAATCGCCAACAACTTGCGACTTCCCGAAGAGGCCGGAATCGGCGGCGCTTTCATCCTGGCAGCGGAATCGAGGACACTACCGCAACTGAGAAAGGCGTGAGCCTTGTACGCCGAGTGTGCCACGATGTGCAACAACGCCGCGGAGAACGCGCCGAGTCCGCATTGCAGCATCATGAATCCCATCTGGGCAATCGTCGAGTAA
Organism: uncultured Planctomycetaceae bacterium; assembly: GCA_964495375.1. GTDB lineage: Bacteria > Planctomycetota > Planctomycetia > Pirellulales > JAEUIK01 > JAIESQ01. The sequence goes on along the minus strand of CAZBWM010000049.1, from coordinate 36,973 downwards.
GCCAACGATCGCTTGATGCTCGTCTGCGTGAGCATCACCAGGCTACCGAGGAGCGCAGTGATGGCTCCCAGAATGGCGAGCAAATCCAAGGCGCCAGGCGATAATGACACCAGTGGACTGAGTCGGATGACCAGAAACCCACCTGCGTTAATCACGCCTGCATGCATCAGCGCCGAGACCGGAGTCGGCGTTTCCATGGTATCTGGGAGCCAGCTATGGAACGGAAACTGCGCCGACTTGGTCATGGCTCCGAGCACAAAGAGGATGCCGATCAGCTCAGCCGTGAAGCTGCCCGTGGCTGCACCTTCGTGGATGGCATTGGCAGCGGCAAAGAGGTTGGTGAATTCGGTAGTACCAAAGCTGCGATAGGTCAGCACCAACGCGGCGATCAGCATGGCGTCTCCCAGCCGACTGATGAGGAATTTCTTTCGCGCCGCCCAGACTCCCCAAGTTCGTTCCGGATAGTAGGTCAGGAGTTGATGCAGGCCAAAGCTGATCAGCATCCAGGCGGCAGTCAGCATGACCAGGTTGCAGGCCATGACCAGCAACAGCGTGCCGCCGAGGGTTAAGGCCATCCAGCGAAAAAATCGCCCCTGCTGGGCGTCGCCCTGGAGGTACCGCGTCGAATAGCGGGCGATGATCACGCCAATGAAGCTGATCAGCACGAGCATCACGGCGGACACCGCGTCGACGTACACTCCTAAACAACAGGGCAACGGCCATTGCCAGGCGTAGAACGAGTAATCGATCGTTCCGGCAATCATCACGTGGACACTCGCGGCCAGTGATGCTAGTAGTGCGACGATGGCCAGCCAGGTCGTCGCCCAGCCTGACCGCTGAGCCGAACGGCTCAAGCGCTGCCAGGGAAACAGGCCGCTAGCGAGCAGCGCCAGGACGGTCGCGACCAGGAGACCGGGAAGCAGCCAAGCCATGGGGAGCCCTTTACAAAAAGTGGTGCGAATCGTGTTTCACGAAAAATATAGCACGACTTTTATGTCGTCAATAGCATGTCGTGTATTATCGGCCGATTTTTGGAGAGTCTGCAGCCTATCCAAGGCGAATCTCAAATCGCGATTTCGGATTCGTAATTTGCACAACCTATTTCCTCTGCTAGACTTGCCGTGGGAAAGTCAGCGGTCGCAAAGCAGGGAAAATGCGTGATGAAATCGGTCGCGGGAAAGAGCCAGCGCCCCGCCAAAAAGACGGCCCGCTCCGAGGTGCCCGCCACTCCAGCGCGCTCCCAGGCGCGCACGGGGGCTCGCCAGCCGCCAGCCACGACCTGGCCTGCCAAGGTGGGGGCCCAGTGGACCTTCCTCACGAACCACTCGCACGTGCTGGTGCTACTGGCCAGAAATCCGTCGATGGTGCTCCGCGAAGTCGCCCAGCAAGTCGGGGTCACGGAAAGGGCCGTTCAGCGGATCATTGCGGATTTGGAGGCCGCGGATATCGTCGTGCGGGAGAAGTTGGGCCGCCAAAACCACTATCAGATTCGAGCCAATCACGCGCTCAGGCATCCGGTCGAGTCGCATCGCACGATCGGCGACCTCTTAGCGTTGTTGAATAACTCCGGCGGATAAATCTCAGTTCCTGGGGCCAGAGGAACATCTCAAAGCGACGAATTGCCTATGTCTCCCTCGCGCCGCGAAAAAATCGAAGCCATGCTGGCCGATGAGCCGGGCGATATCTTCCTGCGCTACAGTCTGGCGCTCGAACTAGAAAAAGAAGGCAACCATCCGGCCAGTATCGCGCGGTTCGAAGAACTGACGAGCGGAACGCCTCCTTACGTGCCGGCCTTCTTCATGTTGGCGCAGCAGCTTGTGAAGCTGGCGCGTGTCGACGAGGCGCGTGGCGTGCTGCGGACCGGCATCGAGACTGCCCGCGTGCAGGGCGACGCGCACGCGGCCGGTGAAATGGCGGAGTTCTTGGCGTCGCTTGGGCAGTGAGTACCGTCGTTAGCTCCGAGTTCACACGAGCATTAACGACTGCGTTCGTTCGGCTTATCTGGCAACGCAGATTCCGGTGCGGAAGCATCGGGCGACGAGTCTGTGGGCTCTGGCGAAGCCGGCGCACTTTCAGACGCCGCGGGGGTAGTCTTGGGCTGCGCAGCGGCAGCGGCGCTCTCGGCAGCGGCTTCGGCTTCGGACTTCGCCGCCGGCACGTCGAGACCGTCGGCCACGAGCTCCGGATGCTCGTACGGTTTCTCGGCCTCGGGCAGTTTGGGGAGTTCGGTCAGCACTTCGCCAAGTTCTTCGGGCGGAATTTTGGGGCCGCCGCAACCGCTGTTCGTCAGCGCGAGCAGGACGATACTCAAGGCGATCGCAATCGCACGGCTCAAGGAGTTGCCGTTGGCTCTGCACTGCGACATGGATGCTGCTCCTGAGGGGATGACTCACTCGCGCGGGCGCTTCCGCAGACTACAATCCATCGTAGCGTGGTCCGCAAACAGTTGAAGTCACATTCGGCCAAACATGGCGCCATCGGCACCCGTCACGAACGATCCCGCAATTCTTTCGGCTGACATCAAGGCCGAAGCCCGCCGGCTTGGCTTCTCGCTGGTGGGGGTTTGCCCGGCAGTTGAGCCGCCGGGCTTGCCGCGGCTGATCGACTGGCTCGCGGCGGGGCACGCCGGCGAGATGCAATGGATTGGCGACCGGCTCGCGGCCTATCAACATCCAGGGCATGTTCTCGACGGCGTGCGGTCGCTGGTGATGCTGGCGATGCCCTATCGCACAGTCGAACCGCAGCCCTCGGCACCCGGCCTGGGGCGCGTTTCACGATACGCCTGGGGCGTCGACTACCACGACCTGGTGCGCGAGCGGTTGCACGCGCTGGCCGATTACTTGCGAGAGCGTAGCGTCGGCTGCCAGGCCCGCGGCGTGGTTGATACGGCGCCGCTGCTGGAGCGCGAGTTCGCCCAACTGGCGGGGCTCGGCTGGATCGGCAAGAACACGCTGCTCTTGAACCGCGAGGCGGGAAGCTGGTTCTTTCTGGCCGCCCTATTGACCGACGCTGAACTGGCGATCGACGCGCCGTTCACCGCCGATCATTGCGGCACCTGCCGGGCGTGTCTCGATGCATGTCCGACCGGCGCGTTCACGGCCCCCTACGTGCTCGATAGCCGGCGCTGCATCAGCTACTTGACGATCGAGCTGGATGGTCCGGTGCCCGGCGAGCTGCGCGCGGGAGTCGGCGATTGGCTGTTCGGTTGCGATATCTGCCAGGAGGTTTGCCCCTGGAACAATCGCGCGCCGGCCGACGGGGCGCGCGAGTTCTTGCCGACAGAAGGGACGAACCCGATTCCGCTGGCCCCACTGTTCGAGATGGACGACGACGCGTTTCGGCGGCGCTTTCGCCAGACACCGCTATGGCGCGCCCGGCGCCGCGGACTGTTGCGCAACGCCGCGATCGTGCTGGGGAATTGCCCGGTCGCAGCGGCGCTCCCGGCACTCGTACGCGGCTTGCACGACCCGGAGCCGCTGGTGCGTGGGGCAAGTGCATGGGCGCTGGGGCAATTCGTTCGCCGCGGAGTTGAACTGAATGCTGCTCGCGCAGCGCTACGCGCGCGGCAAGGGAATGAGCAGGACGAGACGGTGCGCGACGAAATCAGCACGGCGCTGCAAAGCGGTTGAGCGCCGCACGCCGTTGCGCTGGGGCACTGCTGGACAAGCCAGCAGTGGCACCCAAGCGGTACTTAGAGCCGACGACGCGGCTTGCTACTTCTTATTGATTCGCTCGAGCGCTTCCGTAGCGGCCTTGGCCACCGCGGGATCGGGATCGCTGGCCAGCTCGCCTAACAGCGGCGCCGCTTCGCGCGCCCTTGCGCCGAGATCGCCCAGGGCGTCGGCTGCTTCGCGCCGCACGAGCGGGGCCTGGCTCGACAGCCCTTCGATCAAATGCGGAAGCGCGATCTTGGCGGTATCGGCGCCGGCCGGATCAATCTGCACGAGTGCCCACGCGCAGACCAGGCAAAGGACGTCGTCGCCATGGTTCTCCAGGTGGTCTTTCAAAGGCTCGATGGCTGCCTTGGCTGCGGGCCCCATGTGCCCTAGGGCGTAGGCCGCCGCGTGACGAACGTCTTCAGCCGGATCTTCCAGCGATTTGAGCAACGCGGGAATGGCCTTGCTGTCGGCGCCGACGGCGGCCAGCGCAAAGAGGACTTCGCGACGCACTTCGGGTCGTTCGTCGGCGAGCGCTTTGACAAGCGCGCTGGCCGACGACTTGGCTTCGGTTCCAAGCTCGTGAATCACGGCGGCGGCGGGGCCGCGCGTTTCGGGGTCGGCCAGACCCGCTTCCAACGCCGGTAGCGCCCCGACACCCAGACTGTGCAGTGCCGAGAGCAAGTTGCCGATGCCTGACGGGCTGGCCGTGGAGACCGCCTTGAGCAGGGCCGGCGCGACGACCGCGGCGGCAGACTTCAATTGCCCGAGCGCCGCGGCCTGGGCCGCTTCGAGCGGGACATCGCGACCTTCCAACGATTTGACGAGCACGGGGACCGCCGCGTCGGTCACGGTCGTATCGCCGGGAGCGATGCGCACCATGGCCCAGGCACTGACGGCCGGAAGTAGCTTGTCTTCGCCCGTCGCGCCGGGAGCGATTCGTTTGGTGAGAGCGGGGAGCGCTTCTTTGCCGGCCGGGCCCAAGCTGCCGAGCGCGAAGGCCGCGGCCACGCGCACTGGCTGTATTGGATCGTCGAGTGCCTTGACCATTTCGTTGATGGCCGGCGCCGAGTCGGGTCCGATCGAAGCCAAGGCGTGCAAGGCCTGCATGCGGACCTCGGGGGCCTTGTCGGTCGTGGCCTTGGTCAGCCCCGGCACGGTGGCCTTGGCAGGCGGGCCGATTTCACCGATCACCAGGCAGGCCCAGTAGCGACCTTTGTCGTCTTCGAGTGCCTTCTGCAAGAAAGGGACGGCCTTGTCGCCTGACTCGGCCAGAGTGTCGAGCACTTGGGCGACGACCTGTGGTTCGCTGGTATTGAGCAGTTCGATCAATAGTGGCAGCGTCTTGGAAGGATCGGGCTTGAGTGTGCGCAAAGCGACGACCGCTGCGCGGCGCACATGCGGGTCCTTATCGCTGATGGCTTTGATGAGCGGTTCAACGGCCGACTCACCGGCTGCGGGAATCTTGCCCAGCGCGTGAGCCGCGTGCCAGCGGACGCGCGGTTCCGCGTCGGCGAGCAACTCCACGAGCTCGGGGATGGCGCCGTCCGCGGCCGTGCCGATCGAGGCCAGCACGCGGGCGGCGTGCCAGCGTACGTCTTCATCTTTGTCGTTTAGTTTTTCTTCAACGGTATCCGCGGCGGGCGCGGCCGCGGCGCCGATTGCCGACAGCGCGGCGAGCTCGGCATTCACTTCGTCAGCGGTCTTGGCCTTCTTCAGCGCCGCGACCAGCGCGGGGACCGCTGGCCCGCCGATCTCGGCCAAGGCCGAGATCACTTCGCGGCGAACCATGGCGTCTTGTTTGGCCAGCGCGCCGACGAGCAATGGAATCTGTTTGGCGAGGTTCTCCGGCTTGCGCGCGTGAATACGGACCAGCGCCCAAGCGGCGATCACTTGCGTGAAAGTGTCGTCGCTGTTGAGCAGGGCTTCAATCTGCGGTTCGGCCGACTTCGAGGCAACGCCAAGTCGCCCCAATGCGTAAAGCGCTTCGTAGCGCTCAGCGAGGACTTTCGAATCGAGGGCTTTAACGAGCACGGGAACGGCGCCGCGCGCGGCGCGCCCCATGTGCCCCAAGGCATCAATCGCAGCCTGCCGCACCGAGGCGTCGTCGTCGGTTGCGGCCTTGGCCAGCAGCACGACAACGTCCTGCGAAGGGAGATTGGCGTGGGGCAAATTTTGGACGGCCTCGGCCCGCGTGGCCGGATCTTTGTCTTGGAGTTGGCGCTGATAGCTCTCCAGGGTGGGGGACGCGTGGTGTGGGTCGGCGCCTAAGAGCAACAGCCCCAACAACATGCCCAAACCGCAGTGCAGCATCGGAGATCCCCAAAAGGTGCGCGCGGAAGCCGCGTGAATTTGCTCAAAAAAAATGGTTGGCCGGCGCAATGGCGTGCTTCCGGCCGCGTATCATATTGGTGTAGAGTCGGTGCGGGCAGGCCGCAAATCGTTGCGAACTACCCGGTAGACGAAACGTCCATGTAGTATAATCCGAAACAGGCGTGGTGGCAGCTTTGCCGCCGACGATCCCAAGAAATGCGGTCCCGTGTGGCAACGGACGTTGCCGGGGGCTCAGCCCAGGCCGTGAGGAGAAATACAATGAAGATTCAGATTGTGCTCGCTCTGGCGGTCGGCACTTTGGCATCGATCGGCACCTTGGCAGTTTCCACTCCGGCCTTCGCCCAGCGGCAACCCGCCGGCAATCAAATGCCGCTTCCCGGTCCCGACTACTGGCAGGGAGTTCGGCCAGGGGGTGGAGGCTATTATGGCGGCTGGGGTGGTGGTTGGGGCGGTGGCGGCTGGGGGGGCGGCGGCACCGTCGCCGGTAGCTACCTGCAAGGTATGGGCTCCGTGATTCAAGCGCAGGGCCAATACAACTTGATGACGGCCCAGGGCGCCGTCTACGCCGAGCAAGCGCGTTCGGCCGATATCGACAATCGCATGAAGGCGACCGAAACGTACTTCCAGATGCGGCAGGTGAACCGCGCGGCCCGTGAGGCCGAGCGCGGCCCGCGCCCGACGCAGGAAGATTGGGTCCGCTTCGCCAAGCAGCGCGAGCCGAAGCCGTTGACCACCAGTGAGCTCGATCCCATTAGTGGTTCGATCGAATGGCCCGAACTGCTGCAAGCCGAAGTTTATGCTCCTTATCGCGAAGAGCTCGACAAGCTATTCGCCGAGCGGAGCGCCGTCGGCGGTAGCATCGGCACCACGAACTTCGACAAGATCAACAGCACGGCCAACGCCATGCTCAAGGAACTGAAGAAGCACATTCGCGAATACTCGCCTTCGACCTATATGGTCGCGCGGCGGTTCATCGAAGGGCTTGGCTTCGAATCACACCGGGCGACGATCGCCCCCGATCCGCACGCGGGTTGAGCTAGCCAAAGCCCCGGCTTCGAGATTGTGACCGTCACGCATTTGCGTGACGGTCTTCTTGCGCTGGCACGGTCTTCTTGCGCTGGCACCGTTCAGCTTTTCGTCCCTTCGCTGCTCGGCGATTTCTTCCAGGGGACATCGGCCACGCCCGCCAGTTGATTCGTCCAACGGGCCAGAACAAACAGCAAATCGCTCAGCCGATTGAGATAGACGATCGGCTCGGCGGCCAGCTTCTCTCCAGGCACGGCGGACAAGCTGACCAAGCGCCGCTCGGCCCGGCGGCAGACGGTGCGGGCGACGTGCAACCACGCGGCGCCACTGTTTCCGCCCGGTAGGATGAACTCTCGTAGCGGCGCGAGTTGCGATTCTCCGCGGTCGATGGCCAGTTCGAGCGCCGCGATCTGTGTCGCGCCCAAGGATCGCAACCCACGTTCCTCGGCATTGGGCGTGGCCAGTTCGGCTCCGAGGTCGAATAATTCGTTTTGCACGCGGTACAGCAGCGTGTCGATCTCGTCGGGGAGCGCTTCGGCGCGGGCCAAGCCGAGCACGGCGTTGAGCTCGTCGACGGTGCCGTAGGCTTCGATGCGCGGGGAGTCTTTGCGGACGCGGGGGCCGCCAAACAGTCCCGTGTCGCCGGCATCCCCCGTCTTCGTGTAGATTTTCATCGTGGTTTCTCGGGCGTGCGGAGCAGCCAGGGGTTACGGCAGGCGCGACCGAGTCGGTGCGCCCCTGGGGCAACGTCCTATAATCTATTGTCTCAGGATAGTCGAACTCGAATTGGAGATGATCGTGACGAAGTTCCTGCTGCGAAACGGGCGCCGCCGCACGATGTGGCGCGAAGCATTGATGCTAGTCGCCGCGCCGCTGACCATCGCGCTGGCGTATACCTTGCCTTGCGCCGGCCTTGTGCTGGCTGCCGAAGGCACACCCGCTGCCGCGCCGGCCGCGGAGCCCGAGCCCACGTCGCCGCTGGAAGGGAAGTATCTCTCCAACGTTCGGCAGGTGACCAAGGACTTCGTCAAGGCGGGCGAAGGTTACTTCTCACCGGATGGGCAGGAGATCGTCTACCAGGCGATCACCCCCGACTACGTGTTCTACCAGATCTACATGCAGCCGCTGGCGGGCGGCACGCCGCGGCGGGTGAGCACGGGGCGCGGCCGCACGACGTGCGCGTATTTCTCGCCCGATGCGAAGCGCATTCTGTTTGCTTCGAGCCATCTTGACCCCAAGCTGGCAGAGACCGAAGCAGCGGTTCGCGCGCAAGAAGCGGAAGACGCCCGCACGGGGCGTAAACGTCGCTACGATTGGCCGTTCGATCCGTACTCTGACATTTTCGAAGTCGATCGCGACGGCGGCGACTTGAAGCAACTAACGACCGAGCTGGGATACGATGCCGAGGGGGCCTACTCGCCCGACGGCAAGTTGATCGCATTTTGCAGCGACCGTGACGGCGACCCCGACATCTACGTGATGAACTCCGACGGCAGCGAAGTGCGGCAGTTGACCAACGCCAACGGTTATGACGGCGGCCCGTTCATTTCGCCCGACAACAAATGGGTGGTATTTCGCAGCGACCGGAAGAAGGAAGGTTTTCTGCAGATTTACGTGATTGGCATCGACGGCCACAACGAGACGGCGCTCACCGACAACGACGGCGTGAACTGGGCCCCGTTCTGGCACCCGACCGAGCCCTACATCATCTGGACGGGGGCCGACCACTCGGACCCGACGGCGCGCCCCAACTACGACTTGTGGACGATGCGCTTCGGCCGCGAGCAGGGCAAAATTACGCCAGGCCCCATCACGCGGATCACCGATCACCCGGGGGCCGACGTGCTGCCGGTGTTTTCGCCCGACGGCAAGCATTTGATGTGGACGTCGTCGCGTTCGAGCGATCGGGCGAGTCAACTGTGGTACGGCGATTTCAAGCTGCCGGACTGAGGGGCGCGGGACTAGTTCGCTTGATCGATTGTACGCAGCGCTGTGATTTCGCCTGCGACAATTTGCACGGTCATTCGCCGGGCATTGTTTGCTAGGCCCTGCGCGTTGAATACTTTATAATCCTCGCGCACACAACCTGGTGCGAGGCGACGCGCAAGACCGTCGCCGCGCGCGACTCGCCTGCATTCGTTGGTTTGCCCTTCTCGGTGCGTGGAGGTACCGCCCCGGCGAGCCAGCGTGCGTGTCGGCTCCGCGGTATTATGTCGGCTCCGCGGTAATATGTTGGCTCCGCCCCGGCATTGTTGTGACCCGTACCGGAGCGTCTTTGCAAGCCGCTCGAGTTACCTCCCACATTCCACAGAGCGCACCTACGCGATGGCTTCCCCGTTTGATCTCTCGCAATACGGCATTTCCAGTCCCCGCGTTGTGCGGAATGGCTCTTGTTCACTGATTTACGAGGAAGCGATCCAGTTCGACGATTGTTTTCTGACGTCGGTCGGCGCGCTCGTCGCCCGCTCAGGCGCCAAAACCGGCCGCAGCCCCAAAGACAAGCGGATCGTCGACGACCCCGAGTCGCACGGAGACATCTGGTGGGGAGACATCAACATCCCGCTGGACGACAAGACGTTCCTGCTCAATCGCCAGCGGGCAATCGATTACCTCAACTTGTGCGAGCAGGTGCACGTCGTCGACGGCTTCGCCGGCTGGGATCCCGACTACCGGGTGAAAGTGCGGGTAATCTGCGGCCGAGCCTATCATGCCCTGTTCATGCACAACATGTTGATCCGCCCCACGGTCGAGGAACTGGCCAACTTCGGCGAGCCGGATTACGTGATCTTCAACGCGGGCAAGTTCCCCGCGAACAAGTACACGCAGGACATGACCTCGTCGACGAGTGTCGACTTGTCGTTCGAGCGCGGCGAGATCGTGATCCTGGGCACGCAGTATGCTGGCGAGATGAAGAAGGGAGTCTTCACCGTCATGAACTACCTGATGCCCAAGCGGGGCGTGCTGCCCATGCACTGCGCTGCCAACGAGGGGCCCGACGGGGATGTATCGCTGTTCTTCGGGCTCTCGGGGACGGGCAAGACAACGCTCTCGGCCGATCCCGGCCGCGCGCTGATTGGCGACGACGAGCACTGCTGGACCGAGCGCGGCGTCTTCAACATCGAAGGGGGCTGCTACGCCAAGTGCATCGACCTGGCTCCCGACAAAGAGCCGCAGATCTGGCACTGTATCCGCTTCGGCGCACTGTTGGAAAACGTGCCGTTCGATCCGGTCACGCGCGTAGTCGACTACGCCGATGAATCGATTACCGAAAATACGCGGGCCAGCTACCCGATCGATTTCATGTGGCGGGCCAAGGTGCCATGCGTGGGTGGGCATCCGCGCAACATCGTGTTTCTGACCTGCGATGCCTACGGCGTGCTGCCGCCGGTGAGCAAGCTGACGCCGGCGCAGGCCATGTACCACTTTCTCAACGGTTACACGGCCAAGATCGCCGGCACCGAAGCGGGAGTGAGCGAACCGCAGGCGACCTTCTCGGCCTGTTTTGGCGCGGCGTTCATGGTCTGGCACCCAATGAAGTACGCCACGTTGTTGGCAGAACAGATCGGCGCGCACGGCAGCCAGGCGTGGTTAGTCAACACCGGCTGGACCGGGGGACCGCATGGCGTCGGCAACCGGATCAAGTTGGCTCACACGCGGGCGATCATCGATTCGATTCACGACGGCGTGCTCGCGCGCGGCGAAACGCGCGAAGACCCGTTCTTTGGCCTGCACGTGCCGCGTCACTGCCCCGGCGTGCCCGACGCGCTCTTGAACCCGCGCGAGACCTGGCCCGACCCGGCGGCTTATGACCGCGCGGCGCGGCGGCTGGCCGAACAGTTCTGCCAGCACTTCGCCAAGTATCGCGACCAGGCGCCCGACGAGGTGCTCGAAGTGGCCGATCGTCACGCGTCGCCGGCCGGCAGCGGCGCGTAGCGCGTCGGCAGTCCCTCGGCTAGGTGTCGCGAATGTCTCGATCGCGAGCCTATTCCTCGGCGATCGCGGTCTCGTCGTGAGCGATCATCGGCACGCTCTGCTTGAGGTAGCCGAGATTGCGGATCACCTCGAGCACTTCGCTGCAGGTCGGGAACATGCGGCCGCTGGCGCGCTTGTAAGCTTCGAGGGCACGCATGAACTCGACTTCGTCATCGCTGTAGTCGCGTTCGCACGTCGTGGGGTCGATCTGACGACGACGATTGACCTTCGCGCGACGCTCGAGCGATGCGCTGCCAGCGACGGGCGCCGGCTTCGGGCCGCTTCCTTTTTCATCGCGTCGACGTTCGGTCTTGCCGCGGCGATCGATGGTCACTTCCAAACGGGGCTTCTTCGTTTTGACCACGGTTTTTGCTCTCTGGGGATGGAGAACTGGGTGTCCAAGCCGTGCTCGGAGGCGCCTTGGGCCGACCTCGCGAGTGCCCTCGCCATGCGTGTTGATTCCCCAAACAAATCGACGAGAAGCTGGGGGGAATTTACCCGCTGGGAAAGGAATCTGGGTATTCCGGGTTTGTCGGATGGCGCAAACTTGCCGGCCGCGCCAGTCGTGCGGCCTGCCGCGACGGTCGCACCGCTGAACCTCAAGGCTCCGCCCTTCGCGCGTGGGGGCCGCTATGATTCTGCGGTTGGCGCTGCGCTCCGGGCAGCGTTCAACCGCGTTCCCAGATTGTCTGAGCGGCGCGTTTTGCAACCGCGTTAGGATCCTCGCCATGCCCTCGGGCCAGCCCTCGAACCGCGCCACCGAGGTGAGTGATGCCGCGCAGCGTGCGGCCGACGCGACCGGCCTGGCACTCAAGGCGCGCGCCCGCAGTGGAACGTTGGTCGCTACGGCGGCCGGCTGGATCGGTCAGGTCGTGCAGGTGGCGCTGTATGCCGCGTTGTATCGATTGCTTGCTCCGGAGGTCTGGGGGCAGTTTTGGACCGTGCTCTTGTGGGTGCTGTTGCTGCGCACGTTCAGCACGGCCGGCTTGAACATCGGCGCCGTGCAGCGCGCCGAGCTCAGCGATGGTCAATCGACAACGTTGTTCTGGTTGATGCTGGCAGCCGGCTCGTTGACCGCTCTGGCAACGGCGGCGCTGGGGCCCGCGCTCGCCTGGTATCACGCCGAGCCCGAATTGCTGCCGCTGGCCTTGGCGATGTCAGTGACGGCCTTGTTGGCGGCCGCCGGCGCGCAGCATCAAGCGCTTGTCGAGCGGCGGATGCGATTGGGAACGCTGGCTGCCGCGCGGCTTGGGTGTCAGGTGGCTGGTGGTGCGACTGCTGTCGGGCTGGCCTGGGCGGGTTGGGGAGTCTGGTCGCTCGTCGCGCAGGCGTATGTCGAGCTGGGGCTGTTGGCCGCGCTTGCGTGGTGGCTCGAACCGTGGCGCCCCGCGCGCCCCTCGCGCGGCGAGTCGGTGCGCGACCTTTTGAGTTTCGGCGGCTACTACACGACTGCGATGGTGCTGTTTGCCGTCGCGCAGTTGGCCGACAAGCTGCTTTTGTCGTTCGCGTTCGATGGACCGCAGGCCGATCGAGCGCTCGGCTATTACACGCAAGCTTTTGCCTGGATGATGAAGCCGGTGCTACTGGTGACGACGCCCGTCTCGGCCGTGGCGCTACCGGCATTGTCGCGAGCTGCAGGCTTATCGCGCGCGGCCGGCACGCCGGCCTTGTATCGCGACGTGCTCTTGGCGTTTGGGCGCTTGATCGCGCTGGTGCTGTTGCCCTGTGGCGTGGGGCTGGCAATCGTCGCGCCCGAAGTAATGGTCGTGCTGGGGGGCACGAGGTGGGCGCCGGCCGGCGAGCTCCTCCGCGTGCTGTCGATCGCGATTCTTGCGCAAGGCTTTATCAACATCGTGGGGAGCATTCTGGTATCGGTCGGCCGGGCCGATCGCTTGTGCCGTGGCGCGCTAGTGCTCGCCCTGCTGTCGACGCTTGGATCGGCGATCGGCCTGGCGATTGGCCGGTCGCTCCAGCAACCGGCGCTCGGTTTGGCGGCCGGCTATGTCGTGGCGGTCGTAGGCGTGTTCTTCGTCCCATATCTCGTCTTCGCGCTCGGCACCGCGGGCGTACCAGCGGGCGATTGGTTCAGAACGCTACGACCCGCGGCCCTGGCGGCCGGCGCGATGGGAGTGGTCGTGCTGGCATGCCGATTCGCGCTGGCGCGCGTGGATGGCCTTGCGCCCGTTGCCTCACTGGCGATTGAAATCGCGGTTGGCATGGCGGCTTACGCGCTCTTCGCTCGGCGAGAAGCGGCCTGGTTCCGCAGCCAGTTGGGGCGACTGACGAGCGGTGCGTGAAGCAGCGCGATCCGCGCGTTCGAGGAGCTTATTTCGCGGCAATCTGTCCCGCGATTTCCTCACCGAGTTGGCGCGTCGTGAGTTTGCCACCGAGATCGGGGGTACCCAGGCCTGCCGCGAGCGTTTGTTCGACGGTGCTCCGCACACAGGCAGCCGCTTGTGGCTGGCCGATCCAATCGAGCAGCAGGGCGGCGCTCAGAATCGCCGCGACCGGATTGGCGATGCCGAGCCCCGCGATATCGGGAGCCGAACCGTGTACCGGCTCGAACATCGAGGGATATTGCCGCTCGGGATTCGTGTTCGTGCTGGCGGCCAGGCCGAGCCCGCCAGAGATGACGCCCCCCAAATCGGTCAACAAATCGCCGAACAAATTGGAGGCGACGACGACATCGAAGTGCTCGGGCCGCCGCACGAAGTTCATGGCCGCGGCATCGGCGTGCTGCTTGTCGGCCGCGACGTCGGCGTAATCGCCGCACACTTCGTCGAAGATCTCGTCCCACAACACGTAGGCGTAGCGCAGCGCGTTCGACTTGGTGATCATCGTCAGCCGCTTGTGCCGCGTGCGCGCGAGCTGAAAGCCGAACCGCAGCACGCGCTCGACCCCCTTGCGCGTGTGGACGGCGGTTTGCAACGCGAACTCATCGGGCCGCCCGACGTGGAACCGGTTACCCAGGTCGAGGTATTCTCCTTCGGAGTTTTCGCGCAGCACGACGAAGTCGATGTCGGCCGGCCCCTTGTCGGCTAGCGGCCCGCGCACGCCGGGATAGAGCTTCGCCGGTCGCAGGCAGGCATACTGATCGAAGGCCTGGCGGATTTTGACCAACGGGGCCAGCGTCAAATGATCGGGGAGCTTCGCCGGCCAACCCAGGGCCCCCAAGAGGATCGCGTCGTGCGGACGAAGCTGTTCGAGGAAGTCGTCGGGCACCAGCTTGCCGGTTCGCTCCCAGTGCTCGATGCCCCAGGGGATGTCGGTCAACCGCAGCGCGAACTCGAAGCGGGCAGCGGCCGCTTCCAGGACCCGAACTGCTTCGGCCGTTACCTCGGGGCCGATACCGTCTCCGGGATAAACGGCCAAACGATATTCAGGCATGTCGGGAACTCTCAAGGGAGGTGGAGCGTCGAACAGCCCCGGGCGGGGTAGCCTGGCTAGTCCCGCGGGTCGAGAGTCAAGTCAACGGGCCGGTGCTCTGACGACCGACGGGCAGCCGAGACGGGAGTCTAACGCCCGGCTGGCTGGCAAACCAATGCCAGGCGGCGTTTTTCGGCCAGCAGGGGCGTGGTTTGTTCAGAGGTCCGGGGCGTCGGAAACGTGGTGTTCGGGGGACCCGTGGCGACGGGTAAAGATTATTTGCCGGCGTTACGGGGCGAGGTTACTCTGATATCAAGGTCGCCGGGGTTGGCCTTGGCAATCGAACTACCGTACGACTAAACGAATCATCTCGTCTGCGATCGAGTGGCGGTTGGCAAGCCGACCGGCACGAACTGGAGAAGTGGCGATGCGCATTTCATTGTTCTCGGCGCGCGCGGTGCGAACATTCGCAACCCTGGCGTTGGTTGGTTGGGCGAGCGTGGCCGGCGCGCAGAACCCGCCCCCGCCCACGCCGCAGGTGCCCAGCACGATCATCTCGCTACGAGCGGTCGGCGGCGTCGCGATCAATTCCGACGGGGTGATTAACAACGTCGAAAAGGATCAGCTCGGCCGCTTAAGCGCCGAATACTCGCGAGCGCTCCACGCTCCGCCGGGCGATCTGAACGCCCCTAGCGACCTGCGCAAGATTTCACTGCGCAAGCTGGATGCAGCCCTGGCCGAAGCCGCCAAGCATGGCAAGCCGCTCGATGAATCGTTGCTCTATCTCGCCGGTCTGCAGCAAGTGAAGTACGTGTTTGTTTACCCGGAAGAACACGACATTGTGCTGGCCGGCTTTGGCGAAGGTTGGCGCGTCGATCCGCAAGGAACGATCGTCGGCGCCACGACTGGCAAGCCGGTGCTGCTGTTGGACGATTTGCTCGTGGCATTGCGCTCGGCCGACGAAGCATCGCGCACCGGTATCAGTTGCTCGATCGATCCCACGCCCGCCGGGCTCGAAAAATTGCAGACCTTCCTGAATCAACAGGGGGGCCGCATCGGCGACAACCCCAAGGCGACGATTGCGGGTATCGAGCGCAACCTCGGCCCGCAGCAGGTGACCGTTGGCGGCGTGCCGGCGACGAGCCACTTCGCGCTGGTGTTGGTGGCGGCCGACTATCGCATGAAGCGGTTGGCGATGAACTTTGAGCCGTCGCCGGTGCGCGGCATGCCCAGCTACCTGACGATGGCCAGCGGCAAGGGGAACATGATGCCGCGTTGGTGGCTCGAGCCCGATTACGATCCGCTGTTGGCGGACGGCGCCGGTTTGGCCTGGGAGCTGCGTGGCTCGCGCGTGAAGGCCGTCACCGAAGACTCGGTGCTGGGCCCCGGTGGACAGAAGCAGCAGACCGGTCAGGCGAGCCCCATGGCGCAGCGTTGGGCGGACAACTTTACCAAGCACTACGCTGAGCTTGAACAGAAGCTGCCGATCTTCGCCGAGCTGTCCAACGTGATGGACCTGGCGATTGTTTCCGCCCTGGTTTCGAAAGAACGGCTCATCGAACGGGCTGAGGTCAGCTTGCCGACGCTGGTGGGGAGCGACGTTTTGCCGGCAGCCAAATTCGAAGCCCCGCGAGAGGTCGACTCGAAGGCGAGCTTCTTCAAAAAGGGGAGCAACTGGATCATCAGCGCCTCGGGGGGCGTGTTGATCAACTCGTGGGAAATGGCGGCCAAGTCGGAGGCGGACGGCGGGGCATTGGCTCCGGCCCGCGTCAAGGCGGCGGCCCCGGAATCTGCGGCCTGGTGGTGGAACTAGGCCCAGTGCTGAAAAAGATGGCTGGTCTTCTTTTTGGCCAGCCATAACCAGGATTGGTAAGCCAAGTTGCGCAATTTGGCAATTTGCCGCGACTGCCAGGAATAGATCGAGCGCCTCCGGGCGAACTAGTCGCTGGTGCATGAAGTCTGCGCTTGGCTTCGCGCCAATCGGATCGGGCATTCCGGCTTGGCACGCTGCCTGGCGCAGATCGCAGGCTACCGAGCGATCTCTCAGCCCAAAAGAATGCGCTTGCTCCACAGCTCGCGAACTTCGCGGCCCGCGAGCCATGGGATGATGGGCCGTTGATCGTCTAGCTGCAAACTAACTGTTTGCAGTGGCGATCGCGGCGCATAGCAAGCGCATAAAAAAGGGACAGACTAGCTGGCACTAGCTGTCCCTCCGGGCCGAGATCTGTCGCGGCAGCCTCGAGCCCGCTGGTTCCTGCACCGA
>CAZBWM010000049.1:0-20256 GCA_964495375.1 uncultured Planctomycetaceae bacterium | reverse complement strand
ACGCGCTCCCTCGGGAGCGGGGCCTCTTCCTGCGCTGCGACGAGTTGCACGTCTCGCGGCGGCTTGCGGAGCGAAGCCGCCGGTTTGGCCTGTGCCCGCTCGATTGCGGCGTCCGAGGTCCCAATCGGCGCGGCGGTATTGGGCGCGGTCGGATGCGGCACCCTCACATCGGGAGCCATGTTGCCCGTCACGGTGTTTTCGTTTTCGGTGTTTTCGTTTTCCGTTATTGTGCCATCCGTCTCTGTGCGAATCGAAACGGCGCCGCCGGCATCGCGAGGCGTGACATGGTTGCGCAGAGTTGGCTCGCCCTGCACCTTGGCGGCCATTGCGGCGGCGCCACGGGCCGGTTGTGGATCGTGAATCAAGAGCGGTCCCTGCGTCGTCTCGACGCTCGTCGGCGCCAGACGAACGTGTTGGGCGTCGAGATCGATATCGCGTTCGATAATCGCAATCACTTCGTCGGGGGTCAGCGGTATGGCGCGCGTGGCTCGCGCGTCGCTGCGCAAATCGTCGCCAGGAATGTCGTCCATGCTCCTCGGCGTCTCAGGCAGTTCTGCGCTGGCATCACCGGCTTCGCGAATGCGGCGGTTGACGCGGTTGCGCTCCGTGACCAGGCGGGCCGTGATCGGGCCCGGATCGATCCATTCGCCGTTCTCGTCTAACAGCATCGTGCCGAGCTCGAAATCGAGATTCGCCCGCTGCACTTCGGTGTTGACCCACACGCTCAAGAAGTCGGTTTGCACGTTGAGCAAATTCGTGAGCGAGTCGACGAGATCGCGAGCCGTGGTCACGCTGAACTGGGTGGTTTCGCCCGGCCGCGGCGGCTGCACCAAGCGCAACCGAGTGAGGTCGACCTGGTTGATGGCGATCGCCACGGCCTCGCGACGCAACTCAAAGTTCAACTGGTTGAGCCGGGTGCCTCGCAATTCGACGCGCAGGCTTTGGTTGATGCCGTCGACGAACTGCATATAGGCGCGGCGGGCTTGCTGGAACCCAATCAGCGACTGGCGATAGTTGTTGCGTTCGGCCACCCGGGTGAGCGGCGCGTCGAATTGCATGCCGACGTTCAAGGTGCCGTTCGAGCCGCCCAGCGCCAGCAGTTGCTGTGGCGTTGTTCCCAGCGAGCCATTAACGATGATGTTCAAACCGCCGCGGAGCAGGTTGGCGTTGAATTGGATCAACCGCCAGGTATCGACCAGCGACGTGCGCGCGTTCATCCAATCGAGCCGATGCTCGCGAGCGATCTCGAGCGCTTCGCGGTGATCGAGCTCCACAGGGGTCAGCGTCACCGTGTCGAGCCGGGCGCGGGCCTGCACCAGCAGCAGTTCCTGCATTTGTCCGGAGATTTCGGTCACCAGTTTGACGAGCTGCCGGCGCAGGACATTCTGATCGACGATCGGACCGCCGACGGGTTGCTCGAGCTGCTGCAGTAGGGCGCTGGTGGTTTCAAAGCGTTCGGTGAGCGCCCCGAAGTCGCGCTCGAGATCGGCGACGCGGGCCAGGAAGGCTTCCTTCGAGTAGGCCAGCGGGCCGACTTGCACACCTTCGGCCTCGCTGCGCAATTTCAGGCGATCGAGATCGCGCAGCCGCGCCGGTTCGTTCGCTTCGAGTGCTGCAAAGTCTTGCTCGACGACCGCCAAGTGGGCCGCGGCGCCGCGCCGCGCGGCTAGGCTGCGGGCGAATAACTGTTCGACCGTCTCGTCGGCCACATCGGGGCTGCGCAGCTCGTCGAGCAAATCGCCGATCTCGGTTTGCAGCCGCGTCAGGCGCGTGTCGAGCAACTGGAAGCGATCCAACAGCGGATCGACGACACGCACGGGCACATCGGGGGGCAGCCCCAAGAGCACCTTGTAGCCATCGAGATCCGTAAAGAAGGTCGCCCGCGTGGTGAGCAGCCGGCTCTGAGCATTGAACAGAGCTTGTCGCGCCAGGTCGACCTGGAAGCGATCGATGCGCCCAGCGTCATAAGCGGCTTCAAGCTGAATCTGGCTGTCGCGCAGCCCCGCGACATTGGCTTCGAGGTTGCCAATGTTGACGAGGTCTTGCAACAAGCCGAGGAAACCGTTGGCCTGCGCCGCGCCCGCGCCACCGGTGAAGCCGCCCCCGGTAGGAGCCGTTTGCCCGACGCCGCCGATGCGGCCGAAGCCGCTGTTGCCGACGCCGGTGAAGCCTTGCAAGCCGGCTTGCCCGGTGAGGCCACCCAAGCGTCGGGGTCCTTGCGGCAGTTGCCGTCCGTTGTAGAGGTTGACGTAGAAGCCCTGGCGGTAGCGCTCAAGGGCCCGAACGTTCGAGAGCAGCGTGCGCTCCGACAACGTGAGGCGTTCGAGAACCAGCGCCCGGCTCCCCAATCGCAACAGTGGCTGCACGAAGCTGAAGCTGCCGATCGTCAGCGGGTTTTGCTGGTTCGGCCCCGCGAACTGCCACATAAACGTGTTGAGGATTTCCGTGGTGAACTGTCCGCCGCTGGCCAGAAAGCGATTGGCGCTCAAGGCGTTGGTGGTCGTCAAAATGCTCGATCCGAACGGCGAGCCGGCCGCCGGCGGGCCCAGCACCTGGAAGTTCTCGCCCTGATTGAAATTGTCCCCACCTTGCGTGCCAAAGAACTGCACGTCGAACCGGAACCTCTCGAAGGCCACGTCGAGAGCCGACAGATACAGCTCCTCGAGGTTGGCTTGGTAATCGCGCGAATGGATATAGCCGAGCTTGACCGCGCCGCGCATGTCGAGCTCGAGCACCCCTTGCTCGTCCATCGGCAAGAACTCTTTCCAACGCGGGTTGGCCACGAACGGCGTGTCGCCGTTGCCGTGCCAGCAAGGGTAGCCATTCTTGCAGTCGACGCAGTGCATCAGCTTGTGGGCGGCCACGTCGTCAATCGGCATCGGTGGACGATCGACGTTTGTCGGATCGAAGAAGCGCGAATCGGGGCGCGAGTAGACTGTGTAGTCCAACAGTTCCCAGCGCGGGTCGCGTGATTTCTTCCAGACCACCGTAAAGGCTTCGCAGTCGGCCTGCTTGCGATAGAAGTAACGCGTGCAGCCGCTGCTCGACAACCAGCCGCAGACAACCAAGAGCAGCCACACGAGGCGCCCGTTGACCGGCCGGTCGCTGCCGCGATGCGAATTGGTGGCGAAGCGCGATTTCATGCGGCGCCTCGCTTTCGCGGGGGAGTCGCGTTCGACGCCGCGCATGCGGCAGGCGTGTGGCTCGTGGGCAGGTTAACGATGGTGTTGCCCACCGGGGCGGTGTCCTCGTCGGCGAGCGTCAGCCCCAGGCGTTGCGTCAACTCGTGAAGCCGGGCGGCGTCGATCTGTGCCAGACCAGACTCGGCACGTCGCAGCCAGGCCGCGAGGCTCGCGACGAGCGCGGCGACGAATTCCTGCCCGGCCGCGGTCGTGCGCCAGACCTGACGGCGGCGATCGGCCAGGTCGCGATGGCCATCGAGCCAACCCGAGCGGCGCAGTTGTTCGACCAGGCCGCTGACATGTGCTGTTGAGATGGCCAATTGGTTCGCGATGTCCGACTGGCTGATCCCCTCTTCGGACGCCTGCTGGCAGATCCAGAGGATCGAAAACTGCGATTCTCCGACCCCGTGAACCGCCAGGGCCCGGGTGAGCTCATGTCGCACCAGTCGCGTGGAGGCGGCCACACCCTCCAAAACCTCGATCCAGCCGACCAAGGAGTGGTCGGGGATCGACGAGTGGGGCGTCGCCGTTGCCGTGCTTGTGGGTGCGCGCTGCTTCACGGCAGAATGATTCGACTTTGAAGCAATCGGACTTGAACGATTGTGCCGATGCTAGCGTTCTCTGCGGTCGAATCCGGGTAGACGGCCCCTGCGATAAGCCGGGTTTGGCGCGAGGTTTCAGGCTGGCTGGCCCTTTCTTGACCGTCTGCAACCGCCAGTCTAATATCGACTTGTGGCACCCGGTTTGCGCGCGCCAGCAGAGACAGCATGAGCATTTACAGCAAAGTAATGGTGGGCTTGATTGCGCTGGCCGCGCTGGTGTTCTATTACGGCGCCGCGCGGGCCATGAAAGAGCGCTCGAAGTGGTGGGCCGAGTACAACCGGCAACAGCTCGCGCTCGAAGGCGTGAAGAAGCAAATCGCTGAGTTGGAGGGGGCGACCGCTGCCGCCGACACACAGGTCAAAAGCGTTCGCCAGTTGCGACACGAGTTGGCCAAGCTGATGGTCGGCCGCGGCCGCGTCTGGAGCGGCTGTGATCCCGCTCGACCGGACGCCAACACGGGTGAAGTTCGCGTCACCATTCCCGTTCAAGCTGTTGCCGCGGCAGAACCGGCGGCCGATGGTGGTTTTCCCGCCGAGCCGCCTGCCGATGGCGCACCCGCGCCAGCAGCACCCGCCGGGCACGCCGCGCCGCTCGAATTGGTAGAGAATCAGGTGCTGTACGTCTTCGACGAGCGTCCGCTTCCCGATGGGGGCTATCTTGGCGAGTTTCGTGTCGCCAGTGTGGCCGAGCGACAAGTCGCTCTTGCGCCGGTCGGCAAGCTTTCCCCGGCTGAGATGGAGCGTCTGACCAAGGCCGAAAGCGGAACCTGGGCCTTGCACGACGTGATGCCGTCGGACAATCCCGCGGTCTTCGCTGCGGCGACCCCCGAATTGACCGAGGAGCGTTTGAACTTGCTCCCGGAATCAGTCCGCGGACTCTACAAGAAGGATGGCCAACCGGCCGAGCCGAACGACCCACCCGATCGAGTGGTCGATGGCAAGTACCAGCGTCCGATCACCGATTTCGTGGCTTCATTTCACGAGTTTCGCCGACAGCGCAGCTTGAACGCCGACCTGATCGCTGCCGATCAGAAAGACAAAGGCTATCTCGAAAAGGCGCTGGCCGACAGCCAGACGACCGTCAAGTATCGCGACGCCGAGATCAAACAGGTCAAGGCCGAGTTGGCCCAACTCGAGCGCGAACGAAACGCCGTGGTGGGGCATCGCAAGGGGCTCGACGCCAAGCTGGCGAAGGCCCGCAAAGAGGTCGCCCGGCTCGAGGAAGAAAACCGCCAACAAGCCGAGCGTTATGTTCGCTGGCAATCCGAGTTAGCAGCCGAGTTGGATGCGGCGGCTCAGGCGGCCGCTCCCACTCCGTAACTCGGGCCGGGGTTCGCTTGGTGGCCGCATCGCTGGTCAAGCGATTTCGCTCTCTGGTGGCGCTTCAGAATCTGGCGAAGCTGGCCAGTACGAATCTGCGGCCGGCCGGTATAATTCTCCAGCGCTCCGGTCGGCACGACGCCGGAGTTCGCCAGACTTTCCTACCCGATTACCTTCCCTCGCCGGGGCCCCATGGGCGTATACGATCGCGACTATTACCGCTCCGACGAGGAAAGCCGGTTCCACGGCAGCGATCAGCCGATGGTGTTCGTCTTGATGGCGATCACGGTCGCACTGTTCGTGGCCGATTACTTTTCGCAGGGACGGCTGCACGATTTCATTTCACTAAAGGCTGACCTGATTCGCCGGCCGTGGAATGCCTGGCAATTGGTGACGTACGGTTTCGCGCACGATACCACCTCGATCTGGCACGTCGGCCTGAACATGTTCGCGCTGTGGTTGTTCGGACGCGATGTCGAGGGGATCTACGGACGGCGCACGTTTGCCTGGCTCTACCTTACCGGAATCGTGATGGCGGGGTTGGCCTGGATCGGCAGCGAACAATTCACGGCCTGGAACCCAGAGCGTCCGCCGCTGTTGATCGGAGCATCCGGGGCCATCTCCGCAGTGATGGTGATCTACGCGTTCCACTTTCCCAAGCGGATGTTCTACATCTGGTTCGTGCTGCCGGTGCCGGCGGCGATCTTGATCGTGCTGTACATCCTTAGCGACATCAGCGGCGCGCTCGGCGTTTCGGATCGTGGTGGCAACACGGCTTATATGGCGCACCTGGGTGGCGCCGCGTATGGCTTCTTGTTCTATCGCACCCAATGGAGCTTCGGGAACATCATCCCTCGGCTGCCCGCTGGCAAGAAGGGCAGTAAACTGAGTTGGCCGACGCGCCACCCCAAACTGCGTCTGCACGAAGCCCCGCCGGAAGAGCCCGACTGGCAACAACAAGTCGACGAGTTGTTGGAAAAGATTTCTCGCGAAGGAGAGGCGAGCCTGACCCCGGCCGAGCGGCGCACGCTGGAAGAAGCGAGCCGGAGGTTTCAAGAGCGGCGACGCTGAGAGTTTATCGTGCAACTGGCTGCCCGCATTCACGATTTACGCAAGGAGTATCACCTCGGCGGCGAGACGGTGCGCGCGCTGCGCGGCGTTTCGCTCGACGTGCCCGAGGGGGATTACGTCGCGATCATGGGTCCGTCGGGCTCCGGCAAGTCGACGATGCTGAACTTGCTGGGGTGCCTCGATCGGCCGTCGGGGGGGAGCTATTTTCTTGGCCCGGACGACGTGGCCCGCATGTCGGACGATCAACTTTCGGAGATCCGCGCCACTCGGATCGGTTTTGTCTTTCAATCGTACAACCTGATCCAGCAGCTCACCGTGCTCGAGAACATCGAAGTACCGCTCTACTATCAGGGCCGGCTCGACGCCAGCGATCGGCGCCGCTGCCACGAATTGGCTGAGCTCGTGGGGCTGGGCGAGCGCTTGCAGCATCGCCCCGCGCAGCTCTCCGGCGGCCAGCAGCAACGGGCCGCCATCGCCCGTAGCCTGGTCAACGATCCGCGGTTTATCCTGGCCGATGAGCCGACGGGCAATCTCGACTCGGTAACGACCGGCGAGATACTCTCGCTGCTCGACAAGCTCAATCGCGACGGCAAGACGATCATCATGGTGACGCACGAGGACGATGTCGCCCGGCACTCGCGGCGCATTGTGCGGTTGCGCGACGGGCTGTTGCAATCGGACGAACGGCTGCGCGAAGTCGGCGTCTAATACGCGGCGCGTTGTGGCGCTCGCGCAGGTAGGACTCAATCACATGGCTGGCTCGGGCATCGTGCTGCGAACCTGGATTCTCGGGATCAAGAGCTTACTCTTGCATCCGTTACGTTCGCTGCTGACAGTGCTCGGAATCTTTATCGGCGTGGCCAGCGTCGTCTGGCTGCTGGCCATCGGCGAAGGGATCAGCAAGAAAGCCCAGGAACAGATCGAAGGGTTGGGGGCCGACAACATCATCGTGCGGTCGGTCAAGCCCCCCAATGAGGCCACGGCCGGCATTCGCGGACCGGTGCCTTACGGCCTGACGCGGGCCGACTACGATCGGCTCGTCGAAACCATTCCCACGATTGAGCGCGCGCTGCCGGTGCGGGAGATTCGCCGGCAATTCAAATTCGGCGACAACCTGGTCGATGGCCGCCTGGTCGGCTGCACGCCCGACTACGCGCTGATCACACAGCTCAGCGTCGAGCGCGGCCATTTCATCTCCGAGCCCGAGCTCAAGAGCAAGGCACAAGTCTGCGTCCTCTCGCACGAAGTGGCGCGGCGGCTCTTTCCCATCGATGACCCGTTGGGCCGCACCATCAACGTCGAAGAGCAGAAGTATCGCGTCGTGGGGGTGCTCAATCCGAAGAACCCCACGGCGGGTATCGGCGGTTCGCTGGCCGCGCAGGACTTCGCTGACGACGTGTACATCCCGATCACCACGCTGTGGAGCTTGATTGGCGACTCGGTCTTCACCCGCCGCAGCGGTTCGTTCGAGGGAGAAATCGTCGAACTCAGTCAGTTGACGATCCGCGTCAAAGAACTCGATCGCGTGCTCGAAACCGCCGAGCTCGTCAAAGCTACGCTGGCGGCTCATCATCGTCAGCAAGACACCGGTGTGGTGGTGCCGCTCGAATTGTTGGAGCAAGCCCGCACGACGCGGCTGATGTTCATCATGTTCATGGGCTTGATCGCCGCGATATCGCTGTTGGTCGGCGGCATCGGCATCATGAATATCATGTTGGCCACCGTGACCGAGCGGACGCGCGAGATCGGCATCCGCCGCGCGTTGGGGGCCAAGCGCAGCGACATCACCCGGCAGTTCTTGGTTGAGACGATTGTGCTGTCGGTCGTCGGCGGCGCCTCGGGCGTGCTGGGCGGATTGATCTGCGGGCCGGCAGTGGCCCTGATGCGCTGGCTGCTCGAGACCTTGATGCCCGACGCGGTCAAGAATCTGCCCGACGTGATTCGCACGGTCGAGCCGATCATTGTCGGTTGGTCGATCCCGCTGGCGTTCGGGATTTCGGTGTGCGTCGGCGTGGTGTTTGGGCTCTATCCGGCGATGCGGGCCGCGGCGATGGACCCGATCGAAGCGCTCCGTCACGAATAGAACGACACGCGTTCGCGTGTCGCCGTGCACCTACCTGGCGTCGCAGCCGGTAAGCGAATCACGCTCAACCGACGGCCAGCAATCGTTCGATGCGCCGCACGGCATCTTCCACGCGACAAGCGCCCTCGGAGATCTCCAACTCGTGCTGATTGGCCAACCAATCGCCGACTTTGCGCTGAGCCGAGATGACCGTCGTGTGGCTGCGGCAACCGAAGAAATCGCCGATCTCGCTTAGCGCTGCACGGGTGTACTTGCGAGCCAGCCACATGGCCAGTGCCCGCGGATGACTCACTTGGCGAGCGCGGCGCCCCGATTGCAAGCTGCGGGCCTCGAGTCCGAATAGATCGCACACTGCCCGCTCGATGTCGGGCAAGCGCACGCTGCGGCTCGCCTGACGCAACTGCTCGACAAGTGTCTCTTGCGCGCCCGTCAGTGTGATTGGCCCGCCATGCGCGAGTTGCGACACCGCCAATCGTTTGAGCGCGCCGGCAATCTCCCGAGCGCCTTGCGTAAGTTGCGCGGCCAGGAGTTTGCGCACTTCTTCGGGGAGTGACAGGTTGTACTGACTTGCCAACCGCTCGACGATCGCCAGCCGGGCCTCGTAGTCGGGCCGATCGAGCCGGCAGAGCATGCCGCCGGCCAGTCGCTGCACAACGTCGGCGCCCAGTTCCGCCAGTTCTTGAGGTGGCCGATCGGCGGCCAGCACGAGCTGGCGCCCTTCGTCGACCAGCGTGTTCATCGTGTGCAGCAGTTCAACGAGCGTGGCTCGCTTGCCGGCGAAAAATTGAATGTCGTCGATAATCAGCAAGTCGACGCCGCGATACTTGCGTCGAAAGCTCGGCAACCCGCTGCCACGCAGCGCGTCGAGAAATCCCGTCGTGAATTGCTCGGCCGTGAGATAGATGGCCGATGTCTCAGGGCGGCGCTGCTTGACCGCGGACCAGATGCCTTCGAGCAAGTGAGTCTTGCCGACCCCTGACGGGCCGTAGAGCGTCAGCGGGCTCCAAGTGCCGAGTTGCGCCGCGGCCGTTTGCGCGGCAGCCAGCGCCAAGCGATTCGCTTGCCCGGCCGCAAACTCTTCCAACCGGGCGAAACGTCGGCCACGCCGCGGCGGTTCGCTGATGATGGCCGGAGGTCGCGACGCTGCGTTGGCGACCTGCCGCGACCTAGACTCGTTTGCGTCGGTTCGATTCGCTGCTTGCGGTTTCGCGGCCGGCAGCACCTCGGCGATCTCGGTAGAGAATAAAGTCGCCGCGGTTGCTGTGCCCAGGGGCAACGCGCTCGCCGAAGCGGGTGGCGCAAGGGTGCGTCCCGCATCGTAGTTGTTGCCTGATGAGAGTGTACTTTGAGGTCCGACCGGATCGCTGGCGGCAATTCGAATCGCGTCGGCTGGTGCGGCCGTAACGGTAAACTCGATCGACACGTCGCGGCCGATCACCTCGCGAGCCACGGCTTGAATTTCGGCGCGAAAGTTTCGACGCAGCCATTCCTGGAAGAACGGGCTGGGCGTCAGCACCAGCAGCCGTGTCCCGTCGAGGGCCAGCGCCGTATCGGCGCCGAACCACAGCGCCAGACGCTCGCTACCCATGCGTTGGGCGAGCGCAGAACGCAAGGCAGTCACGATCTCCCTATCGTTTGAATTCACGTCCTGCTACGTCCTGCGTCTGCGCTTCGTGCGCGAACCGCCGATCGTGACGCGCGCAGCGCAAGCTGCCTGGTCACTTCGGTTGGCCCTGCCTTGGAGAACTGACTCCGCCCTCTCGGCGGCTATTGGCGATCGATCAGGGACGCGGTCGCTGCTGACTCAACTGGCTGTTACCGCCGACCCTGAACGCGGACAATCCCCATCGTTGGAAAGAACTCGGTTGCTGGGAGCTCGGATTGCACGCTCACTGCCGCGGCACGACTCGCCCGAATCGCAGCCGCGTGACTGTTGCTGTGAGAGAGGCGATTGTACGTCTGCTAGCAATGCTGTCAAAGCAAAAAAGTGGCGCTCACGCAGCGCTACGTGACATGCCGTTCGGCGCTTCATCGTAATTTCATACGCCATCGCCAACTGCGTCGCGCGTCGCGCGCCGAAGTTTTTTTTCGCCCCCCCAAACTCGCGGCGTGAACAACCTGTCGGCTCACGAAATTGCTCCGCGATTGGCCGCTGCGCGTGCTCGAAAACTGACGAACATCGGAACGAATCACGCGGCACTCAGCTTCAACTTGCGTAGGTCGCGGCGAGACAGCCGGCCAAAGCAACCGAACAGAATGTTACGCCGACCGCTTAATACGCTGGGTCTTTTCTCGGCTCGTTGATCCGGCGAAACAACACTCGCCGCACGTCGCATTGCACGAACCCGGCATGAGTGTACGTGCGCACCGCTGGTCCATTCGCGGCATCAACGGATAACATCAGGTGACGCCGCCCGGCTTGCGCGGCCAGGCGCTGCGCATGCGCGACCAGCAGCCTGCCCCAGCGGCGACCGCGCGCCTCGGGCACGAGCCCCATGTAGATCAGTTCCCATTGATCGAGACGCGGATCGTCGGCCAGGATCAGGCAGCCGACATCTTGACCCGCGGCCCGCACAATCAGCCAGTTGCGCGGATCGAACCGCCCCGTGACGCGATAACCGGCCAGCACGTCCTCAACGTCGCGCACGCCATCGAGCGCCGGGCAATCGAGGCTCCCCTCGTAGGTGCGCTCGACGAGTTGCTTGAAGCGCTCGTGCGACATCGATCGATAGGTCTCGAATTCCAGCTCGCGCGGTTCTTCCGCTGCGCTCGCTTGCGTATTGGACGCCAGCAGATAGACGAGGTCGGCCAGCCGAGTGAATCCCGCTCGAGCGAACAAACGTTCATCGCTCGCGGCGTCGGTCGTTAATAGCGTCTGCACGAGTCGCACGCCCGAGGCACCCAGTTGGTTGAGAAGCTGGGTAAGCAGTGCGAGACGAAGGGTTTCTGTCGCGGGCTGATCGGGTGCGACTTCGCCTGTTCCGCTGATTGGGCCTCCGCGCGGATCGGCGCTCAAATCGTCGGCCACGTGTCGCAAGTTGTCGACAAGCCGCGGCGCCCAAACGAGCGCAGCCTTGCCCCCCAGCGGCCGGCTCAACACGGCCCCCTGCATCTGGCCCTCATTCAGTGCTACGAGCAGCCCATCGAGCCCGCCGTCGTGGGCCGTGCCGAGCAAATAGCTGACCTGGTCGCGGCACTGGTTCGCCGGCCAGTCGTGAAACAGGCAATCGAGCGCCGACCGCCAAAGCAGCTCCGGACAGCCAACGATTGACCGCGATGGGGGCAGGCAGCTCATGAAGTTGACTCTGACGACCGATCGCGGCAATCGAAAAGGGGTGAATGCGACTAGGTAGTTGCGGCAGCTTTCCGGCGATTATATTGAGAGGGGCGGGCCGGACGAACGGGTCGGAGGATTTCATGCTCCGGATATTCTCATTTTTCGCTTCGCTGCCGGAGTTTGCGGACGGTATGCCATCTCGGGCGATGGCTAGTCTGCGAATCGCCGGCGCGCTGGCCGCGGTAGCGCTCTGGGGCGCGACAGCTCACGCGCAACCGGCGCTTGAAGAACTCGAACGTACGTTGCCGCCGGCTGATGCTGTCGCCCCTGCCGACCGCCCCGCGCCGCGCGAGCCCGCCTACTTGGGCTTGATTGCCGACGACACCGAAGGGGTTGCCGGTGTGCGCGTGCTCGAACCCGTCGCGGGGAGCCCTGCTGACGGCGCCGATTTTCGCAAGGGCGATCTCGTTGTCATGGCCGGTCAGCAGCCGATTACCGACCTGGATGATCTCGCCGAAGTGCTCGATGCCGCGACGGCCGGCGACAAGTTGCCATTTGAAGTGGTCCGTGGCGACGAACGCATCCGCTTGACCGCGACACTCAGTCGGCGCGCCCCGCCCCGCGAACCCGCCGCGCAGCGCGCACCCATCGCACCGGTTGAAGCGACGCCTCATGCAGTTCATCGCCGCTTGCTCGGCGTGCGGGCCGTGCCGATCGACGAAACGGTTCGACAGAAAAACACCCTGCCCAACCTGCGCGGAGCGCTAGTCGTTGAGATCTTCCCTGGTT
Source organism: uncultured Planctomycetaceae bacterium (assembly GCA_964495375.1). Classification (GTDB taxonomy): domain Bacteria; phylum Planctomycetota; class Planctomycetia; order Pirellulales; family JAEUIK01; genus JAIESQ01. The sequence goes on along the minus strand of CAZBWM010000049.1, from coordinate 7,932 downwards.
CGCCCGCCGCAAAGTCGGAGTTGCCGATCGACGCCGTGATTCTCACGCTCGACGGCGCACCGGTCGACGATCCTGCCGATCTTGCGCGGCGCGTTGCAGCCGCCGGGCCAGGTGAGCAGATCGAGTTGGGCTACTACTTCCACGGCGCGCTTCGTCAGCAGCGAGTCACGTTGGCAGGTGAGAAGCTCGTCGCCGCGCCAGCAGTGCCGGGCGTCGTCGCCAAACCGCCGAGCGACGCGCCGCCTTTCGACGCCGCGGCGCCCGATGCGGCGAGAAAACTCGACGCAATCGAGCACCGACTCAATGAACTGGAAAACCGCTTGCAACGCATCGAGGAGCTACTCGAGCGGGCGATTGGCACGCCTGACAAGGTTCCGTCGGCCGCGGATCGGCCAGCCGCTGCGCCGCCGGCTGTCGATCCTTCTGCGAATTGACACGCTTCGCGTCACGCCACCTAGCGCGCCTCGGCCAGCACTTCGTCGATCAGTTTGCGCGGAGCGCCGATGTCGAGCACGTGGACCTGCCCCGTGTAGTTTGCCGCGCCCGCTGCTGTGAACCCGATCTTGCTGGCGACGAACGTGGCGGTGTGCGCGGCGCGCAGGGTGTGTCGCGCGGCTAGTCCAGTGTCGCAGTCGAGCCCGCTCGGCACATCGACCGCCAGGATGGGAACGTCCGCGGCGTTCAGCGCGTCGATCGTCACATCGAGCGGTGGGCGGGGCTCGCCGCGCGCCCCGGTTCCCAGGAGTGCGTCGACGATCCAGGCTGCACCGTCGATGAGGGCGGTCAACTTCGCAGCGAGACGATCGTCAGGCTTTGATCCATCGATCAGGTCGACTAACGACGTGATCGGCACGCCGGCACGCTCGATGATTCGATAGTTCGCGGCCGCGTCAGGCGTCAGCTCGTCGCGCGAACCGCACAGCGCGATCCGCACCTGATAGCCGCGCAGATCGAGGTGCCGAGCGATCACGAAGCCGTCGCCTGCGTTATTGCCGCGTCCGCAGACGATGAGCACCGGCCCAGCGATGCCCAACGACTCGAGCAGATCGGCGACGCCGCGGCCGGCATTCTCCATCAACACCAGGCCAGACATGCCGTAGTCGGCGACGGCACGGCGATCGACTTCGCGGCACTGCTGGCGGTTGAGGGAGGGGGGCACAGGCTCGGATTCTCCGACGCAGGCAAGCGAGCTTTCCAGGTTAGCTAACAGACGATCTCGATCGACAGGTTGCCTGTTGATCGGGCGTATCGTGCGACCGCCATTCAGGTTACATAAGCCTGCGGGCGGGAGAAAGCGGCCCCGGCCGGGGAATCGCGAGCGAACCGCCTGCGAATGGTCGTGTCGGCAGGGGTAATCGCGAGAACGCATGAGCACCGGCCGAGCTCGCGGCTCATAGGCGATTCTTGCCGGCGCAGGACTTGTCGTGCCGGTGTCAGTCGATACCATGAACGATCGCTGCCACTTGGACCCGTGTGCATTCCGCCCAAGGGTCCACGTTGGTGGTCGCCGCCCCCTTAGCTCAATTGGCAGAGCATCTGACTCTTAATCAGAGGGTTGATGGTTCGAGTCCATCAGGGGGCACTCTGAAAAAACCCTTGCCGTAATTGCAGTTGCGACAAGGGTTCTGAGAACCGAAAGCCTCGTGCGAGACCCCCGGTCAGGATTGGGGTCAGGATTCACGCACCGAGGTATCTGTTATGGCACGCAAACCCAGCGTGTGGTGGCACCTGCAGAAACGTGCCTGGTTCACCGATTTTGGCGGCCAGCGTCGCTTGCTTGCGAAGGGGCGCAAGGCCAAATCGCAGGCCATCGCGGCACTGAAGACGTTGCTTCAAGAGCACGAACTGCTGGCCGGTGTTCACGGCGCCATCACGGTCGCAGCACTGTGCGACGCTTTTCTTGAGGACGCCCATCAGCACCTCGAACAAGCGACCTACAAATCGTACAAGTACGGATGTCAGAAACTCGTGGACCATCTGGGTGGCCGCGCGGCCCATACGATCGAGTCGGTCGACATCCTCGGATTTTCGAAGCTGCTGACCAATGCGCTCAATGCCACGACGCAGGCCATCGTGTTGCGCTGCGTGCAGCGTTGCTTCAACTGGGGAGTGGAGGCTCGTTTGATCCCGCCGCATCGCCTGGGGCGCATGCGTAAGCCTCGATCCAAGACTCGAGATCGGTATCTCACTGACACCGAATTCCAGACGCTGCTGCGCGGCACAAATCCGCGTAATCACCATCGGCTCGGTGCCGGTTTTCGCCGTGTCCTCTTGGCCCTCGATTGGACGATGTGTCGGCCCGGTGAAATTGCGAGACTCAAATGGGAGCATGTCCACTGGGACCGTGATGTCGCACTCCTTCCACACCACAAGACCAAGCGAGTCGGCAAGCCGAAAATCATCCCACTGGTACCAAAAATGAAGCGTCTGCTTCAATGGCTGGCGGCCAGGTCCCGTTCGGAGTTTTGTTTTGTCAACGGCCGCGGCGAGCCATGGAATCCTCGCTCGATCAATTTCAGAATGCAGCACATCCGTGAGCGTTCCGGCTTGGCGGACGTGATGCCGTACACAATTCGACACCGAGCCGCGACCAATGCGATTCTGCGCACAGGGGATTTGAAGATGACCAGCTTGGTGCTCGGACACCAGTCCACGGCGACGACGGAAGTGGGATGGTCGTCTACCCAAGTCGTCAGATGGTAGGGCCGGCAGTCACGTACCAGCTCCGGGCACATCCGCAAACTTCTGCAGGTACAGCTTGCGCTCGTAGAACGTGCTCTCCGCGTCGCGCTTGCTCGCATAGTCGAGAAAGGCATCGATGACCGAGGCCACGGTGGGGGAGCCGCCGTCGACCGGCGGGTTCGCCGCGCATTCGAGCATCAGTTCATGGAAGCGTTTTTCGGCGGCCGCCTTGGTCTCCGCGGTTTTCTCGCCCTTGGCCAGACGTATTTGCTGGCCGGCGATCTCGACGTACCAGCCACGGCCTTTTCGGTACCAGGGTCTTGGTGGGCGCATAAGAAAGACCTTTCGATGTGTCCGCTCCGCGGACCGCAGCTAGTTTCTTTTGGCCGCGCCGGGCAAGCTGGGACCATCTCATTTCAGGAGGTGGTCGATGGCCAACAGGCGGCGCGATGCGGAGCGGGAATCTTTTTGGCGCGGCGCGCTGGCGAGGCACGCTGCCAGCGGTCTCTCGGTCGCCGCGTTCTGCCGGCGTGAGAAGCTGAGCCAGCCGTCGTTTTACGCTTGGCGACGTACCATCGCCCAGCGCGAGGGCGCCCAGCGTACGATCTCCCAGCGCGACAGTCAGCGCCCGAAAACAACCAGGCCGCGGCGACCGGCGCGCGAATTCCTACCAGTGCGGGTGACGGATCTGCCAGCGCGTGATTCGTCCATCATGATCGAGCTGGCCGGCGGCCACGTGTTGCGGCTGCCCGAGGCGACCCCTGCGGTGCGGATCGCCGAACTGGTGCGAGCCCTGCAGGAGGCGCGCCGATGATTGCCGGCAAGCTGGCGGGCGTGCAAGTCTGGGTGGCCACCACGCCGGTCGACATGCGCAAGAGCTTTGACGGCCTGGCCGAAGTCGTGCGGTCGTTTCTGAAAGGGGATCCGCTGTCGGGCAACTTTTTTGTGTTTCGCAACCGTGGTGGGCAGCGGGTGAAAGTGCTTTGGTGGGACACCGAGGGGCTGGTGATTTATTACAAGAAGCACGAAACAGAATGCCGCCGAATGTTCGGCTTCACAGAAGTCCGGTGAGTGGCCCATAATTGCCGCGTCGGCCTTGTTGATGTTGGCCGCATGGATGGAATCTCGGGTGATTTTGGCCCAAGGAGGAGCGTCATGTCCGGACACGGAAGTCCTTGCATCCCCCCCCGCGCGCGGCGGGCAACAGCGTCGTCGCACTCGACGAGCTTTGGACTCAGCTAGCACCGGAAATCCGACAGCAGGCTCTGCGCGCATTGGCGCGCGTCGTGGCTCGGCGCCTCGCGCCGTCTCCAGGAAAGGAGGCGGACGATGAACGCCAAGCTTCTTAAACAAGCCACGTCGTGCGGCCGATCCGGGATGACCAAGCCACCGTCGCCGGCATTTCGGCCGTCGTCGAAGATCCACGAGCGACACCAGGAGCGCCTCGCGATTGTTTACATTCGGCAGTCGTCGCCGCAGCAGGTGCAGGAGAACCGCGAGTCGCGCGAGCGACAGTACGCCCTGGCGAAGTTCGCTCAACAGTTAGGCTGGTCGGCGGATCGCGTGGTGATCATCGACGAGGACCAAGGGGTCAGCGGAAAGTCTGCCGCCAACCGTAGCGGCTTCCAGCGACTGCTTGCGGAAGTGTCCTTGAACCATGTGGGCCTGGTGTTGGCCCTGGAGTTGAGTCGTCTCTCGCGGTCGACCAAGGATTGGCATCACCTGGTCGATGTGTGTGCGGTGTTCAATACGTTGCTCGGCGATCAGGACGGCGTCTACGACGCGGCGGACGGCAACGACCGGTTGTTGTTGGGGATGAAGGGCGCCATGAGTGAGTTCGAGTTGATCACGCTACGCAATCGTCTGGAGCGCGGCCGCGACAACAAGGCGTCGCGTGGGGAGCTGTTCCTGCACTTGCCGATCGGCTACATGAAGTCGCCGTCGGGCGAAGTGATCCAGGAACCGGACGAACAGGCGCGTGGCGTCGTCCAGTTGGTGTTCGAAAAGTTTGAGGAGCTGGGCACGGTGTGGAGCGTGTTTCGCTACCTTGTACAAAACCGGATTCAGCTCGGCTTTCGTCGCCTCCGCGGTCCCCAGCGCGGGCAGTTGGAGTGGCGTCGTCCAAGCGCAACACGCATTCTGGCGATACTGCGGCATCCGATCTACGCCGGGGCGTACGCTTATGGATTGCATCGGCCCGGGAGGAAGAACCCGGCGTCGGGTCAAGTCGAGGGCGGCAAGTGGTTCCTGTCGCCCGACGACGTCCGGGTTTTGATCCGCGATCAAGTGCCGGCCTACATCGACTGGGAACAGTACCTGGCGAACCAGCGGCGGATCAGCGAAAACCGCTCGTTTCCGAGCGCCCCAGGCACAGCTCGCCGAGGTCAAGCGTTGCTCAGCGGGTTGATAATCTGCGGTCGTTGCGGACGGCGGATGAAAGTGGCCTATCACTCCAATAAGGCGAAAAAGCCGCACTACTGGTGCGACAGCCATCTTCACGAGGAACGAGAACAACCGTGTTGCGGACTCAAGGCGCCGCCAGTGGACGAGCTGGTCGCTCAACAAGTGCTTCGCGCCCTGGAGCCGGCCGCGGTGGACTTGAGCCTGCAAGCAGCGTCCGACGTTGGGCGAGAACGCACGCGTCTTCACGATCACTGGCGGCGGCGGCTCGAGCGCGCGCAGTACGACGCGCAGCGCGCGCAACGACAATATGAGAGCGTCGAGCCCGAAAACCGGTTGGTGGCGCGAACACTGGAGCAACGTTGGGAAGAGTCGCTGCGAGTGGAACGCCAACTGCGCGAAGAATACGACCGTTTTGTAGCGGAGACGCCCACGGGCTTGAGCGCAGCCGATGTTGACAGGATCCGAACAGCGTCGCAAAACGTCTCCGCGCTGTGGCATGCTGAGGACACGACCGACGCCGATCGCAAGGCGATCGTGCGCTGCCTGGTCGATCGCGTCGTGGTGCACGTCGAGCCGCGGAGCGAGTACGTCGACGCCACGATCCATTGGCGCGGCAGCTTCTCGAGCCAGCATCAAGTCGTGCGTCCCGTGGGCTGCTATGCCCAGCTGCGCGACTATGAACTGTTAATCGAACGGATCAAGACACTGCATCGCGAAGGGACAACCGTGCCTGGCATCGCGCAGCGGTTGAATCAGGAGGGCTTCGATCCGCCGCGGCGGCGCGGCGTCTTCTCGGTGCGCACTCTCGCGACCATCCTGCAACGATTGGGACTGGCGAACGAGCTTCGCCGCAGTGACGTGCTCGGCCCGAACGAGTGGTGGATTCGCGACCTGGCAGTCAAATTGGAATCGCCGGTTCCCAAGGTTTACTACTGGGCCAAGCAGGGCTGGGTCCATTCACGAAAAACCCCGTCGGGGCGCCATTGGATCGTCTGGGCAGACGCCGACGAACTGAAACGCCTGCTAAGACTCAAGGCCGAGCGCAATTCGTTTACGGCCCAAAGAAACCCGAAGTTGGTGACGCCCCAGGCCCGACGAAAACAATAAAGCCTCGGAATCCGGCGGTCGGCAAAAACCTCGGTCGCCAGACAGGCAGTCCTGTGACGCCATCGGAAAGGATGTCTCGTGAGTCGAAGTACAAGCGTCTCGAGCAGGGCGAGTTCCGCTGGCCCCGCTCGGGCGAGGTGGCGCTAGAGATTACGGCCCCGCAGCTGTTGCGACTGCTCTCGGGACTGGAGATCGCCGAGCGCCGCGCTGGCTGAGGCGCGATTTTGCATTTCACCTGAAACCATCGTCGCCGCCGCGCAGTATAACGAGGCGATGAGCAAGGACGCCTCTCGATCGCTCGCCGCAACGCTCTTGGACGTGGCCACGTCTCGTCCTGATGTTGCCACATTGCCGGATGATCCGGCGCTCTTGAAGCAATTCATCGTCGAGGAGCGTCAGCAGCGCGAGTCGCTCATCGCGCAGATTCGAGAAGAAGCGGCTCGGCAGCTGGAAGCTGAGGTAGCTTGTCTGGAAGCCAAGCATGCCGCCGAGCGGCAGGCGGCCATCGATGCTGCCGTGCAGGCCGCCGTCATGGCGATCCTGCGGCGCTACTATGGCCCCCGCAGCGAAACATTCGACCCGCGGCAACTGTTGCTCTTCGGCCAGGTGATTGAACAGTTGCCGCTGGATGAAGCGAGCATCGCAGCCGAGTCGGGCGAACCGCTCGCGACTCGTCGCATCAAGAACCGCGACAAGCACGGCCGGCAGCAATTGCCCGAGTGTCTGGAGCGGATCGAGATCGAGCACGACCTCGACGACAAGGCCTGCCCGGCCTGCGGGTGCGAGCGCTCGCGCATCGGCGCGGAAGTGAGCGAGCAGCTCGAATACTTCCCGGCCAGTTTCAAAGTGCTCAAGCACATTCGCCCCAAGTACGCCTGCGCGAAGTGCGACCACGACGGCTATTCCCCAAACATCGAAGCGGCCGCCAAACCGCCGCAGCCGATTCCTGGCGGCCTGCCGGGGCCGAGCCTGTTGGCCTACGTGGTCACCAGCAAACTGGGCGATCATTTGCCGCTGTACCGGCTGGAAAACATCTTCGCGCGGCAGAAAGTGGACATCGCCCGCAGCACGATGTGCGCCTGGATGCGGTCCGCGGGCGAACTGGTGAAGCCACTCGTCGAACTGCTGGCCTCGCGGGTCCGGCAGTCGCGCGTGGTGCACACCGACGACACGCCGGTGCCGATTCAATCGCCCGGCCAGAAGCAATGCCGCAAGGGGCGCATCTGGTGCTACCTGGGGGATGAGGCCAACCCCTACACGGTCTACGACTACACGCCCGATCGTAGTCGCGACGGCCCGGCCCGCTGGCTTTCGGGTTACTCGGGTTACTTGCAAGCGGATGCGTACGGCGGCTACGACGGGATCTATCATGCGCAGGGCGTTACGGAAGTCGCCTGCTGGGCCCACGCGCGCCGCAAGTTCTACGATGCCCAGGACTCGGACGCCAAGCGCGCCGCTGAGATGCTGACGCTCGTCGGCGAGTTGTACGCGATCGAGCGCGAGGCGAAGGGAGCTGACGACGACGTGCGGCTGGCGCTGCGCCGAGAGCGGAGCGTGCCGGTGCTCGCGAAGATCAAAGACTGGCTCGACAGCGAAGGCGCGGTCGTCTTGCCCCGCAGCCCGATGGCCGCGGCGATCGGCTATGCCAAGAACCAGTGGGCAGCGCTCTGCGTCTACGTCACGCAAGGCTTTTTGAACATCGACAACAACGCTTCCGAGCGGGCGCTGAAGCGCGTGGCG
>CAZBWM010000048.1:0-50529 GCA_964495375.1 uncultured Planctomycetaceae bacterium | reverse complement strand
CAACTTGCACCGCCGCCCACAAGATGTATGTCGGCGAGTGCTTCCGAGATCATGACCATGAACGGTTTCTCGGAGCCAATGTCCGTAACCGCAATGATCTTGTTTTCGATATGTTGGGCACCGGACGGCAGAAGTCGCGGAAAACGATAACGTCGCTCGACGAACAGCGAGTCGTAATACAGCGTACGCTTTGTAAACGGGCGGTAGAGCGCCTGGCGGAGCGACCTAGTATCGAAACTTGCGTAACGCTCGCGACGGAGATGCTGTTTTAAGGTCTCACTCCAACGCACGCGGTCGTCGAAGGAAAAGTCGGCACCCTTCGTCATCCCTTTAGAGCGAGCTCGCTTGAACCGATCAACCTCCGCATTATAGTCCTCGACCGCCCCTGCCATCCGCGTCGAGAGCTGGTTTGCATCGAAGTCATAAACGACGTCGTCTCGATTGGTTTTGATGCCAACGGAATAAATTTCAAATAGCGCGCGTCCTTGATTGTCCTCACGCAGCGCAATAGGAACGCCTTCGGAGAACTCCGCGGCATTTCCCGCTACAAGCCAATTGCCTCGCGAGTCAGGGGTTAGCGAGCGCCAATCTACTGCTCCTACTGACTTCAAGGCTTCGAGCCTAGCAAGCTTATTCTCTCGCCGAAGTAGCTTATCAACGCGATCAAATTTGAGTTGAGCGTGTGCATGCCTGCGCGAGCGGACAGCGACAGTTATCCCAACGCCGACCTGGATGCCAAAGACGTTGTAGGTCGAACCCGCCAGGGTTGGATCGTGCCGTACGTTGCCCTCTAGGTCGAGGTGATAGATGAGGCTGAAATCTCTTAATAGGTGCTTTCGCATGCCATCGAAAGCGATCTGTTCGAAAAAACTGTTATTGCTTACGAAGCAGACGATACCGTCGCGGCCTTCAAGCCGATCAATTGCCCAACGAAAGAACTTCACATACGCATCTCGCAACCCATTCTTATTGCTCGCGGTGCTGTCCTGGGCGTACGTTTCACGGATGCGGCCATCGATGACTGCGTACGAACGATTCTTATTATTATCGTTCTCGTTTTGTTGATGCATGTTGTAAGGAGGATTGCCGACCACGACCGTAATTGGGGTCTTCTTCTGACGCTCGACGCGCTCGCTATTCTTCGCCGTCATGAACCCAAGCTCACCTTGCGCGTGCTCCGCCATGTCGAGCGTGTCGACAAAGCACAGCCCCTCAAAACTCTCATACTTCCCCGCCTGCTCGAAGTACGCGTGCTCGATGTTCAACGCCGCGATGTAGTACGGCAGCAGCATGATCTCGTTCGCGAATAGCCGGTGCTTGTAGACGTCTTCGAGCTTGGCCTTGGGGATGCGGCGGATCAGGTTGACGATGAAGTTGCCCGTGCCCGTGCAGGGGTCGATGATGTAAACGTCGTCGCTCCAGAGCTTCTTGCCGAACTCCTTGTCGAGCACCTCCGCGACCGACGCGCACATGAAATCGACGATCTCCTGCGGCGTGTAGACGATCCCCATCGTGTCGGCCAGCTTGACCGAATAGCCCTGGAAGAACCGCTCGTAGACCGTGTTGAGGAAGTACTGCTTGTCGGACCAGTCGGTCATCGTGCGGGCGGCCCGCTCGATGGAGACGTAGAAGCGGTCGAGGTCGCGCAGGTAGGTGTTGCGGTCGAAGCTCTCGCTGGTCATGGCCAGCATGACTTTTTCGACCTCGGCGGCGATCACGTTGCGGCGGACGAACTCCGGGTTGTCGAAAATCTCGCGGATCAGCCGCTCGGTGAGGATGTGCTGGATGAGCATCTCGTCGACCGCGGCCTGCGAGATGTTGGGGTTGAGGCTCGTCTGGCAGAGCTCGAAGAAATCGGCGAAGGCCGCTTGGAAATTTTTGTTGGTGCGGTGGGCGTCGGCGATCTTTTTGGCCAGGCCGGCGGCCAGGTCGGGGACGCGCTCCTTGAACTCGTCGACGGCGTGCTCGAACTCCTCGATCTCGGGCTCGATGTAGCTGAAAAACTGGACGATCAGCTCGGCCAGCTTGGCGGGGTCCCGCATGTCGACCGACAGCAGGCGCTGGCCGTGCTGATAGAGGACCGCGGTCTGAGTGTCCTCGAAGATGATGTTGCTGAGCGGGTAGCCGGCTTTGCGTTTTTTCTCGATCTCGGCGGCGAGCTTGTCGGCGGTGTCCTTGGCTTCCCAATAGCCGCGGACGAGGTTCATTTCGTCCTTGAAGGTGCCGTCGGGGCGGATGGTTTTGCCGTTGACCTTTTTTTCCTGCTCGGCGATCAGGGTCCAGCGGTGGGGCTTGCCGGCGTCGGCCATCAGCCGGTGAAAGGCGTGGCGGGTGCCCATCTCGAACATCACGTGCTGACGCGCGAGCTCGGCCAGGTCGGCGTAATACTTGTCGATGAGTTTGAGGAGCGACTTGTTCTGCTTGCCGGCCGGAACCTGTTTGCCCATCGAGCCGCCCCTGTATCCGCGAATGACCTAGGCCGAGAATATTGAGTGGAGGGTTTGCTTACGCACGCGATGCCCCCCCAGTTTCCGGCGAGCGTGCCAGTGTAACCGCTACTGGCTGATGGCAAATCGGGCAGGCATCGCCGGGCGGCCAAGCCAGTCTCGCGGGGGGCGAGGGGAGAGAAGTTTTAGGACGCAAAATGGCCCGGTTAGGACGGTTTAGGACGCAAGGTTTTTCGGTTTTGCGTCCTAAGATCAAGTGCTTTTATAGCAAGGCTTTACGACATTTTTTCACGGGCTTAGGACGGTTAGGACGCAAAATCCCGGAACACCTAAGAGGGGCTAGTGATCAGTGGCTAGTGACTAGACTCGAGTCCAGCCGCGTCCTGACCACTGATCACTAACCACTGCCCACTACTTGGCCCGCATTGTGCATAAGGCTGCTGGGCGACTTGCCACCCTACCCGACCGCTTCCCACGAGCTGATCCATGCGCTACCTGGCACTGGCCACCGACTACGACGGCACTTTGGCCCTGCACGGCCAGGTCGACGAGCCCACGATCGAGTCGCTCGAGCGGCTGCTCGCCACTGGTCGCCGATTGGTCATGGTGACCGGTCGCGAACTAGACGACCTGCAAGCGGTCTTTCCGCGGCTCGATTTGTTCGAGCTGGTCGTGGCCGAAAACGGGGCGCTCCTCTACCGCCCTTCGAACAAGGAAGAAACGCTGCTCGCCGAGCCGCCGAGCCCGCAGTTTGTCGAAGAGCTGCGCCGGCGTGGCGTGGAGCGGATCTCGGTCGGCCGCTCGATCGTTGCCACCTGGGAACCGCACGAGAAAGTCGTGCTCGAAACGATTCGCGATCTGGGGCTCGACTTGCAGGTGATCTTCAACAAAGGGGCAGTGATGATCCTGCCGGCCGGCGTCAACAAGGCGACCGGCCTGACCGCCGCGCTCGACCTGTTGGGCCTGTCGCCGCACAACGTGGTGGGCGTAGGCGACGCCGAGAACGATCACGCGTTCCTGAAGTTCTGCGAGTTCTCAGTTGCCGTCGAAAACGCGCTGCCAGCCGTCAAGGAGACCGCCGACCTCACGACCGAGGCCGACCATAGCGCCGGCGTGCGCGAACTGATCGAGCACCTGATTCTCGACGATCTGAGCAGCTTTGCCGATCGTCTCTCGCGGCACGACCTGCTGTTGGGCGAGCGCGATGGCGTCGACGTGCGCGTGCCCGCCTTTGGCCCGACGGTGCTGGTCTGCGGCCCCTCAGGCAGCGGCAAGTCGACGGCCGTCACCCGGCTGGTTGAGTCGCTCGTCGAGCAGGACTATCAGTTTTGCCTGGTTGATCCCGAGGGGGATTACGAAACCTTTGAGGGCGCGCTAGTGCTCGGCGGCGCCGATCAACCGCCAGCGCAGGAGAAGATTCTCGAACTTTTGGAAAAGCCGCGCACGAGCGCCATCGTCAATCTCACCGGCATGAAGATCCCGGATCGGCCACCGTTCTTTCTCAAGCTGTTGGGCCCACTGTTTCAGATGCGTTCGCGCTCGGGCCGCCCCCATTGGTTGGTGCTCGACGAAGCCCATCATCTGATGCCGTCCGATTGGGCGCCGCCGGCCGGCCTGTTGCCCGAGCAGTTGCACAACCTGCTGTTGATCACCGTGCATCCCGATCTGTTGGCGCCGCCGCTATTGGCCCGCATCGACACGCTGCTGGTCGTCGGCGGCAACACGGCCGGCACGGTCAAGAGCTTCTGTCAGGCGGCAGGCACTGCGATTCCGTCAGTAAGAATTCCCGAGTTGTCGCCGGGTGAAGTCTTGCTCTGGTCGCGCGGCAGTGACCAGCCGCCGGTGCAGATGCGCGTCCACAAAAGCAAGACCGAGCGGCGCCGGCATCGCCGCAAATACATCGAAGGAGAGCTCCCGCCCGAGCGCAGCTTCTACTTCCAAGGCGCCGAGGGCAAGCTCAACCTGCGTGCTCAGAACCTGAAGATCTTTCTGCAACTGGCCGAAGGGATCGACGACGACACCTGGGAGTATCACCGCCGGCAGGGCGATTACTCGAAGTGGATTCGCGAGTCGATCAAAGACGACGACCTGGCCGCGGCCGTCGAACAAGTCGAACACCAAGACGCGGTCAAACCATCGGAAAGCCGCGAGCTGGTCCGCACAGCATTGGAGCGCGAGTACATGGTCGACGCCCCGGTTCCGCTCCCAGTGCCGGGGGCGAGTTGAGCGCGCGATCCCTGTCGAAATCGTGCCGGCTGACCACGGCGCTGGCGCGCGACGTTAATACGGGTCTTGCTGCAAGTCGGCGAACAACTGGTCCAGGCAGCGGCGGCTCTTTCCCCAATCGAACCACTGACCGCCGACCTTCGTGGCCGCTCCCACGTCGGTCCAGCCGCCCCGGCGCACCACGGTGATGCCAAACAGCCCCTCGAGCGCCCAGATGTCCGACGGCAGCGACGCCTCGAGCGCACAGCCATCACTCCCCTGGCGAATATGGCGCAGGCTCTGACCATGCCGGGCCAACGAACACAACACGCGCACCATCACGCGGCCAACCGGCGCTTGAATCCGTTCGACGCGCTCCTGCCCGGTGCCGATCCCCATTTGCGTCGCCAGCGGTTGAAACAGCGACATCACCTTGTCGAGGGGCACGCCGGTCGGCATGATCTTCTCGGCCAGTTGCAGCAGCTCCTCGCCGGTCATCTTCTTGCGCGACAAGCTGGCGTAGCGGTCGATCAGTTCCCGCACCTCGGGCATCTTCACCAGCGCGCGGTAGTTGACCTCGTCGTCCCACGGCTGCGGCTGGTCGTCGGGCAGAAAGGTCACCGCCAGGTCGGCCATCCGCCGCACCGGCAACGCGGGGGGCGCAGCAGGCGTTCGTCTTAGCGGCGCGGCGTCTGTCTGAACGTTGTCCGCCGGAGGGTTGTTCGCCTGAACACGGACAGCAGCCTCGGCGCTCGTGGCCGGCTCGTCCGCCACCACCGGCGCGAGCTGGTCGAGCGACAGCTCGAGCACCGGCTCTGGCACGACCGCGCGAGCATGCGTTTGCTGCGCGTGGGCCGCCAGTGCCCCGCTGGCAACCAGCGGCGTTTTGCGCACCATTTCGGCAGCGGTGTGGAAGTGCGGCGGCGGAGCCGATGCTCGACGCACGAGCGGCTTGCCACAGCCGGTGCAGAAATTGCCGATCGCCTGCCGGCCACATGCAGAACAAAACATGGCGAACCTCAATCATCCCTGACTTGGCGCGAAGCGCGGTCCGGCAATCCCTTGCCGGGCCAAACGCGGCTAGCGCTGCGGCCGCATCGATGTTCGTCGGCAATCGAGCACGGTACGCTTGGTGCGGCGTCCGGCATGCCCGGCAAGTCGCCACAATCGGCAAAGTCGCTGGCCGGCTGCACGGGTCGCTCCGGCCAGGCATCAGTGCTACCATGACCCGCATTGGACCAAACCGCGAGCAATTCGGAAGGTCAGCCCTCGCTGGCAGGATTTCGGCTCAGGAGACTATTGCCATGTGGCTCAAGACGCTCGGTTCGCTACTGCTCTGCTTGCTGGTGGTCTTCTCGACCCGCGCCGCCGAAGTCGACGACGACGGCCACACCACCGACTCGCTCGCCACAGTGCAAGAAAAGCTGGCCGACGAAGAGGCCCAACTCGTCGATGTCCGCGAGCAGGCCGAATGGGACAAAGGGCACGTCGAGGGGGCCGTACTTCTCCCCCTGGGCCGACTCGCCAAACAGCACGACGACGCCACGCTTGCCAAGCAACTCGACAAGAAGAAGATCGTCTACACCCACTGCGCCAGTGGGCATCGCTGCAAGCTGGCGGCCGACATCCTGCGCGAGGCCGGTTACGACGTCCGTCCGCTGAAGCAGGGGTACAGAGACTTGCTCAAAGCCGGCTTCGCCAAAGCCGAGTAGTAATCGAGCTCAAGATTGCGCTGGCGCCGCCGAATAGCCGATAACAGCGGCGAATTCAACCGCGGTGCGCCGCTAGATGCGTCGTTCTCGCGGCCTCAAACCGACGATCGGGGCGTTCGCATGAACCTCGTTGCAGTGCTCTCCGTGCTGCTGTTAACGCCGTGTGTGCCGGTCGACGCTCCCAAGGAGTTTCCGTTTCTCGCTGGCTTGACGGTGCCGGGCGATCGGCTGCCCAAAGATTGCCGGCCCACGGATAAACCACCCGGCGGGCGCTGGGACGGCCTAAGAAACCTAGAACTAACGACCAACCCACGGCTATTCATCATCGGAGACAGGCTGCGGAAAGTACTCGATCGGACGACGATTCAGGCGGCTTATTGTGGGCTGTACAGCGAATCCACCAACCCGGGCGACCCGCGCAAAGACCTGGGGATTTTCGGCTGGGCATTTCACAGCGAAGCAGCGGCCAAGGAAGCGCAGGCCAAACTTGCCGAGTTTTACAAGCGAGAATCGGCAAACATGCGCCTCTGGCGCATAAACGAGCACGTTGTACTTCTCTGGCGCGACCGCGGTACGACTGACGCCTGCTTCACGGCCCTGGCGAAGTTTGTCCAGGAGCGCGTGGAGAGGGCGTAGACAACAACTGATCCAAGAAGCTCTAGTTTCCCATTGGGCTACGGGAACGGCGTTGCGGTGAGCGTCTCAGTCGTCGTAGTAGCCCCGACGAAAAGCTGAAACAGCCAACACGATCGATAATGGGGCATATAGACAAAAGCCCTCGTTGTCGTATTGATAGCCAACATCGATCGGCTCACCACTACACCCAATTTCTGAAAGCAATCGATTTGCTTCCTCGACTTCGAGACCAAGCAAGTGAATCTCCGCGAAAGTCGTCATTGCGGGTACAAAAGTCTCGATAAACTCCAATCGATCTTGCGAATCAAAATAGAGGTGCAATCCGAAAGAGTCGTATGCGTCGACAAGTGGTCCGGTCTTACCCTTTAGAAATGGCTTGACCGTGGCGCCAAGTCGCTTGCGCAGCGCCTCCCGCGTTTCGCCAAACTTTAGTTCCCCTATTCCGACGAATGGCCGAATATCGTATTCCACACAGTCTCTTTCCCCGGCCTTGCTGATTAACTAGGCATCACGCTATCGCGGCTCGAAGCTGCCATCTTTACGCAAGGTTTCCCCTCACTTATCCAACCTCTTCGGGCTCTCGACATCCTTGCCAAAGCGCTCTTCCCAGCGCGCCATCATTTCCTTCCAGTTCGTGAACACGATCTCTTCGCGCTTCAGGAACTCTTTCACCGCTGGGTCGCTGAACATCTCCGCCTCCCAGGCACGCTGCTGCCAGGTGCCCGTGATGTGCCGAAGCCCTTCCGTCAAAATAGACGGGTGGAAGATCAGCTCGGTGATGCCGGGGTCGAGCCCGCGGATCTGTTCGTAGAATTTTTCGAGCTTCGCCTCGTACGTGTCCCCTTCCTGGATGGAATCGAAATCGTCGAGCTTCGGCAGCTTGTAACCATCGATCACTTTGCGTAATTGCTCGGTACCGGGAATGCCCCGCTTGCGGAACTTGGCTTCGATCTTCGGAGTCACCTCGATTACCATCGCCGGAATGCGATACTCTTCGGCGACTTTGCAGTACGCAGCCGTGTAGTCGGGCCGCGCGTAGAGGGTGCCCATGTGCGTATCGATGTGGCTCGGGCGGATGCCGCGCGACAACGCCCGTTCGAGCTGGGCGCGAATCTCTTTTTCGATCTCGCTGGCCGGCGCGCTGAGCGCGGTCTTGATCGTGTCGTCCAGCAGGTAGCCGTCCTTGTCGAGCATGTGCGGCACTTCGCTGGCCGGCGCCACCGAGGGCCAGCGATACCACCTCCACTCGCTGTTCATCGCCAGGTGCAGCCCGCAATCGAACTCGGAATGCTCCTTGTACCAGTTGGCGATCTCGTTGAACCAAGGGCAGGGGACCATCAAGGCGGCCGATTGAATGTCGCCGGCCGGCAGGTAGCGCTTGGCCGCTTCGTTCGCTTCGTAGCACATGCCGATGTCGTCGGCGTGCAGAATGAGCACGCGCTTGCCGGCCGAATAGCCGAGCCGCTCGGCCCAGGTCTTGGGGGCGTCTTCGGCACGAGCCCGGTCGCCCACTCCAACGAGCGCGACGGCGACCAAGGCCAATATCAAGAACAACCGGCTGCGGACAAGGGGCTGGAAGGTGCGATCGTGCGTATCAATCGACGAAGTGGCGAGCAAGTGAGTCACGTGTTCGGTCCCTTGAGTCAGCAAGTGGGTTGGTCGGTTTGATCGTGCTGCCAAGCCAGTTCCTTCCAGCGCGTGGCGGCACGACGTAAGCCCGAATGCTAACTCGCGCAACTGGCCGTGCAAAGCGGGAGAGCAACTGCCCGCGAAAAAGGGGGAGACGTTGGCCCAGCCCGGTTTTGCGTCAGCAAAAGGCCGCTTGCGTCAGCATCGTCAGCGTTTGCGTCAGCAAGTTACGGCGCTGAGCGACGCGCTAGGTATCAGCAGGTCAAAAACTTGCGCAGACGCCGCGGCGCGCAGTTCGCCTTGCTGACGCTGCTGACGCAAATTCCCGGAACACTTTATCGAGGAGGGGTGCCCAGTGCGCACTTGGCAGGCGCGCAAGTGTTCGTGCCCTGAAACGGTGCACGATTTCGACGGACCTGGACGCGGCCGTCGACGTGTTAGAGCACCAGCGCGAACAGCGGGTCCGCGCGCGATTCACAGAAATGATGGAAAAGTTCGCCCGCTCGCCAGATTACGCGGCATGGTGTGAAGAAGTCTTGACGTCCTGCCAGCCCCGTTTGGCTTGCAAGGCTTCGCGGAGCTCAGCCAGGGTGACTTGCTTCCCCTCGAGCTCCAGCGGCGTTTCGACGCCGGGATCGCAAACGAGATCGACGTTGCCGTTCTCATCGACCAGGTCGTCGAGCTCGCGCACTAATCCGTCGCGCACGGCTTGCCGCAGCAAGTGGCCGCGCGTGGCGGCCGCCTCCTTGGCACGTTCGCCCAACTTGTCGTTGGCGCGCTTAGCCAGCGCCGCCAAGTACTCATTGGGGACTTCGACGATTCGAGGCACGTAGACTTTGATCTGCATGGCGACACCCCGCGTGGCGGGTCAACGAATTGGCGAGCCCTGTAGCATGCGCTGGACGCGATGTCGGTGTTATCGGCTGCGATGGGGTTTCCGGTCGCAACGAATTCCTCAATGCGGCGAACAATTGCCACTCTGCCAGCGGAGCGCTGCTGGCACTCCTCGGCTCGTTTTCGTTGAGCTGGGCGGTTTGCGTGAGCGTGCGAAGGCGAAAGCGCCCGCGAACCCAGGAAGCGGTCGCTAGCACGCTCGTGAAGGCACTCGATTGTCGGCACTGCTATCTACAACAAGCCGCATCATGAAGTGCAGGAGCACGTATCTCTGCACCCGCGCGGTGAACGATCTCGCTAGCGGGAGTGCGGCGGCCATCAAGCTACTCGCTGGCATGCACGGCGGCGTCGCCGCGATGCAATCCTTACATGCCGCGCTGCTAGCAAGTGGCCTTATCTGAGTAACGTCATTGACAACTCAAACGGGCCGCGAGATGAGACTTGTCGCCAATCGCCGTCGTCGTGAGGGCCGCGCCGATCGCCCCTGGCACGCCGCGTGCATTATCGGCACACCATGTAAACACCAGCCAAATCCCACCAACACATCCCACCAGCGTCCCTGCCTCAAGAGGGCCGACCCAGACGAAAGAGCGCGTCTGGGCCGGCCCTGACGCACGCGCGGACCACCGCCCGCCCGCCATCGCGACAACGCCCCGGCGGGCCAGTACACTGGGAAGCATTAAGAGTCTGTCCGGAATCCACTCGCGACTCGGCGATGGTTTCCCCAGTCGACTCTTCTAGCTCGGCTTCGCAGGGATCTCGTTCATGTCGGCGGCATCGACCGCGGCGCACGACGCCGCTCTGGCGTTTCTCTACAGCCGCATCGATTACGAACGCGCCGTCAATCCGCCCTATAGCGCCGGCACGCTGCGGCTCGAACGCATGCGCGAGTTGCTCGCGCGGCTCGGCAACCCCCAGCGCGGGCTGCCGACGGTGCACATCGCCGGCACCAAAGGCAAGGGCTCGACCGCCGCGATGGTCGCGGCAGTGCTCACAGCGGCCGGGCACCGCACCGGCCTGGCCAGCTCGCCCCATTTGCGTCGCGTCGAAGAACGGCTGGCGATCGACGGTCGGGCCGCCAGCGGCGACGAACTGGTAGAGCTGGTCGACGACCTGCGCCCCCACGTCGAAACCATGGAGCGGCAGGCCGCGCACGTCGCTGGCGAGACCGGCCCAACTTACTTCGAGATCACCACGGCGCTCGCCTGGCAGCATTTCGCGCGCAACCGCGTGCGCGCGGCCGTCGTCGAAGTCGGGCTCGGCGGCCGACTCGATGCCACGAACGTCTGCGAGCCAACGGTCACCGCCATCACCAGCATCAGCTTCGACCACACCCGGCAACTCGGCAACACGCTGGCCGAGATCGCCGGCGAGAAGGCAGGCATCATCAAGCCCGGCGTGCCGATCGTCAGCGGCGCCACGCAAGCCGAGCCGAGCGAGTGCATCGCACGCATCGCGGCCGAGCGCGAGAGCCCCCTGGCGCTACTAAGTCGTGATTTCGATTTCCAATACGAGCCGGCGCGGGCCCTCGATCAGGCCGCGGACCTGGCGCGGATTAACTTCCAGTCGACGCATGCCGGCGAAACCCGCGAGCGGCTGCAGGTCGGACTGGCGATGATCGGCCGGCATCAAGGAGCCAATGCGGCCGTGGCATTGGCAGTGCTCGACGAACTGTCGCGCCAGGGCTGGAACTTGCCCGAAGCCGCGATTCGGCACGGTCTGGCGACCGCCACGTGCCCCGCGCGCGTGGAAGTGATCGGCCGGCAGCCGACGATCGTGCTCGACGCGGCCCATAACGTGGCTTCGGTGGCGGCGCTGCGAGCAACGCTTGACGAGAGCTTTCGCGCGGCGCGGCGGATTCTGGTCTTCGCCACGACGCAAGATAAGGACGTCGCCGGCATGGTTGCCGAGCTCTGCCCCGCGTTCGATCACGTAGTCTTCACGCGCTACACGAGCAATCCGCGCAGCGTGCCGGCCGAAGAGCTGGCCGCGGCGGCCGCCGGCGCGTGCCGTTCGTACTGGGTTTGTCCCGATCCGCCGTCGGCCTGGGATCATGTCCGTGCCGTGGCTCGCCCCGACGACATGATCGTGATCGCCGGCTCGTTCTTTCTGGCGGCCGACATGCGCGACGAGATCGACGCCCGACCGCTGTCGTTCGCGATGGGGAGTGCGAAAGGGAGCGCGTAGCCAAGTCTCGCTCGGTTTGAAGCGTTCAGTTGCACTCGGGTGCCACTGCTTGGTCGTCGGCATCGATGATACGACTTGCCCAACGAGTCCATAGCCGGCGAACAAGCAGTGCCGAGCCTTTCATAGCCACGCCTGAGCACTGCTTGCCGACAGGCAACCCATTCGAGCCTCGGCCTCGATCGACCGGCAAGCAGTGGCACCAATATAAGCCTCAGCCGCGCAACCGTTTCTCATGCCGCTTCTACTTCGCCAGCAGCCAGTCGATCGCTTCGGTTGCCGCCTGAGCAGCGTCGGCCGTCGTCGTGGCGTGCTGCTTGTCGGTGGCGCCAGCCGCGGCATACGCGTCGCGCACCAACTGCGGCGCTTCGCTCGCGCCATCGGCCAGCCACAACTCGCCTGGCGCTGCCACGGCCAACAGTCCCGGCAGATCGCCATACTTCACGCTGCCAGGCACAAAGTTCGGATCGTTGAACTGCTCGGCATTGCCAAATCGAAAGCCTAACGGCGCCAGCGCCGCGCGGTCGATCGCCGCCGGAGCCAGTGCACGAGCCAGTGCCACCCAAGCGGCCGCTTCGCCCGTGGCCACCACATGCACGTGCTCGGGCTTGGCTTCGTAATAGCGAATGAAGGAGAGGGTCGCCAGCACGTCACGTGCGCGATGCACGGCCAGCGGTGCGTTATAGCCATACGTGTAGCCCGCGAAGCCCAACAGCGGGTTGCCGACCATGGGCTGCGCGGCGAGCGGCTGGCCATCGGCCAGAAACTCCCCTTGATATAAGAGGTCAACCGCGGCTACCGCCAGCTTGGCGTCGAGTAGCTTCTTGACCGCCGGCAGCGGCGCGCCCGAGGAATCGAGCAAAGCCGCCTTGCCGCGCGGATCGACCCACAGCACGACGTCTTTGACCGCCGCTTCTTTCGGATGCAGGAAGAGCGCCGGCAACTCGGTTCCGCGCGCCGCTTCACGAATCAGCCCGCGATACTCCAGGTGGCTGCCGCGATCTTCTTCGACGAGCTTCTCCCAGGTGACGGCGCCGGCGGCCGGTAGTCCTCCGCCCGCGATCCCGCGCCAGCCCGCGCCAACCAGCTCGCGAAACTTCTCGAGTGAAGCCGAATCGCGCGGCTGGGCTGCGGCCAGTTGCCGGTCGCTTTCAGCGACGATCGCCTTGACGAGCGAGCGTTCGTAATCGTCACCCGAGGGGGGTCGCGGGTGCTCGGCGTCCCACACGGTGAGCTCGGCGGGCGACAATCGCTTGTAGTCTTCCTCAACGATCGGTTCCTGCTGCCCCAGCCCCAAATGCTGGTTCAACCACGAGTACATCACGGCCCGGCTCACATAGTTGTAGTTATGGCCGAACTGCAACAGCGGCCGCGCCATCACTAATTCTTCGTGGCCATAGAGCTTGTAAAGTTGCTTGAGCTCCGGCAACCCCTTGCTGGCGATTTCTCGCGTCCAGTCTTCGGCGCCGGTCATGCCCAATGGTTTGGGAGCGAACAGTCCGGCAATCTCGATGTTGCCCGTCCCGACGCGCAGGTAGCAGCAGTTCTCGCAGGTGCAGCCACCCTGCATGGCCGTCGACACCATCACTGCCGGAAAGGCGACCTTCGGCCGGGGATCGAGGGCGCAGAGTACAAATGTCTGCGTGCCGCCACCGCTGGCCCCGGTGACCGCGATCCGCTCGGCGTCGACATCTTCCAGGCTGCACAGAAAATCGAGCGCGCGAATCGAGTTGTACGTCTGCAAGCCCATCATGTGCACCAGCCGCTGCTCGGCCTGCGGGCTGAAGTAGCCAAAGTTCTCCGGCGTGTTCATCCCCTTGCGCACTCCAGGGCGATGCTCGATCTGCATACTGTCGCCGTAGCCAACCATGTCGTAGTGAAACGCGACACACCCCATTCGGGCCGACTGCACGCAGCGCGATTGCAGCGGGCTGCGGCCCCCCTCCTCGAAGCGCTCCGCGCCGCTCACGATGTCCTGCTTGATCTGCTTCGAGCCGACATCGTAGAAGCGACCGTTAGCCCAGTGACCGTGTGGATGGAGCACGCCCGGCAGTTTGCCAGTCTTGCCTTTCGGCCGATACAAGCTGCCGGTGACGAAGTGGCCGGGCCAGCTCTCGAAGTAGACCTTTTCGACCGTGTAGTCACCCCGATCGATGCGGCCATGAATCACGGCGTTCGCCGGCGTGGCCTGCGGCATGGGCCACAAGCCGAGCGCCACACGCAGTTGATTGCGCAGCTCGGCGGCCCGCGCTTCCCAGGCCTCGCGCGTGGCCGGCACCGCGAGCGGGAAGTAACCATCGAGTGTCTTGAGCGGGCCTAACCGCGCATCGGCCGGCAACTTGCCTTCTGGCAGCACGCGGGCTACTTCGGCCTGCGCGACAGTACCGATCGCCAACAGCGCGAGCATCACCGCCAAACCCGTCCGGCCGGCGAGCACGAGTCCACGATGCCAAATCCAGCGCGAAGAGGCGTTGTTCATAGCGAGCTTTCCTGCTGGTCGGATAGTGCTTTCTTGTTTTGTGCGTCGGAGGGGGACGGGTCGGGCCTAGTGTAAGCCGAACCGGGGCGCGAAGCCACTTTGGCCGCTTTCGCCAGTCAACGGCCCCGGCAACAATGAAATTCCGACAGCTTCACGCCCTGGGAGAGCATGCTGATGACCGACACCAATCGCCGCACCACGCCCGAGCGCGGGGCCACCGTCGAGATGGTCGAAGAGAGCGCCGCCACCGGGCGAGTCCGCGAAATCTACGACGACATCAAGCGCACCAAGCAGATCGATTTCATCCCGAACTTCTGGAAGACGCTGGCCACGCACCCGCCGCTGTTGGACGACACCTGGCAGCGGCTCAAGCGCGTGATGGCCCCCGGCCAGCTTGACGCCCGCACCAAGGAGATGCTGGCCGTGGCGGTCTCGGCGACGAACGGCTGCTCGTACTGCATCAACTCACACACGGCGGCCGCCATGAAGTTGGGGATGACGGCCGAGATGTATGGCGAGCTGCTCGAGGTGGTCGCGCTGTTCAACGCCACAAACACACTGGCCGACGCCTTTCAAGTGCGGCCTGATGTGTTTCCGTGATCGAACCTGGCAGGTGCTAACTGGTACCAGACACCTGCCCGAAGTCCGGCGAACCAGAAATGCAAGCCCCGCTCAGCCCCGGATTAAGACCCTTTCCCGCGACAAAACGGCGTCTTGATTGGCCGGGGGCAATCGCTCAAAATGCTTGATTCGCGGCGGCACCCCAACCGCTAAAGGCACGGTCAAATTCCGCTGCCGCGACACCGCCAGGCCGACCCAACAGCTTGGCCCCCAAGCGGGCCCCGCGCCCCTGTCCGTAATCCGGAGTAGCACCAGCGATGCGTCCCGAGCAGGTCGAGCAGTTGCAGCGCGAGTACACCGACAAGTTTGTCGTGGCCGATCCCTCGCGCCCCGAGTTGACGCGGTTTCGCGGGCTCACCGGGGTCGTCAAGACCGTCAACATGAGCGGTCGGGCGCTCGTCGAATTCGACGGCCGCGCGAACATCGGCTGGTATGACATCGACCCCAGCTTCTTGAAGGTTGTCGATCAGCCCGTTGCCAAACCGGCAGAGACGAAAGAACAGGCCAAGGCTGCTCCAGCGCCGAAGCCAGCCACTGCGAAGCCCGCTCCCGCCAAACCTGCCGCTCCCGCGGCCAAGAAGTCGAGCACGGCCGATATCTTGGCTGCAGCCCGCGCCAAGAAAGCGGAAGGGGGCGCACCGACCGCAACGGCGAGCGCTCCGGCGGCGCCGGCCGCCAAACCCGCCGCACCTGCCGCGGCGAAGAAAGCCAGCACGGCCGATATCCTGGCCGCCGCCCGCGCGAATAAAGCTGCCGCGTCTGCACCAGCCGCCGCGGAACCAAAAGCAGAAGCAGCGCCCGTCGCCAAGGCCCCAGCTCCCAAAGTTGCGGCGCCCAAAGTTGCAGCTTCTGAACCCGTTGCCCCAGCGCCAGAACCCGAGCCTGTCGTTGCCGCACCAGCCGCCGCACCCGCCGCGGCGAAACCTGCCGGTGACAAACCGCGTACGACCGCCGATAAGATCGCCTACTGCCAGCGAGTCGACGCCAAGTAGCGATTTTCGACCCTCGCAGTGCTTGCTCTCTTCACCTCACCTCGACAGTCCGAGCTAGCCATGTCATCCGCGGGCGACCCCTCGTTACAGCCCGAACTTCCCCGCCCCGCCGACCCCGGCGGGCTCGATCCGGCCGTGTCGATCGCGGGGCCCGCTACGGTGCCGCCGGGATGGTGGGCACGCAACTGGAAATGGTTCGTGCTGTTGGTCACCGTGGCGCCGTGCCTGGTTTGTGGCTTGGGCGGGTACGGCCTGTTGTCGTTCTCCTCGTCGTATCTTCGGCGGCTCGACGCCTATCAACTCGCACTCGAAACCGTCTGCGCGAGCGAGGATTTGCAAGCGGTCATCGGCCAACCGATCGAAGAGGTCGAGTCGGTAATGACCGTGCAAGGTCGGCTCGGAAAATCGGAGGAAGGAACGCCAGTCGCGAACCTGACGTTCTACGTCGACGGGCCGAAAGGGCGCGCCAAAGTCATGGCGCACGCTTACGTGAAGAACGACGACTGGCACCTCAACCAACTCGAAGCCCAACCGATCGGACACGACCCAATCGTGATCGTGCAATCGCAAGAGCAGGAGCGCGAGCGGCGACTAGGCTCGGAACCTGCACCGTAACGAGCCGCAAACTCAGCTCACTTCGAGCATCCGCTGCAGGGCAATTAGCGCCCAGTTGGCCGTCTCGGGGTCGACCTCAATGCGGTTGACCGGAGTGCCCGCCGCGTAGTTTTCCAACGACCAGCACAAATGCGCCAGGTCGATGCGATACATCGTGGCGCACATGCAAACCACGGGCGAGAGAAAGTGAATTTCCTGCTCGGGGTGCTCTTGCTTCAGGCGGTTGACCAGGTGCAGCTCGGTGCCGATCGCCCAGCGTGTGCCCGGGGCGGCGGCCCGCACCTCGCGGATGATGCGGCCGGTCGAGCCGATCACGTCGCTCTGGCCGACAACTTCCATC
The DNA here is from genome assembly GCA_964495375.1 of uncultured Planctomycetaceae bacterium. Classification (GTDB taxonomy): domain Bacteria; phylum Planctomycetota; class Planctomycetia; order Pirellulales; family JAEUIK01; genus JAIESQ01. The sequence goes on along the minus strand of CAZBWM010000048.1, from coordinate 33,775 downwards.
GTGCATTCGGGATGGACGAGGACCTTGATATCGGGATACTTCTCGCGGAACGCCTGCACGTGCTCGACGCGGAACATCTGGTGAACGCTGCAATGCCCCTTCCAGAGCAACACGCGGCTGTCGGCCAGCACCGCTTCAGTATTGCCGCCCAGCTCGCGGTAAGGATCCCATACCGGCATTTGCTCGAGCGGGATGCCCATCGCCAGGGCCGTGTTGCGCCCCAGGTGTTGATCGGGGAAGAAGAGCACCCGCTTGGTGCGCGCGAAAGCCCACTTGAGCACGGCCGCGGCGTTGCTCGACGTACAGACGATGCCACCATGCCGGCCGCAAAACGCCTTCAGGCTGGCCGCCGAGTTGATGTACGTCACCGGGGTGATGTCCTCGGTGTCGAGCACTTCTCCTAGTTCGCTCCAGCAGCCTTCTACCTGCTCGATCATCGCCATGTCGGCCATTGAGCAGCCGGCCGCGATGTCGGGGAGCACGACTGTTACGCGCCGCCCCCCGCGCTCGGCCAGCTTCGTCGGCTGATTGGCCAGCACGTCGGCCGTTTCGGCCATGAAGTGGACGCCGCAGAAAAAGATCGCTTCGCAGTCGCCGCTGGCCGCGGCTTGCTTGCTGAGCTCGTAGCTATCGCCGCGTAAGTCCGAAAGCGCGATCACTTCGTCCTGTTGATAGTGGTGGCCCAGGATCAGCAGCCGCGAGCCCATCGCATCGCGAATGGCCTGGATGCGCGCGGCCAGCGCTTCGTTCGGCAGCGGCTTGTAAGCAGCGATTTCGTGAGCCAAGGGGCTTTCTAGCGTGGAAGTCGGCATGCCCTAATTATAGGCGCCGCCAGCCCTCGGGGGAGAGTACGCACCTACCGCTCCAAAACCTGCCACAAGCTGCCGAAATCGTCGGTCCAGAGCAATCGATCGGGCACGCGCGTGGGGAACTCGCTGCCGGCCCCCTTCACCCGCGGTTCGTCGAGAAACGCCCGATTGGCAGTCGCAAGCACGCAGTCGGCGTCCATCGTCCCTTGCGAGTCGTCGCGATAGGAGCGGATCCAGATCGCTTCGAATCCGAGCTCATCGGCGATCGCCCGGCAAACCGGCTTAAGATCCAACATCCGATTACTGATGTGCATGGCGAGAATGCCGTCAGGTGCCAGATGCCGGCAATAGATCTCCGCGCATTCGCGCGTCAGCAGGTGCATCGGTATCGCGTCGCTGGAAAACGCATCGCAGATCAGCACGTCGAACTGCTGCGCTTCGCCGCGCTCCAGTTCGCGCTCCATCTGCACCCGGGCGTCGCCCAGCACCACTTCGATGTTCGCGGGCGAGTCGCTGAGAAACGTGAAATGCTTGCGGGCGAGTCGCACGACTTCGGGGTTGATCTCGTAGTAGCGGACGTAGTCGCCCGGCTGAGTGTAGGCCATGAGCGTGCCGGCCCCCAGCCCAATCACGCCGATCCGCAGCCCGCGCTCGGCGACGTGGGCGGCGTGCCGCTTGGGATTCTCGGTGATCGCCAGGGCCACGCCACTGGTGGGGCCGAACATAGCGGTAGGCAGGTGGCGGCGATTGGCGTCGCGGAATTGCGAGCCGTGTTCGATCCGGCCGTGTGTCATCGAGATCTTTTCGCCGAGCGAGGGTGTCTGCTTCGCCACCACGCGCAGCACGCCGTAGAAATTGCGGGTGCTCTCGACAACCTGGTGACTGTTGCGTTCGGCCTGCATGCCCAAGGCTCCAATCAGCAGGCCGTAGAGCGCGGTCGGCATGGCCCACGCTTTCCAGGCCGGGAGGGCCAGGGCTCGGAAGCGCTCGCGCCGCGTGGCCACGACAGCCAGCAAGCACGCCGCCCCCAGGGCCAGCGGATACTCCCAGTAACCGTGAAACACACGCGGCGCCGCCAGGGCGACCATTGCCCCACCGATCGCGCCGCCGGCCGCGATTGTCAGATAGAACAAGGTGAGAAATCGCGGATTCGGTCGCCCTCGCGACAACTCGCCATGTGCGACCATCGCACCGACGAACATCGTCAGCGAGTAGATCACGACCTGCGGCACGATCCGCACCGCTTCGGCGTGCAAAAAGACCACGGCCGCCAGCGGAACCAGGCACGCAAGCGCTACGCCAAATGGCCCGCGACGATACCAGCGGTCGCCTTCAAAGCACAGGATGAACGTCAACAAGTAGAGCCCCAGCGGCAGTACCCACAAGAACGGGACGACCGCCACCTCCTGGCACATCTGATTCGTGGTAGCCAGCAACAGCGCTGAGCCCGTCGCTGCCAACGCCACCCAGTAGAAGATATCGGACCAACTCGGCGGCGCCGCGGCCGCGGCGTCCTCGATCGCTGCAACCTCAACCGGTACCGCTACGGAACTCGCTGACTTGGCCGCCGCGCGCCACACGGCCAGCGCGCAGGAAGCGCAGCCGATCGCAAACAACACATAGCCGGCCGACCAGGTCCACGCTTGCGCGCCCAGTGACAGCGCCGGTTCAACGACAAACGGATAGCTCACCAGCGCCAACAGCGAGCCCACGTTCGATAACGCATAGAGCCGATACGGCGACTCACCGGGCCGCGCCGCCGCCCACCAGCCTTGCAACAGCGGACCGGTCGCAGACAACAGCAAGTACGGCAAGCCGATCGTGGCCCCCAATAGCAGCACGATCTGAAGTGTGGGGGCTTCGTCCCCAGTCGGTTTCCAAGTTTCGGACGGCACGATCGGCAAACAGGCCAGCGACACCACCAGCAGGGCCGCGTGTATGCCTCCTTGCCAGCCGCGCGGCAACCGCGCCACCACCAGATGCGCGTAGGCATAGCCACCTACGAGCGACACCTGAAAGAACAACATGCAAACGGTCCACACACCGGGCGTGCCGCCGAACCAGGGCAAGATCGCTTTGCCCAATAGCGGCTGCACTTGGAATAGCAGGAAGGCGCTTAAGAACGTCGTCAGAGCGTAGCGCAGCACAGGAAATTCTCCGCGGCGTGGAAGGTTCTGGCAGGCAGAAATTCGGCAGCTTGGCACACAAAAAGGTGTCAGGAACTTTTTCCGTGCCGATCGGCGAGCATCCCGTCCGCGCTAGGGAAAAGGTTCCTGACACCTTTCTGCAACGCGGGTCACAAGGCGACCCACTGAACTTTAGCTCACGGGTGTTCAGACGCGCGGCGTCCAGAAGTAGCGGACGTACAGATCGTGCCGACGCGCTCGCCCGAACTACCGGCTACGCTAACCGCGGCTCTTGCTGCGAGATGCAGTGGAAGGCGCCCAGCCCCCACGAGAGATCGACCGCGCGGATGCCCACCACTTCGCGCCCCGGTAGCACGCGGCCGATCGTCGCCAGCGCTTCGGCATCAGCCGGGTCATCGTAAGTTGGCACCACGACCAGGCCGTTGGCCATATAGAAATTCGCGTAGCAGGCCGGCAGCCGTTGATTGTTGTAATAGATCGGTCTGGGCATCGGGAGCGCCACCAACTCATAGGGTCGCCCCGCGTCGTCGCGGAACGATTGTAGTCGGCGCCAGTTGTCTTCCAGCGGCGCGAAGTTCTCGTCGCTGGAGTCCTGCTCGCGCGGGGCGACGATCGTCCGCGGACCAACGAACCGCGCCAGCTCGTCGATGTGGCCGTCGGTGTCGTCTCCGACAATGCCCGAGCCCAGCCACAATACGCGCGTCGCCCCCAAGTAGTCGCGCAGGAACTGTTCGATTTCTTCGCGCCCCAGCCCCGGGTTGCGATTGGGATTCAGCAAGCATTGCTCGGTCGTGAGAAACGTCCCTTGCCCATTGGGGTCGATTGCTCCTCCTTCGAGAATGATGCCCGGCTCAAAGCGCTTGCGACCCAACAGCTCGGCCAAGCGCCGCGGCACCTGATCATCGAGATCGAACGGCGGGTACTTACCTCCCCAGGCGTTGTAACCCCAGTCGACCAGCGCCGGCGGCGAACTCGCGGGCCCGACAAGAAAGGTCGGCCCGTGATCACGCATCCAGCAGTCGTTCGTGGGGATGTCGTGGAGCGTAACGTTCGCCACGTCCCCAACGTGCCGGCGGGCGTCGGCCATCACGTCGTCGCCACCGGCCAAGATGTGGACGGGCTCGTGCCGCGCCAGCACTTTGGCAAACTCAGCCCACACGGCCGGCACCGGCTCGAACTTGCCCGGCCAGGTGTCGGGGTTGTGGGGCCACGACAACCAGGTGCTGGCGTGCGGCTCCCATTCGGCCGGCATACGGTACGACAACTCGGCGGGTTTCGGTGCTGGGTTCATCAGGCTCAACTGCGGAGATGAGTTTTTCGAAGTCTTCAGGAAAGTTAGCAAGCCGGGGCAGATTGCGAAAGCGGTCCGGCGCATCGCGGCCCATGCTGGCGCGGACGTCGTTGCGGGGCCGGAGGGCGCCTTTCCACAAACTGCTCTTCTCGCCGCGCGGGCAATCTGGTATTCCGCCCCGTTCACGCTCTACACCCTCACGCGCTAGCACGCGCGGCGCGGGGTGCCATGTCTTTCTGGGCGGTCGTCCAAACGTCGTCAGGAGATCGAACCGATGAAGCGGTTGCTCATCCGCCTCGGTGTATTGACCGGCCTGGTCGTGGTCGGATTGATCGCCATTGCGCAGGCCCAGCGCTCGCTGCACAGTAGTCAGCAGATGCCGACCGAAGCTGCGAGCACGGCCGACGGCGCCCCGCCGGCGGCGCGGTTCTCGATCGAGCCGGTGGCCGATGCCGCCGCCACTGGCGATGCGTACCCCGGCGACGCACCCGGCGCGATCGCGCAAGTGCAGTATCAAGAACCCACGGACGTCACCGACCGCGCAACGTCCGAAACTCCAAGCGAAGCGCCGTACGATCCGATGTTCGGTGGTGCGAACGCTCCGGGAATCACGGCTGCCGAAGCCGCGCCTGCCGATCCCAATGGCGGTGGTTACTTTCAAGAATTCGCGCTGCCAACCGAGCCGGACGCGACGAACGGCCAATCGCCCGAGGCTCCATCGGCTGCGACCGATGCGCCGGCCGACGCCCCTTGGTCCGAAGCCGAAGCCGACGCCGGTGCCGAGCCGGCTGCCGAGCCACAATTGTTTGCCGCTGGCAGTGCTGAACCGGAATTCCACGCACTCAACACGGCCGACGAAACCATTGAGTTGCAACAGCCCGCGGAATTGATCGGCGAGATCGTCGATCCGGCCGAAGAGGCGGCCCCCGCACCGGGGCGATCCTCGTCGAACGGCGTCCGCGAGCCCAAATTGCTCGTCGTCGATCCGGCAGAAGCCACGATCCCCAATGAACCGCAATTGAACGCGGCTCAGCCAGCGCGCCGTTCGGCGCCGCGCTCGGCGCCCGCAGCGAGCGCGGATCGCAATGCGCTTGATCCGTTTGAAGACGGCGCCTCGGCGCTCCCGGCGACGCGTACCGCCAGCTCGCGCAGCAGTCAGAAGAATCGCCTGGCCAGCGCCTCGAGCGAGATCGAAGCCCCGGCCGCTGAAGTCACGACCGCTGGCAACGGTCAGCCCGGTGGCCGCGAGCTCGAAGGGGTGCAGGCCCCCAGCCTGGCGGTCGAGAAGATCGCGCCCGACGAAGTTCAGGTCGGCACGCAGGTCACCTTTCAGACGCGCGTGCGGAACGCCGGTACGGTCGCCGCTCGCGAAGTCGAGATTCACGACGAAGTGCCGCGCGGCGCGCGACTCGTCGGCACCAAGCCCCGGGCCGAGCGCGGCCCGCGCGGCGAACTGATCTGGAACATCGGCACCTTGCGCGCCGGCGAAGAAGTCATCGTGTCGATGGACGTCGTCCCGCAGACCGAGGGCGAACTGGGGAGTGTCGCGACGGCGCGGTTCGCGGCCGATGCCTCGATGCGCACGGTCGCCACGCGACCCGCCCTGGCCCTCGACGTCGAAGTGCCAGGCGACGTGCTCATCGGCCAGCAATTGGCCATGGCCGTCCGCATTACGAACACGGGCACGGGCGCGGCCACGAACGTCGTGCTCACGAATCAATTGCCCGAGCAGTTCGAGCACCCGGCCGGCCCCGACCTCGAATACACCGTCGGCACCCTCAAGCCGGGCGAAACCCGCGACATCGCCCTGTCGCTCAAGGCGGTCAAACCGGGCAAGGTCGCCAGCCTGCTGGTCGCCGAAGGGGACGGGCAACTGCGGGCCGACAGCCGCAGCGATCTCGAAGTGCTCGCCCCCGCGCTCGATCTGGCGATCGAAGGTCCGCAGAAGCGCTATCTCAATCGTCAGGCTGAGTACACGGTGACCTTGGCCAACCCCGGGACCGCGCCGGCTCACAACGTCGAGCTGGCGACGCGCCTCTCGCCGGGGCTCGAGTTCGTTGATGCCAACAACCTCGGTGAGTACGACGAGCAGACACGTACCGTCCACTGGCGGCTCGAAGAACTGCCGGCCGGCGAGAGCGGCAGCGTCGTGGTCACCGCCGTGCCGATCGAAGAGGGGGAACAGCGGCTCCTCGCGCAAACCGCGTCCGACGACGGCCTGCAGGCTGAGAAAGAACAAGTCGTCTTCGTCGAGGGAATCGCCGGCACATCATTCGAGGTGGTCGACGCCAGCGACCCGATCGAAATCGGCGGCGACACGATCTACGAAATCCGCGTTGTCAACCAAGGGACCAAGGCCTCGACGAACATTCACGTCGTCGCCATCGTGCCCGACGGCATGCAGCCCACCGCCGCCGATGGCCCAGTGGGGCACGCGGTGCAAGGCTCGCAAATTGTCTTCGAGCCGCTCGATCGCCTGGCACCCAAGGCCGAAACCACCTACCGCCTGAAGGTACAAGCCAAAGTGGCGGGCGACCTGCGGCTGCGTGTGCAGGTGACCTCCGACGACATGCGCACGCCGGTCACCAAGGAAGAGAGCACCCGCGTCTATGCGGACGAGTAGTGCGTAGTGGTTAGTGGCTAGTGGTCAGTTGCAAGTGCCCGGTCACTCGGCCAGCAGTTCGAGCGCTTCCCAGCGCTCATAAGCGATCACCAGGTCGGCCTCGAGCTGCTTGAGCCTCGCGGCGTCGACCGCAATTTTCTCAGGCGGTTGCCGATAGTAGTCGGCCTCCCCCATCGCCGTGTGCAGCGCCGCGATCTCGGCCTCCAGCGACTCGATCCGCCCGGGCAGGGCTTCTCGCTCCTGCCGCTCTTTGAACGACGGGCGTCGCTTGGCCGACTCGTTGGCGCCGTTTGATCGCGCCGTGATCCCCTTTGCTGATTTGTCGGACGATGCTCTTTCGGGCTCGCGCGCCGAAGTTGCCGCCGCCGGCATTGCCACCTGCGCCGGGCGCTGGCGAACCCAGTCGTCGTAGCCGCCGACGTATTCGCGGAAGCCCCCCGGCTCGTAGGCAATAGTGCTGGTGACCACATTGTTCAAGAACGTACGGTCGTGGCTCACCAACAGCACGGTCCCTTCGAACTGCATCAGCCGCTCTTCGAGCAACTCGAGCGTCTCGGCGTCGAGGTCGTTGGTCGGTTCGTCCAACACGATCAAGTTGGCCGGCTTGGCAAACAGCTTGGCCAGCAGCACGCGATTTCGCTCCCCGCCAGACAGGTAGCGCACCGCCGTGCGCGAGCGTTCGGGGCTGAACAAGAAGTCTTGCAGGTAGCCGATGACGTGCCGAGAGCGGCCCTCGATCTGCAGCGTGTCGTAGCCGTCGCCGACGTTCTCTTGCACCGAACGCTCTTCGTCGAGCTGCTGGCGCAACTGATCGAAATAGGCGATCTGCAAATTGGTTCCCAATCGGATCGTGCCCGACTGCGGCGGCAACTGTCCTAACAGCACGCGCAGCAGCGTCGTCTTGCCGGCGCCATTGGGGCCGATGATGCCAATCTTGTCTCCCCGCATGATCGTCGTCGAGAAGTCGCTGAAGATCGGCCGCGAGCCGTACGCAAAGCTGATCGACTTGGCCTCGGCCACCAGCGCGCCGCTGCGCTGCCCGCTCTGGATCGCCAATTGCACCTTGCCGGTGGGGGCTTGCCGCTCCAGGCGCTGGCGGCGCATCGCTTCGAGCGCGCGAACGCGCCCTTCGTTGCGCGTACGCCGCGCTTTGATCCCCTGTCGAATCCACGCCTCTTCTTCGGCCAGCCGCTTGTCGAACAACGCGTTCTGCTTCTCTTCGGCGGCCAGCGCGTCGACCTTGCGCACCAGAAACGTGTCGTAGTCGCACGACCAGTCGAACAGCCGTCCGCGATCGATCTCCAAAATGCGCGTCGCCAGCTTCTGCAAGAAACGGCGATCGTGCGTCACGAAGATCAGCGTGCCGCGCAAGCGGGCCAGATAATCTTCCAACCAGGTGATCATCTCGACGTCGAGGTGGTTCGTCGGCTCGTCGAGCAACAGCACGTCGGGATCGCTGGCCAGGGCGCGCGCCAACAGCACGCGACGCTTCATGCCCGACGAGAGCGATTCGATCGTCGCGTCGGGCGCCAGCTCCATTTCGATCAGCAGGTTGGCGACCCGCTGCTCGACGCGCCAGACAGCCTCGGGCTCCGTGCGGTGAGCACCGGCTGTGACGATGTCGATCACCGGGCCGGCGAGCTCCTGCGGCACATCTTGGGGAAGTAGCGCTAGCACTGTGCCTGCTGCGAAGGTGATCTGCCCGCCGTCGGGCTCGAGCTGGCCGCCGAGGATCCGCAAGAAAGTCGTTTTGCCAGCCCCGTTGCGCCCCAGCAGGCCAATCCGCTGGCCTGGCTCAATCTGGCACGAAACATCGTCGAGCAACAGCGGACCGCGAAACCCAATGCTCAGTTCGTTGACGGTAATCTGGGCCATAAACGGAAGCGCGAAAGCAGGGCAGGGTTCGGGGCGGGGCAGGGGGGCAGTAAATGGGCAGCGTGACGATTCGCGGTGTCGGACAACCGGCTGCGTCGCTGGGGGCGGTTGACTGGGGACGGTTTGAGCGGTCACGCCATTCTACCGCCTGGGCCGAAGGATCAACCGGGGCTCTACGTGGACTCGCAGTTTGCGATTCTTCCCGATTGCGTAGCGGGAAAAACTTGTCCCCCCAAAATACTGATTGACATATCGGAACATTCCGATATTATTGAGCTAGGAGAGAGACATGGCGAACAAGACCAAGACGAAACTGATGAGCCTCGAGGCCCTCGGCCAAGCCGCCGAGTGCTTGCGGACTCTGGCCCACCCCCACCGCTTGCGAATCGTGCAAATGTTGCTGCAAGGACGGTTCACCGTGGGTGAATTGGCTGAAGCCTGCGAGATCCCTAGCCATATGGCTTCGGAGCACTTGCGACTCATGCAGCGCTGCGGCCTCTTGGGACAAGAAAAAGACGGGCGCTTCGTCTATTACGCGATTGCCGAACCGCACCTGGCCAGCATCATGCGCTGCGTCGAGGCCCGTTTCGGAAACTAACGCTGAACTTTTTTGGCCGTCATATCGTAATATCACGATAGATAGATATATTTAAGGAGGACCAGAACATGTCCCGCTCCATCACCCCGCAACAACTCGCTGAACTGAGCTCTTCCGGACAGGAGCTCGAGCTCATCGACGTGCGCACTCCAGTCGAGTTCCAGGAACTCCACGTCGACTTCGCCCGCAATGTGCCGCTCGATCGACTCGATCCGCGGGCTATCAAGTCGGAGCGCAACGGTGCAAGCAACGAACCGTTGTACGTCATCTGCCGGTCGGGCAGCCGTGGTCAGCAGGCTTGCGAGAAGCTGGCTGCGGTGGGCCTCAACGTCATCAATATCGAAGGGGGGACGCTGGCCTGCGAGGCGGCGGGATTGCCCGTTGTCCGCGGACGACAGGCGATTTCCCTCGAACGTCAGGTGCGCATCGCGGCGGGCTTGCTCGTGCTGGTCGGCGCGATCCTAGCCCTCGCGGTGCATCCGTACTTTGCCCTCCTGTCCGCATTCGTCGGGGCCGGCCTGATGTTTGCTGGGATCACCGACACCTGCGGCATGGCGATGTTGCTCGCGCGCATGCCGTGGAATCAGGTGACAACACCAGCCGCGGGCGCCAACTGCCGAGCATAAACCGCACGCAGCGCGCCCAATCGCACACCGTTACGCACTCGAACAACGGCCAACGACAGCCAAGGAGAGCGCCATGAACATCAAGCAGTACTACCTGGGTTGCTTGTCCCACGCTTCGTACTTGATCACTGACGAGAAAACGCACACCGCGGTCGTGGTCGATCCCCAGCGCGATGTCGAACAGTACATCACCGACGCCGCGGCGGTCTGCTGCGAGGTCAAGCATGTCTTCCTGACACACTTTCATGCCGACTTTCTCGCGGGCCATATCGAGTTGCGCGACAAATGCGGGGCGAAGATCTATCTCGGTCAGCGGGCCGAACCGGAGTTTCCCGCGACCAAGGTCAAGGATGGCGACCGGATTGAGTTCGGCGACGTGCGACTGGAGATCCTGGAAACCCCCGGGCATACGCCCGAAGGCATCTCGATCCTGGTGTACGACCTCGCCCAGAGCAAGGACAAGCCGCGGGCCGTGCTGACCGGCGACACGCTGTTCATCGGCGATGTGGGCCGACCCGACTTGCTGGCGTCGATCGGCGTCACGGCCGACGAGCTGTCCGACATGTTGTACGACTCGCTCACGAATAAGCTGGTGAAGTTGCCCGACGAGACGCTCGTCTATCCGGCTCACGGCGCCGGCTCGATGTGCGGCAAGAACCTCAGCCAGGAGACAGTCTCCACGATCGGCGAGCAAAAGAAGTTCAATTACGCCTTGCAGCCGATGAGCCGCGAGGACTTCAAGAAAATAGTGACCGCCGAGCAACCCGAGGCACCGAGCTACTTCGTCCACGACGCCATTTTGAATCGCCAGGAGCGCCCGAGCCTGGATGTCACACTCTCCGAATCGCTGAATGCGCTCTCCTTGGAGGAGGTGCTACGTCTCAAGAACCAGGGCGCACAACTGCTCGATGTCCGCGAGGCCATCGACTTCGAGGGCGCGCATCTGGCGGGTTCCATCAATGTGGGCATCCAGGGCAAGTATGCCACCTGGTGCGGAACCGTGCTCGATCACAAGCGCCCGATCGTTGTCATTGCCGAGCCGCGACAAGAACAAGAGGCCGTCATGCGTTTGGGACGCATCGGTTTCGACAATGTCGCCGGCTACCTGCGCGATGGCATGGACGCACTACGCGATCGGCCGGACCTCGTGCGGAAGATCGACCGCATCACGGCCGTCGCCCTGGCTGAACAACTGACGGCAACCCCCGCGCCGACCGTGGTGGACGTGCGGAGCGAGAAAGAGTGGGCCGCCGGTCACCTGGCCGGCAGTGTGAACATCCCACTGAATCACCTGCGCGATCGCGCAGGGGAGATCGCCAACGATCGCCCGGTGGTGGTGCATTGCGAAGGCGGCTATCGCTCGGCGATCGCGGCTAGCGTGCTGGCACAGGTGGGACGTGCGGACGTGCTCGATCTGGTCGGGGGTTTCAAAGCGTGGGCGGCGTCCAAGCTGCCCGTGCAAGTCGAAACGACCATCGGCACAGAAGCCTGACGCTCTGAGTCGCCGCAAAAGGACTGGTCATGGCACTCCTCACCCTACTATTCGGAGCCTTGGTGGGATTCTCCCTCGGGTTGACCGGCGGTGGAGGGGCCATCTTCGCGGTGCCGTTGCTCGTGTATGGATTGGGTGTGCCAGCCCGCGAAGCGGTCGGCGTGTCGCTGCTGACCGTGGGAGCTACGTCGCTGGTCGGCTTTGTGCAACGGGCGCGAAGCCGGCTGGTCGAGTTTCCCACCGGTTTGCTCTTCGCGTTGGCCGGCATGATTGGCGCCCCGTTAGGAGCCCTGCTGGCCGATCGCATTCCCGAGACCGTGCTGCTCGGCTTGTTCGCCGTGCTGATGCTGGTGATTGCCACGCGCATGTGGCTCAAGGCCGCCGATGCCACGGCTCGCTTGCCCATCCTCATGAACGACAACGCAGGCCCCACCTGTCAACGCGATCCGGAGGGGAAGCTCCGCCTGACGTCGCAGTGCGCCATGCTGCTCGGGGTGATCGGCTTGGGCGCAGGAGTGCTCTCGGGACTGTTCGGCGTCGGGGGTGGCTTCATCATTGTGCCGGCGCTGGTGATGTTCACTGGCATGGGAATACAAAGAGCCATCGGCACGTCATTGCTGGTCATCACGCTGATCGGCGCCGCGGGCACGATCAGCCATTTGCTGGCGGGCAAGGATCTCACGTTATCCACCGCGGGACTCTTTACCGCCGGCAGCATCGCAGGGCTCTTCGGTGGCAACGCGCTCGCCCAACGTTTAGCGGGGCCGACCCTACAGAGGATTTTTGCGGCCGCGATTGTCTTGGTCGCCATGTTTGTCGTGTTTCGAACGCTTTGGCAGTAGGAGTGCAGCCATGCGCAGTTGGTCATTCGTTTTGGTGGGACTGAGTTGCGTGGCCGCCTACGGGGCGGTCGACGATGGCCACACGCTGCACTTTCCGCAGATTGCGCGGTACGGCGGAATCGTTCGGGTGGCCAATGCCGCCGAGCCGCCCAGAAGCGGGATCAAAATCGTCTTCGACATCACGGCCGACAGCGAACCCAAGGAACTAAACAAAGGGCTGGAGAGCGTGGCCCGCTATCTGAATCTCAATGCCGAGGCAGGTTTCAAACCGAGCGACGCAAAGCTCGCCCTGGTGTTGCACGGCGCAGCGACCAAGGTGGCCCTCAGCGATTCGGCCTATGTGAAACACGCCGGCACGACGACGAACCCGAATCTCGGGTTGATTCACGAGCTAAAGGCCTGCGGAGTCGAGGTCTTTGTGTGCGGTCAGTCCCTCGCCCGCGCCAAATTCGCCCGGGACGAGGTCGCCAGCGAGGTGACCGTGGCTGTCTCTGCCATGACCGTCAACGCGAACAAGCAGCAAGATGGATACGCGTATCTCTCCATTCATTGAATTGGAGGTGAAGCATGGGCAGTAGTCGAGGAATCGCGTTTTGGACCGTCACGCGCACTGAGAAGGCGTCTGAGGCCAGGCTGGGCAAGGGAGCGGCCCGGGGTCGCTACCAGCGCAAAACCAGTGGTCGGAACCGGCCTTGACAACTGGTCATTATTTTGTATATATTTTTAACAATGGTTGCCGCGGCTCTGGCACGCGACTCAGGTATAAGCCTAAGGGAAGTCGTGCTGGCGCCGCTCCGTGCCGCGGTGCGCGCCTGCATCAGGTCGCTGCTCCCCCAAGGATCCCACGAGTCAATCGTTAACGGATCGGGCGGAGCGCCGTTTCGCGGTGCGCGCAGAGACAGACAGAACGCCCGCACACGTTCGCTGCTCCCCCAAGGATCCCACGAGTCAATCGTTAACGGATCGGGTCGAGCGCCCGTACGCGGTGCGCGCCGAGAGAGAACACCGCAACAGATCGCTACGAACCATACCAATAAGTAGTCAGAATCTCCGCGTCTCAGCAGGCACGGCACCCCGCCAACGCTCGCGCCCCCCGGACTACCTCGACATATACTTGCTACGCGGCGATAATCGCGGACAAGCACCGCAGTTGGCTTGGGCGCCCGCGGAATTGGGTGACCCAGACGACGCGTACCGAAACACTTTTCAGGGAGCAGCGGCCATGTTCGAACGTCTCAGCAAAGGTTGGCAACTCAGTAAGCAGAGTTTGCAAGTCCTGAAGATGGACAAGGAGCTGCTCCTCTTCCCGGTGATGAGCGGGATCGCGTGCGTGCTGGTGTTGGCAAGTTTCGCAATTCCCCTCTGGGCGACCGGAATTGCCGAAGAGGTCGCCCGCGACGAGAACCGCCAGGAAAACATCCTCGGTTGGATCGTGCTGTTCGTCTTCTACCTGGCCAACTACTTTGTGATCGTGTTCTTCAACTCGGCGCTGATCGCCTGCGCGGTGCTGCGCTTCAACGGTGAAGACCCCACGCTCAAAGATGGGCTGAGCGCCGCCATGGCGCGGTTGCCACAGATCTTCGGCTGGGCCATCGTGGCTGCCAGCGTCGGGGTGATCTTGCGAGCGATTGAATCACGCAGCGAGAAGGTCGGCGCTTTCGTCTCCGGCCTGCTGGGTATGGGCTGGTCGCTGGTGACGTTCTTCGTCGTGCCGGTGATCGTGATCGAGAAAGCCGGGCCCGTGCAGGCCGTGAAGCGTTCGACCGCCATTCTCAAGAAGACCTGGGGCGAGTCGCTCGCGGCCAACTTTGGCATCAGCACCATCGCCTTCTTCTTCATGCTGCCCGCGCTGTTGCTGATCTTCGGCGGCGTTTTTCTGATCGCGGCGATCAATCCGGTGGTCGGCGGCGTGGCCATCGGAGCCGGTGTGCTCTGGATGTTGGTGGTCTCGCTGGTCTCATCGGCCTTAAGCGCAATCGTGCTGGCCGCCCTTTACATGTATGCCGCGACCGATCGCGTCCCCGAGGCGTTCGACGAGTCGCTGCTAACCAGCGCGTTCGGCAAGAAGTAGGGACTAGAGGCCAGGGGTTAGAGGTTAGGGAAAGTAAATGCAGATGAGACGGCCCAATTGGCGCGAAATGACACGATTGAACTTCGCCTGCGCGCTGGCTGGGCTGTTGGTGACCGCAGGCGTTGCCGAAGCCGCGGACAGCGCCGGTGCAGCGGTATCGGCGGACGAGATCACGCGGCAAGTGACTTTCAAGCTGACGCTGGCCAACCGCGACCTGGTCTGGCTGGGCGATCCCGGCTCGCCAACCACGATGGCTTCGATCAAGCCCGCGGCGCGGCCGCTCGCGACCGACGCCTGCGTGCGGACGCTGACAGAAACGAATCGTTTGCCTGCCCGGCGGTATCTGCGCGAAGCCCGCATCGTCGCTCAGGGAGAATCGCGCACCGTTTTCGCCTTCACCAAGTTGCGCGAAAAGGTGATCGGCGCCATCGATGGCCAGGGGCACTTTGCCGCCAACGACTTTTATCGCCAGGACCGCGAGCTGCTGCCGTCGTGGCCGGCCGATCCCTCGCAATTGAAGTACGACGCCCAGCAGAACGCCTTGTATGTTGACGTCGAGCTGGCGGGCCCTCAGGTCACCGAATCGCTCGACTTTCTGCCGCTACTAATGCACGACTCGCAAGGCAATTCGATCGCTGGGCAATACTCGATTGTCTTTCATCCGGCAGCACGCGATGAGGGGCAGGCCAGCTTAGCGCTCGAATTCAAGACGGGCGCTCAAACGCTAACGCTGGCCAGGGCAAACGTGCCGATCAGTCTGCGCCGCTCGGAGATGCAGCTTGGGTCGTTCGACAATCGGAGTGGAACCTATCTTTCGGAAGCGTCCTACCGGGCCGGCAGTGACTTTGCGATCGCCCGCACGCAGGCAGCGGAGGAGCAGAATGTTCGCGGGGGAGGAGACGCTGGCGGGGCAAGCTTTCCGGAACCAAGCGTCACGGTAACAATCGCTGGCGAGTTTACGCCCGAGGTTCGCACCGGCGGCGCCACGCTGCTGATCGCGTCACAACCCGCTTCCCAAGATCGATCGAACATCGCGACGCCCCCGATCGCCATCGATGGCAACTTTGACGACTGGCGCAATGTGCCCGGCGTCGACGACCCGCGCGGCGACCTGGTTCCTTACCTCGATTACGACCCCGACGTCGATCTGTTGGAATTCAAGGTGGCCAACGACGACGAGCACATTTATCTCTACGCCCGCGTGGCCGGCCAGGTGGGGCGGGCCCATGCCCCGAAGGGTCGCGGCTACTTTTACGCCTACATGGACGTCGATCGCAACGCGGAGACCGGCTTCCTGCCAACGCGCGACGACGATTGCTATTACGGCGTCGACATCGGCGACGATTGCGAAGTGCAATTCGAGTTCGTCGATAGCACCTTCCGGAAAACCTTCTACGGCTTCTGCGGGCTCGGCGGCAACGACAACGTGCTCAAGCAAATCGTCACGCTCGGCAAAAGCCAGTACGGCCGGCTCGACGACGAAGGGCGCGAGCGAGCCGACTACAAGGCCGAGTACGTCTATCGCAATGGCCGCACCGAGATCACCGAAGATCTCAAACTCGGGACCAGCGACACGATTCGCCTGGCCGTCTCGCCCGACGGCAGCGAGGTGGAAATCGTTTCCGCCCTCAAGGGATTTTTGAAAAACGCCGCGGGGGAGCCGACCGTGCGCATTGGCCAGTCGATCGACGTGGCGGCCGGCATGGAGTGCAGCGGACGTACGCCCGGGCGCGACAGCCGCTGGGCCGCCGACAGCACGCCGGCCATTCGGGGCTATACGTTGAAGGCGGTCGCCAAGTGATCGCTCGCATGCGAGAGGATTGAAGCCAACCTGTCGGCGCGCCGTCCACCTTGGTGGTGATCGTGGCGCGGTCGTCGTCCAACTCGGCGTCGAGCACCTCGAAGCTAACGTGCGCGGCAAAGATGTCCCCGTCGGCACATCGCTCGATCGCCTCGCGGGGCCACGAGCTAATGTGGCCCAAAGTTACGCAGCACCAGGCGGCGCGCTTGGTGTTGCACGTCGCGTTCCGGCTGATGCGCGAATTGGCGCACCAACTGGAAGTCTGCCGAACTGATACCGATCGGTTGGCGGAATACGAGCCAACTGACATTCTCCGTATACGGAGACGACGTCAGCGAACCCTCATAGCGGAAGAACTCACGGTGCTTTTTCTTGGGGATCAGATTGCTCGGATCAATCCAGTGGGCTCCAGGCTTACCCGCGGCATGGGCGGCCTGGGCAACAAGCCACGATTGAAAGAAATTCGCCACCGGGGGAACATCATCGGCGAAGAAGACGCCCAATACGATCAGCTCGGAACCACGGAACGGGTGCCGAATCTGATGAATCAAATGAATCTCACCGGCATAGTCGTGCCCCTGGAGATCGTGCTCCGACGGCGTGTGCAAATGGATCTTGATGAGCTCCGCTCGCTGGTCGCCGAGCTTAATCAGAGGTGCACTGTTACCGGGGTGCGGCTTTTGGAGAACGAAATTGGCGTGATCGCCGTGCCCCTCGAACTGGCCCGCGAATGGTGCGTCGGCATAATCCTCGTCGAAGTAATCCTTGGGCAGATCGACGAAGATCGAATCGTCGAGATTCAGGTCGATGGGAGATTGCTGCGGCCAGTAAGGCCAAGGAAAGCCGTTGCTCGCCCCATTCATGGTAGTTGTCCCCGAAGTCTGAGCTGGTTGTCGGGACGCCGGAAAGCAGCCGGGCGCTCCGGCACCATAACTCCACGGCGTCGACAACGATCTTATTTGCCAACCGAACCCAGGAGCAACCGTAAAGCCGCGATATCGGCCGGTTTCACCAGATGATGCTGGAAGCCGGCCGCCTGCGTGCGATCGCGATCGTCGGGCTGGCCCCAACCGGTCAGGGCAATCAAGACGATGCCGTCAAACTCACTCCGCTCGCGAACGCGCCGTGCGACCTCGAACCCATCCATCCCCGGCATCCCCAGATCCAGCAGGACGACCTCGGGCCGAAAGCTCTCGATCGTCGCTAGCGCCGTCCAACCGTCATTGGCCAGCTTCACATCCATGCTGAGGATTTTCAGCAGCATCCCCAGGCTGGCCGCGCTATCGGCATTGTCGTCGACCACCAGCACGCGGCGCTGGCTTTTCATGACCGCGGGTGGGGCCGCCGGCACCGCGACTTCCCGCGGCGCGTGTTTGGCGATGGGCAACCGCACCGTGAACTCGCTCCCTTGATTCTGCCCCGCGCTCCGCACACTCACGCTGCCACCATGCATTTCCACCAGGCTTTTAACCAGCGTCAGACCGATCCCCAAGCCCCCCTGCGAGCGCTCATGTTGGCGATCGGCTTGCATGAACATGTCGAAGACGATCGGCAGCGCATGGGCCTCGAGGCCGATGCCGTTGTCGCGAACCGTCACGGCCACCTCACTGTCTTCGCGCCGGGCGGTGATCCAGATTTGCCCGCCGCTATCGGTGTACTTGGCCGCGTTGTTGAGCAGGTTTGCGAACACCTGGGCGAGCCGCACCTCGTCGCCATACAGCGAGATCGCCTCGCGCGGCAGCGAGATCGCCAGTTGATGTCCGGCCGCCTCAATCAACGGTCGGCTCGTCTCCACCGCGCTGCGAATCACGGCCGCCAGGTCGATCGGTTCGCGCCGCAGTTCGATCGAACCGCGCGTAATCCGCGAGACTTCCATCAGGTCGTCGACCAGGCGAACCATGTGATTGACCTGCCGCTCCATCATCTCGAAAACGCTGTCGGCCGCCGGGTCGTTCGCCGCCTTGAGCCTGAGGATGTGCAGCGAATTGCGAATCGGCGCCAAGGGATTGCGCAGCTCGTGAGCCAACGTGGCGAGAAACTCATCCTTGCGGCGATCGGCCTCGCGGAGCGCGGCCTCGGCCTGTTTCCGTTGCGTGATATCGCGCGCGATCTTCGAAGCGCCGATCAAACGGCAATTGGCGTCGCGCACCGGAGACACCGTCAGCGAGATATCGATGCGCCGGCCTCCTTTCGTGACACGCACCGTTTCAAAGTGATCGATGCTTTCACCGCGGCGCAATCGCTCCAGCAGCTTGGGCTCTTCATCCTGGCGCTCAGGCGGAATCAAGCGCGTGATCGACTGGCCGATTATTTCCTCGGCCGTGTAGCCGAAGATACGCTGGGCGCCGGCATTCCAGGTTTGAATGATGCCGTCAAAGGTCTTGCTGATGATAGCATCGTCGGACGAGGAAACGATCGCCGCCAGGTAGGCCTGTGCCTGCAGGTGACTTTCTCGCTCGACGAGGTGATCTCGAAGCTGGTACTGCCGCTGGCGGGCCCGTCGCGCCGCCTGCACCGCGCTCACCAGCGCCGCCACGCGCGTGGGTCGCTCGAGCACCGTAACGTTGCCCAGCACGCCGATCGCCTCGGCCACGGCGGCCGAGTCGGCTCCCCGACGCGCGAGCAGCAGGATCGGCACATCGGACCAGGGAGACTGGCGCCGCAGCCAGTCGACGAGGCAATCTTGCCGATAATCGCCAATCTGCTCTTCCGCGAGCAGCACCGCGGCAGCCCCTTGGTCCAACTGCGAGCAGATCTGCGCCAGGTCATTACAGATTATGCAGGACACGCCAGCGCGCGCGAGGATCTCCTGTGTCAGCGTGGCGTCCTTCGAGGTCGGCGCCAGCACCAGGATGCGCTGCTCAATTTTTGGAGCCTCGGCCGCGCTCACGGTCTACTTCCTCTCCCCCGGTGCGGGCGCTTCGTAGATCGGCACTCCTGTCAGCACGCCACGGAAGTCCCGCAGTGCCGGGCCGACACGAATCCCTCCGGGCTCCATGCGAAACTCTCGAATGGTGCGCTCATGAGGTCCACCTCGCTTTTTAACCACCGAAATCGCCTGGCGCACTTCTCCCTTCATTTCGAAGTAGCGCAGCAAAATCACAGAATCGGCCAGGTAACTGGCATCGACCGGCGCCACCATCGGACCGCCGATCAGCCCTTGATGGGCGCCGATCAATATTGTGGCCACCCCGGCCTGACCCAGGTACGTCAGCAATTCGTGGAGTTGCACCGTCAGGAAGCGCTCCTGAGGCATGGCGTTGAGGTAACCGTTCAAGCTATCGATCACGATGACTGCTGCTCCCTGCTGCTCAACAGCGCGGCGGATCGCGTGAGAGAATTCGCCGGGAGAAAGCTCGGCCGGATCCACTTGCTGGATGGTGATCCGCCCCTCGGCAATGTGCTCTCCCCATTCAATACCCAAGCCCACCGCGCGAGAGAGAAGTGTGTTCGCGCTTTCGTCGAAGAGAAAGAGCGCAGCGTGTTCTCCGCGTGAGGCCGCCGAAGCGACGAACTGCATGGCCAAGGTCGACTTGCCTGAGCCCGGCGCGCCAACCATCAAGGTACTGGTGCCGCGCTCAATGCCGCCGCCGAGCAATGAGTCGAGTTCGGCAACACCGCTGGCCAGCGTATCCATAGCACGTGGAGCCCGATACTCGCTGGCCACGAGGCGCGGAAAAACCTCGAGCCCGCCGCGTGCGATGTTGTAGTCGTGATAGCCGCCCCGGAAGTGCACGCCGCGATACTTGATGACCATCAAACGCCGGCGTTCCGCTCCATATTCAGGATAGACTTGTTCGAGCCGCACCACGCCGTGCGCGATGCTCTGCACTTGCAGGTCGCGGTCGGTGCTGGTCAGGTCGTCAAGCAGCAGCACCGTGCAGTTTCGGCCCGCGAAGAATTGCTTCAGCGCCAGGATCTGCCGGCGATAGCGGAGCGGATTACCGGCCAGTAAGCGCAGCTCAGAGAGCGAATCGAAAACAACGCGCGTCGGCTTGTTGCGTTCGACGTCGGCCAGAATCGTTTTCGTGGTCTCGCTCAGTTCGACTTCCGAGGGATGAAACATCGTGTACTGTTCATCCGGCAGCAAGCTTTCCTCCGAAGGGACCAGTTCGCGAATTGTGATTCCCTCGAGCGACCAGCCGTGCGAGACGGTAACTTCGCGAAGCTCGTCCGCGGTTTCCGAGAGCGTGACGTACAGCACCGGCTCGCCGCACTGAACACCTTCCATGAGAAACTGCAGCGCCAAGGTCGTTTTGCCCGAACCTGGTACTCCTTCCAGTAGGTATAGGCGATTGCGCGTGAAGCCACCTCGCAGGATGTCGTCCAGGCCCGCGACGCCGGAGGCGGCACGCGCATCGGTTTCGCTTGTGGCACGATCGACAGAGACGCTCATTCCGGGCAAGCCTTTCGAGGGTCAGTTGTGAGCCAATTGGCTGACAGAGCGGGAATTGCGAACAAGAGTTTGATACTAGCGACGTAGGCCGATTTCCAGAGCGCCGGCCGAAGGCTCGCATGCCTCGGGCCTCTTCTATAAAGTGCTCCGGGATTTTGCGTCCTAACCGTCCTAAGCCCGAAAAAACAGCGACTAACGCCTTGTTACCAAAGCACTTGACCTTAGGACGCAAAATCAAAAGGCTTGCGTCCTAGCTGCGTCCTAAACGGGCCGTTTTGCGTCCTAAGCAAACTTTGAATCGCAACTGGCATGCCACCTGGCGCCGTAGGGAGAGCGGCGCGCTGCTACTTCGATCATGCTCGAAGTCCCGCCGGCACGGCTAACTGTCAAGCCGTCTCGAGCGGCGGTGGATAGTAGACGACGCCCCGAACGTCTGCTAGTTGAACACGTTCCGCGCAAACTGGTCGCTCGATGACCAACGTATGAGGTTGTCGAAGTCTCAGCGCGCAAGAATTGACCGCTGCTTAAAAAGCCTCGGCTCCTGCCGATACCGTGCGTCGACGCCGCGCGACGAACGCGAGACCGCTGCCCGCCAAAATCGCCAGCACGAGTGAACTCGGCTCGGGGACGGGCGTGAAGGCGATCGTGATGCCCGCCAGCGAGCCAAACGGCGGACCCGGAAGTGGATCGAGCTGTGGCGTCAGGCCCTGCTGAGATGACAGGCTATTCTGGTTCGTGGCGAGACCAGATGATTTTGCTGGGTGGCTGCGTGGCGAGAGACCCGTTCGAAGCACGTCAGCAGCCTGTTCAGATGCCAGGCGCGTGGGGCTGCTCGTTGACCCGAAGTAGTCGCCAGGCGTGTTCCTTGCCACATTCGCACTTCGCGAGCCAGCTTTTGCGATCGGCCGAGAAGATCATCAGCAAGCCCGTTCGGCGGCAGCGGTCGCAGCGCCGCAGGTAGTGGGGGACGGGCAGCAACTCGTCGACCATGGATTCGCTACACGTCCAGATTCCGCACGTCCAGCGCGTGCGTTTCGATGAACTCGCGGCGCGGCTCGACCTTGTCTCCCATCAGCACGCGGAACAGTTCATCGGCGGCGCCGGCGTCTTCCATCGTCACTTGCAAAAGTGTGCGATTCTTGGGGTCGAGCGTCGTCTCGCGCAACTCTTCGGCGTTCATTTCACCCAAGCCTTTGAAGCGGGTGATCGTCAGCCCACGTTCGCCGGCCGAACGAATGGCAGGCAACAGCCCGCGCAAGTCTTCGATCGGCGTGGCGCTATCGCCGCGACGGACCACGAACGGCGGCTCCTGCACGCCGGTGCGAACTTGCGGCAACAAGGCCTCGATCGCCAAGCCGAGCTTGGCCAGCTCGTCGAGCCCGCTGTTGAGCGAGCGCACTTCGTGCAATTCAACGATGTGCAAGCGAGGGCCCGCTTCGCCGTTGCCGTTGCCCTCGGCCGTGGGGGAGGTCGGCGCGACGGGCAGGGGGGCATCACTGACGCGCGCTTCCTGCTTGGTCGTTTGTTCGTGCTCGCGCAAGAAACGATCGAGCTCGTCGCGAGTATGGAACCAGTGCTCGTGCGTCCCCAGATAAACGTGGTAGACGGGCAGCCGGCCCGAGGCCACGGCTGGATCGCGCAACCCGGCCAGTGCCCGCAGGCTGATGCCGCGGCGTTCCAGCGTGGTGATGGCATCGACCAGGCCGGCCAACGTGCGGCAGAGCTTCGCCATGTCCTCGCCGCCGATCTTGCGACCATCTTCGAATTCGAGCACGGCGTCGGCCAGACCGAGATCCAACAACTGCTGCTTCATCTCGTCGTCGGTCTGCACGTAATAGGTTTGCTTCTTGGCTTTGACGCGGAACAACGGCGGCTGGGCGACGTAAACGTGCCCGCCGCTAACGAGCTGGTACATCTGCCGGTAGAAAAACGTGAGCAGCAGCGTGCGGATGTGCGAACCGTCGACGTCGGCATCGGTCATGATGACGACTTTGTTGTAGCGGCGTTTGCTGAGATCAGCGTCTTCACCGATGCCAGCGCCGACCGCGGCGATGATGCTGCGTACCTCTTCGTTGGCCAACACTTTGTCTTCGCGCGACTTGTAGGCGTTGATGATCTTGCCGCGCAGCGGGAGGATCGCTTGATACTCGCGCAGGCGGCCCCCCTCGGCGCTACCGCCTGCCGAATCACCTTCGACGAGGTAGATCTCGCACTTCTCGACTTCCTTGCTGGTGCAATCGCGCAACTTGCCGGGGAGCCCACCGTGCGACAGCGCCCCCTTGCGGTCGCGGATGAGCTGCCGGGCCTTGCGGGCCGACTCGCGGGCTTCGGCCGCTAACAGCCCCTTCTTGGCGATGGCCTGGGCCGAGCGCGGGTGTTCTTCGAGATACTTGGCCAGAAAGTCGCCAACGGCCGAATTGACGATCCCCTCTACCTCGCCGTTGCCGAGCTTGGTTTTGGTCTGGCCTTCGAACTGCGGTTCGAGCACGCGCAACGATAGGACAGCCGTGAGTCCTTCGCGAAAATCGTCTCCTGTGGGAACCAGGTCTTTGAACAGGTTGGCTTTCTTGCCGTAGGCGTTCAGGCAGCGGGTGAGCGCGGCGCGAAAACCCGAGACGTGCGTCCCCCCTTCGACGGTGTTGATGTTGTTGACGTACGAGTGGAAATTCTCGGTGTACTCGCTGGAGTACTGCGCGGCGAGCTCCACGCCGACGCCGTCGAATTCACCCTCAAAGTGCAAGATATCGGCATGCGCCGGCTCGCTGGCCCGGTTCAGGTGCTCGATGAACTGCAGCAGGCCGCGCTCGTAGTGGAACGCATCGCTCTGGCCCGAGCGCTCGTCTTTGAAGTTGATCTTCACACCACGGTTGAGGAATGCCAACTCCTGTAAGCGGCGCTGCAACGTGCTGTAGTTGAACTTAGTGACAGGGAAGATTTGCGGGTCGGGCTTGAAAGTCGTCTTGGTGCCACGTTTGTCGGTGGCGCCGATGCGACGGACTTCGCCTTGCGGCACGCCGCGTTGATACTCCTGCTGGTAGACGTGCCCTTCGCGGGAAACCTCGACCTCGCACCATTCGGAGAGGAAATTGACGACAGTCACGCCGACGCCGTGCAAACCGCCCGACGTTTGATAAGCCCCTTTCTTGAACTTGCCGCCGAACTTGAGATACGTCATCACTCCTTCGAGCGTGGAGACACCGAGATCGGGATGGATTTCGACCGGGATTCCGCGACCGTTGTCTTCGACCGTGCACGAGCCATCGACGTTGATCGTCACTTCCACCTGCGTGGCGAACGCCGCCATCGCTTCGTCGATCGAGTTGTCGACGACTTCGTACACCATATGGTGCAAACCGCGCACCGTGGTGTCGCCGATGTACATGCTGGGCCGTTCGCGCACATGCTCCAAATCGCTGAGGTGTTCGAGATCGCCCGCGCCGTATTCGGCGTTGGCCTGGCGCCCGGCGCGCGCCTGGGGGGGCGCATTCTCGGAGGGCACATTCTCGCCCGACGGCGTTGTCTGGTCTTCAGGCTGATCGGCTGCTTCGGCCATGTCGTTGCATTCCTTAAGCGAACATCCGTGTCGAGTCCGTAATTTGGGCGCCTGGCCTCCCAGCCGGCGCGAGAATTAGATCACTTGTTTGGTTTCAGTCGACTCGCCCGACTTTGACGCGCAAGTCGATCAGGTGTTCGTCGGGCAAAGCAGCTTTCAATTTGGCCAACAGGGCGCCCCGCTCGAAAGCGATCGCCTGAACCAGGCTCGAACTGCTAACCACGACGTCGAGCACTCCTTGTTTGATGGCCCCCACCCGGCTCCGCTCGGCGAGCAGTTTGCCAGCGGCTTGCCGCCAGGCCTCGTCGAGAGCCACACCTGCTTGCTGCCGCGCGAAGCCGCGCCGAGCCATCAGCTCGGTCATCAGTTCGGCCAGCTTGACTGGTCGACCTTGGGCCATCCGTAACCTCTTGTTGGGCGACTCTTTTGGTCGTGTTCGCTGTGTGCACACACACGACCAGCGAGCCGTTAATGATCTCGCGCCAACGGCATAATCACGTAACCGTAACCATCGCTCGTCGAGCAGACCGCGGCGCTGGCGGAATCCTTCAGCTCAATTTTGAAATTCGATTCGGGATCGAGCACCTTGAGGAAGTCGGTCACGAACCGCGGATCGAGCGTGATCGCAATCGTCGGCCCGCCATAGCCGATCGGCAATTCAATGCGCGACTGACCGAGCTCGGCGGCCTTGCCCGTCAGCACCACGCGCCCCTCGCCGAAGGTGAAATCGACGCCGCGCGTTTCGTCGCTGGTGAGAATTGCCGCCTGACGCACCGCGGCGTAGAACGGCCCGACCATCAGCTCGACGTGCGAGGCGTCTTGCCGCTGTGGGAAGACATCGCGCCAGCGCGGGAAGCGACCTTCGACCAGGCGGCTCGAGATTGTGGTTTGCCCGGCCTGCACGAGCACGCTCCCCGACTTGATCGCCAG
Source organism: uncultured Planctomycetaceae bacterium (assembly GCA_964495375.1). Lineage (GTDB taxonomy): Bacteria > Planctomycetota > Planctomycetia > Pirellulales > JAEUIK01 > JAIESQ01. Next base: position 8,721 of record CAZBWM010000048.1, on the reverse strand, counting down.
GCGAATGTCGACATCGGGATCGGCCAGGGCCCGCTCGATGAGGTGCATGGCCTTGGTCGGGACGATCGTCGTGCCGTCGGCGACCTGGTGCCCGCCCACGGCCTTGGCGGGGCCATACATCGTGGCCAGGCGTCGGCCATCGGTTCCCACCGCGGTGAGCTTATCGGCGGCAAACTCCAGCAGCACCCCCCCCAAGGCATATCGCGTGCTTTCGTTGTCGGTAGCGAAGACCGTGCGGCGAATCATTTCGCGCAGCAACCGGGCCGAGACTTCATGAAAGGCCGATTCTTGAAAGCTGTTGACGACTGGGTACTCGTCGGGGTTCTCGCCCAGCAAGCGGAATTCGCTCCGCTCGCCACGCACCAGGGTGCCTTGCGCTTCGGCCTCGAGTCGCAGGGCTTGATCGGTGCTCTCCCGCAAGATCGAACCAAATCGCCCGGTCGGCAAAATGGCGCTCCCCGCGGCCTCGACATCCACGCCGGGCACGTCAACGCGGACGCCAATCTCCAAATCGGTCGCCACGAGCGTGACCGCGCCGTCGCGCGCTTCGAGCTTGACGTTTTGCAGAATCGGCTTGGTGCTCCGGGCGGGAGCCACGGCACTGGCGGTTTGAAACGCTGCCAGAAGCTTGTCGCGTTGGCACACGACCTTCATGCGAGTTCGTACCTTTCTGCGTCGTGCGGCCGCCAATCTCGGGGCCTGCGGGCTGCGAGCGCTTGAGAGGGAATGCTCTCGGGCGACGCGGGACGCTCTTGTATTGCTGTTAGTATTTCATTTCTTAAGAAAACAATAGTCGTAGTAAAGCGTCGACCACGAATGTCGATAACGTTTCCAGTAGGCGCTCTAAGTGATTTCCAAAAGACAGTTTGCCGTCAGCCAATCTCACTCATTTCGCGGTGCAAAACTTGTCGCACCTCCCCTATCGGCTGTCGAAATTGTGTCGGGCATTTGCGCTTGGCCGGCAGCAACTGTCGTCGGGTCGGTGAGACGTCCGATACGCGCCGGCCAAATCACAAACAATCGACATGCAATCGACAGCGACCAAACGACTCGCCACTTAAATTCCGTTGGGTTGCTTCTCCTGGCTCGGGGCTAATGTTGTTGATGACTTTTGTCGAGTTCGTCAGGTCGCCTTTGCTGTGCTTCCGGACATCTGGCACAAACCGCGAACCGCTTCCAGCGCGGCGCGTGTCTGCGGATCATCGAGCCGCGCGGTCAGCTTACGGCAGGCATGCAGCACTGTGGTATGATCCCGTCCGCCACAGTACTCTCCGATCCGTTCCAAGCTGAGCGGTGTCAACTCGCGTGCCAGGTACATCGCCACGCCACGCGCCAAAGCCACGTGCCGCTGCCGCGAGGGGCCACGCACCGCCGCCGGTCGCAAGCCGAAATGCCGAGCCGCGGCGCTAACGATGCCCTCCAGCGACGGCTCACGCTGTTGAGCGAATTCGGCGACGACATCATCGACATCCTCGCGATCAACGCGCGATCCCTCGACCTGCTGCGATAAAGCCAGGCGCGCCAATGCCGCGTACAGATCTCGCGCCGAACCGGTGATCCCCGCCGCCAGTCGATTGAGCAAGGCAGGTGTAACAGGAAGCCCCTGCCGCGCGGCGAGCTCTGCGGCCAATAGTTCACGTGCGGCCTTGCCGGGCGACGCGACCTCAATGACGAGCCCCGCCGCGAGTCGACTGGCAAGCTGAGGAAGCAAGCCCAGCGTGGAAGGTCGGGCGTTTACCGTCACGATCGCCTGGCCGCCTGCCGCTTCGAGTGCGTCAAGCGTGCGGCAGAGCTCCCACTGTGCATTCTGGAGCCACTGTTTCGATTGCTGCGCGGTCGACGGCCCGACAAGCTCCCCGACATCTTCGATCACCAGCAGCCGGGCGGATCGCCACTGCGAGGTGAGTTCGCCCGCCGCTTGCAGTTCAATGGCCTCGGAGTACTGTCGCGCGAAATCAATCGCTGGCAATAGGATTACGTGTTCGGGAGCTTCGTGCCGGCGAAATTCGGCAGCAATACCATGGGCCAGATGCGACTTGCCCACGCCGGTTAGGCCCACGAGCACCAGTGGGCTCGCTTGCATTGCGGGGCTGGCCAGTTGCCCTTGATCCTCAGCGGTCGAAGGACCTCTCGATAGCACCGCCAACACGGCCGCGGCTACCAAGTGATTCTCGGGTCCGGCGACGAAGGCAGAGTGCCCCTCGCTCGGCGCGCTGGTCCTGCTCCGACGCGCTTCGCCAGTAACAGATCGGCGCGCGGCCCGCCGTTCGTTGGCGCCGTCGGCCGCCAGATCGCTCCCCAGAGGAAGCGAAATCACGCCTGAAAGCGCCGGTGTGATTTGCGATAGCATTTGCCGCGAAACGCGCGTCGAAACGGGGTGCCATGTGAGCCGCTGAAACAAGCACGGATTATAGAGAATTTGCGGCCCTGGCGGGAGGCTCGGCGGCGATTTTTCGGCTTTGTTTTGACCTCTCCAAGTCGTTGCAAACTTGCAGGATGCGAGCAGCCGCTTCGTCAACGTCGGCCGCCGTCGTGTCAGCCCCCAAACTGAACCGCAATGCGCTCCCCACGACCGGCTCGGGGAGCCCCATCGCCAGCAACACCGGGGACGGCTCGCTCGATCCGCTGGCACACGCCGAACCAGTCGAGCATTGCACGCCTGCCAGGTCGAGGGCGACGAAAAGCTCCTGCCTATCGAGCCCGACAAACGAAAGGTTCGAGGTGTGGGGGAGTCGCTCGCCCCGGCCGCCGTTGACGATCAGCCCGGGCCTTCCCGCACGTAGTAAGCTCTCGAAACGGTCGCGTTGCGTGGCCATTCGTTCGCGCCGCACCGCGGTTTCGGCAGCCCACAATTCGAGTGCCTGGCACATCGCGACGGCCAACTCGACCGACTCAGTCCCCGGTCGCAAACCGTGCTGTTGGAAACCACCCCACATCAAGCTCTCGAGGGGTGCCGTGGCGTCGACGACTAGCGCTCCGATGCCGCGCGGCCCGTGAAACTTGTGAGCCGCCAGGCTCAGCGCGCTGACCCCCAAATGGTCGAAATTGACTGGCAGTTTGCCGGCGACTTGTACAGCGTCGGTGTGCAAAGGTACGCCCGCCGCGCGGCACAGATGAGCCGCCTCGGCGATCGGCTGCAGCACGCCCGTCTCGTTATTCCCCCACATCAAGCTGACAAGTTGGGTGGGCACGGCCAGGGCCGCTCGCAGTTGGTCAAGGTCGAAGACACCTTCACCTGACACGGCGATGCGCTCGATTTTCCAACCGCGTCGCTCGAGTTGCGCGGCTGCTCCCAGCACGCTGGGGTGCTCGATCGCCGACACCACGATCCGGCCGGGCGTCTGGCCGGCCAGGCCGAGGAGGGCCAGATTATTGGCTTCCGTTCCGCCACTGGTCAGCAACACTCTTACGCCACGTTGCCTGGCCCCCAACAAATCGGCGATCCGTTCGCGGGCTTCTTCGAGCACGTGTCGCGCGCGGCGTCCCGCCGTATGCTGGCTGGCAGGATTGGCATATTCGGCTCGCCCCGCAGCGTCGAGGGCCTCGCGCACCCGCGGATCGAGCGGGGTCGTGGCGTTGTGGTCGAGGTTGATCGTTCGCATGCGCATCGCTTCGGTTATGTAACACTCCGGCCTTTTCGCAACCGCTGAGTGCTACCTCACAATGACCCCACGCCTAAGCCGAAGTCAACAGGCGATCGAGACTTCGGTCGAGTCGTATTGTTGCTTGAACGCGGCCACGGGTTGGTCCATCCAGCAGACGATTGCCATTGCGGTCCCTGCCGGCACGCGATTATTATCCTCGCCCGCGGGAAATGACTTCCCGCAGCGGAAATCCCCCGGCGACCGCGCGTGCGGGCCGCGGGGTGGCCGCAGGCAAGAATGCCGAGGGAGCGGTCCACGATCATGCAATCGCCGATAGTTGTCGCGTTTCGCGCGTTGGTGATGCTCATTTCGCTGGTGGCGGTGCCGGCGATCGCGTTGTTCTGGAAGCAGATTCCCGACGCGGTCGATCGAGTTTGGGTCGCCATCGAGAAGCAGCGCAATGGGGGCGTCGCGGCCGCGCAGAACGATCCCATGGCTCCCGAGTGGGCGACCGCGCCGGTGGTGCCCGGCACGGATCAGCCCCTGCAGGAAGCACCGCGCTACGAATCGCCTGGCACGGCGCCCGCGGGCATTGATCCCCGAGCCGCTGCCGCTTACGGTGCGCCGCCAGCCGCAGTTCCGAGCGTCGCGACGCAACAGAGCATGTCGCCGCAGTTCGGCGGCGTTGCGCCCCCGATCGATGCACCGGTCACAGCGCGGCAGCCAATGAACCCCGTTCGTCCTGCCGGCTATAACGAGCCAATCGTGCGCGGCCAGGCCCCCGGTTCAATTGAAGAACCGATGCCGGTGCCGGCCGCCGACGAGTTCACGGCCATGCAACACCGCCTGCGACAATTAGGCGCCACCTACTATCTGCTCGAAAGCTGGGGGAGCGATGGCGCGCTCTACCGATTCCATTGCAAAATGGCGATCGCGGGCAATTCTCGTTACACTCGCCACTTTGAGGCGACCGATCGCGAGCCGCTCCGGGCAATCGGCCGTGTGCTGCGCGATGTCGAACAGTGGCGTGCGGGCCGGACGCCGTAATGTCGGCTCGCTGCTAGGTTTCTCGCGATTTTCGCGAACCTGCTGACCCATTTGCGCACCTTCTGCGGAAGCGCATTGACAGGTTCCCTGTTGCCCAAAAGCTTGCTGGCAGGTCAGCTCTTGCAGGTGGAGCTTACGACTCGTCATTTGGTCGGTCGCAGGGGCAAATTCGTGGCCTAAAGTGGCTTGCGTAAAGCGATGCGACTGCCTAGTTTGAGGCGGCCGGATCGATGCCGATTGGACTAGGTTTTCCCTCTGCATCCGCCGATTTCCGGCGTCGTGAGTTTTCGAGAATGCGCCCTGGAGCGGCATAAGCGGCCGGTATGGTCCCAGGGCAAGGAATTTGAATTCGGATTATGCGCCCATCGCACGCCACGACCTGGAGAGCGCAGGCCACGTCCTGGAGCGTGCGGAACAGTGCGCCGGCGGCGTCCCATCCTCTGGCCCGTCAACGCGGCGGAGCGACGGTGTCGCAGCTAGCCCTGTTGGGGTGGCACGGTTACGATTCACGCTTGCGCCGCTCGGCGGTGGTGGGGGGCGCCGTGCGAAATGCGCACTTGGCGCGCCTGGAATCCGTGCTATTTTTGGCGCGCGAGTCGTTGCCTGCCCGCAGGCTGGCGCTGTTGGCCAGCTTGGCGGACGGCACCGAAGCGCGTACATTGATTCGCCTGTTGAACGAGCGTTATGACAGTGCCGGGACGGCGTTTCGGGTGGAGGAGGTGGCCGGCGGCTATAGGCTGTTGACGCGGCCGCAGTTCGGCGTCTGGTTGCGGCGGCTGCATCAACTGCCCGCGGCGGCCCGGCTGTCGGCTCCAGCCCTGGAAACGTTGGCCGTGGTCGCCTATCGTCAGCCGTGTGTGCGAGCGCAGATCGAGGCGATTCGCGGCGTGCAATGCGGCGATATGTTGCGGCAGTTAATGGATCGAGATTTAGTACGAATCGCGGGTCGCTCGGCGGAACTTGGGCGACCCTTCCTGTATGCTACGACGCGGCGGTTTCTCGAAGCTTATGGTTTGAAGACGCTCGATGAATTGCCGCGAGCGGCACAACTGCGAACGACATCTGCGGTCGAGGAGAGCTCCGGCACGCGACGCCACGCGACGGCCGTCGAGAGTGCTCCCGCGGATTGAGCCGTGGCGCGCTGCGGGGTTGCCCCGCGGCGACAGCCGACAAAGACAGAACTGGTTTTCCTTGTTTGTTAGGTGGAGGAGTTTGACGTGAAGATCACATGGTGCGCGGAAGCGGAGAGCCAAGAGCTGGCCGAGCCACGAGGGGCAGCAGCAATCGCGATCTGCGCCGCGGTTGGCACGCGCCCGTCAACCCTGAAGCCTTTTGCGGGCCTCGACGATGACGACGACTTCGATGACGACGACGAAGACCTCGACGACGAAGAAGAGGATGACGACGATCTAGAAGACGATGAAGAGGACGACGAAGAGGAAGAAGAAGACGACATCGAAGATGCCGAGTGGGAAGAAGTCGAAGACGAGGACGAAGAAGAAGAGGATGAAGAGGAAGAAGACGACGCAGAAGAGGAAGAAGAGTGGGAAGACGACGAAGATGAGGACGACGACTGGGACGATGACGACGAAGATGAGGAAGACGACGACGATGACGAGTGAGCCTCGCCCCTAGCTTTACGGCGTGCGAACATCGATGTTCTCCGCCGGTTGGTGTGGCTGGCGAGAAAAACGTTCGCGCCTCGTGGCCCACGGCTAGCGGCGACTAATCCATCAACTGAAATAGCCGCTTGAAGGCATCCAACAGCGCGTGTGGGATGCCGTGCCGTGCCTCGTCGCGCAAAGTCTCTAGCGGCGGATGTAGCAGCTTGTTCAATAGCCGGTCGAACGATTGTTCGACTTCAGCGCGGGCGCGCTCATCGAGCTGCGGAAGTTTATTAAACAGCCGGCGCAGCTCTTCTGCCTTAGGCGCCTGCCAGCCCTGCTTAAGTTGCTGAATTACCGGGCCTGTGCTGCGGTGGTGCAATTCGGCCATGAAGCGGGCGGTTTCGTCTTCGACGATGGCCAACGCCCGGGGCATTTCGGCATCACGCTCCTGGCGGTTGCGTCGGCAAGTCGCCTGCAGATCGTCGAGCGAGTAAAGAAAGACTTGCAGGCACTCGCCGATGGCCGGTTCGAAGTCGCGCGGGATGGCCAGATCGAGCACGAACAACGGACGCTGGTAGCGCTGAGCCTCGATCTGGCGGTAGTTGGACAGCGTCACCACGGGTTGGGGGGCCCCCGTCGTGCTTACCACCAGATCGGCCCGCACCAGCTCGACCATCAGCGCTTCCCACGGCGCGACGCGACCCTCCCACTGCTGCGCCAGGTCGCGGGCCCGTTCGTAGCTGCGATTGACGATGGTCAGTTGCCGGGCGCCTGCCTCGCGCAAGTAGCGGAGCGTTTCGTCCGCCATTTCGCCGGCGCCGATTACCAGCACCTGCTTGTCGTCGAAACGTTCGAAAACTTGTGCGGCGAAATCAGCCACGGCCACGCTTGGTATGCTGACGCGCTTCTGGTGCAACGAAGTTTCGTTGGTTACGCGGCGGGCAACTTTCACGGCAGCTTGAAAAATGGCGTGCGTCAGTGGACCGGCGCAATTCTCCTGCGTGGCCAGTTGATACGCCTGTTTGACCTGCGCGAGGATGTGCGGTTCGCCCAGCACCATGCTGTCGAGGCTGGCCGCGACCGAAAACAAATGCCGCACGGCGTCGTCTCCGGTCCGCTCGAACAGATCGTCGAACACATCGTACAGCGCCAGGCCATGGCAGCCCGCCAGGAAGGCCGCGACTTGTTCGTGGCTCGGCTCGTCGTCGGGTACGTCGAAGGCCGTGTAGACCTCCACTCGGTTGCAGGTCGACAGCAGCACGGCCTCGGCCCGCGGAAAGGCCTCGCGAAAACTGCGGAGCGCCACCTTGGCCTGCTGGGGGCTGAAGGCCAACCGCTCGCGCAGCTCAACCGAGGCGGTGTGATGACTGCAGCCGACCATCCGCACTTTCATGCGGCACCCCGTCGGTCAGTCGATTCCACGTGCTCGACCTCGGCCAATCGTGTACCGGGGGACGGCGACGGTCGCTCACGCAAGCCGGCGTGCTTGGTGTTGAGCAATAGCGCTACGCCGAGCGAGAACACCAGGAACAAAAAGCTGGCCACGGTCAGGTAGGCCACCTTACGGCCGCGCCGTGCCGGCTTATAGACCGCGACAAATAGCGCGACCGTGATCAGCCAGGCAACAGTCAACAGCGAGCTGACGACGATCGGGTCGCTCCAGGGAAGCTCGGGGCGCACCGTATTGAGCACCGCGCCGGAGAGCACGCCCAACAGCAGCATCACGATCGCCAGTGAGATTGCCCGGCTATTGACCCGCTCAAGCCATTCCAGGCTCGGCAATTGCAGCCCGCGCCGCTGCGGCAACTTCTGCTTCAAGCGGTACGCGTGTACGAGATACATGATGCCGGCGGCAAAGCCGACGAATACGGCCACGGTGCCCAAGAGCAGAAACGCACCGTGCAGCGCGCCCCAGGCCCGTGTGGCGCGGTTGACTTCCAAGGGGGTGCGATCGGCCAACAGGCTAGCGACACCGACGAGCCCCAGCACCAATGGCAGTAAGAACAGCCCGATGGCGCTCCGTGGCCGCCAAAAAGCCAGCGACAAATAGACCAACGCCAACAACCAGGCGGCCAGCAGGTACCAGTCGAAAGGGCTGGAGAGCGGGCCCTCGGTTAGCCGGGTGCGATGCCACAGGTAAAGCGAATGTGCGACGAAACCCGCCCCGGCGAAAATCCACAGCACCGCGCCCCGCACTCCGCTGCGAAACCAGAGCCGCGAAATCTCTAGTGCCAGGGCCACGCCATAGCTGGCCGCGAAGCAGAGAATTTGAATGCGTTCGATCATGACGCTGCGATTGGTATGGAAGCGCAGTTTACGCGCGAAGCCCAGGAAAGCTCGCTAGTGGCTGTCGATTCATACGAAGCCACTGATGAGCTTCCCTGGGCTTGATCCCGAATACAAGCTTAGGTGGTCCCGTTGTTCTCGGCGTCGAGCCCGTATTCTTTCAGCTTCTTGTGCAGCGTGTTGCGGTTGATCCCCAG